>JBAYTS010000022.1:0-51185 GCA_041675545.1 Methylotenera sp.
AACAGCCCACGCGGAGTTCCATCAAAGCGTAGGCCATATTGTGCGCAGCATGCATGACCATGATCAAGCTACGGCAAAACAATTGTTAGGCGGCGAGTTCTCAAAAACTTCTAAACGTACTATCAATGCGATTAGCGAGATTGAAGCAGTGACTAAAGGCCGTAAACCCAGTGCGTTAAAGAAAGTAAGCCAAGTTAACGGTGATGATGACGATTGGGCTGAGTTTTAAAAATACTGGCAGATCAATGCAGGACATGCACATTGGCGAGTATTTAAAAGCGTTAATTATGTAGTGATAAGGGTAAGCTAGTTAATGTTTTTGATGTTAAAAATATACACATGATGCGTAATGATTATTACTAGTTAAGTGTATTTAATGTATAAATTTGCAGTTTTAAGCTTAATTTAAAGTCATAGGAGAAGTCTAGTCATGAAAATCAACATGCCAGTCACACAGCGTGAAGTAGAGTTAAAAGACGATTTAAAGATTACTTCTAAAACCGATTTAAAAGGTCTAATCACCTTTGTTAATCGTGACTTTATTGATATAAGTGGATTTACAGAAGAGGAGTTAATTGGGCAAAGCCATAATATCGTGCGCCATCCTGATATGCCGTCAGAGGCATTTGAAGACCTATGGAACACAGTGCAAGCAGGTGACCCGTGGATTGGTATTGTTAAAAATCGTTGTAAAAACGGAGATCATTATTGGGTAGAAGCGATTGTTTCGCCTATTGTAGAAAATGGCCAGCCAGCAGGATATATCTCAGTGCGCAAAAAACCGTCGCGTCAGCAAATAGACGGTGCAATACGTGATTACAAGGCGATTAAAGAAGGATTGAGTTGGACACAAACTCTAGTAGCAAAACTAAGTAATTACAGGCGCAGATTCTCATTAAAAGCTCGGATTATTTTAATATTTGTTGTGGTTACGCTCACCAGTGTTGCGCTTGGCTATGATGGCCTAAGAGGTATTGATTACAGTAATGACAAGCTATCCAGTGTGTATCAGGATCGCGTCGTTCCATTACAACAGCTCAAAGTGGTTGCAGATATGTATGCGGTGAATATAGTCGATACCGCGCACAAAGTTCGCAATGGCAATATGAGCTGGTCACAAGGTCAGACCAATGTTAATGAAGCGTTAGTAGAAGTCGATAAGAATTGGAAGGCTTATATTGCAACTAAATTGGTGCCAGAAGAAAAACAACTGATTCAGGAAGCCGAACCTCTGTTTGCCAAAGCAAACGTTGCTACAGCGTCTTTACAAAGTATTCTCAGTAGCCAAAATCAGGAACGTATCGCTGCGTTTACAACAACTGAGCTGTATCCGGCGATAGATCCCTTGTCTGACAAGATTAGCCAACTAACGAGTTTACAGCTCAAAGTGGCGGGAGAGGATTATCAGGCAGCACAGGCCAACTATACCGCCAAGCGTAATGAAAGTATTTTATTCATTTTGTTTGGTATTCTTTTTACAGGTTTCTTGGGCGGATCACTCTACATGAGCCTCATTCCACGTATTCGTGATGCGGCTCGTTACCTGATGTCTAGTGCGCAAGGGGTTGAGCATGAGGCTGTATTGCGTACAGGGCCTCGTGATGAAATGGCTGCGGTCTTGGATGCCAATCGCGCGCTGAAAGCGCGTCTGGATTTCAATCATACTGAAACTGTGAGCGGGATTAGTCGCATTAAATCCGCGTTAGATAATGCGGCAATGGCAGTGACGCTATCTAATGAGAACAATTTCCTTATTTATATGAATCAGGCGGCCAAAAATATTTTTAAATCCATGGCGCCTGCTATAGCGATGCGCCATCCTGGTTTTACTGTTGAGTCCATGATGGGAAGTAAAGTAGGTCAGTATCTTGAAAATGAAGCTGATCGAGCGAACTTTGCGGCTGAATTCGGTGGTTCTAAACAGATTGATACATTCAATGCAGGGCGTAACCTGCAGTTAATACTGAACCCCGTTTATGATGAGAGTGATGGCCGTTATTTAGGGCGTATGACGCAATGGACTGACCGCACGGCAGAGGTAACCGCAGAGAAAAATGTAGCGGTGCTGATTGAACAGACGGTTGCTGGTAACCTGACTAAACGGATTGACACTACGGGTTTGCCAAATGGATTTATGCGCGATTTAAGTGAAGGCGCTAATAAATTGCTAGAAGCCGTAATTGAACCGCTGAATATGGCGGCTGCCTATGTGGATAATTTATCTAAAGGGGTGATTCCGGCTGAGATTACTGCTGAATATCAAGGTGATTTTAACATTATTAAAAATAACTTGAATGCATGTGGTTTAGCCATTAGAGCCTTGGTTGCTGACGGCAATTTGTTGGCACAATCGGCTGAAGCTGGTGTTTTAGATGTGCGCGCAGATGCTTTGCACCATTTAGGTGAGTATCGCAAAGTAATTGAAGGCTTAAATGCAACGCTAGATGCAATGGTTAAACCTCTTAATATGGCGGCAAGTAGCGTGGAGCGCATTGCGCGTGGTGAAATTCCAGCGCCGATTACTGAAGTTTATAAAGGTGATTTCAATAACCTGAAAGATAATTTAAACACTTGCATTCATGCTATCAATGCATTGGTCGGCGACGTGCAAATGCTTTCAGAAGCCGCGCATGATGGTCGTGTTTCTGTTCGCGCCGATGCCACAGCGCATCAAGGTGATTTTAGTAAAATTGTAGGTGGTGTGAACGAAACGCTGGAAATGATCGTAGGCCCAATTGCTACAGTTAAAACTGCGGTTGAAACCATCAATACTGCGGCTAAAGAAATTGCCCAAGGCAATGCTGACTTATCGCGCCGTACCGAAGAGCAAGCCGCGAATCTGGAAAAAACTGCGGCAAGTATGGAAGAGCTTTCTTCTACCGTAAAGCAAAATGCTGATAATGCAAAACAAGCCAACCAACTTGCAGCTACTGCATCAGAGGTTGCCGTTAAAGGAGGTCGTGTTGTCGCCCAAGTCGTGACTACCATGGCTAACATCAACCAAAGTGCTAAAAAAATTGAAGACATTATTTCAGTGATTGACGGCATTGCTTTTCAGACCAATATTTTGGCCTTAAATGCAGCAGTAGAGGCCGCTAGAGCTGGTGAACAAGGCCGCGGTTTTGCCGTGGTAGCAGGTGAAGTGCGTAATCTTGCACAACGCTCAGCAGGGGCGGCCAAAGAGATTAAAGAGCTTATTGCCGATTCAGTGAGCAAAACCGCTGAAGGCACTAAGCAGGTAGAAAATGCAGGTAACACTATGCAAGAAGTGGTGACTTCTGTGCAACGTGTGACTGATATTATCGGTGAAATTTCTGCGGCATCTCAGGAACAAAGTGCTGGTATTGAGCAGGTGAATGAGGCTATCATGAAGATGGATGATGTAACCCAGCAAAATACCGCCTTAGTTGAAGAAGCCGCAGCTGCAGCTGAATCTATGATGGAGCAAGCTGATGAACTGATGAACGCCGTCAGCGTGTTTCAGCTGGAGGGTGAGTCTGTGGGTAACCGACGCGCACCCAATAGCCCGTTAAGACATGCTGTAGCAAAGCCGATAAAAGCCGCTATAAAAGCTACGCCTGCAAAATTAAATACTAAAGCAAGTAGTGATGATGGTGATTGGGAAGAGTTTTAAAGCGTTGAAGTTAGGTTTTAGATTGAAGTGAGTAGGCAAATTTTAATTATATTTAAATGATTTAAAATGAAAAGAGTGGCGTAATGAAAATGACAGTTGCAAAAAAAATGATGTTATTAACCTTAATTTCAGTTGCAGGGTTAATTGTTTTATTGGTGTTAAGTTTGCGACAAACAGAATCTATTTTTAATACCACCAATTATGCCAATACCAATATTGCTCCTAGCATTGTTGAGTTGGATAAGTTGCGCTATACGTTTAATACGTTGCGTATTCGGCTTGCCAACCATACCTTTATCAAAGAAGCTGACCAGATGGATGAGGTTGAATCTGCAATTGGAAAACTGCGAGGCGAGTTGAATGCGTTAACCAATAGTTATGAAGCTTATCTCTCTGATGAACAAGAGCGGAAATTACTTGAAGCAGATAAACTAGGGTTGAATGTTTACTTTCAAGATATGTCGCCTATTTTAGAGGCATCACGCGCAGGTGATAAAGAGCTGGCGCAAGCACTATATATTGCGATACGCAGTCCGGCAGAAAAAGCCAACGCAAGCATTGCTGCACACATGGATTATAAAACGACGTTAGGCAAACAAATTGCAGAAAAAGCTTTAGATGCAAAAGCACAGGCAGTCAATGTGTCGATTATTATTAGTCTGTTGGTTTTATTTGCTTTAGTTGTGCTTGGTGTGATGATTACGCGTAATTTACGCAAGCAATTAGGTGGTGAGCCAGATGAAGTGGCGAAAATCGCAAATGATATTGCCAATGGTAATTTGAATAGTACGATTAAAGTTGAAAACGGTGACACCACAAGTTTAATGGCCTCAATACGAGGCATGCAGCAAACGCTCAAGGCTGTGATTGATGAGCAAAGTAATATGTCTGCTGAAAATAAAGCCGGTAATATTGGCGCAGTGATTAATACCGCTAAATTCCGTGGTAGTTATAAAACGATGGCAGAAAACGTGAATGAAATGGCGTCTAACCAAGCGGATGTCATGCGCAAAGTCACGGCCTGTATTGCAGAATTTTCAAAAGGTAACTTTGATGCGCCATTAGAGCGCTTTCCTGGGCAGCGTGCTTTTATCAATGAGGGCGTTGAGCTTTTACGTTCCAATGTAAAAACGTTTATTGCCGATATGCAAACGATGTCAGAGCAGCATGACTTAGGTGAAATCGACGCTACTATTGATACCTCAGAATTTTCTGGTGCTTATGCTGAAATGGCGCATGGTGTAAATACAATGGTAGGCGCACATGTGCAAGAGAAAGAAGAAGTCACGCAATTGATGCGAGCACTCGGTGATGGTGAGTTTGATGTGCAAATTCGTCAATATCCTGGTAAAAAAGCTGAAATCAATAAAAACCTTGACCGTCTCAAAGGTAAGCTTAAAGGTGCCGTGGATTCTGTGAAGTGGGTCACTAACGAACATGCGCAAGGTAATATTGATATGTCATTACATGCCCATTTGTTTAAAGGCGGTTTTAGTGAGTTAGTGAGTGCTGTAAATACTATCGTAGCGGGACAGATAGAGTTGACCGAAAAAGCGCTAGCCTGTGTTAAAGCATTTGGTGAAGGTGATTTTGATGCACCATTAGAAAAATTTCCCGGTAAAAAAGCTTTTGTTAATGAGGCCATCGAACAGGTACGTACTAACTTGAAAGCGTTAAATGAAGATGCAGAGTTGTTAGCTGACGCTGCACGTGATGGTCGCGTATCTGTACGTGCCGATGCCGATAGACATCAGGGTGATTACCGTAAGATTGTTGATGGTATGAATGAAATGCTAGAGATGATTGTGAAGCCGATTGTCATTGTTAAACAATCTGCAGAAGCGATTAATACGGCCGCTAAAGAGATTGCGCAAGGCAACGCAGATTTATCTCGCCGCACAGAAGACCAAGCTGCTAATTTGGAAAAAACCGCGTCAAGCATGGATGAGCTTTCATCAACTGTGAAACAAAATGCGGATAATGCTAAACAGGCTAATCAGTTGGCGATTGCAGCCTCTGGTGTGGCAGTAAAAGGTGGTGTAGCCGTATCTGACGTGGTGAGCACCATGGCGGATATCAATGCCAGTGCCAAGAAAATTGAAGATATTATTTCAGTGATTGACGGCATTGCCTTCCAAACCAATATTCTTGCGCTAAATGCTGCAGTTGAAGCTGCGCGTGCCGGTGAGCAAGGTCGTGGTTTTGCAGTAGTGGCAGGCGAAGTACGTAACCTGGCGCAGCGATCAGCTGGGGCTGCAAAAGAGATTAAAGAGTTAATTCACGACTCTGCAATTAAAACAGCTGAGGGCACCAAGCAAGTGGAAGCCGCAGGTGAAACCATGCAGGAAATTGTAAGTTCGGTAAAACGCGTATCAGATATCATTGGCGAAATTGCTGCCGCATCAACCGAACAAAGTGCCGGCATTGCGCAAATCAATGATGCGATTATTAAAATGGACGATGTGACACAGCAAAATACGGCTTTAGTGGAAGAAGCGGCTGCCGCGGCTGAGTCGATGATGGATCAGGCTGAGGAGTTGATGAATGCTGTGAGTGTGTTTAGTATAGAGGATGTTCAGACTCACAATCGTTCTAGAATACTGTTGTTGAAGTAGTAAGGTGATTTTAATTAGAGCTAACTTTAAACCAGTGGCTTTAAAAATCATTCGTAGGTAGTGGTTGTGGGCTAAGTGTAGCTATAAGTGCACGATGCTGATTTTTAGTGGTTTTTTTGGAATTTATTGAGACATTCAGGAGAATAAAATGGCTGTAATTGATCGTGTTTTAATTGGTGAAGCGTTGGTAATTGAAAATCGCCCAGACAGTAATGATCTGGACCTTAAAAATGTTGCTCATATTGACCTTATTATGGGTCCGCGTGGCAGTGCTGCAGAAGATGCATTTTGTCGTACTTTGACTGACCAAAAAGAAGGCGTGAATGGATTGCTGGCTATTGTTGCCCCCAACATGATGGTTAAACCTAATACTGTGATGTTTAACAAGGTTACGCTAAGAAACACTAAACAGTCAGTGCAAATGTTTGGCCCGGCTCAACGCGGTATTGCGATGGCGGTGATGGATTGCGTCGCTGACGGTACGATTCCGGTTGAAGAAGCGGATGATGTGTTTATCTGTGTTGGTGTGTTTATTGACCAATCAGCAGATATGGATGATCGTATTCAGGATTGGAACTACAGAGCGACTAAACAAGCGATTAAAAGTGCAATCGCACGTGAGCCAAAAGCTGCTGATTTGCTAAAGGTTTACAAGGAGTCAGCACATCCATTTGCAGCACATCCAGAAAAAAGAAGAGCCACTGATAAGTAATTAACTAGTTGACCGAGAGATTGATTTGAATTGACTTATGCATGATTTAGCATAACAAAACCTCATCAATTCGCCATTTACGCTAATCCTCAGCCAGCCGAAAGGTTTCTAAAATGGGCTTTTGGAGTAGCGTGAATGCCGGGTTCTCTAGCGTTAAGTAGACATTGATTTTGTGTTAAATAATTATAAAAGACCTTCTACATAAAGGCCTAAAGTTGCAAACTAAATGGTGAATCAATAATGGCAAAAAATGAACAACAAGATGAAAGCCGAGAGTTTAATTTTACAGCTCAGGATTTTGCCAAAATACGTAAGCTTATTTATCAGCATGCTGGTATTTCGTTATCAGAAGCTAAATCAGACATGGTATATAGCCGAATTGGTCGGCGGTTACGCAGTTTAGGGTATCACTCGTTTAAAGAGTATCTTGATTACCTTGAAAGTGAAAATGATGCTGACGAATGGGAGGCATTCACCAATGCGCTAACAACCAACTTGACCTCTTTTTTTCGTGAAGAACATCACTTTCCTATTTTAGCCGAACACCTTGTAACGTTAAAAAAACCAATTCGTATCTGGTGTTCTGCGGCATCTACCGGCGAAGAACCTTACACGATTGCAATGACGGCTTGTGAAGCGTTTGGCACCATGAGCCCGCCCGTTGAAATTATTGCAACGGATATTGATACCAATGTGTTGGCAACAGCATCGCGCGGGGTGTACCCATACGAGCGTGTGAGTAAGTTATCTGATGAGCGCCGTAAACATTTTTTTCAAAAAGGTTCTGGCGCACATGAAGGTTCGGTACGTGTGCGTAATGAATTAAAAAGCCTGATTACTTTTCATCAGCTTAATTTACTTGAAGAGTCATGGCCATTGAAAGAATCATTTGATGTGATTTTTTGTAGAAATGTAATGATTTACTTTGATAAACCCACGCAATCAAAAATATTGAGCCGTTTTGTGCCGTTGATGAAGCCCCATGCATTATTGTTTGCTGGCCATTCAGAAAACTTTCTTTATGTGTCTGATGCGTTTCATTTGCGTGGTAAGACCGTTTACGATTTAAGTGATGGTAAAAATATTAAGCGTGCTGGCAGCCTTTCTAAAGAGAGCGTTTTATGAGTATGTTGGAAGAAGAAATTTCTACAACGCTGTATTTTGATCGCACGTTTGATTGCGAAGCAGCGAAAATATCACCAGGTGAGTATTATTTTACCGATAAGGATATGCTGATTGTAACCGTACTAGGCTCTTGCGTATCGGCTTGCATACGTGACAGCATAACGGGAATTGGTGGCATGAACCACTTTATGCTACCAGACAGCGCCACGGCGGATAAGGATAGCCCGGTTTCAGAGTCTATGCGTTATGGCACTTATGCGATGGAGGTTTTAATTAACCAATTGCTACGCAATGGTGCGCGTCGCGAGAATTTAGAGGCCAAGATTTTTGGTGGTGGCAATGTGTTAAAAAGCTTTACTACAACCAATGTTGGTGACCGTAATGCGGTGTTTGTGCGTAAATTTCTTAAAGATGAGCGCATTAGAGTCACAGGTGAGGATCTGCTGGATATTTACCCAAGAAAAGTCTATTACTTTCCAAAAACGGGTAGAGTGCTGGTTAAAAAGTTGAAACAAATGCATAACGACACCTTGGTTAAACGTGAAGAAGCTTATGCCAGTAAACTCAAGAGTAGCGATGTGGGTGGTGAAATTGATTTGTTTTAATCGCTAGTTTTTATATCTTACAGCAGTGGATAAGGAAGGGCGGTTTGATCGGAAACTACCTTAATAGCAGCCCCTATAGCAACAACTGTTTTGGATATTTGATCCCACATGGTAATCAATAATAAGCGTGAGATGTAATTAAATGAAAATAAAAGTATTAGTGATTGATGACTCCGCATTAATTCGCAGCCTGTTGACTGAAATTATCAATAGTCAAAGTGATATGGTAGTGGTGGGAGCTGCGCCTGATCCACTGGTTGCGCGTGAAATGATCAAGCAGTTAAATCCTGACGTGCTCACTTTGGATGTTGAAATGCCAAAGATGGATGGTTTGGATTTTTTAGAGAAGTTAATGCGCCTCAGGCCGATGCCTGTGGTAATGGTATCAACGTTGACTGAGCGAGGCTCGGAAATCACGATGCGCGCATTAGAGTTGGGTGCAATAGATTTTGTAACCAAACCAAAAATGTCGATCACAGAAGGTATGCGTGAATATACGGATATTATTACCGACAAGATTCGCATTGCGTCACAAGCTAGAATAGCGTCATTATCACGTCCATCAGCCGCACAAGCGGCCACATCTGCGCCTGTACAGCTTCGTAACCCGCTTATTAGTAGTGAAAAACTATTGATTATTGGCGCATCAACGGGAGGCACTGAGGCGATTAAAGCCTTTTTACTGCAAATGCCCTCAGATTGCCCGGGCATTTTGATTACACAGCACATGCCAGCCGGCTTTACTAAGTCATTTGCAAACCGTTTAAACTCACTCTGCCAAATTTCAGTGCAAGAAGCGCAGGGCGGGGAGCGTATATTGCCAGGACACGCGTATATTGCACCAGGTGATCAGCATCTTTTGCTTGCCAGAAGCGGTGCAAATTATGTCACACAGTTAAGTGATGCTGCACCAGTGAGTCGCCATAAACCTTCTGTAGATGTGTTGTTTGAGTCTGCTGCTACCTTTGCAGGTAAAAATGCTATTGGTGTAATTTTAACTGGGATGGGTAAAGATGGAGCAGCAGGCATGGCGCTCATGAAGCAAGCTGGCGCCTACAATTTTGCACAAAATGAAGCTAGCTGTGTGGTGTATGGCATGCCCAAAGAGGCCGTGGCGCATGGTGGTGTAGATGAAATTGCACATTTGAATGATTTACCAAAATTGGTGCTAAATTACTTAATGGCAAATACTGCACGTGCGATGCGCGTGTAAGCATGTTAAGCAAAATGTAGAGTACTTAATAATGACTATTGTTAACGGAGTAAAGCATGGCAAACCCAAATACTAAATTTCTTGTGGTAGATGATTTTTCTACCATGCGGAGAATTGTTCGTAATCTACTTAAAGAGTTAGGCTATACCAATGTTGATGAGGCTGAGGATGGCGTCATAGCGTTAAATAAGCTTAAAGGCGGTGGGTTTGAGTTTGTGGTTTCTGATTGGAACATGCCTAATATGGATGGTTTGACTTTATTACAAACAATGCGCGCTGATCCTGAATTGGCAAAGATTCCCGTACTGATGGTGACAGCTGAAGCGAAAAAAGAAAATATTATCGCAGCTGCCCAAGCTGGTGCTAATGGTTATGTTGTTAAGCCATTTACTGCCGCCACCTTAGATGAGAAGTTAACTAAGATTTTTGAGAAGCTTGAGAAGGCAGGGGCGTAAAAATGACTGGCGAAACTTTACAGCAACAAGCCTTACAACCCGAGTTTATACAAGCATCGGCACCTAATGACGATATGCTTAGCCGTGTAGGGCATGTCACAAGGATGCTGCATGATAGTTTGCAGGGCTTAGGGTTGGATAAAATTTTAGAGCAAGTTGCACAAGATATGCCTGATGCGCGTGACCGATTAGCTTATGTGGCCCGCATGACGGAGCAAGCAGCCGACCGCGTACTTAATGCGACGGATGCCGCAATGCCGTTACAAGATGAGTTGGCCTCAGGCGCGGCAGTGCTGGAGCAACGTTGGAAATCGGTGATGGCAGAACCATCATTAAAAAGTGAATATAACTTGGCCGCAGATGAAACCTTGGCATTTTTAGCCATGACAGGAAAGCACACTACAGAAACCAAGGCGCTGTTGATGGATATTATGATGGCGCAGGATTTTCAGGATTTAACTGGTCAAGTGATTAAAAAAATCACAGGATTAGCGCAAGACCTTGAAAAGCAATTGGTGCAAGTGCTCGTGGACTTTTCTCCAGCTAAGCCTAAAAAAGACGGTGAAGCAAACAATGTGGAAAGCAACGATCCCGCTTTACTCATGAATGGTCCGCAAATTGACCCAACTGTGGCGGATGTAGTCGCAAGCCAGGAGCAGGTGGATGATTTGTTAGATAGTCTCGGATTTTAGACTGGCGCTTCAGACTTTAACTTCATTTTAGATTCTTAAAGATTTTAAGTGATTAAAGTCTTTAGTGGTTTTAGGTAATCCGTCAGGCTTTACTCAGTAATCCTATTGATTTCAATAGTCTCGTTTGCGTTTAATTTTTTGGTAATTAAGCCCTCTCAATAAACATGATTGCTTTATAGCTAAACATTAGGGCGTGCTAAAATAGCGCTGTTACTGTTAATTGATATTAAATATGATTGTTCGCACTCGTTTTGCCCCAAGTCCTACTGGTTTCCTCCATATAGGTGGCGCACGCACCGCATTGTTTTCATGGGCTTATGCCAAAAAACATGGCGGTGCTTTTATTTTACGTATTGAAGATACCGATGTTGCGCGTAGCACACCAGAGGCGGTGCAAGCCATACTAGACGGCATGCAATGGCTGGGCTTGGATTACGACGAAGGCCCATTTTACCAAATGCAGCGCATGGATCGCTATAAACAGGTGATTCAAACCATGTTGCAACAAGGTAGTGCCTATTATTGCTACAGTAGTAAAGCAGAGTTAGATGCGTTGCGTGAGCAGCAAATGGCAGACAAACAAAAGCCACGCTATGACGGAAAGTGGCGTCAAGAAGCGGGTAAAGTATTGCCTGCTATTCCAGCTGATATTTCACCGGTTATTCGTTTTAAAAATCCGCAAGATGGTGTCGTGGTTTGGGATGATTTGGTTAAAGGCCGTATTGAAATTGCCAATAGCGAGTTAGATGATTTAATTATCGCTCGTGCCGATGGCACGCCCACTTATAATTTTTGTGTAGTGGTTGATGATTGGGAAATGGGTATTACGCAGGTTATTCGCGGCGATGATCATGTCAACAACACGCCACGTCAAATTAACATGCTCAAAGCGCTAGGTGCTACGATTCCGCAATATGCGCACTTATCGATGATTTTAGGTGGTGATGGGCAAAAATTATCTAAACGCCATGGCGCAGTGAGTGTGATGCAATATGATGAAGATGGCTATTTACCAGAGGCCGTGCTGAATTATTTAGCCCGTCTAGGCTGGAGTCATGGTGATGAAGAAGTTTTTAGCATGCAACAGTTCTGTGAGTGGTTTGACCTCGATCACATTACGTCGTCAGCCGCGCAATTTAATACTGAAAAACTCAATTGGTTAAATAATCATTACATTAAGCAGGCAAGTGCCGAATCTCTTGTGGGCGATATTACTAAACGCCTTGCTAAATTAAACGTGAGTGTGAGCGAAACACCTAGCTTGCCTGCCGTGATTGATCTATATAAAGAGCGCGCAAATACGTTAAATGAGCTTGCGGCAAGTATTGCTTATTTTTATCAAAAACCAGTCATGGATATTGCTGCCGCAGAAAAGCATTTAACCGTAGAAATCAAACCAGTTATTGCTACATTGGCTGATTTATTAAAAGTTGTTGATTGGCAGGCAGAAGCGATTCATCATGCGATTAACGAGGTGGTGACGCAGTATCAATTGAAGTTTCCTAAAGTGGCGATGCCGCTACGCGTAATGCTTACGGGTACTGCACAATCTCCAAGCATTGATCAGGTAATGAAGCTGATGGGCCGGGAAGAAGTGCTGGCAAGAATTACTAACCATTAGCTAGCTATTAAATAGTGGTTTAAATGGAACGAATTCGATTGCTCTAACTCAGAACGAGTGTAGTATTAACAAACTGTAGTTGTAAATTTTATATAACTCCAAACAATAGGAGACATCATGAATCACAAAGGGCAAATGTTACAAGACCCATTTCTTAACGCTTTACGTAAAGAACATGTCGCTGTATCTATCTATCTCGTTAATGGCATTAAATTACAAGGTCAAGTGGACTCATTTGATCAGTACGTTATATTGCTTAAAAACACGGTTACTCAAATGGTTTATAAACATGCAATTTCAACCATTGTTCCAGCACGTATGGTAAACATACCTGACCAAGAAGGCGATGAATAAGCATTGAAAGATTTGTTTGAAAGACCAAGTGGTGGCGATGCTGCCATCATGGTCAGCATTGATTTTGGTGACACCGATTACGAAGAAAGTTTACATGAACTTCGTCAGTTAAGTATCAGCGCTGGTCTGGCAATACGCGGTACGGTAGAAGGCCGGCGCGCCACACCAGATGCCAAACTTTTTATCGGTAGCGGTAAGGCCGATGAGTTGTCGCAAATGATGCAAGCCTCTGAGGCTAATATTGCGGTATTTAATCACGACCTATCCCCATCGCAACAACGCAATTTAGAGCGGCTGTTACAAGCACGTGTGGTGGATAGAACCGGCTTAATACTTGATATATTCAGTCAGCGTGCGCAAAGCCATGAAGGTAAGTTGCAGGTTGAGCTCGCACAGCTCGAGCATTTGTCCACGCGCCTGGTACGTGGCTGGACGCACTTGGAGCGTCAAAAAGGCGGTATCGGCGTGCGCGGTGGCCCTGGTGAATCTCAGTTAGAGCTTGATCGTCGTATGTTACGCGTACGCGTTAAGCAGTTGCGTGAAAAACTAGTTAAGCTCAAGGCGCAACGTGGCATGCAACGTCGGGCGCGTAAGCGCTCAAATGTAATGACTGTGTCTTTGGTAGGCTATACCAACGCAGGAAAATCAACAGTATTTAATCGCCTAACCAAAGCCGACATTTATGTGGCGGATCAATTATTTGCGACCTTAGATACAACAACACACAAGATTTTTATTGAAGGTTGTGGGGCGGTAGTGCTGTCAGATACTGTTGGTTTTATTAAGCACTTGCCACACGCTTTAGTTGAAGCGTTTGGTGCAACGCTAGAAGAATCTGTACAAGCAGACCTGTTGCTGCATATTGTAGATACGGCTAGCACCAACCGTGATGAGCAGATTGCACAGGTGAATAAAGTGCTGCTGGAGATTGGCGCGGCTAAGGTTCCGCAGATTTTAGTGCTCAACCAAATTGACCGCGTGGGTTTGGAGCCATCCGTGACGCGTGATGAATATGGTAGAATTGCAACCCTGCATGTATCTGCTAAAACAGGTGAGGGCATGGACTTGCTAAGGCAGGCCATGGCGGAACATTACCAATATATACAGAAACAACGAACAGAAGAACATGCTTATGCGTAAGGTAACAATCAGTATCATTGGGCGCATACAAATGTAGTGTTGAGTAAAGGGTACTTCTATAAATTAAAATTCCGTTATGATACTGCGTTGCGAATAAAAAATTACTCCTTATATATCAATCATATACTGCGTTCTAATATTTTATTCACGCCTTGTCTGATTTAGCAATTTGAATTTATAGAAGTACCCTAAATAAAAAGCCATGAAAGTACAGTTTGTCTGTATATATTGGTGAGTATTTGTCGCTGATAACCGTTTTTTTGGTTAGCTAGTGTGTTTAATGAATATAAGTTTTAGTTTTGGAGCAATGAATGATTAAATTTCCTGGATGGCGTGCACAAAATAATGAGGGTCCCCCAGATTTAGATGAGGTCATGCGCGATTTAAGCCGTAAGATCAACACCTTGTTTGGTAAAGGTGGCGGTAATAAGTCCAATCCACAGCCAATTCGGCCGCAAGCTAACCCTGTTAACTTACCTATATTACCTATTTTGGCTGTCGTGATGCTGATTTGGCTAGGTACGGGATTTTATATTGTTGATCAAGGTTCGCTTGGTGTAGTAAATCGTTTTGGTAAAGTGCTGGATGAAAACACAGAGCCAGGCCCACGTTGGCATTTGCCTTACCCAATTGAAACTGTTTCTGTGGTAAATATGGAGCAGGTACGCAGGTTAGAAGTAGGTTATCGTAGTAGCGCCGAAGGCGGTGGTAGTAAAACCAAACAACCACGTGAAGCGTTGATGCTGACTGAAGATGAAAACATCATTGATTTGCAGTTTGCGGTGCAGTACAACCTTAACAATGCAAAATATTATTTGTTTAATAACCGATCAACAGATGATGCGGTAATGTCTGCAGCTGAAACGGCGATACGCGAAGTTGTAGGTAAGAATAAATTAGATGATCTATTACAAAAAGGCTTGGCAGATACTTCAGAGCGCATGCAGATTATTTTAGATAGTTACAAGACTGGTGTGAAAATTATCAGTGTATCGCTGCAAAGTGCACAACCACCTGAGCAGGTGCAAGAGGCGTTTGAAGACGTCAACCGTGCGAATCAAGATAACCAACGTCAAATTAACGAAGGTCAGGCCTACGCGAATGATGTTATTCCAAAAGCACGCGGTACGGCTTCACGTTTATTAGCTGAAGCCGCAGGATATAAATTAAAAGTTGAGAGTGAAGCGCGAGGCAATACTAGCCGTTTTGATCAAATTTTAGCGCAATATAACAACGCGCCTGAAGTGACGCGCCAACGTTTGTTTTTAGATGCGCAAGAACAGATTATGTCGAGTGTTAGCAAGGTGATTGTGGATCAAAAATCAGGTAACAGCTTGCTGTATCTTCCGTTAGATAAGCTCATCAGTGCCAGTGGTGGTGACACGGTTCAGCAGTCACAATCCATGCAGTCACTTAATCCGCAGGTTGGCGCTGCCGCAGGAGCTGAAGCTTTAGCCACTGCAGATCGCACACGCGATGCTTTCCGCAGTCGTGACAGAGAAAGTCGATAAGGAATAATGATGAAAAATATAAAAAATATTCTGATTTTTGCAATTGTTGGTTTGATGCTTTTATCAGTTTCAGCATTCACTGTTGATCAAACGCAATATGTATTGGTGCAACGTTTAGGTGAAATTGTTGCCGTCAAGAAACAGCCAGGGCTTTATTTTAAAGTGCCGTTGTTAGATAACTTAAAGTATTTTGATAATCGTATATTGACGCTGGATTGGGAGCAGCCTGCTAAATTTATCACTAGTGAAAACAAATATATGATGGTGGATTCATTTGTGAAATGGCGCATAGTGGACCCTAAAAAATACTATGTGTCGATCAAAGAAGGTGGTGAAGCTGCCGCAGAAGATAGATTATCCAAAGTGGTGAATGCTGGTTTACGAACTGAGTTTGGTGTGCGTACTGTGCATGAGGTGATTGCTGGTGAACGCGGAGTAGTGATGGATCGCTTGCGTGTAAAAGCAGATGCTGAAGCGCGCCAAATGGGTATTGAGGTGGTAGATGTGCGTTTGAAACGTGTTGATTATTCAGAAGAAATCAGTAAATCTGTGTTTGATCGTATGATTGCAGAGCGTAAGCGTCTTGCTAATCAACTACGGTCAGAAGGTTCTGCTGCCTCTGAAAAAATTCGTGCAGATGCAGATAAGCAACGTGAAGTGATTGTTGCTGAAGCTTTCCGGGATGCTCAAAAAACCAAGGGTGAGGGCGATGCCAAGGCCGCTGAAATTTACAATCACTCCTATAGTCGCAATCCGGAGTTTTACGCGTTTTATCGCAGCACAGAAGCCTACAAAAACAGCTTTAAGAGCAAGAGTGATGTCATGGTGTTAGATCCAAACTCAGACTTCTTCAAGTACATGCGTAGCCCTTCTAAAAAATAAGGGTTGGCATTTTGAGCGGTACACTACTGACTGCGTTAGGTCTTATGCTGGTTTTAGAGGGTTTATTGCCTTTGTTGATGCCGCAGGCTTGGCGTGAGACCTTCAAACGCATGATTGAGATGAAAGATGGGCAACTAAGGTTTGTCGGTTTGGCGTCTATTATTGGTGGTTTGATATTAATTTTATTAAGTAAATAATTATTTTTTTGTAAATAATTACTTGCTAAAAAGTGATGATAAAAATGCGTAATTGGTTGCTCCCGGAATATATTGAAGATGTTTTGCCTGCTGAGGCTGCACGTATTGAAACATTGCGTCGCACCTTGCTTGATCTGTTTAAAGTGCACGGCTATCAGTATGTTATTCCTCCGATGTTAGAGTACATGGAGTCTTTAATTACAGGTGTTGGGCATGATTTAGATCTGGCCACGTTTAAAGTGGTGGACCAACTCACAGGTCGCTTGATGGGTGTGCGCGCTGACATGACGCCACAGGCGGCACGGATAGATGCGCATTTGTTAAATCATCAAGGCATTACGCGCTTATGCTATGCCGGTAGCGTATTGCGTACCAAACCAGATGGTTTGGCACAAACACGTGAACCTTTACAACTAGGTGCGGAGTTATATGGTCACGCCGGAATTACGAGCGACATTGAAATTCAGCGCTTACTTGTTAAGGCATTGCAGGCCATAGGTATTGATCAAGTTCACATGGATTTTAGCCATGTGAATGTATTTGGTAGCTTAATTGAATCTAGCCAAATCAACCCGCAGCTTGAGAAAGACTTATACGCGGCATTGCAAAGCAAAGATCAATCTTCTGTAGCAGTTTTAGCTAAAGCTTTAGATAAAACTACGCGTGAAGCCTTATTACATTTAACCGAGCTTAATGGTGATAAAACCATATTAGTGAAAGCTGCAAAGTTGTTACCAGAAACTGCTGCGATTAAACACGCACTAGAAGATTTAATCAAAGTTAGTGGTGCTTTAGATGACTTGGGCGTTACTGTAAGCTTTGATTTAAGCGAGTTGCGTGGCTATCATTATCATAGTGGTATTGTGTTCGCCGCTTATGCGCAAGGTTATAAAGGACCATTAGCATTAGGTGGCCGTTATGATAAGGTTGGGCAGTCATTTGGTCGCGCACGTCCTGCCACAGGCTTTAGCCTGGATTTACGCGGTGTGGCAACGGCGTTGCCACCAGCACAGTCAGCCACCGCCATATTTGCGCCTGCTTTAGATGATAAAACGTTGATTGCCAAAATTGAGGCTTTAAGGGCTGAAGGCTACATCGTAGTACAGGGCTTAATCGGTGCTGAGTCTGATATGGTTGAACTCAATTGTAATAAAAAATTGGAACACTTCAACTCAGGTTGGCACGTAGTGGAAATAGCACCCCAATAAAAATCATCACAACTGCTCGTTATTAAAAAAATTCAACTAACTCAATTACAAAGTCAACGTTATGGCAAATAAGAATGCAAAAAATGTAGTCGTCATTGGAACCCAGTGGGGCGATGAAGGTAAAGGCAAGATAGTCGATTGGCTCACAGATCATGCTCAAGGCGTGGTGCGATTTCAAGGCGGACACAATGCTGGTCATACGCTGGTTGTTGGTCAAGGTGACGCACAACGCATTTATAAACTAAATTTGGTACCATCTGGCATCGTACGTGCCGGCGTGAACTGCTACATTGGTAACGGTGTAGTGTTAGATGCTGGGCATTTGTTGAGTGAGATTTCTGTACTTGAACAAGGTGGTTTGGAAGTTAAAAATCGTCTTAAGGTCAGTTCCGGTTGCCCGCTAATCATGAGCCATCATGTTGCTGTTGATTTAGCACGCGAGGCTAAACGTGGTGCGGATAAAAAGATTGGCACCACAGGCAAAGGCATTGGCCCCACTTATGAAGATAAGGTCGCACGTCGTGCTTTACGTGTTTATGATTTATTTTATCCTGAACGTTTTGCCGATAAATTACGCGAAGTCATGGACTACCACAATTTCGTACTTACAAATTATCTCGATGCCAAGGCTGTTGATTTTAACCAACAATACGATGCAAGCATGCAGCATGCGATTGCCTTGAAACCTATGGTGACCGATATTTCAGCTGAACTTTATGCGGCTAATGCCAGAGGTGAAAATCTGTTGTTTGAAGGTGCACAAGGCACGCTACTAGATATTGACCACGGTACGTATCCGTATGTGACTTCAAGCAATTGTATTGCAGGCCAAGCCTCTGCAGGCACGGGTGTTGGTGCTAATATGTTGCATTATGTATTAGGGATTACCAAGGCCTACACCACGCGCGTAGGTGGCGGGCCTTTTCCGAGTGAACTGGATATTGAAACGCAAGGCGTGCCTGGGTATCAAATGTCTAACAAAGGTCAAGAGATTGGCACAGTCACAAAACGTAAACGTCGCTGTGGTTGGTTTGATGCAGCAGCATTGCGTCGCTCTGCGTTAATTAACGGTTTAACGGGTTTATGTATCACTAAACTGGACGTATTAGATGGTATTAAAGAGCTTAGCATTTGCACAGGTTATGAGTTGGATGGCAAAAAAATAGATCTACTGCCGATTGGTGCTGATGACGTAGCAGGCTGTAAGCCGATTTATGAAACGGTGCCAGGCTGGTCAGAAACTACTTTTGGCGTTAAAACCTGGGATGGCTTGCCTAAAAATGCACAAAACTATCTTAAACGTTTGGAAGCGCTGTGTGGTGTGCCTATTGCCATTGTTTCAACAGGCCCTGAGCGTGATGAAACCATTGTGATCGAGCATCCGTTTAGTATCTAGTTTTTTTGTAAGGCATTCGAGTTAATTTTCGATGAATAAGCGATTACCTGAAATGCCAAGTTTAGGGAGTGAAGCTTACGCTCCTATGATGCCTAAATGGTTTACAAACCTGTTAAGACTGATTTCAGTCCTATTTGCAATCGCAGTAGCATGGTTCAGTATTCATGATTGGGCAAAGATGCCTTTATGGGCTCAATTGCTGGTTTGCATACTAGTACCTGCATTTTTCTTTTCTGCATTACATGCTAAGGGTTGGTCACAGTATTCATCAACCCCATTTTTTCTTGCGGATCATCTCGGGATGTATTTTAAGCACAAATATGCACTTACTACGCATCTGGGTAAAAATGCTGAAATAGAAAATAGTCGAAGAAAAAGCTGGCTCTTTGTGCCTTGGGAAAATATCTCAAACATTCGAGTCTCTAAAGTAGCAACGCATGACGGTTCAACTAATGGCGCTGTATTGAATGTAAAAGCGACGGAGGATGAGTTGCAAGATTTTTTTGCTGACATACAAGTAGATAAGCATTTGCAGCAAGACGGTAGTGTGTCAGTGGCTTTTTACATGAATGTTCCACCGACGCCGCGCAAAGTGGCCGTGATAGTCAATGAGATGATGAGCTGCTATAAAAAGTCAGCGCTGAGTACAAAGTATGAGCGAGCAAAATAAATTGTCCAATCAATTTAGCTACACGCAGCTTTTGTTTGGTGTTGTATGGTTTTTATTTTGCGTTGTAGCGTTTAGTGATGCAGGTTTTAATATGTTATTGATTCTGGTGGCCTTGCCTGTAACGCTGATATGGGGACTGGTCTGGCTAATTAGGCTTATTTTCTCCTTAAAACGTCAACGTAGAGGTGTCGTTGAGGCCAAAAGAAACATATCCTATTGGTCGATTGAGCCAGTTTTTGCTATTTTGCCATTAGTTTTAGCTTTAACAGGTGTTTTTTCTTCAGTAAGGTTTGCACTGAGCGAACATGCGCTGTCAGTATATGCAGAGCAAGTTCGCGCTGGAAAAATTGACCTTGCTTTTGAGTTTAATCATCCAAAGCGGCAAGTCGGTCTTTATAGCGTTACATTTACGGATATATTGTCAGATGGGACGGTAAGAGTATTGACTTCATCTCATGGCATATTTGATAGAGCTGGTTTTGCAAACTCATCACACATTCCACCTTTGATGCAAGGTGAGGATTTTTATAAACATATTCATCAGCAATGGTGGTACTGGCATGAAAGTTGGTAATAATATGCAGCAACGTCTAGCGTGGGCAATTACGGGTTCTGGGCATTATCTGCGTGAATCTCTATCTATCCTTAACTCTTTGGAAAATGTTGATGTATTTCTTAGTAGAGCTGCGGCTGAAATCATTCAGCAATATGGGTTTCAGTCATTATTAAACGCTAAGGGACATCGGGTTTATCAAGATAAAACCGCTAGCAGCGTGCCTGTTGAGCTATTTTATCAGGGTAAATATCACACGCTGGTGATTGCACCCGCCACATCAAATACTATCGCTAAAATGGCTTATGGATTTTCTGATAGTTTAGTGACCAATTTATATGCGCAAGCTGGAAAAACACGCGTACCCAGTATTGTGTTTGCCTGCGATACAGCTCCGGAGTTAGAGTCTGAGGCACCACGAGAGAATGTGGTTAAAGTTTATCCGCGCAAAATCGATTTAGATAATATCGCCAAGCTTAAAACATTTGAAGCAACTACGGTGGTGGAAGATATGCAGAACTTGAGTGAAAGCATACAGAAAAATATGTATTTGACGACTCAGTCTGCCGTTCAGTCTTGAAGTATGACTAAAAATCTACTTTTTTTAACGGGTAAGCTTGCCGAAAAAAGTCTTAACAAAGTCTTGAGTGAAGTGCAAAGCAATTCCAAAACACCTCCATTTAAATATCGTATTGAGCAAATTGGTGTCTCTGTTGCCGCTTTAATGACGCCAGATTTAATAGCGCGCAGACTTAAAGAAACGGGGGATGCCGATAAGGTGATCGTCCCTGGTTTGTGCCAAGGTGATCTAGCGGCGCTTGAGGCGCAGTACGGCGTGCCTGTTGAGCGCGGTCCTACAGATTTGAAGGATTTGCCGCAATATTTCGGTCATGCAGGCGTAGCGCCCGATTTAAGCCAGCAGCAGGTGAAAATTTTTGCTGAGATTGTTGATGCGCCCTATTTAAGTATTGAAGGCATCGTAAAAAAAGCACAGCAGTACCAAGCCCAAGGCGCTAATGTTATTGATTTAGGTTGCTTGCCAGCAGTGCCTTTTTCGCATTTGGCAGAGGCCGTTACAGCACTAAAACAGTTAGGTTTTCAAGTGAGCGTAGATTCACTCAATACTGATGACTTATTGTCCGCAGGGCATGCAGGCGCAGATTATTTATTGAGCTTAACAGAAAACACGTTATGGATAGCTGATGAAGTGGCTGCGACGCCAGTGTTAATACCCGCTAAGCCGCATAGCTTGGCATCACTCTGCCGTGCGATTGAAATTTGCCTAAAACGTAACAAACCATTTATTGCGGATGCGATTTTAGATCCGATTCATTTTGGGTTGACTGATTCAATTGTGCGTTACCAAAAACTGCGCAAAAAATACCCTGAGATTCAAATCATGATGGGCATTGGTAATTTAACCGAGCTGACGGATGCCGATACCACAGGCATCAATGCGCTGTTATTTGGTATGATTAGCGAGCTTGATATCAACGCGGTATTGGCAACATCGGTGAGCCCGCACGCAGTCAACGCAATTGCTGAAGCTGACATTGCCAGACGCATCATGTTTGCAGCAAAGCGTGATGATAGGCTGCCACGTGGTTATAGTGACGGTTTGCTTGGGCTACATGATAGACGTCCATTTACTTACGGCGCAGATGAAATCAAAGAAATAGCTGCTCTGATAAAAGACCCGAGTTTTCGTATTCAAGTCAGTGAGCAAGGCTTACATATCTACAACCGTGATGGCATATATGAGGCGGTTGATCCGTTTGTACTATACCCATACCTAAAAGTAGATGATGATGCTTCACATGCTTTTTACTTGGGCGTTGAGTTGGCGCGCGCGCAAATCGCATGGCAATTGAATAAGCGTTACGTGCAGGATCAGGAACTCAATTGGGGGCTTAATGCCTTACATGCGGAGAAGCTTGGCAAAACTGCGCATCGTGAAGCTTCTATTAAAGAAAAGCGTAATAAAAAGGCTACGAAAGAAAGTTAAACAATGATTTATGAAACTATAGTCAGCAGTATAGATGCAGGGGGTAATGCGCATGTCACGCCCTTTGGTGTTCGCCTGCAACAGGGCTTGGTGGTTATTTCTCCATTTAAGCCCTCACGCACGCTAGATAATATATTGGCAACAAAACATGCAGTGCTTAATATGACAGATGATGTACGCAACTTTGCAGGCGCGTTGACCGGGCGAGAGGTCGGGGCGCTGGTGCCTACAGAAAAAATAGCCGGGTTTAGATTGTCTGACGTGTTGGCGCATAAAGAACTAAAGCTGGTAAACGTGCAAGATGACGCTGTTCGCCCACAACTTTTCTTAAAAGTAGTGCATGAGGCGCAACATCAATCCTTTCAGGGGTTTAATCGTGCACAAGCGGCAGTGATTGAATTGGCGGTATTGGTAAGCAGATTGAAACGGCTACCGATGGAAAAAATTAACCAAGAGATTACTTATTTAAGCATTGCCATTGAAAAAACAGCCGGACCACGTGAGCAGGAAGCCTGGGGCTGGTTAATGGAAGCGGTGACTAACCATCAAGCAGCAATGAACGCTGAGAACTTAGCCTAATGACGCAATTATTGATTAGCGTTACCAATGTGGCAGAAGCTGAAATTGCGTTGGAGTATGGCGCAGATTTCATTGATTTAAAAGATCCGATTAAAGGTGCATTAGGGGCATTGCCGTTGGCAACGATTCATGAGGTCGTGGCGTACGTGAATAATCAAAATCAGTATGGCAAGCGAATAACCAGCGCAACAATCGGCGATTTACCAATGCAAGCTGAGCTGATACTTGAACATGTCGTTGCTTTAACAAAAACCAAAGTAGATATTATAAAAATAGGTTTTTTTGAGACAGCTGATTATCAGCCATGTTTGGATACACTAAAAACAATCGCACAAAACGGTGTAAAACTAATCGCAGTCTTGTTTGCTGAATATCAGTATCCGGCAAGCTTAATCAGTGCAATTAAAGCCGCAGGTTTTTACGGTGTGATGTTGGATACTTCGCATAAAAACGGTGCTACTTTTTTAGATTATTTTTCAGAAAAAACCATGCAGTTATTTGCCAAAAATGTGCATACGCAGGGTTTGTTATTTGGGTTGGCTGGGTCACTCACACTACAACATGTAGCGATAGTAAAAACAATAAACCCAAGCTATGTGGGTTTTAGGGGTGGCGTTTGTGATCAAAATCAAAGAAATTTAAGCTTAAGCGCTGAAAAAATAAAAGCAATACGTAAAGCAATGTAAATTTGTTGTAAAAATCCAACAAAACCTGTTGCAGACCCGCATTTATATTATATTAAAGGTTGCGCTGATGTGGTGCGTTGCGTATCATTAGCCTCAAGTAATTCACAAATCAGGAGTCAAATTAAATGAAAAAAAATCTTGTTAGCCTTGCAGTAGCAGCTTCACTGGGTTTAGCCGCTTTTTCTGCATCTGCAGAAGACATGTACCGTGGCGCTTGGTACGCAGTGCCAGGTGTAAGTTACATGGATACAGATAGTGACCTAGATGCTAATAACGGCGGCGGCGCATTTATTAAATTAGGTAAAGAGTTAAGCCCGAGCTGGGATATTCAAGGTGGTTTAGGTTACAACCGTGCCAGTGAGGATACAGGTATTGCTGGAGTAGGTGGTCGTTACAAACAAACGACTCTAGGCGTTGATGCTTTGTATATGTTTAGCCGTGATAAATTTCGTCCATTCTTGTTGGCTGGTTTGGGTGCAGCACGTAACAATGTTGACTACAGTAACTTTGCTCAACTTCAAGACAGAAGCAAAACATCATGGTTAGCCAACGTTGGTTTGGGTGCGCAATACCTTATTAATGATACTTTTGGTTTGCAAGCAGATTTGCGTCACCAATGGACTCGTTCAAATGCAAAAGCACCAACGACAAATTTTGATGCTGATGGCACCATTGGCAATACATTGCTTAGCTTAGGTGGTATTTTCCGCTTTGGCGCACCAGCAGCAGTACCAGTAATTGCAGCGGCTGAACCAGCACCAGCACCTTACGTTGCACCAGCACCAGTGGCGGCAGCAGAGCCAGCTCCAGCTCCTGCGCCTGTAGTAGCGCCTGAAGCTTGCCAACCTAAATTTGAAACCATTACACTTTCTGCTGAAAGATTATTTGGTTTTGATAAATTCAAGCTAAATGGTGATGCTGTATCAGAGCTTGATGACGTTGTTGCTACATTAAAAGAGCATCCAGAGTTTGATGTTGTATTAGTGATTGGTCATACAGACCGTATTGGTTCAGAAAAATACAATCAAAAATTGTCAGAGCAACGTGCAAATATCATCAAACAACATTTAGTTTTACATGGTATTGACGCTAGCCGTTTACGTGCTGTTGGTAAAGGCGAGTCACAACCTGTAGTTGAGTGTAAGGGTATTAAAGGTAAGGCTTTAATTGAGTGCCTAGAGCCTAACCGTCGTGTTGTTATCGAAGGTCAAAGAATGCATTCAGTAAATGAGTGCAAGTAATAAGACTTTAATGCTAAATTTTCACTAAAATTTAAGCATTGAAACAAAGCCTCGCGGATGCGGGGCTTTTTTATTGATAGAATGAGCAGCATGAACACAACAAATCATTCAATGCAGATTGTAACTAACGTTGACCTTATCATAGAGGCGCGTTGGGTCGCTACAGTCGTTGCAAATACGCCATTATTAGAGCATTGCTCGCTGATTATTCAAGCGGATACCATTGTGGATTTACTGCCAACTGAAGCGGCTAGAAAGCAATATACAGCGACAAAATTAGTGCGCCTAGATGAGCATATTCTAACGCCTGGTTTAATCAATTGTCATGCGCACGTGGCCATGACCTTAATGCGTGGAATTGCAGATGATTTACCTTTAATGACCTGGCTTAACGACCATATATGGCCAGCAGAGCGTGCGGTCATTTCTGAGCAATATGTAAGAGACTCATCATTGCTCGGTTGTGCTGAAATGTTAAGCGGTGGCGTCACTTGTTTTAATGACATGTATTTTTTCCCGCAGGCAACAGCCATGGCAGTAAATCAAGCCGGGATGCGAGCCAACCTAGGTTTGGCTGTGCTTGAGTTTGCAACCAGCTATGCCAGTGATGCTGACGATTACTTGCGAAAAGGCTTTGAGGCGCACGATAGCTGGCGTGGCAATGCGCTCATTAGCGCGTCCATTGCACCGCATGCACCCTATACGGTATCAAATCAAACATTTGAAAAAATAATCACTTATGCCGAGCAGTTGGGTTTGGGTATCCATACGCATTTACATGAAACACGTGATGAAATTAGTCAAAGCGAGGCCCAGTATGGGATGCGTCCAGTCCAAAGATTGACGGAGCTCGGTTTGTTAGGCCCAACTTTTGTCGCAGCGCATGGCGTGCATTTATTAGCGCATGAAATAGACGTGTTAGCTGAATACGGTTGTCACATTGCGCATTGCCCCAGTTCTAATTTGAAATTGGCGAGCGGTATTGCACCAATAGCCTCGTTATTGAAAAATGGTGTTAATGTAGGCTTAGGCACGGATGGTGCAGCCAGTAATAACCGACTCGATATGTTTACTGAAATGCGCTTAGCGGCATTGCTGGCTAAAGGAGTTAGTGAAGACCCCTCAACATTACCAGCACATCAGGCGCTTGAAATGGCGACGATTAACGCGGCTAAAGCGCTAGGTTTGGAAGATAAAATAGGTAGTATAGAAGTGGGGAAACAAGCGGATTTAGTCGCAGTTAAACTAAGTGACTTTAATATATCTCCTTGTTATGACCCAGTTTCACATTTAATTTATAGCTGTGGACGTGAGCATGTGACTCACACTTGGGTTGCAGGTGAGTTACGTTACAGTAACGGCGTTTATGCCAACATAGAACCAATAGAATTAAAGGAAATTGTCCAAATATGGCAACCGAAACTAAGACAATACAAACATTAAACGCCGACACGTTAGAGTTGCAGAAATTTGCTGATCTCGCCCATAAATGGTGGGATAAAAATAGCGAATTTAAGCCTTTGCATGAAATTAACCCGCTACGGCTTGATTACATCGACAGCCTAGTTAGCTTAAAAAGCAAGCGCGTGCTTGATGTCGGTTGTGGTGGCGGTATTTTGTCAGAGGCTATGTATTTTAAGGGCGCTGATGTTATGGGTATTGACTTAGGCGAAAAAGCGCTCAATGTGGCTAAATTGCATCAATTGGAAAGTGGCGCACAAGTCGCTTATCAGCTGCTACCTGTAGAACAGCTTGCGATCGAGCAACCCGCCAGCTTTGATGTGGTGACGTGTATGGAAATGTTAGAACACGTACCTGATCCAGCCTCAATCGTTGCTGCTTGCGCTAAACTAGTCAAGCCAGGTGGCTCAGTATTCTTTTCTACCATTAACCGTAATCCTAAAGCTTATTTGTTTGCAGTAATCGGTGCCGAGTACCTGTTGAATTTATTGCCAAAAGGTACGCATGACTACGCAAAGTTTATTAAACCGTCTGAGTTATCAAGTTGGGCAAGGCATGCCAACTTGAATACATCGGGGTTGCGTGGCATGAGTTATAACCCACTTACGCAGCATTATTGGTTGAGTGATGATGTTTCTGTGAACTACCTCATGCATACCCAGTTCGGTAGCTGACATCTGGTTGATAAAATGATTCTATTTGATTTAGACGGTACATTGGTCGATACCGCACATGACTTAGCTTACGCCTTGAATTTACAGCGTGAGCGGCATGGTTTAGAGGCATTGCCGTTTGAAGTCATTCGTCCATACGCTTCCCATGGATCCAAAGGCTTGCTTGCAATTGGTTTTGATTTAACCCCTGAAGGCGCATCGTTTGCTACGATGCGCGAAGAATATCTCGCACTATATGATGAGGTGCTGACCCGTCAGCCTATATTATTTGATGGTATGGCCGAGTTGTTAGCACAGTTGGATGAGAGGCAAGTGCGTTGGGGCGTAGTCACCAACAAGCCACGGCGTTTTACCCAGCCGTTAATGCAGAATATTGGCTTAATAACACGTGCTGCTTGTGTGGTCAGTGGTGACGATGCAACGCGTCCTAAGCCGTACCCTGATACTTTATTACTTGCTTGTGCGCAAGCTGAGGTTAATCCTAAAATGTGCTGGTATGTAGGCGACGCGGAGCGTGATATTCAAGCGGGGATTGCCGCTGGCATGCGTACGGCCGTAGCTTTATATGGTTATCTGGATGTAACAGACCAGCCAGCAGCGTGGGGTGCCGATGTTTTTGTCAATGCACCACTCGATATATTAAAGCTGATTTAAAAGACTTCAATGAGGCAATGGGATAGCATGCAACATAACAATGAAAATATAGCTGCGCCAACGCTACGTGAAGCTATCGGCTATTGGTTCAAACTTGGCTTACTCAGTTTTGGCGGCCCAGCAGGACAAATCGCGATGATGCATCATGATTTGGTTGAGAAAAAGCACTGGATTTCTGACAAGCGATTTTTACATGCATTAAATTACTGCATGATTTTACCAGGGCCGGAAGCACAGCAATTAGCCACCTACATTGGTTGGTTAATGCATCGCACCTGGGGCGGTGTGATCGCAGGAGGCTTGTTTGTGTTGCCTTCACTGCTTATTTTAATCGCGTTAAGTTGGGGGTACATGCGCTTTGGTGACATCCCTCAAGTAGCTGCCATGCTTTATGGCATCAAGCCTGCAGTGGTGGCTATTGTATTGTTTGCCGCTTATCGCATCGGATTGCGCGTGCTTAAAAATAAGATACTTTGGGGTGTCGCGTTATTTGCCTTTGTGGCGATTAGCCAATTACATTTACCTTTCCCCTTGATTATTTTAGCTGTAGGTTTAGTAGGCGCTGTTGCACACTACTATTTTCCTCGACAATTTAACGTAGTTAAACTACATCAAAGTAGTGTTAGCCAGCATAGTAAGGCGGTGATTGATGACGATACGCCATCGCCATTGCATGCAAAATTTAGCATGAGAAAAATGCTGAAATGGCTAGCGGGCGGTATCGTTATTTGGTGCATGGCGATGGCACTATTAACGTTGGTTTACGGTTGGCAAGCAGTGTTGACACAAATGGCCTGGTTTTTCACTAAAGCAGCCTTGCTCACATTCGGCGGGGCATATGCGGTATTGCCTTATGTGTATCAAGGCGCTGTTGAGCATTATCAGTGGCTTACCCCACATCAAATGATCGATGGCTTAGCACTGGGTGAAACTACCCCTGGTCCATTGATTATGGTGGTGGCGTTTGTTGGTTTTGTTGGCGGATGGTCGCATGCGGTATTGGGCAGTGATAGCTTATTTTTATCAGGGGCTATTGCGGCAGTGGTGGTGACGTTTTTTACTTTTTTACCTTCGTTTTTATTTATTTTTATCGGTGCGCCATTGGTAGAAGCCACACAAAATAATTTTAAATTATCTGCGCCATTAACCGCAATTACAGCGGCAGTGGTGGGGGTGATTGTGAGTTTGGCGCTGTTTTTTGCACAACATGTATTTTTACCAACGGCTACGTGGCAGGTCATAGATTACTATGCAGTTTTATTAGCCGTATTAGCGTTATGGCTGTTAGTAAAATGGAATCTAAGCGTGATTAAGTTGGTGGCTACGAGTGCAGCGTTAGGCTTGCTACATTTTTATTGGTTGCCTGTAGTGAGTTAACAAAGCAAAAGCACAAATCTAAACGCTTCTGCGTTCCAGCATGGCTTGTGCTAATGTGCCGCTGTCAACATATTCAATTTCACCACCCATTGGCATACCGCGCGCTATGCGGCTAGTTTTAATGCCACGCGCACGCAGTAGTTCACTGATGTAATGCGCGGTTGCATCGCCTTCAACCGTGTAATTAGTGGCAAGTATCACTTCTTGCACCATGCCATCTTGCGCACGTTTAATGAGCCTATCCAGGTGAATTTCTTTTGGGCCGACACCATCTAAGGGCGATAGCCTGCCCATGAGCACAAAATACATACCTGTATAGGCGCGCGTGTTTTCCAGCATCATAAGGTCAGTCGGCATTTCTACTACACACAACACGCTGTTATCTCGAAGCGCGGATTCACATAACGGGCAAACGGGTTGCTCACTAAATGTGTTGCAAAGTTTGCAATGGCCGACCACCTGCAAGGCATTATCCAGCGCCAAAGCTAAATTATTGGCGCCTTTTCTATCGCGCTGCAACAAATAATAAGCCATGCGTTGGGCAGATTTTGGCCCCACGCCAGGTAAGCAGCGTAAACCATCAATGAGCTGTTCAAGGGCTGGCGGGTTTTTCATCGCAAATAAAGTACGTTTGAATTAAAACGGTAGCTTCATGCCGGCTGGCATAAAGCTGGATAAACGTGCTGAAGAGGTTGCTTCTACTTTTGCTGTGGCGTCTTTGAGTGCGATGACTAATAAATCTTCTAATGTTTCTTTATCATCCATCACACTGTCATCCAGGGTGACGCGCTTTACTTCGTTTTTACACGTCATTTGTACTTTGACTAAGCCATTAGCAGCAATGCCCTCAACTTCAATATTGGCAAGTTCTGCTTGTACTTTTTGCATGTTAGCTTGCATTTGCTGGGCTTGCTTCATCATATTGCCCATGCCACCTTTCATCATTTTACTGCTCCTTAGTTACTAATAGGTTTAATTGAATTTGGAATAATCGTCGCGCCAAAATCGTTAATCAAGGCTTGAACAAAGCCATCTTCTTCAATCGCACTTTCTGCGCTGGCCTGTGCGACGGCTTTTTCTTGAGAAATTTGTTTGGCAGGCGTGTTGCCAGTGCCACCAATGCTGAATTGCAGTTTAATTTTTTTATCAAAATATTGCGCAATGGCGCTACCCAACTTTTCTTGATAATTGGGCGACAGCAAATGTTTTTGAGCCTCTGGCACACTAAGTGAAATACTATGCTCATCATAAGCGATCAGCTCACAATGTTTGGCCAGCTCTCTGGCAAGCCCTAGTTTTAATTCGTCTACCAGGTTGCGCCAGTTGCCATTAAAGCTACCAGCCGGTGTAGTAGTGGTTTCACTTGATGTTTGTGGGCTGGCAGTGGCTGAATTAACATTTGTTTGTTGGCTAAGTGTTTCAGCTGGCGCTGCTACTGGCTTAGCTTGGCTGATTGCTGGTGTAGGGCGCGTTAATTGGTTTGCCTGCTCGGTTTTTTTTTGGCTAACGGAGGTATTGCCATCGTTAGGTGTAAACGCCAGCATGCGCAATAAGCTCATGGTGAACCCTGCAAATTCATCAGGCGCCAGACCAATATCACGGCGTCCTAACAAGGCTATTTGATAATAAAGCTGCAGTGTTTCAGCGGGTAATTTCTGTGCTAAAGCCAGCAATGCCTCGCGCTCGGGTAGGTCATCAGCAACACTTTCAGGTACGGTTTGTGCCACAGCAATTTGATGTAACAATTGCGCAAAATCATTGAGTGCGGCTTCAAATGAAATGCTACGTTCTTCCATCAACTTGGCTTGATTGATCAAGCTACTGCCGTCGTTTGCCAGCAGTGCCTCTAACAACTGATACAAATAGCTTTGGTCAATCGCGCCCAGCATGGCACGCACTTCAGCTTCATTCACGGTTTGGCCGCCGTAAGCAATGGCTTGATCAGTGAGTGAGAGGGCGTCGCGCATACTGCCTGCCGCCGCGCGTGAAATCAAGTGTAGTGCCGTTGCTTCAAACGGAATGTTTTCTTGACCAAGAATGTTTTGCAAATGTCCAGTAATCGACGTGCCGGCCATTTGACGCAAATTAAATTGCAAACAGCGTGATAACACCGTGACTGGTACTTTTTGCGGGTCTGTAGTGGCGAGGATGAATTTGACGTGTGCGGGCGGCTCTTCCAGCGTTTTTAGCATGGCGTTAAAGGCACTTTTCGACAGCATGTGCACTTCATCGATAATATAGACTTTAAAGCGTCCAGCAGTTGGTGCGTATTGTGCGTTATCCAGTAAGTCGCGCATAGCATCCACTTGCGTGTTGCTTGCGGCATCTACCTCGATTAAATCAATATAACGACCTTTATCAATTTCGGTACAGGCGTTGCAAATGCCGCACGGCTTAGCGGTGATACCAGTTTCGCAATTGAGTGACTTAGCTAGAATGCGTGCGAGGGTGGTTTTGCCTACGCCACGCGTGCCAGTAAATAAGTAAGCATGATGTAAACGATTTTGTTCGAGCGCGTTAGTTAGCGCACGGACGACATGGTCTTGGCCGACGAGTGTTTCAAATGATTTTGGGCGCCATTTACGCGCGAGAACTTGATATGACATAGGCTAAACTGTAGCTGAAAATTGTCTTTTCGTCTTGATGTATTTAAAGCACATTTGGGGGTTCTTTAACTTCCAGGTTATTTTTTAGAGCGTTAAAGTGAAGAAGAGGCGAGCCTTGACCCCGGCACTTGCTTAATAGTTGTGGCTGCTTGCTTCCGCACCTGACCAGATTGGCTACTTCACAATGCGGGGAGGCCCGCCAAATGCAATTTTACAATACTTTGCTGGTTTCACGCTAATGCATTCGCGGATTTTTTACGTTTTATAATCTAGCAACGTACAATTGGTTCGCTGTGCTATAGCGCCTGAACTAAACATTGTGAAAGCCTGTCTTTTATTGTAGCCTGTGTTTAAAGTATTAAGCTTGCAAACGAAACCTCATGCCAATAAAAATATCATCTCTAAATTTTAAAGTTAGCTCTTTAGCATTATTGTTAGGGTGTGGGTTGCTATGGCAATCAAGTGTAACTTTTGCAACAGATTCAATTTGGTATCGCGATGATGACCCATTAAAAATTGAGGTGTTGTCGCCGCCAGCAATTCCTGAGGGTTATATAGAGAGCACTGCATGTGTCACAGCTAATTATGACCATGCGCTGACATTGGCTGAGGTGGCCGAAGCTGCCCTATGTAATAACCCTCAAACGCGTGGGGCGTATGCCAGTGCTAGAGTTCAAGCAGCGCAAGTTGGTGTTGCTAAATCTGCATATTTGCCTATAGTCAGTGATAATGTTTCTGGCAATTTAAATGTGGCGCATCCTGAACAATCAACACGTAGCAATCCTTACAGTAATCTTAGCAACAATATCGTGGCTTCTTATCTGTTGTATGATTTTGGCAATCGTGATGCTAATCTGGAGAATGCACGCCAGTTGTTGCAGGCCGCAAGCGCCACGCAAAGTAGTGTGGTGCAAGCGCTTTTGCTCAGTGCAATTCAAGCTTTTTATCAAGTACAGGCTGGCCGCGCCGCGCTGGAAGCTGCACTGGAATCAGAACGTGCTAGTGAAGAAAGCTTCAAGGCCGCACAAGCGCGCTACAAAGCGGGTGTATCAACCCCGGCAGATAAATTGCAAGCACAGACCTTATTTGCACAAAATACGCTTTCAAGCATTACTGCCGAGGGGGCACTAAAAACCGCTTATGGCACGCTGGCCAATGTCATGGGTTTGGCGGCTAATCAACCACTTAAATTAGTAGCCAATAACGCGACTCAACCGTTGCAAAATGTAGGGCAGGATATCAATGCCTTAATTGAGCAAGCGGCTATGCGTCGGCCCGACTTGATTGCCAGCGAAGCGCAGTTAAAAGCGGCGCTGGCTAACATAGATGCCAGCCGTGCTGCGGCCAAACCTTCTGTTTCTGTCGCGGTTTCCAATAGTATTCAGGATGGTAGCAGTCAGTCCTTCAGCAGCAATTCAGCGTTAGGTGTTACCGTTTCCATTCCACTTTTCAGCGGTTATGGCCCAAGCTATAAAATCCGCTCAGCAGAAGCCAATGCAGACTTGCGTGCAGCACAACGTGACCAATTGCGTTTGCAAATTTCGTTAGAGGTATGGCGCGCATACCAAAGTTTACGTACTGCCGATGAGTCCATTCGCGCAGCAGCGGTATTGGTCAGCAGTGCGGAGGAATCCTCTAGCGTAGCACTGGGGCGCTACAAAGCAGGCGTTGGCAATATCATCGATACTTTAAATGCACAGAGCGCGCTAGCCAGTGCGCGTCAGCAACACGTTCAGGCTAGCTTAAACTGGAACATCGCTCGTGCAACACTGGCGCAGTCAATCGGCGGCCTCGATCATGCCATGATTCAATCACTGCCTGTTGACGGCATTCAATAAACAGGTTTGGAAGAGCGACAATGAATAAAGTAACCAAAATCATCATCGTGGTCATGCTATCTGGATTGGCTGTGGGCGCTTATAACACCTATAAAAACAGCACTACAATTCCGCTGGATCAACGTTATCGATTGCAGGAGATTACCCAAGGCGATGTCGCACAAAGCGTTTCCGCTAACGGTACGCTCAATCCTGTCACTTTGATTAGTGTTGGTACACAGGTATCTGGCCGCGTGAGTAAGCTCTATGTTGATTTCAACGACCATGTTGAAAAAGGCCAGATTTTATTAGAGCTTGACGATGCACTCTTTGCTTCGCAGATTGCGCAGTCGCAAGGTAATGTGCGTAATGTGCAAGCCTCAGTTGAACTGGCACAAGCTAACGAAGCTCGAATGCGCACATTGTTTGCTCAGGAATACGTTTCTAAACAAGAACTGGATCAATCAGTCCAAGCTTTAAAATCTGCCCGTGCCCAGTTGGATACCGCGCGTGGGCAATTACTGCGCGATCAAACTAACCAAAGCTATTCAGTGATTCGCTCGCCTGTATCAGGGGTAGTGGTAGATCGTGTAGTGGATGTAGGTCAAACCGTAGCCGCGAGTTTTCAAACGCCAACACTGATTAAAATTGCGCAGGACTTATCCAAAATGCAGATTGACTCCAGTTTTGCAGAAGCTGATATTGGTAATATCAAAGTTGGGCAAACCGCTAAGTTTAGTGTGGATGCGTTTCCAAATCGTAGTTTTGAAGGGGTGGTAAAACAACTGCGCCTGAATCCAACGGTAACATCCAATGTGGTGACTTACAATGTTGTGGTTTCAGTTGATAACCCGGAACAGATATTGCTGCCAGGCATGACCGCCTATGTCAATATTATGGTGGCTAAACACGACAATGTATTGCTCGTTCCCAATGCCGCGCTACGTTTTAAACCAAAGTTAGACGAAAACCAAGCGGACAAAACAATCGCTACGCGTAGTCAAAATTCAGGTAGAAAAAAATCAACCAAAGACGACACCTCGAGTGGCAAGCTTTACCTCATCAAAGATGGAAAGCTGACCCCCATACCCGTGAATGTAGGCATCTCTGATGGCAGGGTGACTGAAGTAAGCAGTGCTGAACTTCAAGTAAACGACAAAGTCATCGTTGGTGAAATCCAGACCGGCGAGGCTGCCTCATCCTCTACTGGCACCATGCGCTTTAGGATGTTTTAAATGAGTTTGGTTTTAGTGCAAGACTTGCACAAAGATTATCAAACGGCGGCAGGCGCAATTACCGTGCTTAAGCAGGTTAACTTTACGATGGATGCGGGAGATTTTGTCGCCATTATGGGACCATCCGGTTCGGGTAAATCCACCTTCATGAATATTTTAGGTTGTCTTGATAAGCCTACCAGCGGCCAATATATGCTTGATGGTCATCATGTTGCAGAGCTTGATGGCAATGCGCTAGCTAGAATTCGCAATCAAACCATCGGCTTTGTGTTTCAGGGCTTTAATCTGCTGTCGCGTACTACGCTGCTAGATAATGTTGCGCTACCTTTGGTTTACGCAGGCGTAAGTCGGGACGAGCGTCAATCACGCGCAAAAGCCCTGCTAGAAAAAGTAGGCTTAGGCCAATACATTTACTCACTGCCGAACCAGATTTCCGGGGGGCAACAACAACGTGTGGCCATTGCACGCGCATTGGTGAATCGCCCACGGTTAATACTTGCCGATGAGCCAACCGGTAATTTGGACAGTGTCACCAGTGAAGAAATTATGACGCTTTTTTCTGAACTCAATACCGAGGGTATTTCGATTGTTTTGGTTACGCATGAATCCGACATTGCCGCACACGCCAGCCGTCAAATACGCTTTTTAGATGGTCGTATTGTGCATGATGAACGCAGTCAATCATCCTTAAATGTTACTCAAATAGAGGAGGTTAGCTAATGTTTTCGGCTATGTTAGGTGAAGCCTGGCGGGCCATGGGAGCTAATCGCTTGCGTACTTTTCTTACCATGCTTGGCATGATGATCGGTGTAGGTTCCGTGGTGCTCATGATGGCGGTTGGGCAGGGCGCGCAGGCGTCAGTCAAGCAATCGATCAATGCCATGGGCAGTAATTTATTTATTGTGCTCTCGGGCTCGTTTACCGCGAGTGGCGCACGTTCAGGCAGCGGCAGTTCCAGCTCGCTTAATGTCAACGATGCGAACGCGATTAGCGAGCTAGACGGCGTTAGCAACGTAGCGCCCATTAGCATGGGCAACGCGCAAGTGGTTTATGGCAATAATAACTGGAGCACCAGTATTATCGGCACTACGCCAAGCTATTTGGACATCCGCGTTTGGGATTTAGAAGATGGCTATGTGTTTTCAGAGTCTGACATACGTTCGGCTACGCGCGTTGCACTGGTCGGTAAAACCGTAGTAGAGAATATATTTGGTGATGTTAACCCTATTGGCAAAACCATACGCATTAAGCAAAATCCTTTTATGGTGCTAGGCGTTTTAAAAGGTAAAGGTCAAAGCCTGGATGGACGTGACCAGGATGACACCATCATCATGCCATTAACCACCGCACAACGTAAAATTCTCGGCAATCAATTTTCCGGTAGCGTGCGGCAAATTATGGTGCAAGCCAACACGCCGGAACTGATGCCGATGGTAGAACAAAATATTAACGGCTTACTGAATCAACGCCACAACATTCGTGAAGGATCAGACAGTGATTTTTTTGTGCGCAACCTCACCGCTGTGGCTAATTCAGCCGCAGAAACCACACGCACAATGTCGCTGTTATTAGGTGCAATTGCCTCGGTTTCGTTACTGGTTGGCGGTATCGGTATCATGAATATCATGCTGGTTTCTGTCACAGAACGCACCCGTGAAATCGGCATTCGCATGGCGATTGGTGCGCGCGAGCGCGACATTCTGTTACAGTTTTTGCTTGAAGCCATTGTCATTTCAATTATCGGCTGTTTAATCGGCTTGTTTATAGGCATCACTGGCGCTATGTTGGTGAACAAAATCACACAGGCTACTGTTGTTATCTCAGGTGAGTCTGTGATGATTGCGTTTGCGGTAGCGGCCAGCGTGGGTATATTTTTTGGGTTTTACCCCGCACGCAAAGCCGCACGCATGAATCCAATTGAAGCACTACGTTTTCAATAGGCCGCTACAGCAAGGATGCGTTATGCTAGCAGAATTTAAGTGATGCCAAACATATCCTTGATTTAAGTCAGAAACAGGCCTTTTTTTATCGATGTTATAGGTTGTAAAAATGTAGAATGAGAAGGTCAGTTACTACTTTTAAAAGGTTTAATATGTTTCCAGAATATCGCGATTTAATCACGCAACTCAAGCACGTAGATTTACACTTTACACATTTATTTGATCGCCATAATGCTATTGATCAAAAAATTAAAAACATGGAGGCGAAAATTGAGGTGGGTACGCACGATGAAATTGAAGCACTAAAAAAAGAAAAGCTTCATCTTAAAGATGAGATATATGCAGTTTTGGTTAAAGCCGGCTAGTATCAACCTAAGTTAATCTAATCAGCTTGGGTTAACCTATTATGCTGTTTCGTACGCTACTATGCCGTTGAACGACATGCCTATGATTTTACTGCCAATGGTAGTTATTGATTGCTGTGGTGAGCTCCGTTAAGGACAGCTCCAATTCCGCCACGGCTGGGTTTAGGTCGATATTCTCCAAATTGGATTCGATATAGGCTAAAACATGCATGGCTTTTTCAGCAGCAAACACGCCGACCATGCCTTTAATGGTATGTGCGCTGTGCCGTATTAAATTGAAGTCATTGGACGCTATGCCAGCTTTAATTGTCTGCAATTGCGGAGGCATATCTTGTTTAAATATCCGTACGATTTCGTCGAATAGTTCACGGTTGTCATCCATGGTTTGTCTTGCTTTATTAAAATCTGCAATTGGAAGTCGTGTTGCAAACGTATTGTGCAAGGATGTACCGCCTGTTTCGCGCTCAATGTTGGGTACAAGGCCATCTAGCTCTCGCCATAATGCCTCGGTATTGATTGGTTTGGATACATAACCATCCATGCCATGGCTTAGGCATTCTTCACGCACACCGTGCATGACGTGTGCGGTCATCGCGATAATGGGTGTGTAATTCCGAGTTGATTTTTCTTGCTCACGAATCAGCTCGGTTGCTTCAAAACCGCCCATTACCGGCATATCAACATCCATTAAAATGGCATCAAAGTTACCCTCATTCCAATAGCTAATCGCCTCAACTCCGTTATTGGCGATAGTGATGCTATGCCCTAATTTTTCTAATACACGGATTGCCAGCGTTTGGTTTACTGCATTATCTTCGGCTAGCAGTAAGTGAAGCTTGCGTTTTGATTCGCGTAAGGTGTGCCGTGTCACTAGCTGTGGCTCATCTTGTGGCATTGCGCTAGGTGATTGCATCGCCAAAGCTGACATGATGGCATCAAATAAATCAGCCTGTGAGACAGGTTTCATTAAATAGCCGGCAATGCCTAGTTCACGGCATTTAGCGGCATCACCGCGTTGGCCTGCAGAGGTTAACATCATGACTGTTGCAGGAGGGGCGTAATCAGGGCGTTGCTTCATCTGCTTGGCCAGTTCAAAGCCATTCATGTTTGGCATTTGCACATCTAAAATGGCGAGTGCGTATTTTTTATTGGTTTTTAATGCCTGTTGCAGTGCAAGTAAGGCTTCTTCACCGCTCGCTACTATCGTCGGTAGCATTCCCCAACGGAGTAGCATTTCTTGCAATATTTTTTGGTTGGTGGTGTTGTCATCAACGACCAGTACCGGTAAACCTTGAATTTGTTCAGTGTGCTGTTGGTTTGTAACGACCTCGCTTGAAATGACAGGCGCATCAATGGTGAAAAAGAACGTTGATCCTTCGCCCACTTTGCTTTTTAAGTCAAGCTTACCGCCCATCAAATTGATGATTTTTGTAGAGATCGTTAGCCCGAGACCCGTGCCGCCATATTTGCGAGTGGTTGAAGTGTCAGCTTGTGAGAATGACTCAAAAATTGATTGGAATTTCTCTTCAGGAATGCCAATTCCAGAATCACGTACGCTAAATTCTAACTTGGCGTTACCCGTGAGCGCACCCTCTATTTTTATGACGGAGAGTTCTATTTCACCTATTTGTGTAAACTTAATCGCGTTACCCACTAAGTTTAAGATGACCTGACGCAGTCGGCCAGGGTCACCAATAATCCGGTCTGGTACATCGGGTGCGATATAAAGCAATAACTCCAGGTTTTTCTGATGCGCACGTGGCGCGAGTGATTTTATGGTATCCCGCAACATTTGTCCGAGTGAAAAATAGATCACATCGATGTCCATTTTCCCTGATTCAATTTTAGAAAAATCCAAAATATCGTTAATGACACTGAGCAAAGCCTCAGCAGATGACTTTACGATGCTGATGTATTCACGCTGTTCAGCATTCAGGTCTGTATCTAGCGCCAGATCTGTCATGCCGACAATTCCGTTCATTGGTGTACGAATCTCATGACTCATATTTGCCAAAAAATCACCCTTGATTTTATTGGCACGTTCCGCCATTTCTTTGGCTTGTAAAAGTGCTGCATCAGCAGCCTTGCGGGAGGAAATATCCTGAAAAGCACTTACCGTACTAATGATTGCACCATCCGCATTGTAAATGGCGCGCGACAAAACGATTACCGGAAGTATTGAGCCATCTTTACAAATAAATACCTGATCATCCATTTGTGCTTTGCCGTGTTTGATCACCTGATTCATAATTGGGCAATCATGCGCAGCGACTACTTCACCGTGTGCCGATCGCGAGTGTATGATGTCATGCAATGGTAAGCCCACCAGATCTTCACGCTTCCAGCCTAATAGTTTTTCACCTTCGGAGTTAATGTAAATACACGTCCCCTCGGCGTCTTGCACGTACAGACCCTCGCCAAGGGTTTCAGTTACGCTTTCATAGAATGCACGTTGCGCTAATAGCTGGTCACCCAAGCTTTTGCTAGCAGTGATGTCGGAGCTAATGGACACATAACGCAACGGCTTGCCATCATCATCCATAAACGGCACGATGGTAGAATCTACCCAATAATAAGAGCCATCTTTTCTGCGGTTTCTGACTTCACCACGCCAAACCCTGCCGCGGCCAATCGTTGCCCACATCTCTTTAAAAAAAGCTTGGGGGTGGTAACCAGAGTTTAATATACGATGATCTTTGCCTAACAATTCTTCACGGCTGCATTGACTTATTTCACTAAATTTGTCATTGCTGTAAAAAATCTTACCCGAGCTATCTGAAATGCTGACAATAACATGCTGATCCAAGGCGAATTTCTGAAACTCTAAATCACGTACAGAATCACTCAGTTTGTTACGCGTTACTTTTAAGCGTGTAAATACCCATGCCAAATAAGCGAGCATAATGGCAGAAAATATAGCCATTGCCAGCTTGTTATTGGCGGCTTTCTGCTGCCTTTTTGTAAATAGCTGGCTGTAAATTTGATGTAGTTTGTCGGCTTGAATGCTAGTGGTTGATTGTGTGATTTTATGCACTAATGCATCGACTTCAGTTTTATGCGACATGATAATGGCGACATGTTTATTCAGGCTTTCGAGTGCTTCGTCGCCATCTTCAGCAGATAGCTGCAACATGGTAAGTGTTTGTTGAATACGATTTTTAAGATCAGCCGTCGCATTGTAATCATATAGCAGTACGTTATTGCGCAGTTCATGGATAAGCTGCGCCCGCTCTGATTGAGGTGCATGGGTATCTAACTGCAATTTGGATGCAATAGGAAAGTATTGTAATGAGTTACGTAGCACTGCATTGTGCGATTTAAAATTTTCTATCAGTTCATATTTTTGCTTAAAAAGTTCTCGATAGTGTTGAAACGCCTGTTGAATTTCTGCGTTGCCTTTGCCAAAGTAGTCGGCTTTTTCTTGAGCCATAGCATTTAGCAAAAAATCAATTTGTTGCTGCGATGAAATCATTGGATCGTAATTTTTAAGTTGACCATAACGCGCCTGTAACACGAATTGGTCAAGTCGCGCATCTTGTTTACGTAGTTGTTCAAAGTTTTGAATGGTACGCAGGTGTAGCGAGGTGTCTATTTGGACTGATTGAAAATACAGCCAGCTCAGCAACAAAAATCCAATGAGCCATAGTGAATTTTTGAAAGGGGCGTTTTTGAAGCGTGCATTTTCGTGCATCAACGGCTTCATAATGGTTTGCCCTGATACTCACCTATTAAGGCTAAGCCCAGTATTAGCAATTTAGCCGATGTCCAGGTTGAAAGTTTAGTGATCAATTTCATCATCTAAAAATGTATTTTTGATTTTAATGATTTCATCAAATTCGCTAAAAAAAGCCTCCACACAGGTTGGGTCGAAGTGTTGCCCAATGCCGTCGCGCAGTAGCTGGCAGGCATCCTCTATGCTCCAAGCCCTTTTGTAGGGGCGTTCAGAGGTGAGTGCGTCAAACACATCTGCCACGGCAACAATGCGTCCAAATAATGGAATTTCTTCATTTGCCAAGCCTTTTGGATATCCACTGCCATCGTACTTTTCATGATGGGTATGTGCAATTTCTGCGGCTAATTTAAGTAAGGGTGAGCTACTTTCATTTAATAATCTATAGCCGATTACTGCATGTTGTTTCATTAAGGCAAACTCTTCAGGCGTGAGCTTGCCTGGCTTAAGTAAAATTGCGTCTGCAATGCCAACTTTACCAATGTCGTGCATGGGTGCGGCTTCTAGCAATAACTCTTGCTGCTGTACAGATAAACCAAGTACACGCGCCATATGTTTTGAGTAATGCGCCATGCGTTGAATATGCGCGCCTGTTTCTGGGTCGCGGTATTCTGCGGCTTTAGCTAGGCAAAAAATGGTTTCGCGTTCTTGTACTTTGATTATTGCGGTAGCTTTACTGACCTCATCGGCTAGCCATGCGGCATGATCCATGAGCTTTTTTTGGCTTTGGCGCAATGCCAACATGTTTCTAGCACGTGCCACAAACTCGCTGTTGTCTAATGGTTTATTGAGAAAGTCGGTAACACCGCTGACAAGTGCTTTGTGGCGAACGCTGGTTTCGCTGTTGGCGGTGACCATCAGTACCGGTATATCCTGATAGTTAACAAAACCTCTAAATTGTTGCGTAAATTGAATACCATCCATTTCTGGCATCATATAATCAACCACGACTAAATCAGGTTCATTATCTCTACACCAATCTAGTGCTTCAACTGGGTTGGTAAACGCAATAGACTCATATTCAGGGATTTTCTTAATGAGGTGTTGCAGTAAAGTAATGTTCAGTTGCGTGTCATCAATGAGCAATATACGCATAGTGTCTCGTTAGCCTGTTTTATTAGTATTTCGTGCAGTGTGATTATGGCTCAAAAACGATTAATTTGGGATTAAAAGGTATTTTTAATCCCATGCCACTAAGATTTTACTGCGGAGATTTTTTAGGGTAACTGTGATTCGCGGATGCTGGCTAGCATTACATGTTTGTTGCGGGATTTTAAATTTCTGGGCATTGGATTTAAGTACAGTAAATACAGATTTTCCTGCCAATAAAAAAGGGATTCTAAATTTAGAACCCCTTTGAAGTTAATCTATAAAATCAGACTGTTTTTTATTTTGCGATGTCTATTTTTGCTTTGCCACGCAATCCAGCCATAAATTTTTCTAAGTTACGTTGTTGCAGATTTTTTTGCAAACCATCTTTTACTTTGTCGTAAGCGAGCGGTTGCGCGGCGCGTGTGTCAACCAGTTTAATGATATGCCAGCCAAATTGAGTTTGTACTGGGCTGGTTGAGGTCGCACCTTTTTGCAGGTTAGCAACAACATCGCTGAATGGTTTAACCATCGTGGCTGGTGAGAACCAACCGAGGTCACCACCTTTTTCTTTTGAGCCTGGATCTAGTGATTTTTCTTTAGCAATTTTTGCAAAATCGCTACCTTTTGCCAGTTGAGCAATGATGTCTTTAGCTTCAGTTTCAGTTTTAACTAAAATATGACGTGCGCTGTATTCTTTTTCACCATAGGCTTTTTTGTATTGCTCATAAGCCGCTTTGGTGTCTGCATCTGAGATCGGGTTTTTCTTAAGGAAATCTTGTAAAAATACACTAGTTAACAGTTTGCGACGACCAAGTTCTTCACGTGCGATGTAATCTGGTTGTTTATCCAGTCCGAGTTTTTGAGCCTCTTGGTACACAAGCTCAGAGCTGACTAACTCATTGATAATGGCATCTTTAGTGTTAGCGTCAACTTTTTGGCCGTTGGCGGTAGCATCTTTAACGATTAAGTCATAAACAGATTGTTTGATTTGTTTGCCATTAACGGTAGCAACCGCATCTGCAGCAAAAGCTGATGGTGCTAAAGATAAAATGGCGACTGCGATTAAAGTTTGGGTGAATTTCATACAAAAGGCCTCAAGATAGAAATTTAGTTTGGGTGATTAAGGTTAGAAGATTAAATGGATTATTAAGTCTCATCCGCCGCAATGGCTACAATACTGAGCGCGTGTATTTTGTGCGGCATGAGGTCAGTGAGTGTTTGATAAATAAGACGATGGCGCATTATCTGTGATTTTCCACAGAAATGCGAGCTGGTTATTTTGAGCATAAAGTGAGCACCCCCACCATTGCCTTTGTGCCCTGCGTGTAAGGTACTTTCATCTATCAGGTTCAGCGTTGTAGGCGCTAGAATCTGTAAGCGTTTGGTAATTTCATCAGCTAAAGTCATCTGTATCTTAGGGTAAGGTTTTTCTAAAAGGTTTCACTGAAACCTGACTATAAACGCCATTGATAACAAAAGGATCATTATTGGCCCATTGTTGTGCTTCCTCAAGGCTGGAAAACTCTGCCACAATCAGGCTGCCGGAGTAGCCGGCAGGTCCTGGATCTGAGCTGTCGATGGCTGGAAACGGCCCTGCAAGCAGTAAGCGCCCAGTATTTTGAAGGTCTTGTAACCGGGCTAAATGTTCAGGTCTGGCGCTTAATCGTTTCTCTAAACTGTTGGGCGTATCTTCAGCAACAATGGCGTACCACATTATTGTGCATCCTCTTTTGAGTCTTCTTTAGGTAGGTATTTGCTGATGAATAATGTTTGCACAATAATAAAAACAAACATAATGCCAGTGATGCCAAAAAGCTTAAAATTCACCCAAGTGTCTTGTGAGTAATTAAAAGCCACATAAAGATTTAAAAAGCCTAATGCGACAAAAAGCATGGCCCAGGCAATATTGAGTTTGGACCAGACGGCATCTGGTAATTGAATTTGTTTGCCCATCATGCTGCGCATGGGATTTTTGTTAAACAACAGTTGCGCGCCTAATAGTCCCGCAGCAAATAGCCAATATAAAATACTAGGTTTCCATTGAATAAAGGTCGGGTCTTTTAGTAATAAAGTTGCACCACCAAATACGGTAATAATGACGCCACTAATAAGCAACATTTTTTCTACCACGCCGTGGCGAAGTTTAACGTAAATAATTTGTGCAATCGTAGCTACAATGGCAACGGCCGTTGCGGTAAAAATCCCAAAAAACTTAAAGGCGACAAAAAACAAAATAACGGGAAATAAATCAAACAAAAACTTCATATTGGCTCTTTTAAAGGTGGAAGCTATTCACATCAATAGGCTTAAAAATAAAACAAAAACAAATAAAAAAACAAGGCTTTAGCCTAATGCGCTATTTTGCTATGATAGTTGTTGTGCCGCAAGGCGTAATTTCAAGTACTTATTGGAATTATCTTTGTATTTTCATGATGTAATTTTCTGGTGTAATGTTGACGCAAGTCATTTACTAACAATGCTTTAATGATAGATCTACACTCACATTCTAATATTTCTGATGGTTTGCTTTCGCCAACTGATTTGGTTGAGCATGCTGCAACTCATGGCGTAAAGATATTAGCTTTGACGGATCATGACGACATAAGTGGCTTGGCTGAAGCGCAGCAAGCCGCAATACAGCGCGGCATACAACTGGTGAATGGTGTTGAAATATCTGTGACGTGGAAAAAACGTACGTTGCATGTGGTGGGGTTAAACATTAACCCGCTAAACACTGTGCTCATGCAAAGTTTAACCAGCGTCAGACAAAGCAGGTTGGAGCGCGCCAAACAAATGGCGCTGGGCCTCGAAAAAGCTGGTATTCATGGTGCCTTTGAAGCGGCATCAACTTTGGCAGAGCAAAGTATATTAACGCGTATGCACTTTGCACGCTTTTTAGTGGAGCGTCAGTATGCCAAAGATGCTAAGTCTGTCTTTAAAAAATATCTGGTAAAAGGTAAACCGGGCTTTGTGGATCACGAATGGATGAGTCTTGAATCTGCGCTTAATTTAATCACCGGTAGCGGTGGCGTGGCCGTGTTGGCGCATCCTGGGCGTTATGATATACGCCGAACTAATATGTTGTTATTGCTGGAAGAGTTTAGAGCCTTGGGTGGCTCCGCAATTGAAGTGGTCACAGGTAGCCACACTCCCGCTCAGTATGTTGAATACGCAAAATATGCGCAATTATTCGGCTTAAAAGCCTCGCAAGGCTCTGATTACCATGGCAAAGGTATTAGCTTTATGGAAATGGGACGATTGCCAGCTTTACCAAGTAATTGCATCCCTGTTTGGCAAGGCTGGCCACAAATTAACGCATCAGCAGTCTCTTGAGAGCGCCATAACATGTCACAATTTTTTAATATCAATTTAGATAATCCGCAACCACGCCTGATGACGCAAACCGCTGATATTCTGCGTAAAGGCGGGGTGATTGCTTATCCAACAGATTCAGGCTATGCGCTAGGCTGCATGCTGGGCAATGGTGACGCACAAGCACGGATCCGCCAAATTCGCGGCGTGGACGAAAAGCATTTTTTCACACTATTGTGTCGTAATTTAAGTGAGCTAGGCAATTATGCGGTGGTGAGTAATAGCCAATTTCGCCTGCTTAAAGCCAATACGCCAGGCGCCTATACTTTTATTTTAAATGCAACGCGTGAGGTACCGCGTAAATTGCAACATCCTAAACGTAGTACGATCGGCATCCGTGTACCGCAACACAATGTTGTGCAGGCCATATTAGAGGCCATAGACGCACCATTGTTAAGTATGACACTTTCGCTTGCCAATGATGATGTTGCGTTCACTGAAGCGTGGGAAATTCGCGACCGCCTAGAACAGCAGATAGATTTAGTGATTGATGCCGGTACTAGCGTGGCCGGTGCGACGACAGTGATCAATTTAACCGGAGAGTCCCCAGAGTTGATTCGTGAAGGCTTGGGTGAGTTGGCGCCTTTTGGTTTGTAGTGGCCAGATTTTTAAAGCAACTTTATTAAAGGGCACTTCTATAAATCCAATTTTGCGAGCATCCGCTTTGCGGCTTGCCTGCTTAAACCATTTCGTCATTATACGGCGTTGCTCACAAAAAATAATTCCTTACCAGAGGTAAACTGATAAGCATTACTAGGCCAGCAAGCTGGCAAGTATTGCTAATATATCAAACATATATCGCGTCATTATTTTTTGCTCGCACCTTGTCTAATTTATCGCACCACTGTTCTGGCTTTAGCCAGTTTACAGTGGTGGTGATGCCAAGAACTGGTAGAAACTTGCATTTATAGAAGCGCCCTAAGGAGTAAACAATGGAATTATCCCTGATACAAAAAATAGTAATTTATGCCATGCCCGTTATCTTTGCGATCACGGTGCATGAGGCGGCACACGGCTATGCAGCTAAATACTTTGGTGATATGACTGCGCATAATGCAGGGCGCATCACCTTAAATCCGCTTAAACATATAGACCCATTCGGCACGATTTTGCTGCCAGCTTTAACCATTATGTTGGGCGGCATTTTATTTGGCTGGGCTAAACCTGTTCCTGTGGATTTTGCTCGTTTACGCAATCCTAAAAAAGATATGCTGTGGGTGGCAGCCGCAGGGCCAGCCTCAAATTTTGTGATGGCTGTATTTTGGGCCTTAGTGCTTAAATATTCAGTGTCGATGCCGGAAGCTTTCGTCTTGCCGTTAACCCTCATGGCTAAAGCCGGCGTAATGATCAACATCGTGTTAATGGTGTTAAATCTATTGCCACTGCCGCCATTAGACGGAGGTCGTATCGCAGTCAGTTTGTTGCCGCATCATTTGGCGCAGCCTTTTGCACAGCTTGAGCGTTACGGTTTTATCATTTTAATTGTGCTTTTATTTACGGGTGTATTGAGCAAAATACTGATGCCGCTGATTAGCGTGGTGTATGGGCTGATTTCTACATTGGTTTAACTTGCTATAATATGACTTACTTCATTTAAGGTTTTTACATCAGATGGCAATAGAACGGGTTTTATCAGGCATGCGTCCTACGGGCAACTTGCATTTAGGGCATTACAACGGCGTACTTAAAAACTGGATTAAGCTGCAACATGAGCATGAGTGCTTATTTTTTGTGGCTGATTGGCATGCTCTGACTACGCATTACGACACGCCTGAAATCATAGAGGAAAGCGTGTGGGAAATGGTGATTGATTGGCTGGCAGCTGGTGTTGACCCTGCAAACGCCACTATTTTTATTCAATCTCGCGTGCCGGAACATGCGGAGCTACATACATTGCTCAGTATGATTACACCGCTCAGTTGGTTAGAGCGCGTGCCTACCTACAAAGACCAGCAAGAAAAATTGTCGAGCAAAGATTTATCGACTTACGGCTTTTTAGGCTACCCGTTGCTACAAAGTGCTGATATTTTGATTTACAAGGCGACTCAAGTACCGGTGGGCGAAGACCAAATTCCGCATATTGAATTTACGCGCGAAATTGCACGCCGCTTTAACCATATTTACGGCAAAGAAAAAGGTTTTGAAGAGAAAGCCGAAGCTGCGATTAAGAAATTGGGCAGCAAGCGTGGCGCTTTGTATGAAGAAATGCGTACCGCCTACCAGCAAAGCGGTGATGAAGAAGCGCTAGATTCAGCGCGTGCCATGATTGAAGAACAGCAAGGCATGAGCATGGGTGATAAAGAACGCTTGCTAGGCTATTTGGAAGGTGGCGGCAAAATGATTTTGCTGGAGCCTGATTATAAGCTCACCCCAGCTTCAAAAATGCCAGGGCTTGATGGCCAAAAAATGTCTAAATCGTACAACAACACCATTTCATTGCGTGAAAATGTAGATTCAGTCGCGAAAAAAATTAAAACCATGCCAACCGACCCTGCGCGCGTGCGTCGCACCGATCCAGGCGACCCTGCTAAATGTCCAGTATGGCAATTACACGAGATTTATTCTGATCAATCTACCCAGAACTGGGTGCAAAATGGCTGCAAAAGCGCATCTATCGGCTGTATTGAATGTAAAGGCCCGGTTATTGAAGGTGTGCTAAAAGAATTAAAACCCATTCAAGAACGCGCCGCGCAGTATGCAGAAGACCCAACGCTAGTGAAGAATATTGTGGCCGAAGGCTGTGAAAAAGCCCGCAAACTCGCGCGTGAAACCATGCGCGATGTACGTGATGCGATGGGGTTGAATTACAGTTAATAGCATTACGGCTCAATTAAAATACTGTGATAGAAACTCCACTTAATGCAAAAATAAAGGGCGAGGATTTTACAGATCTTCCCAAAGATCTCTACATCCCGCCCGATGCATTAGAAGTCTATTTAGAGGCATTTGAAGGGCCGCTGGATCTACTGCTGTATTTAATCCGCAAACATAATTTGGATATTCTTGACATTCCAATGGCGGATTTAACGCGCCAATATATGGGTTATGTAGAAAAAATGCGCGCCATTAAGCTGGAATTGGCGGGTGATTACTTGCTGATGTCTGCCATGCTGATTGAAATAAAATCGCGCATGCTCTTGCCTAAACCTGCTGAAATTGCTATCGATGATGACCCGCGTGCTGAACTGGTGCGGCGCTTGATGGAATACGAAGCCATTAAACTTGTAGCGCAAAGGTTAGACGAAATGCCAAAAGTTGGCGATGGCATCAGTGTGGCCAGCGCTTATTTTCAGCATATTAGCCAAGTGCAACCGCCTGAAGTCAGTTTAGATGATTTAGCCGAAGCCTGGCGCAATGTGCTAAAGCGGGCTAGCCATTTTCAGCACCATAAAGTAGGGCGTGCAGAACTTTCGGTACGTGAACATATGAGTATTATTCTGCGTCGTTTAAAGGCTGATAACCTGCTCGAATTTACGCAGTTATTTGATGTGGTGAATGATGGTATTCCTAAATTAGTGGTGTATTTTTTAGCGATATTAGAGTTAGCACGCGAAGGCTTGTTGCGGATTACCCAGCAGCAAGCTTTTTCACCTATTTACGTACAGATAGCTTTAGATTTAAATCAAAATCATGCGTGAAACCAGTAACATCGCTCAATTAAAAAATGTATTAGAGGTTGCGTTGTTAACCTCGCATGAGCCTTTGTCTTTAGACGACTTGCTACGATTATTTGTAGAGCGCATGGAGCGCGCAACGTTACGCATGTTGCTGGATGAATTAAAGCAAGATTGGACTCTGCGTACCTTGGAATTGGTGCAAGTCGCATCAGGTTACCGTTTTCAGGCGCGAGAAGAATATGCCAATTATTTGGCGCGGTTAAACCCTGAACGGCAAGCCAAGTACTCACGCGCCGTGATGGAAACTTTAGCTATCATTGCCTATCGTCAGCCAGTAACACGCGGTGATATTGAAGAAATTCGCGGTGTGGCTGTCAACGCCAATGTGATGCGCCAGTTGCAAGAGCGTGATTGGGTTGATGTGGTAGGGCAACGCGAGGTGCCGGGGAGACCTTCACTGTATGCAACTACTCAACATTTTTTGGATGACCTTAATTTGAAATCGCTTGCAGAATTGCCACCGATGGACGATTTTGTGAAATCTGAAATTAAGCTGTAGCGCTTAGCTTAATTTCCAAGCTTATTTTTATCTGCGGTGATTTGGCGTATCTGCGGTAAAATTGCGCCTATTCAATCAAATTAGTGAACTATCATGGCACGTCCTTTTAAAACCCAACGCGACCCGCAGGCAACGCCTCGTCGCCCAAAAACTAATTTTACCAAATTAGCCGATGATCCAAACGCACCGCCAGAACCTACGCAACGGCTACACAAGTTATTAGCGCTTGCTGGTTTAGGTTCACGTCGTGATATGGAGTTACTCATCGCAAGTGGGCGCGTCACCGTGAACGGCGTACCTGCCACGGCAGGCCAAGGCGTTACGCAATTTGATGTAGTGCGTTTAGATAGCCGTATTCTTAAACTGCCATTTGTAGCAGAGCTTCCACAAGTGTTGATTTACCATAAACCTGAAGGCGAAATCGTTAGTCAGGATGACCCCGAAGGCCGTGCGAGCGTGTTTGATAAGTTGCCAAAAGTTAAAAATGCTAAATGGATTGCCATTGGCCGTTTGGATATGAACACCAGCGGCTTGTTGATATTTACCACATCTGGTGAGTTGGCCAATCGCTTTATGCATCCACGTTATGAGGTAGAGCGTGAATACGCTGTGCGTATTTTTGGTGAACTGACTGAAGGTCAAATGACGCAGTTAAAAGAAGGTATTGAGCTGGAAGACGGCCCTGCTAATTTTGACAGCATTACCGCGCAAGGTGGCGAAGGCGCTAACCATTGGTATCAGGTAATTCTGCGTGAAGGCCGTAACCGCGAAGTGCGTCGCTTGTTTGAGGCATTTCAGTTACCAGTCAGCCGCTTGATGCGTGTGCGGTTTGGCCCTGTTAACTTGCCGCCACGCGTGAAGCGCGGGCAGATGTTGAAACTAGAACAAAAAGAAGTGGTTGGCTTGCTTGAATGGGCTGATTTGCCTGTACCAAGCGCACCGCTCAGACAACTTACGCAGCGTGAAAAATTAAAAGCGACTACTGTATTTATGCCAAAAGTGCGCAAGCAACGAGTAAGCGCTTTAGATCGAGTGCCACGTACAGATGAACCTTACAGCAAAAAACCTAGCGCTGCGCGTAAGGAAGCACCGAAAAAACCAGCGCCTAGGAAAAATGAGAATCGCCGCGTGCGGCAGACTAGCGATTTGGCAGCTCCGGCCATGCAGAAAAAGAGTGATAGGAATCGTGGACGTGGTTAGTAGTCGCAGACAATCAAGCACAAATGCTAAGTATTGTGCTTGATTAAGCTTTTTTACAGCTTACCTAACCGCCACAACGAAGTAACCTCAGCCTTACGCGCCGCGTGTAGTGGGTCACTGGCATCTAGCGTTTTGTTGTGTCTGGCTTTGGTGTCGGTTCTGTCAATTACTTTTAAGCCGGCTGCGGCTATCCAGCCTAGCAACTCATCGCGGGATCGAAGGCCTAAGTGTTCAGCAAAGTCTGATAACACCAGCCAGCCTTCACCAGCATCATTTAAGTGCACGCTTAAACCATTTAAAAAGCCTTTGAGCATTTTGCTTTTTTCGTCATAGATTGCAGATTCCAGCGCTGAGCTAGGGTGTGCAGGCAACCATGGCGGATTGCAGACGAT
>JBAYTS010000023.1:0-51136 GCA_041675545.1 Methylotenera sp.
GCAGAAGCCACAAGCCGTTGCGTGTAGGCATGCTGGGGGTCTTCGAGGATTTGGTCGGTCAGGCCAGATTCAATCACGCGGCCATATTTCATCACTAGCGCGCGGCCGGTAAGCAGACGAATCACCCCTAAGTCATGCGTCACCACAATCATGGCGGTGTTGCGTTCCTGCTGAATTTCTAGAATCAAATCCAGAATACGTGCCTGCACTGAAAGATCTAAACCCGTCGTCACTTCATCCAGATATAACAGTGGCGGATTGGTCGCGAGCGCCTTGGCGATTTGTACACGCTGCTGCATGCCGCCTGAGAATGCGGCAGGTGACTCATCCATGCGCGATAGCAGCACTTCGGTGCGTGACAACAGCTCTTTGGCCCGTTCGCGGATTTCACCATAATGTGAAACATCGTTCATCAATAATCGCTCGGCAATGTTACCGCCAGATGAAATACCAAAATTTAGACCTAAATGCGGGTTTTGATACACCATGCCAAAGCGCTGGTTACGCAAACGACGTTGTTGCGCGGCATTCAGATTAAACATCTCATGCGTGGTGTCTTCCTCAAAAAAGCGTGCCTCGCCACTGGTCCGCGTTTGGTCAAAATACAGGTTTTTCACCACGGTAGATTTACCGCTACCGGATTCGCCCATCAAACCGAGAATTTCACCCTCATGCAGATCAAAACTCACATCATGAATTGCCACCACACTGCCGCAGTGCGGGCACATATTGGTGTCCACGTCAGGTCCGGTAGATTCGATACAGCGCGGGCAACCTTTACCGTAAATTTTAGATAAATTGCGTACTTCTAGAATTTTACGCATAGGTAGTTGCCTCCGTCGTCTTGTTAGCTTGCAATGTTTCATCGCAATAATCACTGTCAGAACATTGATAGCGTTTGCTGCCATCTTCATTCATAAATTCATCCAAAAATGAATCGGTTGCACCACAACGGGCGCAGGCACGACGCTTACCTTGCGCATCATTAAAACTTTCTACGCGGAACGGCACATCTTCAAACGCCAATGGCTCGCCTTTTGTGTGTGGCGGTACGGCGTATATTTTCTTTTCGCGCCCCGCACCAAACAGCACCAGCGCTGGAGAGTTGTCGAGCTTGGGCACATCCCAGCGCGGGATAGGTGAAGGGTCAATCACGTAGTGATCATTGATGCGCGTAGGGTAACGATGCGAGATAGTGATTTCATCAAACTTCACGATGTCTTCATACAGCTTGACCAGCAGGCGCGCGTAGTCTGCCTCGCCGTGCATGATTTTACGTTTATCTTCTGAAGGTTCCACTACAACCAGCGGGTCAGGGTACGGCACTTGTAGCACCAGCACCTGTTCAGGCTTTAATGGGGTTTCTGGGATACGGTGACGAGATTGAATCAGCGTCGCTTCACACAAATGCGTCGTGGTATCAATGCCAGGACAAGTCATTTCAATGAACTGGCGCAGGTTGACTGCGTTCACGGAGTCGTCCGAGCCTTGATCGATGACCTTCAATGTGTCATCTGCACCAATCAGCGATAAAGTAAGCTGTAACCCACCCGTGCCAAAACCGCGCCCCATCGGCATTTCACGCGATGAATACGGCACCTGATAGCCAGGAGTACTGATTGCCTTAAGAATAGCGCGACGCACCTCTTTTTTAGCGTGTTCATCTAAAAAACCAAAATTGTAGCCAGCGCTCATTATTGAACTCCTTCATTTACATCTTGCTTTTTAACAGACTCATGTTTTTCCTGCGTGTTGCGCAAGCGATCCATATCAGATTGAAATGTCACGTAATGCGGCATTTTGTAATGGCTAGCAAATCCCATGGAGTCAACGCCGTCAATATGTAGCAATACAAATTCAGGATCTTCTGAAGGATTGCTCGGGCCATCGCGCATGCCTTTTTGCAAGGCTCGGTCAAGAATAGCCATGGCAATTGCCTTGACTTCGTTATGGCCAAAACAGGCACCGTAGCCCAAAGTGAAAGTTGGCGCGCCTTTGGCATCGTCATCTTCATACATGGCGACCACTTCGCATTCGGTCATCAGCACTTCACCCACTTCAACTGGCTCACCGGTAATGGGATGCGGCAACATCACCGGCAAATAGCCCACGCGCAGTTCAGCCACGGTAGGATGCACATCGCCATAACCGCGCATGTTGGAGTATGCCAAGGCTAAAATAGACCCCGTTTCAGCCCGCGCCATGGTGGCGAGTGCCGCTGAACGCGGCACAGGGAAAATAAGCGGTTCACGCGTGATATCAAAAGGGGTTTCTGTGTGATTTTCTACAGGCGGCAACAAGCCCTCGGCACGCAACGCCTCCACGACTTTTGGATAAGTATCCGGCAAGTTTGGCTCTGGCGTTTCTGCCAGAAACTCATGCGCTACTGCACGAAAACTTTCCGGTGACTCATTCGCTAAATCTAAGCGCATCAGCCTTAACGCATAATCGTAAGTTGGGCCTAACATTTGTCCGCCAGGAATATCCTTGAAGGCAGACGAAATACGGCGAATCAAGCGCATACTGCCAGTGTCCTGCGCACTTGTTTCCAGCAATCTCGGTTTGGTAGAACGATACGCCCGCAATGCAAAAGCAGCTTCCAGCGTATCGCCCTGCGATTGCTTAATAGCTAGCGCTGCCAGTTGCGGATGATACAACCCGCCTTCTGACACAATACGCGAAGTCAGTAAGCGCAATTGGTTTTCAATGGCCTGCGTGGTGAGCGGCGTGCCGTGTTCACCTTCGGCAGTACGTAGCGCCTCTAATACTTCTTCTGCGCCTTGAATGGCCTGACCACCACCTTTAATGGCTACATATCCCATTATTTAATCTCCTCTATTCGTGTGGTTCGCGGCAACGCCATCACCTGATGCTCGGCTACCAGCAACAAATCCACGCCGAGTGGAAACGCGCTGTTCCAGTTTTGGTGCGCCGCAATCCATGCCGGGTGCAGTCCATTAACCGCCACTTCACATGCCCCGTCAACGCCAGGACCTGTTAGCTTCAAACGATGACCGCTACCAATCGCCTGTATTTTCAATAGGATGGTGGCTCCCATATCCGGGGATTCCAGCGTGCCTAAAGATGGCGTAAATGTTGGTGCAGCGTCACCGTGAGTGAGGACAAAACGCGCCTGTTCTGCTACGGCTGTACCAACCTCCAGCCTTGCCATATCGTGCTCAGACAACATGCCATCAAAGTCAGCCAAGGTAGTTGCGCCGTCCAGCAAAGTTGCAAGCGTGAGTAACAAGGCCTCGCCTTCTAAAATTTCAATGACACCAGGACGTGCAAAAGCATTCATGATTTTTCTGAAAGCGCGCTGCTGGGTATCCGCCTGCCAGATGCTAAGTAGCGTAGTAGGTAACGTGGGTTGCAATGCCGTTTTCAAATGGTTATTCATCACCATCCTCCTCATCAGTACTACCGAGTAGTGCAAAATCTACACGCGTACGCGCCAGCATTTTTTTACGGGTGACGCTTTGTTGCGCCAATAACGCTGCACCACGGTTTAACAGCGGCGCCACGACTTCACTGCCAGGCAGATTAGCTGCCAGCGCCGCGTCTATCACAGCAACAGCACGCGCAAATGTGGCGCTATCATGCATCACTTGCGCCGCACCTTCATGCTGGGCGCCATCGGTGCTAATGATTATTACGCGCGCCGAGGCCAGTGGAATCTCACCTGGGTAATAAGCCTCATTAAGCGCACTATCGCGAAGTTGCATCAACGCCAGCCCCGCTTGCGGCAAAGTCACATCCTTAACCCGATGCTGGCTGGCAAGCGTTGCCGCAACGGCTATCACCTCTGCCGCTGGCACAGCCATCAACTGGCGTGGCCATTGTGAGCGCTGGCTGGTTTTGTTTAATGTTTGATTCATGTATTTATCCTGTATGTCTTTTTATATAGATGTCTAGATGTTTCAGCATCCGTTATTGCCCTATTGAATTACATGTTATTTAATCACTGACGATTTAAATGAGCTTGGCGCGCAGGCGTGCCGAGAACTGATCCAGCAGAAATACCACAATAAAAATGGCAATCAAGATGGTCGCTACATGGTCATACTGAAACATATCAAAGCGTCCTTTTAACTCTTGCCCAATACCGCCTGCACCAACTAAACCAATCACCGTTGCCATACGTACGTTGCGGTCAAGAATGTATAGCGTATAAGCAATGTATTGCGGCACCACTTGCGGCATGACGCCATACCACAACGTTTTAACCTTGCCTGCACCAATGGCCTCAAGCGCTTCTTGCGGTTTTTTATCGGCATTTTCAATGTCTTCAGCGTAAAATTTTCCTAAAAACCCTGCCGCATGTAGCCCAAGGGCTAGCACACCAGCAATTGGGCCAAAGCCATAAGCTAGCACCAAAAATAAAGCCACAATCAGCTCTGGCATGGAGCGCAATAAGCTAATCGTGCCCCGTGCCAGCGTGTAGGTAAAATGATTGACGGTATAGTTGCGTGCCGCAAACCAAGCCAGCGGTAACGATAAAACCACCGATAACAACGTGCCCCAAAGCGCAATCTCGATGGTTTCCAGCATCTTGATAAACACTGTCCACGCATAACCCAATGGCTGTACCAATTGTTCTACTTGAGTACTGTGCTTTTCCATTTCCAATGAATCAACATTCATGCGCTGCTCTTCCACTTCACGCACCTCAATACTTGCGAATAGCGGTAAATTGTTACGGTCAATTTCTGGAAAACGTGACAGCTCTTCCCGTGTTGCAATGACTGGCGGCCACATCGACTCACCGACACGAGATAAACCTCGTACGACTTGAGACTCACTATTGAGCCCGACTATGTTGCCGACTGCCTGCCCCGTCATCACCACCATCTTGTCCATTTCGGTGCGATGGCCAGTAAAGAGTAGTAAAGCAATCACCGCAATCAAAATCAACAAATGTCTTGCACGATAAGGCTGGTCGAGATGCCACTCGACTTTAGTCCCCATGGCTGGCACTGGAATTGGTTTAATCTCCATTGTTGGCACCATCATGCAGCCACCAACTGAGATTCAAATTCATCAATGACAGTATCGCTGCCAGCGTCAGTTGGTGCATCTTCCCAACGTGCGCCGTGATATAGCGCCTCTACACGCTCGTCGGTAAATTCAGCTGGCGTGCCATCAAATACGATACGTCCGTCACGCATCCCCACAATACGGTCGCCAAATTCACGCGCTAAATCAACCTGATGCAGACTACACAACACAGTCGTGTTACGCTCACGCGCGGCATCACGGATCAACGTTAGAATATCTCGTGAAATTTTCGGGTCAAGACTCGCCACCGGCTCATCTGCCAGCACCACTTCTGGGTTTAACATAAAAGCACGCGCGATGCCAACGCGCTGTTGTTGGCCGCCCGAAAGTTCGCCAGCACGGCGATGCAAGTGCTTCGGGTCAAGCCCTACACGATCAAGCAATGCACAAGATTTAGCACGTTGCTCTGGTGTAAACCAGCCCAGTAAAGCACGAACATTAGAAACCACAGGCAACAACCCAGCCAACACATTAGCAGCAACACTCATCCGCAGCGTCAAATTAAAATGCTGATGAATCATCGCCACACGATGGCGTAACTCACGCGCCGTTTGCGGTGCAAACTCAACCCCATCAATCGCAACATGGCCAGCTGTCGGTTGCATCAAACCATTAACAGCGCGCAGCAGTGTCGATTTTCCTGCACCAGAAGGCCCTAAAATGACACAAAATTGCCCTTTAGGGATGTCAAAATCTATCGCTGATAATGCCTTTGTGCCATCTGGCCATTGTTTTGATATTTGATTAAATTTAATCATGTTGTACTCCTAATGTATTACGCGTGATGTGCCGCTAAAAAACGCTGATTAAGTTCATGAATTCAGGATTCCTTCCCCTGTTTAGGGGGAAGGTTAGGATGGTGGCTAACCCATTCAATCAATTAAACACTTCACCACCCAATCAGTTTTGCAAAAAATTAACGCTTACCCGCTTTTTGCATGATGTCTGTTTTAACTTGGTCTGTGACCAGCTCAAACATTTTTCCAGCACCTGTCATACTGTTTTCGCTGACTGCCGAGGTGTAGCCATCCACCTTGGCACCACCGTAACCACGGATTTGATCTTTAGTAACGCCATCCATTTTGGCAACGTTACTAAAAGCAAAACGCAATTTAGCCTTTAATTCTTTGCTGACTTCTGGATGTACCGCAAGTGGCGGATAAGGAATCGGTTCGCTCTTTACTACGACCTTAATTTTGCTGGGATCAATGGCTTTTTGATTCACTGCTTTTTCATAAGAATCAAACGAAGCGCCGCCAGCATCGACCAAACCTTCTGACAGTGCTTTCAATACGTTGGCATGACTACCCGCCATGTTAATCATGGCAGCATCTTTAGCAGGGTTAACTCCATTGGCAATCATCATCGCCACTGGCACATTAAAGCTAGAAGTAGAATTCACATCCCCTAACGCAATTTTTTTACCTTTTAAATCAGCAATCGAATTGATGTTGGCATCTTTACGCGCAAAAATACCTGAGTAGTAAACTGATTGATCATGCTTAACCGCCATGGCTAACAACTCTGCACAGCCGCGGTCACGCGCCTGCAAATAAGAAGCTGGGCCAAACCAGGCAATATCAGCGGCACCGTTACACATTGCTTCAACCACAGCGCCGTAGCTTTGACCCACTTTAATGTCAAATTTAATGTTGTAGAACTTTGAAATTGCATTAAAAATTGGTTGGAAATCTTTTTTAGTGCCATCTTCTGTGCCGCCATCTGCCGGAATAAGAATGACACGCAATGGCTTGGCCTCACTGCCGTCATTTTGTGCAGCAACGCTCACGCCAGGGGTCAGAATAGATGCCGCCAATAACGCAGCAGTCATCGTAGAAAACAGTTTTTTAACACGCATTTGAAATACTCCTTTAAAGTTTGGATATAGCCAATTTAATAAAACAAGGTTGATAAAAACATTACGGACAAATCCTAAGCTGGATGCGGTCGGCACGAAATCGTGTCAATGCGTATTCCAGTGGCACACCAGTTGTTACATCGACATTCACACTTTTAACCCTTAATACAGGCTGGTGTTGCGGCATATGCAGTAAGCCAGCATCGTCACCCAACGGCAGTGTGGCGGTCACCAAACTTTCCACTCTACGAAGAGATATTTGATAGTTACTGAGAATGAAATCGTGAAGTGATCCACAGCTATAACTTTCCAGCAATTCCGTAAAGTACTGCAGCGGTAAAAAGTGAGAGATTACGCAGTAAGGCCGTTCATCGACCAAACGTAATGTTTCCAGCCAAATCACGGGCGTATTCTCAGGCACCCCAAGACGCTTCGCCACGCCGTCGCGCGCCGGTATTTGCAACTTTCTCAAAATGCGCGTGACTGCTGTCATGCCCTCTGCCTCCAGCAGCTCGGTAAAGCGTGTATTCTGTCCCAACGTATAATCAATCGGCGCATCAAGCACACGCGTCCCCTTGCCATGGTTACGCTCTACCAAGCCAGACTGCATCAGTTCTTCAATCGCGCGCCGCAGTGTATGGCGATTCACCCCAAAACGTTGAGCAAGTAGAGCTTCAGAGGGCAAATAACTGCCTGGCTGATAGAAGCGCTGGATTTCATCTTCCAGCTGACGGGCGATTTGGCTATAAACAGCTTCACCGCCAAAACGATTGATTGCAAGTAAACTCATCTAGACATGCCGATAACATTAAGATGAAGCGAGTTTAGTGATGCTTTATGACACAACCGTGAATGAAATATGAAGGTTTTTGTTAGCGCTAAAAGTATGCCAAGCCATTAAACATAGAAAAATTAAGTCAACTACATAAAACAAAATCTTCACTTATTTGTCACATTTATTTGTTAGTGTCATCTCCACATTAACAAAAGTGACTTAAACCATGAATGCACCTGTCTCGATTTTTAGTAGAGAAAAACCGCAAGAAATAATGCTTGATGATATCGCCAGCAAACTACGCGATATTCTTGATAACAAGCGCTTAAATGCGGTGTTTCAACCCATCATCGATATGAAAACTGCTGAGGTAATTGGTCACGAAGGCTTGATTCGAGGGCCCGCAGACAGTCCTTTGCATTCACCGATGAAGTTATTTAATACTGCCAGAAATTATGGCATGGTGACTGAACTGGAGTATTTGGCACGGCGCGAGGTTTTGCAGTCTTTCTTTAACTTGGCAGGTAGTGGCAAGATATTCCTGAACATCAGCCCGGATGTTTTGATGAGTAAAGATTCCAGAGTGGGTGAAACGCTAAAATATATTGAAGAAATAGGTCTTAGCCCGCGAAAAGTGGTGATTGAACTCACCGAAAATGCGGCGACCACAGACTACGCATTATTACGGGATGCCGCACACTATTATCGAGCCATGGGCTTTGAAATTGCGATTGACGATTTAGGTGAAGGATTTTCTGGTCTGCGCATGTGGTCTGAACTGCGCCCTGACTATGTGAAAATTGATCAGCATTTTATTCAGGGCATCAATCACGACTCATTAAAACTTCAATTTGTACGTTCTATTCAAGAAATTGCCAAAAAATCTGGCGCCCGCATCATCGCGGAAGGCATCGAAAGTGAGGAGGAGTTAACCACCATTCGAGATATCGGCATTGCTTTTGGTCAAGGCTACCATATCACCCGACCACAAAGTCAACCAGCAAACCAAATACCGCCAAACGTGAAACAAGCCTTAATTACACACAATGTGCGTAATAGCTACACCCCCAACCAGCGTGTCACAGTAGAAAGTTTGGTTAAAAAAACGCCACACGTTTCTCCTGATTTCTCTAATGATATCGTGCTACATTATTTTGAAAACCAACCAGAGCTCAATGCAATTCCTGTGGTTAAAAACGGAATTCCTGTTGGCATTATCAGCCGCAACTATATCACCAGCCAGTTTTCAAAGCAGTACTACCGTGAACTACATGGTAGAAGCTCCTGTGAAATGATTATGGACAATCGACCAGTCATCATAGAAAAAACTGCTAGTTTGTACGACATAAGCGACCTCATGTTGCAAAGTGACCCTCACTGCCTTTCATTGGGTTTTATCGTCACAGAAAATGGCCTCTATGTTGGCATGGGTAGCGGTCATGACCTGTTGCGCTTATTCACGCAAATGCAATTAAGCGCGGCACGTTATGCCAATCCACTCACACTACTTCCAGGCAATGTGCCTATCAATGAGCATATTGATGGTCTTTTACAAACAAAATCAACTTTTGTAACTTGCTACTTTGATTTGGATTTTTTCAAACCTTTTAACGATATTCATGGCTACAAAAAAGGCGATGATGCCATTCAGCTATTAGGCACACTTCTTAAAGAAAAATGTGCCGAAGAGATTGATTTTGTTGGTCATATTGGCGGCGATGATTTTATTGTCTTATTTCAAAGCCATGACTGGCAACAGCGCTGCAATGCAATCCTTGAGCGCTTTGCAGAAGTTGCAAAGTGGTTTTACAGTGAAGAAGAACGTAACCGCGGCGGTATGGAAGTGGAAGACCGTCAGGGCAACCGCACCTTCCAACCGCTCATGAGCATCTCAATTGGTGCAGTAGTCGCCAATTCCGACCATTTTAATTCCGCACATGACGTGTCCAGCGCGGCCGCCATTGCCAAAAAGCAGGCTAAAAAAATAATGGGCAACTCATTGTTTATAGAACGGCGCCAATAAGTTAATGAGTAAGAAGAAATCACCAACGAAACTTAATTAGCTAAGCGGTTTTTTTGTTTATGTAGGAGCGAATTAACCCTCTGCGCGCATGTGCGGGAACAAAATCACATCACGAATACTTGCGCTATCAGTAATCATCATCACTAAACGATCAATGCCGATACCGCAACCGCCCGTCGGTGGCATGCCGTATTCCAAGGCACGAATAAAATCAGCATCGTAGTACATCGCTTCATGGTCACCCGCTTCTTTGGCTTTCATTTGCGCGTGGAAGCGTGCGGCCTGGTCTTCAGCATCATTCAACTCGCTAAAGCCATTGGCAATTTCACGACCGCAAACAAATAGTTCGAAACGTTCGGTAATTTCGGGGTTGCTATCTGAGGCGCGCGCCAATGGTGAAACTTCAACCGGGTAATCAATAATGTAAGTTGGCTCCCATAACTGGCTTTCAGCAGTTTCTTCAAACAAGGCCAATTGCAATGCACCTAAACCCGCATGGTCAAATGGCTTAGTGCCGAATTTAAGGATTTCTGCTCGCAGAAAAGCCGCATCGTTAAGTTGCTCAAGGGCATATTGTGGTGCGTATTTCTGTATTGCGCCCACAATAGTCAAACGTTGAAACGGCTTGCTCAAATCTAACTCACGACCTTGGTATTGCAATACGGCCGAGCCGGTAGCGGCAATAGCCGCTGTACGGATACATCGTTCGGTAAAGTCCATTAACCACAGATAATCTGTATAAGCCGCATAAAATTCCATCATGGTAAATTCCGGATTGTGGCGAACGCTTAAACCCTCATTGCGGAAATTACGGTTTACTTCAAATACGCGCTCAAAGCCGCCAACCACCAATCGTTTTAAATAAAGCTCAGGTGCAATACGCATGTACATTTGCATATCCAAGGCGTTGTGATGCGTAATAAAAGGCTTGGCCGATGCCCCGCCAGGAATCGGGTGCAGCATCGGCGTTTCAACTTCCAAAAATTGATTATCCAGCATAAAGCTGCGAATCGCCGAAACCACCTTGCTACGCGCAATAAAGGTTGCACGTGTTTCCTCAGATACAATTAAATCAACATAGCGCTGACGATATTTCACTTCCTGATCTTGCAGGCCATGAAATTTTTCAGGCAGCGGACGCAATGATTTAGTCAGCAAGCGCAGTTCAGACACTTTGACTGAAAGCTCGCCTGTTTTAGTCTTAAACAACACACCTTTAGCCGCAATAATATCGCCTAAATCCCAATGCTTAAAAGCATCGTAAATTGCCTCGCTGTTGGCATCGGTAAGGTTATCTTTAGAAATAAACAGCTGAATACGGCCCGTGCTATCTTGCACTGTGGCAAAACTGGCTTTACCCATCACGCGTTTTAGCATCATACGGCCGGCAATGCTCACACGCACCGCTTTAGGGTCTAGCACCTCGTTATCAAAGCCGCCAAACTCAGCATGCAATACTGCAGCTTGAGAGTCCGGCTTAAAATCATTTGGAAAAGCGACGCTACCATTTAATTTAGCGCTTTCGCGCAGTGCTTTTAATTTCTCACGGCGTTCGGCGATAACGTGGTTTTCATCCACTGGCGTTACTTCATTTTGTTCTGTTTTTTGTACTGTCATTATTTACTCTCAAAACCTGCATTAATTGCCAAAACGATATTTTATTACATTTGCTAATTATTCTTGTGCTTCAAATGATGGTGACCCGATACTTACTGAAGCACTCATTGCCACAACCTTTCATCCAGTTACTTCTAAATACTACACGCCTAACTTCAAACTTTCGGTAATAAATGGGTCAAGGTCGCCATCCAATACGCCTTGGGTATTGCCAATTTCCACATTGGTGCGTAAATCTTTAATGCGCGATTGGTCTAACACGTAAGACCTGATTTGATGCCCCCAGCCGATGTCGGTTTTGGCATCTTCCAGCGCTTGTTTGTCCGCATTGCGTTTGTTCAACTCTAAGTTATACAGCGCGCCTTTGAGCATATTCATCGCTTCATCTCTATTGCGATGTTGCGAGCGGTCATTTTGGCACTGCACTACAGTGTTGGTCGGGATGTGCGTAATACGCACTGCAGAATCGGTTTTGTTAATGTGTTGGCCACCAGCACCGCTGGCACGATAAGTATCAATGCGCAAGTCCGCCGGGTTGATGTCAATTTGAATCGAATCATCAACTTCAGGGAAAATCTGCACACTGGCAAAGCTGGTATGGCGTTTGGCGTTACTGTCAAACGGTGATTTACGCACCAATCTATGCACACCGTTTTCTGTTCTCAAAGTGCCGTAGGCGTAATCGCCATTCACTTTGATTGACGCACCTTTAATGCCGGCGACATCGCCATCAGACAATTCCAGCACCTCAACCTTAAAGCCTTTACGCTCGCAATAGCGCAAATACATGCGGAGCAGCATATTGCACCAGTCTTGCGCCTCAGTACCGCCACTACCGGACTGAAACTCTATGAAGCAGTTTGCCGCATCTAGCTCACCAGAGAACATACGCTTGAACTCCATGTCAGCGATTTGTTTTTCCAGCACTTCAGAATCTGCGGCAACACTTAATAAAGTATCATCATCATTTTCTTCACGCGCCATCTCAAACAGCTCTTGCGCGTCCTTTAAGCCAATTTGCAGGCTACATAAAGACTCTACAATTAAGCTTAATTCGCGTTTTTCCTTACCTAACGTCTGGCTTTTTGCATTATCGTTCCAGACTTTCGGGTCTTCTAATAAGCCATTCACTTCTGCTAAGCGTTGCGATTTGGTTTCAATGTCAAAGATACCCCCGAAGGGCGTTGTTGCGCTCGCTTAAATCAATCAGACGATTAGCGATAATATTGAGTTGTTCAGCTTCCATGGCTTGGTCTTTGCTTCTAATGATGTTTTTCTAGAAAACGTCATTATACAGCAAAGGCTTACGTGCTTTGGCGCATGAGGCAGTATTTGGCTTCCCCACTTTACTATGCCGCTAAAACGGCGAGTAAAGTGTGAAATAATGAGCTTTCACGCATGAATAATCTGCTTTGGCAGATATATTCTGCGGGGATGCCAAGCATTAGCAAGACTTACCAGCGTAGCTGGCTTATTAGTAATACTTGCCTGCAAAGCGGGCTTAGTAGTACTTATCAGTTTATTCTGACTAGCTTAACCAGTTTTAACGACTTCGCCATCTTCTTTTACGAACTCACCAATCGTTGAGTTTTCCAGAATATCCAACACCAGCTCTGATGGACGACATAGTTTAACGCCTTTTGTAGTCACCACTATCGGACGGTTAATTAAAACCGGGTGTTGTAGCATGGCATCAATCAGCGCATCTTCAGGCAGGTGAAGCGCATCTAAACCGAGCTCAGCAAAAGGCGTGCCTTTTTCACGTAATAAAGCACGTGCACTGCTACCCATTGCGGTAATTAATTGCACTAACTTATCACGTGTTGGTGGCGTTTTTAAATACTCGATCACCTCAGGCTCTATACCGCTGGCACGTATCATCGCCAACGTATTACGTGATGTGCCGCAAGCAGGGTTATGATAAATCGTGACTATATTCATTATTCTTTTACCTTATCTATATGTTCAAATGTCATGCAAATTTTAACTGTAAATAAACCACGCTATCTTAAAATGTTAAGCTTTTTTAGATTAAAACTCTCGCAGATTTAAGCCTGTACGGTTAAACTTGTCAAAATCATAAAAATGCAACAAAACTGTAATAATTAGGGAGATAAAACATGGCTAATGCTACATTTGGTCGATTGATGGCTGCAATCACACCGCGTAACGATAATTATTTTGTACTATTTAACAACTTAGCAGATTGCGCCGTACGCGGCTCCAAAGTGCTGGCAATGATGACGGCCGTCAGTGATGCGGATAAGTTTGATGACTACTTTGCCCAAATTCGAAAAATTGAATCTGAAGCCGATGAATACACCAAAGAAATTCTACTCTCCCTGCATAAAACCTTTATTACCCCGTTTGATCGCCGTGAAATCCGCGAGCTTGCCATGGCGCTAGATGACATTATTGACTACATGGAAGACATTCCACAAAGTGCAAAAATCTACGGCCGATCAAGCTTTACCCCTGAAATGGTGGCGCTGGCACAGATTTTATTACGCGCCTCAGAAAAAGTAAGAGAAACCGTGCACATGTTGTCTGACATGAAAAATGCCGAGCGCATTTTACACAACTGCGAAGAAATCAGCCTTATTGAAGGTGAGGGAGACCATGTAATGCGCGCTGGCATGCAGCGCTTGTTTGCTGAAGAATCTGATGCGCGTACACTGATCCGCTCAAAAGAGCTTTATGACCTGTTTGAAGAAGCGATTGATAGCTGTCAAGACGTTTCTGATGTAATTCATGGTGTTGTGTTAGAGCGCATCTAAGGGGTTACAAACATGGATCACGCAATTCTTATCATAGTGTTGCTGGTGGTGGTGGCGCTCATATTTGACTTTATGAACGGTTTTCACGATGCAGCGAACTCTATTGCACTCATGGTTTCTACACGCTTACTCACGCCGCGAGCCGCAGTATTGTGGGCAGCATTTTTTAACTTTATTGCTTTTTTAATTTTTGGCACCGCCGTTGCCAAAATGGTCGGTTCCGGCATTATCTCCAAAGAGACCATAGACAATGCCGTGGTATTTGGCGCACTTAGTGGGGCAATTGTGTGGAATCTGATTACCTGGTGGTTCGGTATTCCGTCATCATCTTCGCATGCGCTGGTAGGCGGCTTGGTAGGCGCCGGTGTAGCAAAAGCGGGCACAGGTGCCATTGTTGCAGCAGGGCTAATTAAAACATCAGTGGCGATTATTCTTTCGCCCTTATTTGGTATGTTGCTCGCGCTACTACTGATGGTCAGCGTGCTTTGGCTGTTTGAAAAATCATCCCCCTACCCAGCCGAAAGAAGATTTAACAAACTGCAATTTGTTTCAGCCTCATTTTACAGCTTAGGCCATGGCGGTAACGATGCGCAAAAAACCATGGGGATTATTACCGCGCTGCTGTTTGCTAATGGCTACCAAGCTGATTTTGAAATAAAAACCTGGGTTATTCTTTCATGCCACGCCATGATGGCATTGGGCACGCTATTTGGTGGCTGGCGCATTGTGCGCACCATGGGGATGGGCATTACGCGCATTCGTCCATCGGGTGGCTTCTGTGCGCAAACCTCTGGTGCCATTGCACTATCGCTTGCCACTGCATTAGGCATTCCCGTTTCTACCACACACACCATCACCGGCGCGATTATTGGCGTAGGCTTATCTCGACGCGCATCTGCCGTACGTTGGGGTTTAGCTTCTCGTATTGTGTGGGCATGGGTGCTAACCATTCCATGTGCAGGGTTAATGGCTGCAGTGGCTTATCACTTTGGACGTACTTTTTTGTAATCAATTAATGCGTTAAGCACGCCAGTAAAAAGGTCTCTGCGGAGGCCTTTTTTGCGATTTCAGTTTTTGTCATAAACCTGTCATATTTGATGTTTAAAATCCACATCAGTTTAAAAAGCTAACTTAACTTAAGAGCCCTGAGTATTTAAGAACCCAGGACCGCTTACCAAAACCAGTTTAATTTTGACGGAGATTTTATGAATACATTAATGAGCAAATCAGTAACTATTGCAGCTTTAGTTGCGGCGACATTCTCAACTTCACACGTACTTGCTGCAGATAAAATCATCAGAATTGATGGCTCAAGTACCGTTTACCCAATTTCTGAGGCGGTTGCTGAAGAGTTTCAAAAAGCAACAAAAATTAGAGTAACAGTGGGTGAGTCTGGCACTGGTGCGGGCTTCAAAAAATTCTGCCGCGGTGAAACCGACATTTCTGACGCTTCTCGTCCAATTGCACAAAAAGAAATGGATGCCTGTAAAGAAGCAGGAATTCAATATATTGAATTACCAGTGGCTTTTGATGCTTTAACTGTGGTGGTCAACTCAAAAAATGATTGGGTAAAAAGCCTAAGCGTTGATGAATTAAAAAATATCTGGAAACCAGGTTCAAATGTTAAAAATTGGAAACAGGTAAACGCCGCTTACCCAGATAAACCAATGCCGTTATTCGCACCAGGCACAGCCTCTGGTACCTTTGATTACTTCACTGAAGCGGTTAACGGCAAATCAAAATCCAGCCGTACCGACTTTACGCCGTCTGAAGATGACAATGTGCTAGTGCAAGGCGTTGCTGGCAATGTAGGTGGCTTGTCTTATTTTGGCTTAGCGTATTATGAAGAAAACAAAGATAAATTGAGAGCGGTCCCTATTTCTGCTAAAGCGGGTGGTCCAGCCATATTACCTTCAGCGGCAGCAGTTGAGAATGGTACATACCAACCACTGTCTCGCCCAATTTTCATCTACGTGAATGCAACATCAGCAGCGTTTAAACCTGAAGTCAAAGCCTTTGTGCAGTTCTACTTGGAACATGCACCTAAGTTAGTGGCAGAAGTGAAATATGTACCGTTACCAGCAGAAGATTACGCTGCGGTAAAAGCACACTTTAAAGCACTTAAACCAGGCACTGGTTTTGGTGGTAAAAGTGAAGTGGGAATTAAAGTTAAAGATTTGATCAACAGAATTAAATAAGTCATTCAAGCAAAAAAGGGCGGCTTACGCCGCTCTTTTTTATTAAGTACATTTATCAAACTGTTTAATATCGTTACAATCATAAAAGTCTCTATATGAACACTGCAATCATTATGCCGAACAACGCTACCGCCTTATCAATTAGCCCACGTCTGGCTAAAAACATACGTAGAAACTTCAAAGAACGCATCATCGAGCTTATTTTAATGCTGGCTGCGCTGTCTGCTGTATTCACGACATTTGCCATTGTTGCAATTCTTTTATATGAGTCTTTCGGCTTTTTTGAAACGGTTTCATTGGTAGAGTTTTTTACTAGCACACAATGGACGCCGCTGTTTGAGGATGCACATTACGGCATTATGCCGTTAATCGCGGGTACGCTCACCACTTCATTCGTGGCACTTGCGCTAGCCATACCGGTAGGCACCATAACCGCTATTTATCTTTCTGAGTTTGCTTCGCATAAAGTACGTGAAATTACCAAGCCGATTTTAGAGCTGTTAGTAGGCGTACCAACGATTGCATTTGGTTACTTTGCCTTACTTTTTGTCACTCCGCTTTTGCAAAAAATATACCCAGATCTACCGGGTTTTAACATGTTAAGTGCGGGGCTGGTAATGGGAGTAATGATCGTGCCCTATATTGCTTCAGTGGCAGAAGATGCCATGCGTGCCGTACCGATGAGTATGCGTGAAGGCTCTTACGCGATGGGCGCCACGCGCTTTCAAACCGCACTAAGAGTAGTAACGCCTGCCGCTACATCCGGCATTGTCGCCGCCTACATTTTGGCCATTTCTCGCGCCGTGGGTGAAACCATGGTGGTAGCTGTAGCCGCTGGCCAGCAGCCTAAGTTAACCTTTGACCCTACTGAAGGCGCCGCCACCATTACCGCGTATATCGTGCAGGTAGCGATGGGTGATTTACCCCACGCCAGCATTGGTTATCAAAGTATTTTTGCTGCCGGCTTGGTGCTATTCGCCATGACACTGTGTTTTAACATTCTTGGCCACGTAGTACGTAAAAAATATAGGGAGCAATACTAATGGCACAACATGGTTCACAAATGGCCGGCGCTCAAACTAAAGCCTCTGTGCTTGAAAATTTAGGTGCAGTACGCGCGATGATTCGTCGCCACAAACGCAATGATATTCTTTTTGCTGCCATTGGCTTGATGGCCCTAACGTTTGGGCTACTCACATTACTTATTTTATTTGTAGATTTGGTGATGGATGGTTATCCACGTTTTAATCTACAGTTTCTGAGCGATTTCCCGTCACGTCGCGCTGGCAGTGCTGGCTTATTATCTGCGTGGGTTGGCTCAGCGCTCATCATGATTGTTACCTTTTTAACGGCAGTCCCCGTAGGTGTTGGTGCGGGTGTTTACTTAGAAGAATATGCGCCAAAAAACTGGTTTTCAGACCTGATTGAAATTAATGTTTCCAACCTTGCCGGTGTGCCTTCTATTATTTACGGTTTACTCGCTTTGGGGCTGTTTGTTTACGGGCTGGATTTAGGGCAAAGTATTTTAACTGCAGGGTTAACGCTCGGTTTGTTAATACTGCCGATTGTGATTGTGTCTACACGTGAAGCAATACGTGGCATTCCAGTAGCCATCCGTGAAGCAGCTTATGCGGTGGGTGCCACTAAATGGCAGGTAGTCAGTGACCACGTCATTAAGTATTCACAAGGTGGTATTTTAACTGGCGTCATTATCGGCATGTCGCGTGCGATTGGTGAAACTGCACCGATTATCACCATCGGAGCACTCACTTTCATCGCGTTCTTGCCGCCATCGCCAATTTCAGATGTTGCGCCTTACCTTAACTTTGAGTGGCTGAATTCAAGCTTTACCGTGTTGCCAATTCAAATGTTTAACTGGCTGTCACGTCCAGACCATGCCTTTCACATCAATGCGGCAGCAACTGGTGCAATTATTATCATGGTCACACTATTGATGAATGGAACCGCCATTTACCTGCGTTATAAGATTCGTAAAAACATCAAATGGTAAAAGCTTGAATATTACAAAGCAACTTGTAAAATAATTAGGAAAAATATGGTTAACACCTCTACACCGCTAAAAGCTGAATCAAAAAACCTCAACTTTTATTATGCAAACGGTCACCAAGCGCTTAAAAGCGTAAGTATGCCTTTGTATGAAAATAAAATTACCGCGCTGATAGGCCCTTCTGGCTGCGGTAAATCTACTTTTTTACGCTGCTTTAACCGTATGCATGATTTGTACCCTGGCAATAAATATGAGGGTCAAATCGTGATGCACCCTGATAACACCAACGTGTTAGCCGCAGGCGTTGATCCGATTGAAGTGCGCATGCGCATTAGCATGGTATTTCAAAAACCCAATCCGTTTCCTAAGACCATTTTTGAAAATGTTGCTTACGGTTTACGTGTGCGTGATGAAAAAAACAAACGTGTGGTGGCAGACAAAGTAGAAGAAGCACTTAAAGGCGCTGCATTATGGGATGAAGTAAAAGACCGTTTAAATGACTTGGCTTTTAACTTGTCCGGTGGCCAACAACAGCGTTTATGTATTGCGCGTGCATTGGCAACAGACCCTGAAATCATGCTGTTTGATGAGCCGACCTCGGCACTGGACCCCATTGCTACCGCCAACATTGAAGAACTAATGAGTGAGCTTAAAAATAAACTCACTATTTTAGTGGTGACGCACAACATGCAACAGGCCGCACGCGTCTCGGATTACACTGCTTATATGTATTTAGGTGAAATGATGGAATACGGTGATACTGATATGATTTTTACACGCCCGACGCGTAAAGAAACCGAGGATTATATTACCGGCAAATTTGGTTAAACTGGCTAGCTAATTTAGCTTTAACTTCAGCAAAACAGCCAACTTTATGTTGGCTGTTTTGTTTTATCCAATAAATACTTATCTACCCGATTTATCAAAGCCTAATTATTGAGCTAACAAAATACGTTAGCAGAAAAAGCTATTCAAGCCCCCAGTTGCTGATGTGTAGTTTTAGCTTTGAGCAATTGAACCGTTTGTTGAACGACAGGCGGGTTACTCTTCAGTTGACTATAAAAATTCAACATGCGCTCTGCTTGCAGTTTGGCAGTCCATTGCGCTAATACATAAGCTTTAGCACGACGTCCTAGCTCAAACCTTTCTTCAGGGTTCAGCAACAATTGATACACTTTTTCAGCAAATTGGGCTGTATCATCCGCTGCAATCAACGCGCCTTGCCCTTCTACCAAAATTGAAGCTGTGCCTAATTCCGCAATCGCCACTACCGGTGTACCTTGCGCCATGGCTTCTAACAACACCAAACCCTGCGTCTCGCTTTTTGATGCAAATACAAATACATCTGCCGCCTGATAACATGCATTAAGCGCTTTATGTCGATCTAAATATCCAATAAATTTAATGTTGTTTTCTAGTCCCAGATTTTTTGCCAATTTATGTAAACTTGCCTCTGCGGGGCCTTCACCAGCCACGACCAAAAGCACGTCTGGGCGTTGCTCAATTAGAACCTTGGTCATATCCAGTAAAAAATTGATGTTTTTCTCAAAGGCAACTCGCCCCACGTATAGCAACATCGGGCGATCTACAGCGATGCCATACTTTTCTCTAAACGCTTTACCATCAGCCGCTTTAAAACTATGTGCTTGCAATCCGGTAGGAATCACATCGGAGCATGCTTTTACACCATAACCGCGCAACACATCTAACATAGGCTGAGATGGCGCAACAATCGCGTCAACCGCATTACATTGGCGCTTGGAAATCAATCTGGCCATGCCACGCGCCATCGCTTTAGGTATCCACGGCAAATAGTGATGTAAATAATCTTCAAAAAAGGTGTGGTAGGTTTCTACACAAGGTACATTTAATTCACGCGCTAATTTAAGCCCCAGATAGTGCGCTACAAAAGGAGTATGCACATGTACGATGTCATAGCCTTCTTGACGAAGTTCTGGCAAGCGCTGTAATGCCTCGCCATATTTCATCAATTTATCTTCTGGATCGAAATAAATACTGCGCGCTGGAATACGCTTAATCCATGCTTCGTCCTGCGTTGAAATACCGTAATCCGGGGCAATCAAATGTACCACATGCCCCAAATTTTGCATCTGCTCAACAAAGGTTCTAATTGAAGTTGATACCCCATTGATACGGGGAAAATAGACATCTGATACAAATAATATTTTCATTAGTGTTATAGGCCTCATCCATTAAACAAATCAACAAGATAGGCAAAATATAACCATACTGTGTGACAGTTTAATGAATATGACGCTCGCTAATACACGAAGTTTAAACAACAAAGCTTAATCAATAACTGTCACTAAAATATCATAGTATCGTCATGTGTTTTTAATGCGTAGCAGTCAAAGTCGCTTGCATGCGAGTTCCGACCTTTATAAAAAAGTACTACTGGTGGCTACCATGCTGCATATACTCGGTGGATGCAAATGCATGGGGGCTTGTTACTCACTTATATTTTGCACAATCTCTGCTTTGGGCGATGCCGCTACTGGATCCACGTTTTCAGCATGCCATTAGGCGCTTTCCAGATCTGGTCATGGCAGGAGCTTGCTTACCTGACCTTGCGATTATTAGCCACCGCTTTCGACATACGCACCTTTGGGAAAATGCTCACCATCTATTACAAGTTGCACAAACAGACGAAGAAACCGCCATTGCGATTGGTTATGCAAGTCATTTGTATATTGACGTGGTTGCGCACCATCATTTTGTACCTGCACACGAAGCCATGTGGCTAAAAAATACGATATTGACGCACATTGCATCCGAATGGGCAATGGATGCGCATTTGGCACCATTGATAAACACTTCTCCACATCGCCTGCTCAAGCAACATCAACTAGTGATTTCTAGATTTATATCCCCACATTTCAGGTGCTCAGAAAGCGAGACTAACATTGCTTTAAAACGTCTATCCTTGGGTGATGGCATATTGCGATTGATTAAATTACCACACTTAATCTATGCCCTGGCAAGGCTATTGGATAAACGCGTCAATAAACATTTTGTATATTACGTGGCTAAAACACAGATTGCAGTGGGTGAAATTAGCGATGTACTCAATGGAAACAAACCTGTATTTGAACCTGAGCAAAAAAATATCAGCGTAGTGCAATTAGATCTATGGCGTAAAGAATGTTTAAATCATTTACACCTATTACATCCCAAACCGATTCAACACTTTGTTAAACCGGATCATTTGTAATTAAAAAATTAGTACGCTAAAAAGTAAGGGGATTACTTACATATAAATAAAAGACAATGCCGCAATTGCCCCGCCGATTAGCGCACCAGCCAACACATCGCTAGGATAATGCAAACCTAACACCACGCGTGATAGCGCGACCATGAGTGTGAACGGCACTAAAATAACGGCTAATTGAGGATAGTAATTGAGCGCCACCACACTAAATACCACTGCATGTAAAGTATGGCCTGAAGGAAAGCTAAATCTATCTAGCGGCGTTCCGCTTAAAAAAATATCCTGGCGTACTTCATACGGGCGTGGACGTAAGGTTTTACCTTTTAACCATTTATACAGTAAGGTACCTGTTAAACCTGCGGCTAGCATGTGCAATACTGGCTGCAGTCCTTCACTGCCCTTAATCAGAACAATGCCGGCCATCAACGTATACCAAAACACGCCATCGCCAAGACGGCTCGCAAATCTAAAGCTATTGCGTATGAGCTTGTACTGGCTGGTATGATTCACGGCAACGCATACGTTACTATCAAACTGATGCATGCGGTGCATGTATAGGCGCATATTAAATGACATCTTCACCTCCAATTAACTTTAATTGAGGCTAGCTTGTCATTTAAAAATGAATATTTAATGACTTAAATATGAAGGTTTGTTGAATTGAACGTAGCGACAACTATCGTCATGGATAGCGTGCTGACGTATCAAAATTTTTTAACGAGCGGCTTGCTCCACTACCTCAGCAATTTTCTGTGCTAATGCTTTTACCTGCGCCTCGTCCTCACCCTCTACCATCACGCGGATTTTTGGCTCGGTACCTGATGCGCGGAGCAATACCCGCCCCGTGTCTTTTAGTTCAGCTTCAGCTGATTTGACTGCATTTTGAATATCACGATCTGCGTTTAAATCAATTTTTTTAGCTGTTTTTACATTGATTAACACTTGTGGGTATAGCACCAGCTCAGACCTTAACTCACCTAATGTTTTTTTACTTTGAATCATCGCGTGCAGTACCTGCAAGGCGGCAATAATGCCATCACCACTGCTATGCTTATCCATCGTTAAGATATGTCCGGAGTTCTCGCCCCCTAATTGCCAGTTATTTTGATTAAGCAACTCCAGCACGTAGCGATCACCCACTTTAGCGCGTGCAAAAGGAACATGCATTGCGGTAAGCTTGTGTTCCAAGGCCAGGTTTGTCATTAGCGTACCAACTACACCACCTTGCAACAGACCACTTTGCTGGCGCGCCGCTGCGATGATATAAAGCAGTTGGTCACCATCCAATAAGTTACCTTCAGCGTCCACCATCATCACCCGGTCGCCATCACCATCAAACGCAATGCCTAAATCGGCCTGATGTTCAACCACCGCTTTTTGCAAGGCTTGCGGATGGGTAGAACCAACCTGTTCATTAATGTTTAAGCCATCTGGTTTATTGCCAATGGCGATTACCTCGGCTCCTAGCTCATGAAACACGGGGGGTGCTACATGATAAGTAGCACCATGTGCACAATCTAAAACAATTTTTAATCCACGCAGGTCAAGCTGACTGGGGAATGTGCTTTTACAAAACTCAATATATCGCCCGGCAGCATCATCAATACGGCGCGCTTTACCTAACTTAGCCGACTCCATCACCTGCATAGGCTCATCAAGCGCTGCCTCAATGGCATGCTCCACTACATCTGGTAATTTAGTACCAAGGCTTGAGAAAAATTTAATACCATTATCATAAAAGGGGTTATGTGAAGCAGAAATAACAATGCCAGCCTGCGCACGCAAAGCACGCGTAAGATAAGCCACAGCAGGCGTAGGCATTGGCCCCGTTAATAATATATCAACGCCGGCTGCAGATAATCCAGCCTCTAGCGCAGCTTCAAGCATGTAGCCAGAAATGCGGGTATCTTTACCAATCAGCACGGCAGGATGTGCGCCCTTCGCTAAATGACTATCCAACCCGGTCAGCACACGTCCTGCGGCATAACCTAAGCGCATCATAAAGTCTGGGGTAATCGGTGCCTCACCAACTCGTCCGCGAATACCATCGGTACCAAAATATTTTTTACTCATATTAAAACTTTCTACAACTAAATTATTTCGATAAAGAGCATAACGGCTTGCAGTAAAAAAGCTTATCGAGCCAACACAAAATACATACCCAACAAAACAATTGCAATTACTACTATTGCGACATGTTCGAGGCTAATGCTTACAGATACGCGAGTTGCATCAATTTTTTCTTTAAGTGTGAGATTCTGCAATAGATACGTCTCTACAGCTTCTTTCGACTCTTTAAGCCCCATTCCAGTTGCTGCTCTAGTATGTTTAATAGCCTCAATTAAACGGCCTCGCTCAAGCGCTGCAATGGCTTCTTTACTCAGCATCATATTATCTACTCTCATTTAACCTCTATATGAATCTGAATAATAAATCTAACCATTTAAATTCCAGCCATTACAACATCAACCACTTTAAGTGCATCTACTGTAGCCTTCACATCATGTACACGCACTATTTTGGCGCCCTTCATGATGGATATTACTGAAGCAGCTAACCCAGAATGCAATCTCTGCTGCTCATCTCCGCCTGCAATTTTTCCTAATACGGACTTACGGGACAGACCGACTAATAGTGGCAGACCCATCTCAACAAGGGCATCCAGATGCTGAATAAGTGCTACATTATGAGCAGTGGTTTTGCCAAAACCAAAGCCTGGGTCAAGCAAAATGCGCTCGCGAGAGATGCCATGCGCGATAGCAACATGCAGTCTGTCCGTTAAAAACTGCTTAACCTCACTCACTACATCCCTATAGTTTGGATTTAATTGCATCGTTTGTGGCGAGCCTTGCATGTGCATCAAACACACACCAACATTGCTACTCGCAACAATTTCAAGCGCACCGTCTTTACCGCTGCCTTCTTGCAGCGCACGGACATCATTCACAATATCAATGCCGGCTACAATGGCTGCACGCATCACTTCAGGCTTATAAGTATCAATTGAAAGTGGTACTTTTGACACCTTACTCAAGGCTTCAATCACTGGAATCACGCGGTTTAATTCTTCATCCAAGCTCACAGGCGTTGCACCGGGTCGGGTTGACTCCCCACCAATATCCAGAATATCAGCACCGTCATCAATCAATTTAAGCGCATGCTCAACGGCTAATGCAGTAGAGGCATACCGGCCGCCATCAGAAAATGAATCCGGCGTCACATTGACAATACCCATGACATGCGGCCGATTTAGATTGAGTTCGTATTGTCCGCAAATAAATTGAGAGTAAGCATGCATACGTCATTATACTTAATAAAAAGGGCTAGAAATATCTAGCCCTTTTGTGTTTTTAAAAAATAGAAAAACTAAGTTTTAGCCGCTGGTTGCGGTGCTGGTGTAGCACTAGCATCTGCATCTGACGAGCCAGTATCTTTTGTAGGTGTTATCTTGCTTTGCCTAGGTTTAGGCGTACGCACTGGCAACCCAGCCATGATGTCATTGATTTGATCAGCATCTATCGTTTCATATTCCATCAAAGCCGCAGTCATTGCCTCAACTTTGTCACGATTATCCTCAAGCAATTTGCGTGCAACACCATATTGCTCATCCAAAATACGGCGAATTTCGGCATCAACTTTCTGTTGCGTAGCTTCAGACACTGTTTTAGAACTCATGCTACCAAAGAAAGAGTCCTGCTCACTGCCTGTATACACCATGATACCCATGGCATCGCTCATGCCGTAACGCGTGACCATGTCGCGAGCTAACTTAGTCGCACGCTCAAAATCATTGGAAGCGCCCGTTGACATTTGATGCATAAAAATTTCTTCAGCGATCCGACCGCCAAACAAAATAGAAATTTCTTCTAACATTTTATCTTTGTAATTACTGATACGATCAAACTCAGGTAATTGCCAAGTTAAGCCCAAAGCCCAACCGCGCGGCATAATGGTAACTTTATGCACCGGATCCGCTTTAGGTAACAACTTAGCCACTACTGCGTGACCTGACTCATGATATGCAGTACTACGACGCTCTTCATCTCGCATCACCATCGACTTACGCTCAGGACCCATAAAGATTTTATCTTTTGCATCTTCAAAATCTTGCATATCAACAGTGCGTTTATTACGACGTGCCGCAAATAAAGCCGCTTCGTTCACTAAGTTGGCCAAATCAGCACCACTGAAGCCCGGCGTACCGCGCGCCAGAATATCGGCTTTTACGTCTATATCAATAGGCACCTTACGCATGTGCACCAACAGAATTTGCTCACGGCCTTTAATGTCAGGCAAGCCTACCATTACTTGACGGTCAAAGCGGCCTGGACGTAATAAGGCTTTATCCAGAACATCCGCCCTATTGGTGGCAGCAATCACAATCACGCCTGAATTTGCTTCAAAGCCATCCATTTCCACCAACATCTGGTTGAGTGTTTGTTCACGCTCATCGTTGCCGCCACCAGTGCCTGCGCCTCGACTACGACCGACAGCATCAATTTCATCAATAAAAATAATGCACGGTGCATTCTTTTTAGCGGTTTCAAACATATCTCGGACACGAGATGCACCTACCCCAACAAACATTTCAACAAAGTCGGAACCTGAAATCGTAAAAAACGGCACTTTAGCTTCACCTGCAATTGCGCGAGCGATTAAGGTTTTACCCGTGCCAGGAGGGCCCACCAGCAAAACACCACGTGGAATACGACCGCCTAGTTTCTGAAATTTTGTAGGCTCGCGCAAAAACTCAACTAGCTCAAACACCTCTTCTTTTGCCTCATCGCAACCGGCAACGTCAGCAAAGGTTGTTTGATTGCTACCTTCATCCAATTGACGTGCCTTGCTTTTACCAAACGAGAATGGGCCGCCACCCTTGCCGCCACCTTGCATTTGGCGCATAAAAAAGATCCAAACACCAATCAGTAAAATCATCGGAAACCATGAAACAAAAATACTCATAAGAAACGACTGTTCCTCATCTGGCTTAGCTTCAACCGTCACGTTATTTTTAAGCAAATCTGAGATCAACCACGGATCTGACGGCGCATAAGAAGTAAATTTTTTACCTTCTTGTGTAGTGCCACGTAATACGCGCCCATCAATTTGAACCTTGGCAATACGTCCGTCTTTAACTTCTTGAATAAATTGAGAATATACAACTTGATTGTCAGCGCTAGTTTTAACGCCAGACAAATTGAATACCGCCATCAATATCATGGCAATCGCTAACCAAATGGCTACATTCTTAAATACATTATTCAAAATTTATTTCCTTTATCAACATCACTTGCGATAATTAGTCTGGGTGTTCATAGAACTTTTTAGTAGATTAACCCAATTTTCAAGGTTTGCGACCTAGCCCCAACAAATAAACTTCACTACTTCTATCGCGCGATGCTTTGGGTTTACGTGTGACTACTTTATCAAACATTTGACGCATGTTTTTTATGATTTCATCAAATCCAGCGCCGATAAATACCTTGACTAAAAAATTACCGTTTGGTTTCAACTGCGTTCTACTAAAGTCTAGCGCCAACTCTGTCAGGTAAGCCGCACCCGCCTGATCCACATCCTTAACACCACTGATATTGGGTGCCATGTCTGCGATTACAAGGTCAACTTGCACATTATTTAATTTTTCTTCCAATAGCCTTAACACCGATTCCTCACGAAAATCGCCTTGTATAAAGGTAACGCCGCCAATGGGTTGCATGTCTAAAAGGTCTAACGCGATGACTTTTCCGTGGCCTTTTAAACGTTGCACCGCAACTTGCGACCAGCTGCCAGGAGCCGAGCCTAAATCCACTATCGTCATGCCTGATTTGATGAGCTTGTCTTTATCATCAATTTCCATCAACTTATAGGCGGCGCGCGCACGATAACCATCCTTCTGCGCAAGCTTCACATAGGGGTCATTCAGATGCTCTAGCATCCAGGCTTTACTGGTGCGTGTTGGTTTCATAGTTAGCTACTTTCTAAGACCTTTACAAAAGCACTTCTCAGAAAAACTGATAACCAATACTACGCCAGTAAACTGGCAAGTATTGCTAATTGCGGCGAATTTCTGCGTTGCGCGGTACTCGCAACCTCAATGTACACGCGTACTATCTCGGCTTCTGCGTTCCGTGCGCCTTGCACTTCATCCACAATAAGTACTTTTGTAAAGGTCTTTTTTTATGACTGATACGACGTCATCCAATAAACATTGCTTCGTGTTAAAATGTACCACTATTTAATTATGTAAGAATATAATGAAACTAAGCACTAAACAAATCGCGCATTTACGTGGCCTTGCTCACAGCCTAAATCCAGTGGTAATGATAGGCAATAACGGGCTCACTGAAAATGTCATTAAAGAAATTGAGCTTAATTTAAACTCACATGAACTGATTAAAGTACAAGTTGCCGGTGATGATCGTGTTGCACGTAAAGCTATTTTTGATGAAATTTGCACTAAAACCGGTGCAACTGCAGTGCATCACATCGGCAAACAATTAGTTTTTTATCGCCCAAGTAGCTCCATCAAAGAAAGTGCGAAAGTGGTCATACCTAAAATTTAAACCCAGATTATCCATTAGGACGCGAAATGATAATGAGGCTATTTTTGAGGCAGCTTTGTGGCTTATGAGGAGTTCATAGCGAGCTATGGACGACGATTAAGCAACAAAAATGACCAAAAAGAGACCATTAGCATTCGCGTAGGGTGAAAATCCGCCTAATGGATAATCTGGGTTAAAGCTTACGCGCTACTTTTAAAATAAATTAGCGCGCCTTTAACACCATGACTATCGCCAGTATGCACTCAATTAAATAAGCCATACTCGCCACACCATGCCAGGTTTTAAATCGGTCAGCAAATACGCTCTGCATCACATCCGCAGGGAAGGCCTTAGCTTTTAGCCCTTCCAACACATGTTGAATACCAAAGTGCCCAGCAAGTACCAATAACAACATAAAAAATACCGCCCAAAAAAATGACTGCTTTAATGCGGGCGTGCCAAATTGTACCAAACGGTAAACTAGCAGATAAAATGCACTGACCAAACCAATGTAACTCACTACGGTAAATAGCTTACCTGCGAGGCTGCCTGCCAGCTGCTTGTCTTGCAGGCTATCAAATAGCACATAGGCGCTAACACCAGTAGTCCACAGCGCGCCAGCCCATAGGGTGATGATGATCAGTGAGAGTCTATAAGCCATATTGATATACCAAGTCAGTTGATAAATAGCGTTTAAATATACAGCACATCAAGTACTTCATACTCTTTAATGCCACCAGGGGCTGCAATTTCTGCAATGTCACCCACTGATTTACCAATCAATCCGCGCGCGATTGGTGAGCCTATCGAAATTTTACCGCCTTTAATATCAGCTTCATCTTCACCTACAATTTGATAGGTTTTGTTATCGCCAGAATCCAAGTCTTCAATATTGACCGTTGCACCAAATACCACGCGACCTTCAGCATTTAAGGTATGTGGATCAATCACTTGCAAATTAGATAACTTAGCTTCCAACTCGTTAATACGTCCTTCAATAAAGCTTTGACGCTCTTTTGCCGCTTCATACTCAGCATTTTCAGACAAATCACCCTGCGCACGCGCTTCCGCAATCGCTTGAATAATATAGGGTCTATCCACACTGCGTAAACGTAACAGTTCTTCTTTTAGCAACTCTGCACCACGTACTGTTACCGGAATTTGACTCATTGCCATATTGCACCCTCTAATAAAAAAACAAACCACACTCACATGAGCGTGGTTTGTAATGGTAAAAATTAATTTCTTTAAATTAAACTGTTTTGTGAGTTAGCTTAAGTTTATTTTAGCTAAGTAGTTTATGCAAGTTTTGTAATGACTCTACCGTAATCTCTTGCATATGCGCCATACCGACACATGCGGCTTTTGCGCCTGCAATCGTGGTGTAATAAGTCACTTTGTTTTGCAGCGCACTACGGCGAATTTCGTAAGAATCAGCCACGGCACGTTTATCCTCAGTGACATTCACAATAAAGCTGATATCGCCGTTTTTAATCATATCCACAATATGTGGACGACCTTCAGCCACTTTATTCACGGCTTGCACTTTTAAACCGCTTTCTGTCAACGCCGCGGCTGTGCCTTTAGTCGCCACCAATTCAAATCCTAATTGATGCAATTGCTGTGCGATTTCAACCACTTTCAAATAGTCTTCTTTGCGCACACTAATAAAGGCTCTACCGCCTTCGGGTAACTTGGCTGAAGCACCAAGTTGTGACTTCAAAAATGCTTCCGCAAATGTACTGCCCACACCCATCACTTCACCCGTTGATTTCATTTCTGGGCCTAGAATCGTATCCACCCCAGGGAACTTAATGAATGGGAACACCGCTTCTTTTACTGAGTAAAATGGCGGAATAATCTCGCGCGTCACATTTTGCGATGCCAGCGATTGCCCTACCATGCAACGTGCCGCCACTTTGGCTAATTGCAAACCACAGGCTTTAGAAACAAACGGCACGGTACGTGAAGCACGTGGGTTTACTTCTAACACAAATACGGTTTCACCTTGAATCGCAAACTGTACGTTCATTAGCCCCACCACACCCAAAGCTCTTGCCATTTGCTTGGTTTGATCACGCAATTCATCTTGCAGCTTAGCTGACAAGCTATAAGGTGGCAATGAGCATGCTGAGTCACCTGAGTGAACCCCCGCTTGCTCAACGTGTTCCATAATGCCGCCAATAATCACATCACCCGTGTTATCGCATAACGCGTCAACATCAACCTCAAGCGCATCATTCAGGAAACGATCCAGCAACACTGGTGACTCATTTGAAACCTTCACCGCTTCACGCATGTAACGCTCTAATTGTGACTGTTCCTGTACAATTTCCATCGCACGCCCGCCCAACACATAACTCGGACGCACCACTAACGGGTAACCAATTTCCAGCGCCAATCGAATGGCATCTTCCGGCGTTCTGGCAGTGCGGTTTGGCGGTTGTTTTAAACCTAATTCCTGCAACATTTTTTGAAAACGTTCGCGGTCTTCTGCTTTATCAATTGCATCCGGCGTTGTACCGATAATCGGCACGCCTGCTTTTTCTAAATCACGCGCTAATTTAAGCGGTGTTTGTCCACCGTATTGTACGATCACGCCGACTGGTTTTTCCAGTGCTACAATTTCCAGCACGTCTTCCAGTGTCACCGGCTCAAAATACAAACGGTCTGACGTGTCGTAATCAGTAGAAACTGTTTCAGGGTTACAGTTCACCATAATGGTTTCATAGCCATCTTCGCGCATGGCAAACGCGGCATGTACACAGCAATAATCAAACTCAATACCCTGCCCGATACGGTTTGGCCCGCCACCCAGCACCATGATTTTCTTTTTGTCGGTTGGCTGCGCTTCGCATTCTTCTTCATAGGTTGAATACATATACGCCGTATTGGTTGCAAACTCAGCCGCACAGGTATCAACTCGCTTATAAACGGGGCGCACCTGCAACGCCTGCCTATAGGCACGTACTGCATGCTGGTCGGTATTGAGTAACGTCGCTAAACGGCGGTCTGAAAAACCGCTGCGTTTCAGTTTAAGTAAAGCCTGCTTATCTAAATCAGCAATCTGCTTACCTTTAAGCGCCTGCTCACGATCAATAAGGTCTTTAATTTGCACCAGGAACCAAGTGTCGATCTTTGAAATATCGAACACTTCAGCAACAGTCAACCCCATTCTAAACGCATCGCCCACGTACCAAATACGCTCAGGCCCCGGCACACCAATCTCTTTGGTAATCGTGTCCAAGTCCGTGGTTTTTTCGTCCAACCCGTCCACTCCAACTTCAAGTCCACGCAATGCTTTTTGGAATGACTCCTGGAACGTGCGGCCAATGGCCATCACCTCACCCACAGACTTCATCTGTGTGGTTAAGCGTGAATCTGCCTGCGGGAATTTTTCAAAAGCAAATCTTGGAATTTTAGTAACCACATAATCGATACTTGGCTCAAATGACACGGGGGTTGCGCCACCGGTGATCTCATTACGCAACTCATCTAAAGTAAAGCCCACAGCCAATTTAGCCGCCACTTTAGCAATCGGGAAGCCGGTAGCCTTAGAGGCAAGTGCGGATGAACGCGACACGCGCGGATTCATCTCAATCACAATCATACGGCCATCATCTGGATTAATCGCAAACTGTACGTTTGAACCACCTGTATCCACACCGATTTCACGTAATACCGCCAATGAGGCATTACGCATGATCTGATATTCTTTATCCGTCAAAGTCTGTGCAGGCGCCACCGTAATCGAGTCGCCAGTGTGCACGCCCATCGGGTCCAGATTTTCAATTGAACAGATGATGATGCAGTTATCGGCTGAGTCGCGCACCACTTCCATCTCATACTCTTTCCAACCGAGCAGAGATTCTTCAATTAACAATTCACTGGTAGGTGAGGCATCTAGGCCGCGCTCGCAAATCGTGATGAACTCTTCACGATTGTAAGCAATACCACCGCCGCTGCCGCCCATGGTAAATGATGGGCGAATAATCGCCGGGTAGCCAATGCTCGCCTGTACCTGCAAAGCCTCTTCCATGCTATGGGCAATCATCGAACGCGCAGAACCCAAACCAATTTTCGTCATGGCTTCTTTAAACTTCTGACGATCTTCAGCTTTATCAATCGCCTCTTTAGAAGCGCCAATGAGCTCAACGTTATATTTTGCCAATACGCCATGCTTATCTAAATCCAGCGCACAATTCAAAGCAGTTTGCCCGCCCATAGTAGGCAATAAGGCATCCGGGCGCTCTTTTTCGATAATCTTTTCAACCACTTGCCAAGTGACGGGTTCGATGTAAGTCGCATCCGCCATCTCAGGGTCGGTCATGATGGTAGCAGGGTTAGAGTTTACCAAAATCACACGGTAACCTTCTTCACGCAACGCTTTACACGCCTGCGCACCCGAATAGTCAAACTCACAAGCCTGACCGATTACAATCGGACCTGCGCCAATGATTAAAATAGATTTAATGTCAGTACGCTTAGCCATTAGCCAGCCTTTCTTTCTTCTGTCTTACGTGCTTGCATCATGCTAATAAAGCGATCAAACAAATAACTCATCTCAGTGGGTCCCGGGCTCGCTTCAGGGTGTCCCTGGAAGCTAAACGCGGGTTTATCGGTACGTGCAATGCCTTGCAAACTGCCATCAAACAAAGAAACGTGCGTCACTTTGACATTCACAGGCAAAGTTGCGGCATCTGCGGCAAAACCATGGTTTTGACTAGTAATATAAACACGCTTGGTTTCAAGGTCTTGCACCGGATGGTTTGCGCCGTGATGGCCGAATTTCATTTTGAGCGTTTTTGCGCCACTTGCCAACGCTAACAACTGATGTCCCAAACAAATACCGAAAGTTGGAACACCCTGATCAACGATAGCTTTAATGGCTGCAATTGCATAATCGCACGGCTGCGGATCACCCGGGCCGTTGGATAAAAACACACCGTCAGGCTTATATGCCAACGCTTCTTCAGCCGTTGCCTGTGCTGGCAATACTGTCACCTTGCAACCGCGTGAAACCAACATACGCAAAATGTTACGCTTAACACCGTAATCAAACGCAACCACATGAAACTGTTCCGCAGGGGCTTTTGCAAAGCCTTGACCTAACGCCCACTCACCCTCTGTGAATTGATAGGGTTTATCACACGTCACCACTTTAGCCAGATCCATGCCATTCAAACCGGGGAAGCCGGCAATCGCCGTGGTAGCCAATGACAACGCTTTAGCTTCGTCAGCCTCACCAGCCACGATCACGCCCGTTTGTGCACCTTTTTCACGCAAGATACGGGTAAGTTTACGTGTATCAATATCGGCAATCGCCACCACCTTGTTAGCCACAAGGTATTGTGACAAAGACTGTGTGTTTCTGAAATTGCTGTGCGTCAAAGGCAAATCACGAATAACCAAACCACTTGCATACACCTGACCGGATTCTACATCCTCATCATTCACACCGTAATTACCAATGTGCGGATAAGTGAGCGTTACAATTTGCTTGGTGTAAGATGGATCAGTGAGTATCTCTTGATAACCTGTCATGGAAGTATTAAACACAACTTCAGCTACTGCATGTCCAGCAGCACCAATTGATGTGCCACGAAACACAGTTCCATCTGCTAAGATAAGTAAGGCGGGCAGATTTTGTGACACAGCAACTCCTTCAGTTTTTGACTTTTTAGATAAATTATCGATATTTAATCAACAACATTTAAGTAATTTTATTGTCCATCATGAGCAGATGGCAGATATGCAAAACGGGAGGAGCGTTGAATACTCTTCCCGTTTCAGAATTAACGAATTATAGCGAAAAAAAAGCGACTAATCAATGTCAACGTTGCAATTGCACCATCTGCCTGTCATGTATTTTTGCCAAAAACACCTGTGCAGAAATCGCGCCCAATAGTGCCAGAAACATATCCCATTGCGTATCCCACACATCGCCTTGGGTTGCAAGAAAGGCAACCGCATCACTTCCTGAAGCCAATGCTACCCACCACTCAATAAATTCATAAAAAGCACTAATTGCCAGACAAATACAAACGACTATAAAGAATAGCCATTTACCTGTTTTGAGTGGTGATGTACGCAATAAAATCTCACGCGCAATAATAGCCGGTACAAAACCTTGTGCCACATGACCTAAGCGATCGTAGTAGTTACGGTCTAACCCATAATAATCTCGAAGCCAGCTAAACAATGGCATTTCAGCATAAGTATAGTGCCCGCCTACCAATAAAATGATGGCATGTAGCAAAATCAAAGCGTACACCAATCGGGTAAGTGGAAATTTAGCATAAGTCACCATGAGCAATGGCAAGCCGACGAGCACAGGAAACACTTCAAGAAACCATGTGAAATAATCATGCGGACGAATTGCAGACCAAACAAAAACCACACCCATGCAGGCAAGTAAACTTGTCAAATATTGACGACTATTCATCATTAGGCAACCTCTTTAATCAAACCCAAAATACTTTATCAGATAAACTTTAGCCACCAGTGTTAAGTGTCAAATAAACCACTAGGAACCCCTCTGAACCCACCAGTTCAAAGAATACGGCTAGTGACAAGCCTAATAACAGCAGCGGCGATGGATTAAGGGGGAGTAGTACCTCTGGAGTTTCAAGATTAGAGTATTGATGTAGCTGGTTCAAAACTTCGTACTCCTTAATTCAAAATTGAGTACAAACCTCTGAGTACAATTACTTAGCGCAGACCCAGCACATCCCGCATATCGAACAAACCGACATTTTTATTTGCTAAAAATTTTGCAGCCCGCAAAGCACCTAGTGCAAATGTTGCCCGGCTACTGGCTTTATGCGTCAACTCCACGCGCTCTCCGATACCTGCAAACACCACTGTGTGATCGCCGACTACATCACCGCCACGCAATGTGGCAAAGCCTATCTTTCTGGCCTCACGCTCACCGGTAACGCCTTCACGTGCATAAATAGCGCAATCTTTAAGATCTTGACCAAGACCGTGTGCCGCCGCTTCACCTAAACGCAATGCGGTGCCTGATGGTGCATCCACCTTGTGGCGATGATGCATTTCAACCACTTCGATATCATAACCATCGCTTAGCACTTTAGCGGCTTGCTCTACCAAGTTAATCAGCAAAGTGACGCCTACACTCATATTGGGCGCAAAGACAATCGCGATATTTTTAGAGGCTGCTTCAATTGCAACTTTCTGCTCGGCAGAAAACCCGGTAGTGCCAATAATCATTTTTACATGATGCTTTTGGCAAGCCGCAAGGTATTGAATGCTGGCTTCTGGGCGAGTGAAATCTACCAACACATCGGCACTTTTTAATGCTGCGTCAACATCAGCCACCACTTTAACACCCGACAACTTGCCTAATTGCTCGCCAGCATCGCGACCTAACTGAGGGTTGTCTTCGCGGTCTAGTGCACCGTGCAACACCAACTCGGCGTCTGCAAATACACACTCCAGCAATACGTGACCCATGCGACCAGAACAGCCGGCAATAACTACTTTTAAAGAATTAACCATATTTTCAAAACCTATGACTTAAAACAAACAACCTAAAAACAACCCCTTGAAAGATTAAAAACCTATCTTTTCCAGCATCCTATCAAAAAAACTTGGCTCAACTTCAGGTGGCAGGTCTTTCGGTTTAGGCGGCACTTTATTGCCGGCTCTAGGAGCCTCTGCAACGGGCTTAGTCATTGACGCAACCTCTTCTGCCACATAAGTACGCAAATTTTTATCAAATATCATGCCCGATGGTGATTCATAAACTAGCGCTTTAACCGGCGGCAACTCTACTACGGGCAAAGCTTCCAATGCTTTTTCAGCCGCATTTAATTGGGCCGGGGTTGGCTGCGCAACAGAAGCAGGTTCTAGAGGCGCGGTCTCCGCTTTTGCCGTGTTTACTATAGTTGACGCTTCAACTGGCATTGCAGGCTGTGCGGCTTCAGTAACAGCAGGCACTACAACTGGCACGGCTAAAATAGATTTAGCCTCTTCTACCGGAGCCGTAACACTTTGCGCCACTGGTGTTTCCATGTTTTTTTGTACAGCTACCGCCTCAATCTTTGCCTTGGCAGCAGCCTCTTTTTCAGCCGCCTCTTTAGCTATCGCAGCTTCATCTTTTTCCCAAAACTTCAACTTGCTGATAATGCCTTTTTCTGCCGGTTTTTTATAAGGTTCAACTATACGTGTGCCCGTTTGCCCCTTGCTTTCATCGAGCTTAGATGGGTCACTGCCCGCTGGAATCACATCGCCGCGCACACCTTTTAAAAGCTCGTTTTCAAAATCCAGAATCACACGGCGCTGTTCTGTGATTTTTCCACCCTCGCGCATTTGGTAAACATAATCCCAACGGTTACCATGAAAGCTATCTTGAATCAGCGGCGTACCCATAATGAAACGTACTTGTGACTTAGTCATGCCAGGGCGCAATTGCAATAGCATTTTAGATGTGACGACATTACCCTGCTGTATATCCAGCTTATAAGGCTTTACCGTTGGCAACGCGGTGCCGCATGCTGTACACACCAATGCCAATAAAATTATAAGATAACGTAAAATATTGAAGTAACGCATATCATGACTTTAATTTGAATTGGCGTTAATATACCACGTAGCGCGCTAACCCAAAACATCCCCTTTTGTTAATTGTGAACAATCTAACATGCAAGATCAAAAAGACTTAAAAAACGTAGGGCTCAAAGCCACCTTACCTCGACTTAAAGTGCTGAATTTGTTTGAAAACAGCAAAGATAGGCATTTGTCCGCCGAAGACATCTACAAAATCATGATTAACTCTGGTGAAGATGTCGGACTGGCCACTGTTTATCGCGTACTCACACAGTTTGAGCAAGCCGGCTTATTGGTTCGCCATCACTTTGAAAGCGGCAAAGCCGTATTCGAGCTCAATAGTGGCGGTCATCACGACCATGTAGTCTGCATCAAATGTGGTCGGGTTGCAGAGTTTTACGATGCGGAAATTGAAAAAAGACAAGAAGCTGCGGCTGCCAAACTAGGCTTTACCATGCAAGACCATTCGCTGACGATTTATGGTATTTGCACAAAACAGCCTTGCGTGAATAAAGGCTAACACGCGACCAAACCTTAAATTTAAGATATCCGCATTCCGTGATTGATTAGAGACTTTATGCACGAACCACTAACAATTAGCGGTGTTTGACAGTCCACCTCAAAATAATAGCCATCGAAACTCTGCAAAGAGAGTGTAATCATGGCATGAAAGATCATCAAACAACTTAGCTTAAATGACGGCATGCTGATATAGCACGGCTCAAGGCGCTGACAGAATTGGAGGCTACGTGCTGAAAGTACTCATTGACCCTGCAAACCTGAATGACCGCAAAATCCCTAAGCTAATGGCATGGACGCCCACTTAAAACACTAACGAACTACTTCGCTAACATTTCCTTAGCATGTTGCCTAGTCGTTTCGGTGATTTCAATACCGCCTAGCATACGGGCAATTTCTTCAATACGTTCAGCATCATTTAATTTTTCTATCGTACTTAACGTTTGTCCATTGGCTTGTGATTTACTGACGCGCAAGTGATGCTGACCCAATGCCGCCACCTGCGGCAAGTGCGTGATGACTAACACTTGGCGTTGCCCTATCTTTTGCTCGCCGAGCTGTTTTAACAACTGCCCGACCACTTCCGCTACGCCGCCGCCGATGCCTACATCAACCTCGTCGAATATCATGGTGGGGATGCTTTCCTTTTGTGCCGTTACTACACGAATCGCCAAGCTGATACGTGACAACTCCCCGCCTGAAGCCACCTTACCAAGCGAGCGTGGCGCAACGCCTGCATGCCCTGCCACTAAAAATTCTACTTGTTCCAGCCCATTAGCGGTTGGCGATTGTGCGGTTAATGCCACTTCAAACTTACCGCCACTGAGCGATAAGCGTTGCATTTCAGCACTGATTTGGGCGCTTAATTTAGCCGCAGCGGCTTTACGTCCCTCGCTCTGCCTTTGTGCATTTTGCGTATAAACAGCCAAAGCCTGTACTTCTTTTTGCGCCAACTCACCATCGTTTGCAAATAATTCAAGCTCACACACGCGCGCTTTTGATTGCAATAAAACATCGGCCAACTCATCAGGTTTAACACGGTATTTGCGTGAAATATTGTGAATGCTTTGGATTTTGGAATCTAATTCTGCCAGACTTGCAGGGTCTAACTCCGTACGTTGCAGGTAACGATTTAAAAATCTATCAGTTTCTTCAAGCTGAATAATGGCGGAATCTAATGTCTCTAAGGTTTCACTCAACGCACTATCAATCTCACTCAGGCTTTGTAACTTATGCTGCACTTGTGTAAGTAGGCGCATTGCTGATAGCTCACCTTCACTTAGTAACTCACGGCATTGTTCGCCACCCGCAATTAAACTTGCGCCGTTGGATAAGCGTGAATGGTCTTGCTGTAAAGCTTCCCACTCACTTGAACTGATGGCAAATTGTGAGAGTTCATTTACTTTATCGCGTAAATCTGCCAACTCATCAGCATATTGCTGCGCGTTTTTTTCAGCCTCAGCTCTTTGCTGATGCAGCTGATGCCAGATTTTATAGTCGCTCGAAACCTGAACCGCTAACGCAGACAAGCCTGCAAAACTATCTAATACGATACGTTGCGTGGCTAGCTTTAATAATGAGTGATGCGCATTTTGGCTGTAGATGTCCACCAATAACTCACCCAGCTCTTTTAATTGTGCAACCGTGACAGTGGCGCCATTGATAAAAGCACGTGAGCGTCCGTCGGCAAACATCACGCGGCGCAATAGCAGCTCATCCACATCAGACGCCATCTCAGCCTGCGCAAGCCATTGCTTAGCTTCATCATTTTGAGCGATGCTGAAAATGGCACTGATTTCAGCTTTGTCGCATCCAGTACGCGTTACGCCACCCTCACCACGCGCACCCAGCGCAAGTGACAGTGCATCAATCAAAATGGATTTACCTGCGCCAGTTTCACCAGTAAGTACGGTAAAACCTGCGTCAAACTCTAAATCAAGCTGGCTGACAATGACAAAATCACGAATGGAAAGGCTTTGTAACATGGGCTCAATATTTCATTACTAAAATCAAAAATGACAAGACGACGAGCCGCAGACAGTACATTTAGTACGGCAAGGTGAAGGCAACACAGTCAGTTTTGATTTTTGCAATGAAATTATCCCCAGTTAAGCTTATTGCGCAACATATCAAAATAACAGTAGTCACTTGGATGCAGCAAAGAAATAGTCTGTTGTGCACGCTGCACTATAATTTTGTCGCCCTCTTCCAGCGTGACTTGATATTGACCATCAAAACTTAATTGCGCCTCATCAAACTGCACAACCGTGACTTCAATTTTACTAGCGCTGTTTACCGCAATTGGGCGATTACTGAGGGTATGCGGACAAATGGGCACCAGCGAAATAGCTTCTAAATTAGGGTGCAGAATCGGCCCCCCTGCAGATAACGCATAAGCGGTTGTACCCGTTGGCGTGCTTAAAATTAGGCCATCACTACGTTGTTTATAAACAAACTGATGGTCGATTTCCACTTCCAGTTCAATTAAGCGCAAGCCGCTTTTAATGACCACATCATTTAACGCATAGCTGTTGTCAATAACCTCTCCTTGCCGCACCACCTGCGTTGCAAGTAGCATGCGCGGCTCTTTGATGTAATCTCCATCGAGAATCCGGTCTATTTCAACCAGCATATCTTCCGCACGCAAATCAGTTAAAAAACCAAAGCGCCCACGGTTAATACCGATGAGCGGCACATCAACATCTATCAAACTACGTGCAACGCTTAGCATGGTGCCATCACCGCCCATCACTATCGCAACATCAACGGTTTGACCAACGGCATCTAATGATAGTGTTGGATAATGTGTCAGTTGCGCATGCTGTGCCGTATTTTCCTCTAGCCAAATCTCAAGCTTTTTGGCTAATAAATGCTGTGCCAAATCCGTCAAATCATTTTGCATAAGCTGCAAAGCTGATTTGTTCATATATTTGCCAATAAGCGCTATTTTCTTGAATTTTGGTTGCACGGTGGAATTAAAACATAGGTACGAAATGTTAGCAAAGCGAGATCTCTTATAATGTGCGCAAGAAATGTGCGTCAATACTACATTTTTTGCGTCATAATGCTGAACTTAAGTCTTGCTCACAACTCATTACCCTTTAATTTATTTAAAATTTTTCATAAAAATCAACCCATTAAAAAATATTTAACCTTGACTTAATACATTGGCATTATTTTTGCCAGCTAACACCAATTAAATTAAATAAAAACACAATCAAATATGACAGCTACTTCGCATAAAAATATCCTTAAAGCTTACTTTCTAGCCACTTACCTTGTTGTATTGTGGCTAGTTTCTGATTCGATACCGATTACAACACTGTATCAAGAAGGCTGGCTTTCGTTTGGTTTTCTGCTGATTGCGTTCCTGTTGTATGGTTTATATTACTTATTACCAGCCATTGCCGTCACGGCTGTCGTGCGCTTTATCAGTCAACGTGTTAAGCCTAATAGCACAAGTCCTACTTATGTTGCAGCCGTTGTTGCTGGCGGCATTACCACACTCCTCATGTATGCCAATGCTAAATTATTCTCTCTGTATGGCATGTTTTTTAATGGCTTTATACTCAACTTAGTGATCACACCAGGCGGCATTGATTCTTTAGGCGGTAGTAGCGCCTCTGATGTAGGCTTTGCGCTCATTACTTTAGGATTTTTAAGTTTGCAGGCTTTGATTTTGTGGTTGGTATGTCGTTATTATGCTAAAAAACATACCCCTCAATTTTCATTCAAATTTCTACCTGTCACCACACTGCTCATCACGATTTTAGTTCACATGGGGTTTGCACTAGATAGTTACACCACCAATCAACTGCACGTGGTGGCCGAATCTATTCCATTTTATCAAACAGTTTCTGCGCGCGGCTTTTATAAATCGTTAGGTTTAACCACACAGAGAGAAACCAAATTAAAGGTAAAGGGCAAGCTCAATTACCCACTTAACCCTATTCGATTCACCAAGCCAGCCAAACCTTATAACGTTATCTGGCTCACTTCAGAGTCTTGGCGTGCAGATAGCCTAGACGAAAAAACCATGCCTAATTCTTGGGAGTTTGCCAAAAATGCAGCGCATTTTACCCGCAACTACAGCACTGGCAACGGTACACGCATGGGTGTATTTGGCATGTTCATGGGCCTGCCAGGTAACTACTGGTTTCCATTTTTAGAAGCACGCCGTGGCGCTGCCATTATTGATGTTTTACAGCAACAGCAATATCAAATGAGTTTTTACACCAGCGCAAAGTTCTCTTACCCTGAGTTCGATAAAACCATTTTCGCCCAAGTGCCCAGTGAGCTATTGCATGACGCCAATGTTGCGTCTACTGGCTGGGAAAATGACCGCGACAACGTAACCAGCTTGCTGTCATTTATTGATAAACGTGATCCTGCCAAGCCATTTTTTACTTTCATGTTTTTTGAGTCCCCGCACGCGCGCTATTACTTTCCTGAGACAAGCGTGATTGCAACGCCTTATCGTGATGACTTGAATTACGCCACTTTAAGCAAAACCGCACTCCGCAATAACATCGTACCTATTAAGAACCGCTACATTAACTCGGTACATCATTTAGATATGCAATATGGGCGAATTTTTGAGTATCTCAAAACCCATCAGCTACTTGATAACACCATTGTTATCCTGATTGGCGACCATGGCGAGGAGTTCATGGAGCATGGCTTTTGGGGGCACAACTCAACCTTTGTTGACCAACAAGTACGTACGCCATTAGTCATTTACGCGCCGGGGATGAAACCGGTGGTAAGTAACGAAATGACCAGTCACATGGACGTTGTTCCAACCATTATGCCCTTACTCGGCGTGACTAATCCAAGCAGTGACTACGCCATTGGCTACAACTTATTAACTGATAACAACCGTACGCACACTTACATTTCAGACTGGGATAAAGTCGCCTACGTGGACGACGGCGTTAAAATTACACAGCCTGTAAACGGCAAAAGCTTTGTGCTTATGAAGGCCAGTAAAGGCAATGATGACGCACTAAGCACAGAAGAACGCAAAGTGATACTCGCCCAAAAACAGCCAGCGATGTTGCAATTAGTGCAAGACTTAAGTAAGTTTTTTAAGAAAAAAGAAGCTAAAACCATCGTGCAATAACAGTGCAATAACATTGCCTAAATTGTGCCACTGCATGATAATTTAGGCGTGAATACTGACAATGGATAAACGCGCGCAAATTTTACTCAAAACCTTGGTTGAGCATTACATTAGTGATGGTCAACCCATTGGTTCGCGCACACTGTTACAGCACTCAGGGCTAGATGTTAGCTCTGCTACCATTCGTAACGTGATGAGCGACCTTGAGCAGATGGGATTTATTACCAGTCCGCATACGTCAGCTGGGCGCATTCCTACACAAAAGGGCTATCGCTTATTTGTAGATTCACTCCTCACCGTACAGCCTTTGGATCTAAAAGCGGTTAATCAGTTAAAAAGCGGTTTAAGTTCGCCCAACCAAAATGAGCTAATTGCGAGTGCGGCTGACATGCTGTCGCAACTCACGCAATTTGCAGGGGTGGTGCTGATTCCAAAACGCAAAACACTTTCTTTCAAGCATTTAGAATTTTTACCCCTTACTGAAAAACGCATTTTAGTGATTATTGTCACCAGCGATGGCAACGTACAAAACCGCATTATTCTAGCTGAAAAGCCTTATTCGGCAAGCGAGCTCACACAAGCCGGCAACTACTTTAATGCTCATTTTGCAGGCTTCACCTTTGAAGAGGTGCAACAAAAACTGCATGTTGAACTCAAACAGATGCAAACTGATATGAACCGTTTAATGTCAGCCGCACTCGAAGCCAGCAATAGCCAAGTTGGCAATGACGGCGTGGTCATTGCAGGTGAGCGTAATTTGTTGCAAGTGGATGATTTATCCGCCAACGTCGCTAGCTTGCGTAAGCTATTTGAAATCTTTGAGCGCCGTACCTCACTCATGCAATTGCTAGACAATAGCCAGCAGGCGGCAGGCATACAAATATTTATCGGTGGCGAGAGTGGTTACTCACCGTTAGACGAATGTAGCATGATTACCGCACCCTATGAAGCAGACGGACAAGTGGTCGGTACACTCGGTGTAATTGGCCCAACAAGAATGGCTTATGAACGCGTGATACCGATTGTAGATGTGACGGCTAAACTACTGTCTAATGCACTATCTTATGGATAATAACTAAAATGACTTATAACCCAGAGCCTAAATACGAACACGGCGACCAGCTAAAAGTGGGGATTCTAATCGCCAACTTAGGCACGCCAGAGGCGCCCACAGCCAAGGCGTTGCGACCGTATCTGCGTCAGTTTTTAAGTGATGCACGTATTGTTGAAATTCCGCGCATTATTTGGTGGTTTATTTTGAACTGCATTATTTTGGTGATTCGCCCTAAAAAATCTGCAGAGAAATACGCCTCTGTTTGGACTAAAGAAGGCTCACCTTTATTAGTACATGCACAAAAACAAGCCCTGTTACTACGTGGCTATTTAGGGCAAAAAATAAAATCACCGTTTGCCGTTGAATTAGGCATGAGCTACGGCAACCCATCAATGGCGTCTGCCATTGCAAAACTAAAAGCGCAACATTGCGACCGTATCTTGGTATTTCCTCTATATCCGCAGTTCGCCGCCAGCAGCACAGCTAGCGCATTGGATGCGGTGTGGCGAGTCTTACTTAAAACGCGCAACGTACCGGCGATTCGCACCATTAAGCACTATCACGACCACCCCGCCTACATTTCAGCCTTGGCGCAGAGCGTGCTGGAGCATTGGCGCATCAATGGCAAACCCAGTAAGTTAGTAATGAGCTTTCATGGTGTGCCTAAATTTCATTTATTAAAAGGCGACATGTATCACTGTGAGTGCCATAAAACTGGACGCCTTTTAGCCGAAGCGTTAGCGCTGAATAAAGATGAGTATTTGATTGCGTTTCAATCGCGTTTTGGCAAACAAGAGTGGCTTAAACCTTACCTGGCAGGTACGCTTGAAGCGTTAGGCAAAGCCAATACCAAGCGTGTTGATGTGATTTGTCCAGGCTTCTCTAGCGATTGCCTGGAAACATTAGAAGAAATCGCAATTGAAGGAAAACACATATTTCAAAGTAACGGCGGTGACGATTACGAATATATTCCTGCACTAAATGAAAATGAGGCGTGGATTCATGCCATGACCGCTATTGCCTTGGAAAATCTGCAGGGCTGGGTCAGCGTAGAATGGGATGATAACCAAGCTAAAAAAGAAGCAGAAATGACAAAATTAAGAGCGCAAAGTTTAGTCAATAATCAATAAGCGTTATACTGCATGCTTTACAACTTTTAATTTAGCACCATACAAAACAGGTGTGTGCTAAATGATAATTTTAGGTTTTAATCAATGATAGTAATTACTGGCGGCGCAGGCATGATAGGTTCTATTATTGCTTGGCACCTCAATACCAAACTAGAACGTGACGATCTCGTCATCGTTGATCGCATCACACATGAGGATCAATGGCAAAACTTGGTCAAACGCCAATACGCGCACTATTTAGATAAAGACCAGCTCATGGCTTGGCTTCAAGATTCAAATGGTAAATCACGCACCGATATTGAAGCTGTGATTCACATGGGTGCAATTAGCGCCACTACCGAGCGTGACTTTAACCAGCTGGTAGAAACTAATATTCAATACTCGCAGAATCTATGGACTTGGTGTGCGCACAACCGAGTGCCATTTTTTTACGCCAGCTCTGCAGCGACTTATGGTGATGGTAGCTTGGGTTATGACGATGCAAACATCGACAACCTGCGCCCACTCAATGGCTATGGTTATTCAAAACATTTTTTTGACCAATGGGTATTGCGTCAAGTGCGCAATAACTTAGCCTCCCCACCAAGCTGGGCAGGGTTTAAGTTCTTTAACGTGTATGGCCCTAATGAATATCACAAAGAACGCATGGCAAGCGTGGCGCTGCATACTTTCAACCAATTTAGCCAAACTGGCACCATGAAGTTATTCAAAGGCACTAAAGCCGGCGTTGAAGACGGCATGCAAATGCGTGATTTTGTGTATGTAAAAGATGCGGCGGCCGTTGTAAATTACTTTCTTGACGCCTCATTGAGTAACAAGCCTGCGCCTAGCGGCATTTATAACATTGGCACAGGCCATGCGCGCAGCTTTAAAGATTTAGCGACAAACGTAATGCAAAGCATGCAACGTAACCCGCACATTACCTTTGTCGACATGCCACAAGATTTACAAGGCAAGTATCAATACTTCACGGAAGCGGCAATGAGTAAGCTAGCTAATGCCGGATACAAACAACCCTTTCACAGCTTAGAAGACGGTGTACGTGACTACGTACAGAACTACTTGATGCAAGAGGATAAATACTGCTAATGAATAATGCAAAAGGTTACGTTGATTATTTAAAAGGTGAACATGCTGCGCACATGGCAATGTTTAACGCACTAGAACCGCTATTCCCGTTAATCAGTGACGTTGGCATTGCCATGCAAAATACCATTAAAAACGGGGGCAAAATATTGCTGATGGGTAATGGCGGTAGCGCAGCAGATAGCCAGCACATTGCGGCTGAAATTGTCGGACGCTTCAAAAAAGAGCGCAAAGGGTTACCTGCTATTGCACTCACTACTGACACCTCAATTATCACCTCTGTTGGTAATGATTACGGCTATGACTATATTTTCGCCCGTCAAATAGAAGCCTTATGCAGGCCGGAAGACTTAGTCATCGGCCTTACCACCAGCGGCAACAGCGCAAATGTCGTCAGCGCGATTGTAGCTGCAAAAGCAATTGGCGCGACTACTGTGGGCTTAACTGGCGGCACTGGTGGCAAACTCAATGCACTATGTGACTACAATATTGTCATTCCATCCAATGTCACTGCGCGCATTCAAGAAGCACATATCTTTGTTGGGCACTCGCTGTGCGAGATTTTAGAGTCTGATTAAGGTCCTCTACCAACTGTCATTTCGACAAAAGTCGGCATCTAGTGAAGTTGAAAAGCACTGATTCCGACTTTCGTCGGAATGATAAAATGAATATGACATTGTTAAATGTATAATCTGACTTAACGATGCAATGTGATTCACCATGACCCAACAAAACCTTCTTGATACTGTTAAACATTTTGGCTCCCTCGCCCAGCACGCATTAGTGATTGGCGACGTAATGCTAGACCGCTACTTAATGGGTGAAGTCAGCCGCATTTCACCAGAAGCACCCGTACCCATTGTATTGGTAAAATCGCAACAAGACCGCGCTGGCGGTGCGGCCAACGTAGCAGCAAATTTGGCACTACTCGGCATTAAAACGCATACCATCGGCTGTGTAGGCACTGATAACGAAGCTAAAATTTTACTAGATTTAATGACTGCGGTTGGCATAGACGTCACCAGTACAATTCACTCTAACCAGCGCCCAACTATTGCTAAAACACGGATTTTAGGTGGGCATCAACAAATGATGCGGCTAGACCAAGAGAACAACGCAACCTTTACGGCTGGTGAAAATACACAATTACTCGCAGCCATTCAGCAGCAACTGTCATTAAAACCAGCCATTCTGATATTGTCAGACTACGCCAAAGGTTTATTAAGCACCGAGATTTGCCAGCACATCATTTCAGCATGTCACGCGCAAGGCATCCCAGTGCTGGTTGACCCTAAAGGCCATGATTACAGTAAATACAGTGGCGCTACCGCGCTTACTCCAAACAAAAAAGAATCAGCGGAAGCCTGCTTCACCACCACGCAAGACCCCAACTTAATAAACAAAGCCGTAGTGCTTAAAAATAGTCTGAACTTGCAATTTTTAGTGGTCACCCGTGGTGAAGAAGGCATCTCTTTAATAGACGAGACCACACACCTGCTCCCCGCCACCGCCAAGCAGGTATTTGATGTTTCAGGTGCCGGCGACACCGTGATTGCAACCCTTGCCGCTGGCATGATGCATCACTTAACCCCTTTAGAAAGTTTGCAATTGGCGAATATTTCCGCTGGCGTAGTGGTCGGCAAGGTGGGCACGGTACCAATTAGCCGAGATGATTTAATTGACGCACTCGCAGCCGAGCAAACATCAGAACAAGCGCATAAAATTTGTGATCTAAGCCAACTTATGCAAAAAGTTTCAGCCTGGAAAAAAGCCAATCAAAAAATCGTATTCACTAACGGCTGCTTCGATTTACTCCATGCAGGACATGTCACCTATTTAGAAGCTGCAAAGAAACGTGGCGACAAACTGGTGTTAGGCTTAAATACAGACCGCTCCGTAAGTGCGCTTAAAGGGCCAACTAGACCCGTCGTCAATGAAAATGACCGTGCACGTGTGCTGGCGGCGCTTGAGTCGGTTGATGCCGTGATTTTATTTGATGAAGATACACCGTTAAATTTAATCAATGCAATCAAGCCCAACATCATCGCCAAAGGCAGTGATTACACCGCGGACCAAGTGGTTGGTGGCAAAGAAGTTGAATCGTGGGGGGGAGAGATAGCCTTAATCGATTTGGTTGCAGGGCGTAGTACCACTGGAATTTTAAACAAAATTGCGAGTTAGAGTTTTGGTAAGAGCGAATTTATTCGCGCTTGCAATGGACGCTATCCACTATGACTATTAAAGAAAAAATCCTCATTTTAGGCCCGGCTTGGGTAGGCGACATGGTGCTGGCACAAAGCCTGTTCAAAATCCTCAAAGCTAACAACCCTAACTGCATTATAGATGTTGCCGCACCAGCATGGACGCTACCTCTACTAGAGCGTATGCCTGAAGTTTCAGGGAAGATTGCACTGCCATTCAAGCACAAACAACTTGCTTTTTTTGAGCGCATTAAATTTGGCATATCCTTGAAAAACCAAGGCTACACCCAAGCCATTATTCTCACTAACTCGTTTAAATCAGCCCTGCTACCTTGGGCGGCCGGCATCAAACAACGTACCAGCTATTTAGGTGAAATGCGTTACGGCTTAATTAACGACATACGCGCACTGAATAAAACAAAACTCAAAAAAACCGTCGAGCGATTTGTAAATTTAGGCTTAGCAAAAGATCAAAATCTACCTATTGTTATCCCTAACCCGGCAATGCTTTCTAACCCCGCCAATGCGCTAGCAACACTTAATAAACTTGGCTTGACTAAGTCTGAGACTAAAGTGCTGGGGCTTTGCCCAGGGGCTGAATACGGTGAAGCCAAACGCTGGCCAGCTCAATATTATGCTGAGGTTGCAAATGTAGCCATCAGCAAAGGCTGGCAAGTTTGGTTATTTGGCTCAGATAAAGACATACCCGTCACTACCATCATCAACCAACTTACGCAAAATCGCTGCGTTGATTTTGGCGGAAAAACTAAACTAGACGAAGCGATTGATTTAATGTCGCTGTGCGATACTATTATCAGCAACGATTCCGGTCTGATGCATATAGCCGCTGCGCTTGATAAAAAACTGATTGCAATTTATGGCTCATCAGACCCGCACCATACGCCGCCGATGCACCCCAATGCCGCGATAGAATATCTGGGCTTAAATTGTAGCCCATGTTTTAAGCGTGAGTGCCCATTGGGTCATTTAAACTGCTTAAAACAATTACCCCCAACGGCTATTATCAAGAGCATTAAGTTCACAGAATAATCGCATGAAAAAAATCTCCGAACTTTACCAACAACTCAATGAAGATAAACTCATACTGATTTTGACGCTACTTGGCGCATTATTAGCTTGGCGCATTATTTATATTCAACAGGGCTGGGTCAACGTTGATTCACTCATTTACTTTGAAGCAGCAAGACTATTTTCCATAGGAGAATGGAAGCAAGGTATCGCAACCTTCGCATGGCCTTTATACTCACTACTAATTAGTGCCGTACAACGCCTAACAAACCTGAGCATACAAACTTCAGCTCAATTATTAGATATAGTATTTTTTACCATTACAACCTTTAGCTTCACTAAACTTATTCAATTAGCTGGCGGCAATAAGCTCACTATTCTTTGTGGCGCTTTTCTATTATTTAGCTCCTCATATATCGTAGGCGACATCCTCCCAATGCTATTGCGCGACCAAGGATTCTGGGCAGCTTTTCTCACTAGCTTAGTCTTTTTTATTCAGTTTTATCGTAGAAAGAGATTAAGTAACGCATTGCTTTGGCAAGTTTCTGCCATCATTGCCATGCTATTCAGAATTGAAGCCATTACATTTTTAGTGTGCTTACCAATTTTACTAATGTTTAAAAGTGAATACTCATTAAAAGAAAAAGTTAAGCAAATAGCCATTATCAACGCCATCCCAATTTTATCCGTGCTTTTGATTATCGGGGCATTAATTACCATACCGTCAGTTACATTAAGTGATTTTGGCAGAACACAAGAAGTCATTTCAATCATGTCTGACATCTCAAACACCTTTAGCATTAAGGCAGCACTGATGGGCAACGTGCTAGGTAACTACTTTGCAGATTACGGACTCATCGGTTTAGTCGCCACTTTACTCAGCATTTTGATACTCAAAATGATCAATCTTATTGGTTGGCCGATTATTGGGCTTTATGCTTTAAATCATGCCAATAAAGATGCACGTGCACCGACTTGGCAAATGCAAACAGATACGCGTATTATTTTTTATAGTGTCATTGTGCTTGCAATCATCAATGCATGTGCAAGCTTGGCGAGAGTCTTTATTCTATCTAATCGCTACATTATTGCAGTTGGCTTTATTGCGTTAATTTTTGCAGCCTTTTGTCTTGCGCCACTGATCAATTCCTTACGCACTAACCGGTTTAGCAATCAATGGCAAAAATGGCTGACAATATTGCTTGTTGTGATCTTTAGCCTATCATTTATCAAAAATATCTTACCTAAAAAAGAGGGCTACAATTTCGAACAAGATGCCGTTGCCTATGTAAAACAGCAACAAATACCCAATGACAAAGTATTTTTCGTCACAGACAAATCAATTTATTATGCTGGTGCCAAATATACTGCTAGGCGCTCAGACCATTGGCAACTGATAAAAAATGCCATTGATGATGGCACAATTTACAAATACAATTGCCTCATGCTTTACGTAGAAATAGATGAAAGCCTGGCAGAGAAAGAAAAACTATTTGCCGATAAATTAGCCCAATACCATTTGGAACAAGAATTCTACGGCGTAAATGGCAAAAAGAAGATTATGCTTTATGTTAAAAATAGTGCATTAAGATAATGAACAAACTCCAAGCTATTTTTCGCAGGTTTTGGTTAGGTGGAAAATTCAAACATCAATACAGCTGTCACCAAGACTTTGGCATGGTGCGCCATGCTGACTCTTGCACTATTCTTTGGAAAAAACAAGCAGTTACCGAGATCGCCTTGGCGCATACGCTAAGCAACAAGTTTTCAGGGGCATGCTTTACCATCGCCACAGGACCATCTTTAGCTGATGTTGATCTTAAACGGGTGGCATCATTTGAAACTATTAGCCTTAATTGTGCCATTAAAAAATTTACTGAAGCTAATTTAAAACCTACACATTGCATTATTGTTGATCACAGAGTGTTTGAAAACCAATGGGCATGCGTCAAAGACTCTATTCTTTCAGGCGCAAACTGTTTTTTTTCATATGTGGGCTTATCAAGAATCTGTGAACGCGAACCAGAGTTGCTGAAATGCGATAACATTTATTTGATTGAATCCATTTCAAGAAAGTTTGGCATCCCTCGCGCTAGCCAGATTGAATGTCAAAACAGCTTTTTTAATGACCCTGAAATTTTTGTAGATGACAAACTACCTGAATTATGCAGATCAGTTGGCTTCAGTAGCAACCTGGAAAAAGGACTATTCTCAGGAAAGACTGTCGCCACATGGGCTGTACAGCTTGGCGTAGCTCTTGGCTACCGACAAAATTTCATTTTGGGTATGGATCTAGGCGGCACAGGTAAAAGTCATTTTTATACGGAAACTAGCAATAA
>JBAYTS010000024.1:0-48910 GCA_041675545.1 Methylotenera sp.
CTCTAAATCCGCTCGCGGCAAATCCAAACAACTGCTCTGCGTTTGCTCGTGAGGCAACTTCATCTACCAGAGCAAAGGCTAACAGGTGAGGTAAATGGCTTACGGCGGCAAATATGCCATCATGAGTTTCTGCCGGCATTTCACTGACAGTAGCGCCGCAGGTTTGCCAAAACTCACGTACGCGGTGAATTGCATCCGGATTGGTTATGACCGTAGGGGTTAACACAACATTTTTATTGCGATATAAATCAGCCGTTGCTGCCGTTACACCGCTTTTCTCAGCGCCTGCAATCGGGTGGCCACCTACAAATTGGGTAAATTGCGCGCCTAGAATTTCTTTTGCCGTACTTAATACGTCATTTTTAGTGCTTCCTGCATCAGTAATCACAGCATTGGCTGTTAGGTGCGGCTTAATCGCGCTTAGGATGGCTGGGGTTTGTGCCACTGGTGCAGCAATCAAAATAATGTCTGCATCTTTTATTGCGTCTGCAACATTGCTGGAAGCAATGTCGATCGCACCTAAATCAACCGCGGTTTGCAGACTTTTAATCGAGCGGCCAACACCAACTATTGGTGCAGTACAGCCTGCTTTTTTCAAAGCAAGCGCAACCGAGCCGCCAATTAAGCCCACACCAAAGATAACAATTTTTTTTAAAACAGGATTTTTCAAAGCAAATTTATTCTAATTAGCAACAGGCAGAATTGTAGCATTGAACCCTGATTTTATCTGCGGTAGCAACATGCAACGTGTTTATTGCAACCATTTGCCGTTGATTAGCATTTCCAATGGTTTGTAATTTTGTTTATAAACCATTTTCGGACTGTCTTTAATCCAGTAGCCTAAATATAAATAGGGCAGCTTAAAGCTTTTAGCCCAGTCGATTTGCCATAAAACATTATAGGTACCATAACTGGCCTTAGTGTTACTGGTGTCATAAAAAGTATAAACCGCTGAAATACCATCACTGACTATATCAATCACACTCACCATTCTGAGTTGATTGTTTTCTCTAAACTCAACCAATACGCTATCTACATTAGTTTGGCACAAAAAGCTTTGGTATTGTTCTACGTCATCTACCTGCTTAGTGAGCTTGCCATCAGTATGTCGTGCGCATTGATAAGCGGCATATAGCGCGTAATGCTCTTCATAAAATGCTACGGGCAGAATGGTCGTTGTGAGATTTTGATGCTGTTTGAGTGCGCGTTTTTGGCTACGGTTGGGTGTGAAATCTTGCAGAATAATTCGTACAGGCACGCATGCTTGGCAGTTTTCACAATGCGGTCTGTAGGCAAACTTGCCGCTTCGTCGAAAGCCTTGCTGTATCAAACTGCTATAAATCTCAGTATTGACTAAATGTTGTGGTGTAGCAATTAAGCTCTGTGCTAACTTATTGGGCAAATAGCCGCAACTGTAACCGGTAGTTACATAAAACTGTAGCTTATTTAAAGTGTTGTCGTTAGGCAGATGCATATTTAAATTATAAGCCGAATTTTTGGGCGTGATTTTTAAATTGCAGTTTGATTTTTTACAGCATTGATTAACCGTGATAACTGCTTTATAAAATCATCACGACTAATTTCATGCGCACCAAAGCTTGCGAGATGCGCCGTTTTCATTTGGCAATCTATCATACCAACCCCCTGAGCTTCAAGATGCTCTACCAGGCTTACAAAAGCGACTTTTGATGCGTCTGTCACTAGATGAAACATGCTTTCACCGTAAAACATATTGCCTATTTTAACGCCGTAACAGCCACCGACTAATTGACCGTTCTGCCAAGATTCGGCAGAAACTGCATAGCCTGCAACATGCAACGCGCAATAAGCGTCAATGATGTCCTGGCTAATCCATGTGCCTAGTTGTTCACCTCTAGGGGTTTTGCTACAAGCGATAATCACCTCACGAAAGGAGGTGTTGAAGCGCAACTCAAATTTTTTGTTTTTAAGTGTTTTTTTGAGTGAGTTAGATATTTTTAATTCGCTTGGAAAAAGCACCATACGCGGGTCAGGACTCCACCAAAGGATAGGTTCCCCCTCACTAAACCATGGGAATATGCCATGCTGATAGGCGTTAAGAAGGCGCGAAACTGATAAGTCACCGCCAACTGCGATCAAACCGTTAGGCTCGGTGAGCGCTGCGGAAAGTGGTGGGAATTGGCAGTTGCCGTCAATACTCGCAACACGCCCGTTCGGTAATTGATAATAAGCGTGGCTCATAAATTTAATGTTGAATTAGTGGTTTGATGCGGACTGTGCTTAACACGTCATTAATTGACTAAGCTAGCATTATCATACTGTAATTATGATTGGGTTTATTAGAGCCAAATAAAATAAAAAAGCCCCGTACGGTGAATTGTACGGGGCTTTTTTTATAGTCGCAGTTCGCTAAATAAAGCGTTTGAGTCTATTTATTTTGCGTTTCTACCATGACTAAAGGCTCGGCAGTGGCGTCCGCTTTAGCTTGTTTCTGCCAAGTGGCCGCTTTGCGAGGTGCGCGTGGCTCTTTAGATTCTACGGGAGCAGACGCTTTTGGCGCATCGGCTTTAGTTTCTACTAATTGCAACCCTGAAGCAGCCAAGTCAACTGGTTTTGTTTCGGCTTTAGCTTTACGTGGTCGTGCTGGACGTTTTTTATCCGTTTTAGCCGCCACACCTTCATTCACCTCTGCAGTTGTTGCTACATTAACGTCTGCATTTATTTCAACAACGGCTTCTGTATTGTCACGCTTAGCACTGCTTGCTTTATTAGGCGCATTTTTTTGGCCTCTGGCTTTTTTTGCGCCTGTTGGTGTGTTTTTTTCTGCTGCTGTTACTTCAACTACTGGCGCGCCCTGATTCGACGCATCATTGGTCTTGGTTTCAACAACCTGAGTGACGCTTTCAGCTTTGTTATCACTCTTAGCAGGTGCCTGAACAGAAGCTTCCGCGCTAACATTAGCTTGATTAGCGCTGATTTCTTCATTTGGTACGAAAGGAAGGTTACCCTCACGTACAGCGCTATCATCGCGATCGCGGCGACCACGGCGATTATTACGGTTGCGACGACTGCCACGCTCTGTAGTTTGTTCAACGGTTTCATTACCTGTTGCTTCTACTGGGGCTTTGGTTTGCTGATTACGTGCAGGCTCATTACGTTGAGTTTCAGTACGCGCTTGCTGTGGTTTTTGCTGACGAGGTTCTTGCTGCTTGCCTTCTGCAGGTCGTGCCTCTTGCGCTTTTGCATCCTGATTGCGGTTAGGGCGCTCTTGATTAGTGGCTTTATCCGTACGTTCATTTTTCTCACCACGCTCATTGCGATTGCGTTCATTGCGATTGCGGTTACGATTACGATTGTTGCGATTGCTCTCAGAACGTGCTGCATTGGCTTTTTCAGCTTCAACTTTTTGTGATTCACTTTCAGTTGATGGCGCGCTAAAAAAGTTTTTAATGCGGGCGAACAGTGACAACTTAGGCTCAGTTTTTTCAGCTACTACTTTTTCTGCAACGATAGGTGCAGGGGCCGCGGGAGTAATGCCTTTCACTGCCGCCACTGGGCGAACCGCTTTTGCTTCTTCTGCTGCATTGGGAATGTAAGTGGTTTCAGTCGGTAGTTCTACCAGCTTGTAGCTTGCGCGACTAGTTTCTTCGGTTACATCATCATGCTTAACACGCGTGATGTTGTAGTTAGGTGTTTCAAGGTGAATATTTGGAATCAACACCACTTCAACGCCCATACGCTGTTCAATTTTATGAATATCAGCCCGTTTTTCATTCAGCAAGAACGTAGCCACTTCAACGGGCAATTGCACTTGAATAATCGCGCTATTTTCTTTCATGGCATCTTCTTGCGTAATGCGCAGAATATGTAGAGCAGTTGATTCAATGCCACGAATATGACCTGTGCCATGACAGCGCGGGCAAGGGATATGATTGGTTTCACCCAAGCTAGGGCGCAAGCGTTGACGAGATAACTCCAGCAAGCCAAAGCGCGAAATCTTGCCGGTTTGTACACGTGCGCGGTCGGCATGCAGGGCATCACGCAATGCATTTTCAACCTCGCGTTGATTGCGTTGGCTTTCCATGTCAATGAAGTCAATCACTACCAAGCCGCCTAAATCACGTAAACGCAATTGACGTGCGACTTCTTCAGCCGCTTCAATGTTAGTATTAAATGCGGTATGTTCAATATCGCTACCACGGGTTGCACGGCCTGAGTTTACGTCAACTGAAACTAATGCTTCAGTATGGTCGATGACAATCGCGCCACCGGAAGGTAAGCGCACTTCACGTGAGAAGGCTGATTCAATCTGGTGTTCAATTTGAAAGCGTGTAAATAGTGGAATTTCATCTTGATACAATTTAACGCGTGCCACGTTGCCTGGCATCACGTGATTCATAAACTGTACCGCTTGCTCATGAATATCTGGCGTATCAATTAAAATTTCACCAATATCGGAGCTAAAGTAATCGCGAATTGCACGGATGACTAAGCTGCCTTCCTGGTAAATTAAATAGGCGCCGGCTTGCATGGCGGAGGCGCCATCAATCGCAGTCCATAATTGTGTGAGATAGTTTAAATCCCACTGCAACTCTTCAGCGTTGCGACCAATGCCAGCAGTACGCGCGATAATGCTCATGCCTTTGGGCACTTCAAGTTTGGCTAATACGTCGCGTAGTTCGTCACGGTCCTCGCCTTCAATGCGGCGTGACACACCACCGCCACGTGGGTTGTTTGGCATTAATACCAAATAACGACCAGCGAGGGAGATAAAAGTAGTCAGCGCAGCACCTTTGTTGCCACGCTCATCTTTATCAACCTGCACGATGAGTTCCTGGCCTTCTTTTAAGGCATCCTGGATGCGGGCACGGCCATCTGTGCCTTCTTTGTAGTAGCTGCGTGATACTTCTTTAAAGGGTAAAAAGCCGTGACGATCTTGTCCGTAATCGACAAAGGCAGCTTCTAAAGATGGCTCAATACGCGTAATGACACCTTTGTAAATATTGCTTTTACGCTGTTCTTTACCAGCGTGTTCAATATCTAAATCGATGAGTTTTTGACCATCTACAATCGCAACGCGTAATTCTTCAGATTGCGTTGCATTAAATAACATGCGTTTCATTGTTTGCTCCTGCGCTAAGTAATAGCAGGCAGACTAATGCATGAGAAAACTCAGCATTGAGTTAAGGCATTTAAGGTGAAAGTGTCGAGTGTCGACTGAAATACTAAAGGTGTGCAAGGTGCCTGATGCACGCTGCCCAGTGTAGTTAACACTGGTGAAACTTAACGTTTTACAAAGATAACAATGGCGCAATTTAACGAAGTCTAATTTAAAGACATAGGCGGAAAACCGCGCGTAACTTAATATAGATTCGTCAATTCAGTTATATGGATCGAGTCCAGTTTTACCGAGCCTAGTCGTAAAAAACCACATGGGCTGAGTCAGATTGAGTTATCTAATTTAATTGTTTCAGCAGAGAATCTCATGTTGAAACAAGTTTATTGTTCGTTAAAGCAAACTAATTGTTAAATTTATGCTTAAATATGGCCTAAATATCAGGCCAGTTAGCGCTTAAATTCGTTAAAATTCTATCTTTAGTACATCTATAATTTGCTGGATTATTTAATTTCGTACTGCAAGCCTTTCGGGTCGAGCAGCGTTGATTTGATAACCTATCAAATTTTACTTTTCACTTTAAGTCGCGCTTTATCTTTATTTTGTCTGCGGCGGCTTTAGCGCTAAATTTACTTACCGCTACTTTATAATATGGCGAGCGGTGTTAACCAAGTGTTTAGTGGTCACTATTTTTTAATAAAGGCATCAGGCGATAATTAAATCGTCGCAACACGATGTGTTTATTGGTATTAAGTGTATTCTTATCAACCATTTATACAGTTGACTTCATAAGAATTCGCAAAGTATAAGCTACATCTTTCATAAAAGCTACGAATGAACAATTTAAATACACAACATCAAAGCAGTAAAGCATCAACCGTCAGCGAATCAGCCGCTGCATTTTTAACAGTTGATGAAGCCAGCGAAGGGCAGCGCGTTGATAATTTTCTCACCAAAACCTTAAAAGGTGTGCCAAAAAGTCATGTCTATCGTATTTTGCGTAGCGGTGAAGTGCGCGTTAATAAAAAACGGATAGATGCTGATTTTCGATTAAGTTTGGGCGATGTGGTGAGAATTCCGCCCACACGTTCTACTGCCGTTGAAAAAACAGAGCAAACTGCACCAGCTACCTCAAAATTTGAGCATGCGATTATCTTTGAAGATGACGCCATGTTAGTGATTGATAAACCTGCTGGTTTTGCGGTACATGGTGGTAGCGGCATTAGCCGGGGCGTGATTGAGCAGTTACGTTTAGAGCGTCCTCGTGCCAAGTTTTTAGAGTTGGTACATCGTTTAGATCGGGAAACATCGGGTGTGTTGATGCTGGCTAAAAAGCGCAGTGCTTTGGTGGCGCTACATGAGGCGATTAGAAACAACCAAACAGATAAGCGTTACTTGATGCTGGTAAGCGGTGAGTGGCTGGAGCCCAAAAAACGTGTGGTACTGGATTTGCAAAAATATCTGTTGCCCAATGGCGAACGCCGCGTCAATGTGGTGACTGATATCTCTAAAGATAAATATGATGAACGCCAAACATCGGAAACGCTGTTTCGTTTATTAAAAAATTTCAATAGCACTACGATGGGATCATTCAGTTTACTTGAAGCGCAATTAGTTACCGGGCGCACGCACCAGTTACGTGTGCAATTGGCACATTTGGGTTTTCCTATTGTAGGTGATGATAAATATGGTGACTTTGCCGTGAATAAAGCATTAGCCAAGCAGGGCATCAAGCGCATGTTTTTGCATTCTGCCGTGACTAAAATACGTCACCCTTTGACCAATGATAAACTTGAGCTTAATGCACCTTTGCCAGCAGAGCTCAGCATGTTCGTACAAAAATTAGAGAAGGAATAATTAAAAGTATGCCAAAGCAGTTTGATTTAATCGTGTGGGATTGGGATGGTACTTTAGCCGATTCTACTAGTATGATTACCAATGCCGTATTGAAAGCGGCTCAGCAGGTAGGGTTGCCAACCTTAGCGCGTCAAGAGGCCAGTAATATTATTGGTTTAGGTTTATATGAGGCTATTGAAGCGTTGTATGGAAAACTACCTACCGAACAAGCACAAGAAATGGCAAGGCTTTATACTGTAAATTATTATGCAGGTGAAAGTGAGATACCGTTGTTTGAGGGCGTTGCTGATACTATTAAGATGCTAAATATGCGCGGTTTTAAGTTGGCGGTAGCTACAGGCAAGGGCAGGCGCGGACTTGATTTAGCGTTTGAGCATTGTGGATTAGGCAAGTATTTTCATGCGACACGTACTGTGGATGAATGTTTTTCTAAACCGCATCCGCAAATGATCGATGAGATCATGGATAACTTGGTTGCTTTGCCAGAACGTACGTTGATGATAGGCGATACGAGTTATGATTTACAGATGGCACACAATGCCGGGGTAAGCGCTGTGGGCGTCACTTATGGTGCGCAGTCAGCAACACAATGGCAGCATTTGAGCCCGATTCAGCAATTTGATGATTTTGCCAGCCTGGGACAGTGGTTGTTAGAAGATGCATAATACGGATAATGAGCAAGGTATGATTGCAATTGATAGTGCCGACTTGGTAGATGGGGGCAAAGGGATTAGGTTCGCATTACCGGCTTTAGGCGAATTTGTCACGGGCTTTGTAGTGCGATTTCAAGGTAAACCATACGCTTATGTAAACCGATGCGCCCACATTTCGGTAGAGTTGGATTGGAACGAGGGTGATTTTTTTACGGCGCAACAGGACTTTTTAATATGCAGTACGCATGGTGCAAATTATCGGCCGGATAACGGCTTTTGCGTCATGGGGCCGTGTAAAGGTAAAAGTTTAAAACCAATTAAAGTCATTGAACAAAATCAAAAAATTATTATCAATGTAGCATCGGTTAGTGAATAAAAAATAACATATTAGGACGCTTGAATTATGTCAGAAGAAAATCAGCAAACGGTTGCTGCAAACAATGTAGAAAATAAAGCTTCACAAGCTGAAGATACAAAATGGCAGCGTGATGCGATTGAGCGCTTAGCATCAGCCGCACTTACTGAGCAACGCACAGCGCGTCGCTGGGGCACTTTTTTTAAAGGGCTTACTTTTACCTATCTGCTGATTGTTTTACTGATGGCGCTAGGTGTTTTTAGTGAAGCTAAGAAAAAGTTTGAAGCACACACGGCTTTGATTGATATTTCAGGGGTTATTCAGGCGGGTGGAGATGTCAATGCTGAGGCTGTGATGAGTAGCCTGCATGATGCCTACGATAATAAAGGCACAAAAGGGATAATTTTGCGCATCAATAGCCCAGGTGGCAGCCCGGTGCAGGCGGGTATCATTTTTGATGAAATTAAGCGTCAAAAAAAGCTTCATCCAACAATTCCCGTGTATGCAGTGGTTGAAGATATTTGCGCCTCGGGCGGTTATTACATTGCAGCTGCCGCAGATAAAATTTATGTGGATAAAGCCAGTATCGTAGGTTCTATCGGCGTGTTGATGGATGGTTACGGCTTTACTGAAGTGATGAAGAAAGTCGGTGTTGAGCGTCGTTTGATGACGGCAGGTGAAAATAAGGCAATGCTGGATCCGTTCTCACCGGTGAACCCAAGGCATCAGCAATTTGCGCAAACCATGTTAAATGAAATTCACGAGCAATTTAAAACAGTGGTCAGGCAGGGTAGAGGCGCACGCTTAAAAGAAACCTCTGAAACTTTTAGCGGTTTATTTTGGAGCGGTGAACAAAGTATTAAAATCGGGCTAGCAGATGCGATAGGCAGTGCAGATTTTGTCGCGCGAGAAGTGATTAAGCAAGAGGAAATTGTAGATTTTACCTACCAGGATGATTTTGCCAGTCGCATTGCCAAACGTATTGGCGCCAGTGTGAGTGAAGGTGTATCTGATGTGGTTGCCAAACAACTGATAAGCGCGGGTGAGGTGAAGTTGCGCTAGATTTTAAGTCTTTGATGTAAAAACTAAATCTCTATTTTTACAAATAAAACAGGGCGCTTCTGCGCCCTGTTTTATTTGCAGGATTACACTGCGTTTGAATGCTAATTGTTTAAATGCTGAATTGCACCTAGTTTGCGCAAATCATCGTTACTTAACCAGCGCCATTCACCCACGGCTAAATCATCCGGCAACTTTAATTCGCCGATCTGTATGCGTTTCAACGCTTCAACACGATTACTAATGGCGGCAAGCATGCGTTTTACCTGGTGATATTTTCCTTCAGCCAATGTCATGTGAATCACATGGTCGTTAATACGCGTGCAAGCTAACGCTGCGATTGGCGCGTCTTCATCAATCAACTGCACACCTTTTAGAATATGCGCGATTTGGCTGTCATCAACCGCATGTTTGCAGGTCACTTCATACACTTTAGGTACTTTGTGTTTGGGCGAACTCATGCGATGAATAAACTGGCCGTCGTCCGAAATCAGGATTAAGCCGGTGGTGTCTTCATCCAGGCGACCGATGCATTGTACGTCACGCACCACCAATGGATGCGGTAATAAGCTATAAATGGTGGGGTGATGCTGGGTTTTGTGTGAACACTCATAATTGCTGGGTTTATGTAGCATTAAGTACGATTTTTCACGGTAATCCCACGCTTCACCTTTAACACTGTAGTGCAAGTTGTCGGTATCAAAACTCGCATCGGGGTCGTCGCACAGCGTGCCATTGACGGTGACTTCTTCATTGATAATCATGATGCGACATTGCTTGCGTGTGCCAAAACCTTGGTTACACAGGATACGTTCTAAGTTTAGTTTTTTAGCCATGCCGCTATTATAAGGTACAAATAAAAACACCTACATGATGTAAGCATTTTTATTGTTTACTGAGCGTGACTTAATTGCCTAGCTAATTCACTGTAATCCTTATGCGCTGATAGGCCGGTTTAAGTTAAACTAACACTTTAAATTGTAAGCAATCGTTATATGTCTTTTAAGCACATCATTTCACGCGACAATCCGGTTTTTAAACAACTCAAAAAACTGTCAGATAATGCACGCGAGCGGCGCAGTGAGGGTAAAACCTTATTAGATGGCGTACATTTAATTGAGTCATACATGGCGACCTTTGGCGCGCCAGATGTGGCTGGGATTGAGTTGATTATCATCCCTGAAGGTAAAAGCAGTGTGGAAGCGACAGGCTTAATCCAAAATCTGGTGGATGTTTCTACCGTGATGTTGCCTACCTTGATGTTTGCCGAACTCACACCGGTTGCCAGCGCTACCGGTATTTTGGCATTGGTGAAAATACCGCAATTGCCAATTCCACAAAAGCCTTCATTTGCCTTAATGTTAGAAGATATTCAAGACCCGGGGAATATTGGCAGTATGCTACGTACCGCTGCCGCATCCGGCGTTGAAGTGGCTTATTTGAGCACTAGTTGTACCGATGCCTGGTCACCCAAGGCATTGCGTGGCGGGCAGGGCGCGCAGTTCGTATTGCCGATTGTGGAACGAGCGGATTTAATAGCGGAATTGCAAAACTTTCAGGGGTGCAGTTACGCTACTACAATGGCAGGTGAATCACTCTATGCGCAAGATTTATCGCAACCTAGTGCTTTTGTGATTGGTAATGAAGGCGCTGGGTTGCGTAATCAAACCATTGCTACCGCAACTAAGCGCATCACTATACCGATGGCAGAAACTTCGCTGGGTTCAGTTGAATCTTTAAACGCGGGTGCGGCCACTGCGGTTTGTTTGTTTGAACGTTTGCGTCAAGTTTCTTTAAAATGAAAACATGGGACTAGGAATGCAATTTATCCCGATACAACCATACGTGAAACCTAAACACTTTGTACAAGGTTTTACTGTAATAGAGATGATGGTAGTCGTCGCGATATTAGGTATTTTGGCAATGATTGCGATACCTTCAAGCATGCATCGCATTATTAAAGAGCAGATTGTAGCGGCTATGCCCTTGGCAGATATCGCTAAAACGCCCATTGCGGCAGGTTGGGCAACATCTAAAACTTTGCTGGTAGACAATGCCGAGGCAGGGTTGCCTGGTGATGACAAAATCGTCAGTAATTTTGTGCGTTCCGTACTGGTTGAGAATGGTGCAATTCACATGACATTTGGCAATAAAGCACATCCGCAAATTAAGGATAAAGTGCTTTCAATGCGCCCTGCAGTGATTGAGGAGTCACAAATTGTGCCAGTGACTTGGGTATGCGGCAACGCCAAGGCGCCTGAAAAGATGACGGTAAAGGGTGAAAATAAAACCAACGTTACAGCTGATTATTTACCGCATTTATGTAAATAATCAGCATTAAAAATAGTTGTGGAATTAACCCAGATTTTTCATTAGGACTTGTAGTGGCAACGCCGCACAGTTTGATGGATTTTTTGTGCAGATTTTATGGTCAATAGTCGTTCTATTGACAGAAAATCTGCACAAAAAAGACGCAAAATGGGCAAGTTGACATTCAAGTAGATGCAAAATCGCCTAATGGAGAATCTGGGTTAATGTACCTTTGAACTGCCTGGCGTGGTGACTTCAGCGACCAGCAGTTGTGCCGCATCTATTTTGTCAAATTTGTAATGCGTATTGCAAAAATCACAGTTCACTTCAATCTGACCCTGTTCCTCAATAATGCTGCTTAGCTCGTCTGGACCTAACATGCGTAGCATATTGGCCACGCTTTCACGTGAGCAACTGCAAAAAAATGCAGTATGACTGGCTTCAAACAGGCGTATATCTTCTTCGTTAAATAATCGTTTAAGCAGGGTTTCAGTGGGTAAGTTCAACAATTCGTTATCGGTAATTGTGCTGGCTAAGTGGCCAACACGGTTCCACGTGTCTACATCATGTTCAGCGTGCTCTTGGTTTTGTGTGACTTGATTCATTGTTTCCGGCAGTTTTTGCAACAACATGCCTGCGGCAGCGTTGCCGTCACAGCTTAACCAAATTTTGGTGTCGATTTGCTCTGAGCGCAACATGTAGTTTTCGAGTATTGCACTGATGCTATCGCCCTCTAACGGCACAATGCCTTGATACGCTTGACCGCCATCTTTTGGGTCGAGTGTAATCATAAACTGACCGTGTTCAATCAGATCAAACAAACTTTGTTGATCATTCACGTCACCAGTCCACTTTGCTGTAGCTCGTATGCCAAAATCTGAGTTGCATTCTACAACCAGCAGTTTTAATAAACCCTTGCTTTGAATTTGCAAAACTAAAGAACCGTTCATTTTAAGCGTAGCTGTAAGTAGGGCGCTTGCAGCCATCAGCTCACCTAATGCCTGCTTTAAGCCTGAGGGTAATGATTGTTTGTTAAGTGCGAGTTGAAACGTACTTGTAAGATTAACCAGATTGCCGCGTATCGGCGTGTTTTCAAATACAAAGCGCTGTAATGTGTCTTGATTATTTTTCATGGTTGCATTTTAACATTGGATGCTAATGCATTAATAACTTCATTTTTAACACCATTAAAAAATTACTTGTAAATGATAATGATTATCATGTAGAATCGCTTTAATCAAAAATCATTAAATATAAGAGAGTTGTCATGGCAAAAATTAAATTAGACCTAAAGCCAAATAAAATCGTATTGGCGGTTGCTTCTTTATTGTTTTATCAAACCCCTGTAATGGCTACAGAAATTGAATTGCCACGCATTGATGTGATAGGTGAAAGTGAACAAGCCATTTCTAAACAGGCAGGCTCAGTCGCGATAATCAAACAAGAAGAGTTAGAAATAATGCAACCACTTTCGGCTCAGGATGCACTCAAGTCTGTGCCTGGCATTGTTATTCGTGAAGAAGAAGGGTTCGGGTTTATCCCTAATATTGGCATGCGTGGCTTAAATCCTAATCGTAGCCAAAAACTGCTGGTATTAGAAGATGGTGTGCCAGTAGCGCCAGGTTTGTTTTTAGCAAATGAGTCTTACTACAGCCCGCGTATTGAACGCATGCAAAGTATTGAGGTGTTAAAAGGTGCCGCCGGTTTGCGTTATGGCCCAACGACCATTGGCGGCGTGATCAACTACAAAACTAAAAACCCGGAAGATGGTGTTAAGTTAACAACAAGAGTCGGCAGCAATGGTTTTAGGTTGCTAGGTTTGGATGCAGGTGGCGCTTCCCCTTCTGGTGAAGCGGTTGCAGGGATCAGCGTGATTACATCACGCGGTGATGGCTTTAGACATAATGGCTTTGACATGAATGATGTCGTTGCAAAGGGCGGCATGCAAATTGGTGATAATCAATGGATTAGTGCAAAGTTTTCATACTATGACAATGAGGTGAATACTTCATACGTGGGCTTGAGACCAAACGAATATAAAAACAATCCAACCAAGAATCCAGCACCAAACGACTACTTTATTACTGACCGAAAATCATTTGATATTAACCATGAGTGGGATATCGCCAACGGCGTTAAGCTGAATACATTACTGTATTGGAGTAATTTGAACCGTGATTACTGGCGTCGTGATATTGCAGCTAGAACTGTAGATGGCACTACTTTTGTAGCGTGTACTGGTGTAAGTAATTGTATGACTGGGCGTAACCGTGAGTTTGAGATGGCTGGTATTGATTCTCGTTTGTTTATTAATCACAACAGTTTTGGCATTAAAAACGAAACTGAAATTGGTGTGCGTTTGCATTCCGATTCATTAAGCAATAAAACAGTCCGCTCTAAAACTGACCCAGACGCTAGATCTGGTGCGCTAACTGGAGATGAAACACAAAAGGCAGAGGGTGTTGCTTTATACGCTCAAAATAGATTTGAGTTGAATGACACAGTGGCAGTAACGCCCGGCTTGCGTGTGGAGTCTTATGATCAAAGACGTAAAAATGAATTAACTGGTGTAAAAGGCAAAACGAATAATACAGAGGTCATGCCAGGCATTGGCGCTACATGGCAAGTGGTGCCAGAAGCACAGTTATTTGCTGGCGCGTTTAAGGGGTTTTCTCCAGCAATGGTGGCGACAGCCATCTCAACAGACGGTGTTGATCAGCAGTTAGATGCAGAGCGTTCGACTAACTATGAAGTGGGTGTGCGCGGCGCTATGCAACGACTAACTTATGAAGCAACTGTATTTCACATGGACTTTGAAAATCAAATCGTGAATCAAAGTCTGTCTGCTGGTGTTAATCAAGCTAATGGAGGTGAAACTTTAAACCAAGGGCTTGAATTTGCACTGGGTTACGAAATTGGTGATGGTTGGAGTGTTGATGGTAATGCGACCTATGTGGCTGTGGCTGAGTTTAAAAATGACTCGCTCGGACCAGATGGTAACCGCTTGCCTTATGCACCTAAATTAACAAGTAACATGAATTTGAATTATAAACTAGGTGGTTTAAGAGCAAGTTTGGGTGCTTATCATGTTTCGCGTCAATATGTTGATTCTGCAAATACCAAAGCCGAAAACGCAATTGGCACATTGGGCGAAATATCTGCTTACACCACATTTAATCTTAATGCTAATTATGATATTGACAAACATCTGTCATTATTTGGAACAGTGCGTAATTTAACCGACAAGAAATATATTGCTAGCCGCAATCCGGATGGTATTTTTCCTGGTGTTGAACGTAACGTTGAGGTTGGTGCAAGTTACAAGTTTTAATTTACGTGCAAAGCTTTGCGCTACACCCTCTGTAACAATAGCTGCTACCAATGAGTCGAAATGGCGTAGCGCGGAAGGTTAAGGCGCAAAGCAACCGACAACCATGAGGTTTTAATCCATAGCTTGTAAGTAAGGTGGAATATGCCATGAACCTAATTGGTTGCCCAATAACATTAAGTGGCAATGCAGTCGATCATCACCACTGGCACTGACATCAAACTCATAGGTGCGTAATAGTTGCATGTGACCACGTCGATTTCTACCCATCCACAATTTACTGCAAACAACGGTTTGATCTAACAATTGCAAATTAAAGCGTGCGGCCAGTTCAGTGCCTAGCAAAATGGCGCGTTCGCGTTTGTCCAAGCTATCCAGCCAAAACCAGGCAAGTGCGATTAATACAAATAATAAGACTAATTCCATTTATTCACTTTCTTTGTTGGTTTCTTCAGGCGTCTCTTCGTGCAGTGATAAGCTGTCAGCCTTAGACTCGCTGGATTTAGACCCTGCATCTTTGCCGTGTAATTTGAATCTTAACCGTAACTCGTTAATAGAATCTGCATTGCGTAGCGCATCTTCTTGCGTGATGCGACCTTCTTCACTCAGATGAAATAAGGCTTGATCAAACGTTTGCATACCTAACTCAACAGACTTTGCCATCACTTCTTTGATCATATTGGTTTCACCTTTAAGAATCAGGTCTGAAATCAACGGCGAGTTCAGCAGTATTTCAATGGCGGCACAGCGACCCCCACCTGTTTTTGAAACCAAACGCTGGGAAACAAATGCGCGCAAATTAAGTGATAGATCCATGTGGAGCTGGGCATGACGTTCTTCCGGAAAGAAGTTAACAATACGGTCCAATGCTTGATTAGAGCTGTTAGCGTGTAAGGTTGCCATGCATAGGTGACCAGTTTCAGCGAATGCTAGAGCAAATTCCATGGTCTCTCTGTCACGAATCTCTCCAATTAAAATCACATCGGGCGCCTGGCGTAAGGTGTTTTTAAGCGCATTAAACCAACCATTGGTATCTCGACCCACTTCACGATGCGTGATTAAACAGTTTTTACTTTGGTGTACGTATTCAACGGGGTCTTCTACCGTAATAATATGTCCATAGCTATGTTCATTTCGGTAATCAATCAGCGCTGCCAGTGTGGTAGATTTACCAGAGCCAGTGCCACCCACCAAAATAACCAAGCCGCGCTTGGTCATCATCACTTCTTTTAATACCTCTGGTAGGCCTAAGTCATCAAATTTGGGGATGTTCGTGGTAATTGTGCGCAGCACCATGCCTACTTTTTCTTGTTGCATAAACACATTGACACGAAAGCGCCCGATGTTTTTTGGCCAAATAGCGAAGTTGCATTCTTTTTCAATGGCAAATTCAGCGCGTTGCTTTTCATTCATGAGGGCATCAGCAAAGGTTTTGGTATATTCCCCCGTCAGTTTTTGTTGTGTGACAGGTGTCATTTTCCCATCTATTTTCATCGCGGGTGGAAAATCAGCGGAAATAAATAAATCAGAAGCTTTCTTATCGAGCATGCCACGCAAAAGGTTATGCATATAATTGAGCGCTTGTTCATTGGTCATTCAGAAAACCTCATACATTAGAGTTACAATACAGCTTAAGTTATTTAGCGTTATAGAATAATTTATAACGAATTGTAAGCCAAACAACCCAGTTGTCAGCCATAGTTTTGCCAGTTATTAGGACAAAAATCACTTAAAATGAATGAAATGCGTGAAAAAGAAGCCATCAGCGCTTATTTAAAGCTTTTGCAAGCAAAGGGCGCTGCAAGTGCTGTATTGCATAGACGCGCGCTGTTTTTAGATAAATTGAGTAGCGGGCTCGCTGGTAAAACACTAGGCGGTGGCGACTATCGGCTAGTGATAGAAGATGTGATGGAAATAATTCCAGCTGATGATTGGCATGAAAGCCTGACTGCGGCACGTGAGTTTTACCCATTCTGGATAAAAGATATTAAAGCGATTGCAGCATTGAATATAAACCCCGGTTTTGATATTCAACCATCGCAGTGGAAACCAGATCATGCCTCTTTAAAGTCATTAACCGATAGTTTAGAAACTGAAAAGTTTGATACTTCAGAAAATTGGCCACTCAAGGCTTATACGCAGGCTCTGCGCCATGAAGGCGCAGAGCAAGTCACTGTAGATGCCCGCGTCAAGCTTGCTAAAATCATACTGATACGTCTTAGAAATGCACCTGAGAAAAATCACAAAGCATACCGTATTGCAGTTGACCAGACGCTTCCACTTTTTAATATCAAGCAAACAAGACGCTTATTTTTAGTCGTCGTGCGTGAGTTTTATCATTTTTGGTCTGGCAACCCAGACGCGGCAAAGATGGTACTTAAAGACGGCTCAGGCAATATTCTGCTCTAGAACCAGCCTAGATTAGGATAAGACACCTCTACTCATTCGCACAATTAAGGTGCGGCGTGCTCACCAGTGCATCAATAAGGTGCATATTTAACTTTTAATTTTTTTATAGCTTTTAAAAAACAACAACTTAGATATTGGCGCATTCTTTGCTTAACTTCCTTATTTTTTAAAACTAAAGGGCTATCAATGGAAGCTTCAATCTCAGCCAACAATACGTTATTTGTATTGTTAGGCGCTATTATGGTGCTGGCAATGCATGCAGGATTTGCTTTTTTAGAGTTAGGCACTGTGCGTAAAAAAAACCAGGTTAACGCCTTGGTTAAAATCATGGTGGATTTTTCTGTATCAACTATCGCTTACTTTTTTATCGGCTACAGTATTGCCTATGGCGTTAACTTTTTTAGTAGTGCAGAAACGTTGGCGGCAAAAAACGGCTTTGAGTTAGTTAAGTTTTTTTTCTTGCTCACTTTTGCTGCGGCAATACCCGCCATTATTTCCGGTGGCATTGCCGAGCGCGCTAAGTTCAACCCCCAACTTGCGGCGACCTTCTTATTGGTAGGTTTTGTGTATCCATTTTTTGAGGGTATTGCCTGGCATAATCACTTTGGTTTGCAAGATTGGTTATACGCTAGCTTTGGCGCTAATTTTCATGACTTTGCCGGTTCAGTTGTGGTACACGCGATGGGGGGCTGGATTGCATTAGCTGCCGTACTCCTATTAGGCGCTCGCAGAGGACGTTATAGTAAAGATGGGGCTTTACACGCTCACCCACCCTCAAATATTCCATTTTTGGCACTAGGCGCATGGATCTTAACAGTTGGCTGGTTTGGTTTTAATGTGATGTCAGCGCAATCAGTGCAAGGCATTTCTGGCTTAGTTGCAGTAAATTCGCTCATGGCATTGGTTGGTGGCACATTGGCTGCATTAGTGATGGGTAAAAATGACCCAGGCTTTGTACATAATGGCCCGCTTGCTGGTTTGGTCGCTGTATGCGCTGGCTCAGATGTCATGCATCCTTTAGGTGCATTGGTGACGGGTTTAGTAGCAGGCGTGCTATTTGTAAAAGCATTTACACTCACACAGAATCGCTGGAAAATTGATGATGTGCTAGGTGTGTGGCCATTGCATGGCTTATGTGGTGCTTGGGGTGGGATTGCTGCTGGTATTTTTGGTGCTAAAGCACTTGGTGGCATCGGCGGCGTCAGCTTGGTTTCACAGCTAATCGGAACGGTATTAGGTGTGGGTGTTGCGCTGGTTGGCGGTGTGGCTATTTATGGTGCAATTAAAAAACTGGTCGGTATTCGCTTGAGCGCGGAAGAAGAGTTTGATGGGGCAGATTTAAGCATTCATAAAATTGCATCCTCGACAGATAATTGATCAATTGATTTAAAGCCTGATTGGAAAAAATAAAGTCTGTCGGACGGTAATAAAGTCTGTCGAAAATTGAAACTAAAAAGGCTCTTAGACTGCACCACAAAGCTGACATTCAACTTAGCATCTTATGCTGCATTTAATCAAAAAAGCGCAAGCTAATAATACCTATAAATTGAATTAGAGATTAATATCATGACAAACCCTTAAAAATTTATATGCATACAATATGGTTCCTCGCTTCCTAGTTGCATTAACGATTTGAAGGCTTGCCGTGTGCTTCTTGCATCAACCAATCTCGAAAAGCCTCTAATTTTGGTAGACTGATTCGTTCTTGTCGATATACAACGTAATAAGCTAGGGTGGAGGTAAATGCTATATCTGGGTACATTCTTACCAAACGTCCTGCCGTAATATCATCCCTTGCCATGACACTGCGTGCCAAAGCAATGCCATGGCCATCAATCGCCGACTGCAGAACTGCTGCAGAATTGTTAATTCTTAAGCCTCGTTTTGTATCTATCCCAAAGATGCCTGCTTTTTCAAGCCAGCCATTCCATGAGGCAAAGCCAGTGTGTTCGTCAACGGAAAGATCGTGTATTAAGGTCTGTTTCGCTAGGTTTTCTGGGTCTAGTAATTGTGGATTTTGCTTTAGCAACGTAGGCGAACAAACTGGATAAATCTCCTCTTCCATCAGTTTTTCAGAAACCAGCCCAGGCCAAGCACCAAGCCCGTATCTAACTCCAATATCAATACCTTGAGCCACAAAATCTAATGGTTTCAAGGATGTGTCCAGCCTGACGTCGAGTTCTGTCCATGTTAAATGGAAATGCTCTATCCGTGGCAACAGCCATTTTGCTGCGAAAGATGGACTCACGGTGACGGTAAGCATGCTACTTGTAGCACCCTCTTTCAGTTGAGAAAGACCTATGCTCAGTTTATCAAAACCGGCACGAATATTCGGTAGTGCTCTTTGAGCAATATCTGTTGCTACTAAACGAGTTCGTCCACCGCTACCCCGATGAAAAAGCGGTGTACCCAGCCACTCTTCTAAAGAACGGACGAGTTGACCAACAGCCGCTGGCGTGACATTGAGCTCTTCAGCCGCTGCAGAAAAGCTTTGATGCCTTGCACTGGCTTCAAAAGCTCGCATTGCATTTAGATGGACGGGTAACTTCATATAAAGATTTTCTTTTAAGAAAGAACAGATTATCTCATTTGATTTTAAGCCTATACAAGCTAAAAATATGGCCTATTAATTCCATTGATAAATATATTTACTTTGAAAATTTACCAGTGGATGAATAGTTTTTATTTTAAATTTAATGGAGATTTTATAATGAGTAAACAATTTGAAGGCAAGAAATTACTTGTCGTTGGTGGTACTAGTGGTATAGGTCTGCAAACAGCTGAAATGGCACTGTATCTAGGCGCTACTGTAGTAATCGTGGGTAATCGTCCTGAAAAAACAGAGGAAGCTCGTCAGAAGCTGGCAGCTTTCGGAACAGTGTTCGCGTTAACAGCGAATCTTTCCAATGCTGACAATCTAGATACTCTGTTAAAAACCCTAGATACTACTCACCCAGATATTGATTTACTGGTTAATGCCGCAGGTGTGTTTTTCCCAAAGCAGTTCTTAGAGCATCAAGATGCCGATTATGAGCAATATATGAAGTTAAACAAGGCATTCTTTTTCATTACGCAAAAAGTAGCAGCTAACTTAGTTGCCCGTGATTGCTCAGGTTCGTTTGTTAATATTGGTTCTATGTGGGCCAAGCAATCCATTGCTGCGACACCATCTTCAGCATATTCAATGGCAAAGGCAGGTCTGCATTCACTTACACAACATTTAGCTATGGAGCTTGCTACTAAGAAGATTCGCGTTAATGCAGTTTCTCCTGCTGTTGTTGAAACACCAATCTATGAGGGCTTCATTCCTAGGGCAGAAGTACACAGCACATTACAAGGCTTCAACGGCTTTCACCCGATTGGCAGAATCGGTTCACCTAAAGATGTGGCTGAAGTAATTATCTTCTTACTTTCTGATAAAGCAAGTTGGGTTACTGGAGTGATTTGGGATGTGGATGGTGGCGTGATGGCTGGCCGAAATTAAGTTATTCTACATCGGCCTGAGCAATGGTCGAGTCTGGCTGAGCTTTGGAGAGGCTATGCAATTGAATATAACGGCCATGGCAAGTCGGGATTATTCGATAGAAGAAACAATCCGAATTTATTTACCTGCACCATGGTTGGTAGCAAAACTAGGCCTAAAACTGGTTGACGGTAGAAGAGCTGTTTACGCTAATCAAAATGGTGATACTCTTTTTAAAGACCCCTCAATATCTGAAGATGGCCCTAGTGCTGCTTTAATCAACAAAAAGCTTTTTATAGAAATGTTAGAAAAAGAAAAGTTGTCTGCTGTTTGGATTATTGCTGGGGAAAAAGGCGGATATGGGCAGAAAGATCAAGATTTTGTGGGCAGAAGGGTTCACTCTTCTGTATACCAACTCAATAAAATTGGTAATGTTGAGCTGGTAAAAGAAAAGTTTGAATTAGAACTAGGAAAAAAATAACAGCTGTAATGAACTTATCTAGTAATAATTAATGACTGAAAATTTCATCAAAAAATCGACAGACTTTGAAAAAATTTACAAATTAAATTTATATTTATAATCAGTATGTTACAAACTTAATACTCGACAGACTTTATTTGTCCACATCACCTGATTTTCCATTAGAACCTAAAAACTAAAACTACTGTCATGCTTCGCTACGCTCAGCTCAGCATGACGTTAGGGAGTGTTGTTTACCAACACCCTTCATTTAGCTCAAAATCCAGACTAGATTCCACATTAAAATGTGTACAGTTAACACAACACGAAAACCATTCTAAAGCTATGGTAAATCACACACTTGCGCTAATTAGTTTTCGTTCTCGCGCTGGGTTAATGGAACATCCAGGTTAAATTCACTTAGCACCTGCGGCCTAAACAAGTGTAGTATTAAAGACTGATGGTGACTTTTTATTGTAGCTAAACGCGCTAGCGTGTGGTGCGCATTTGATTTGCACCGCAATCGGAGATTTAATATGAAACGTTTTTTATTGATAGCAGCGGTGGCTTCGTCACTGTTTAGTGTTCCAGCAATGGCTGCGGATGTCGGGGTTTCAGTCAGTATTGGCCAGCCAGGTTTTTACGGTCGAATTGATATCGGAGATTACCCCTACCCACAGCCACGGGTAATCTATCGTCAACCAAGGGTAGTGGAGCGTGTTTATATAGAAAGCGAACCCATTTATCTGCGAGTACCACCTGGCCACGCTAAAAATTGGAGTAAACACTGCCGTAAATATAATGCTTGTGGCGAGCGAGTTTACTTTGTGCAAGACAGCTGGTACAACAATGAATACGCGCCACGCTACCAAGAACGGCAACATGATCGTGGCGATGAGCATTCTGATTACAACGATGACCGCAGAGAATCTCACGGCAATAAGCATCAAAAAAATGGTAAGGGCCATGGCGGTAAGCACTAAACTTAAGTGACAGCGAGAATGGAAGCGCTTGACACTTTGAAAATTTATATGCCTCGTATCGCCGCCAGCTAGTTAATTAAATTGGCTTTTTCAGGCGTATAAAAATACTTGAAACAATTACTGTTGTTTTAATTACTCTTTGGCTACTGGGTTTGGTTTCATCGTACACCATGGGCGGTTTTGTTCTGTTGGCGCCGTTAGTTATCTCTAAATAGTGCTTCCTGCCAAAGTGGGTGAATGGCTTTTGAAAATATCGTCATCTGGGTGCTATGCTATCAGTTAACAATTAGAATTAACAACTCAAATCTAACCGTAGGAAATATATTGAAATACTTGCTTGTCGTAATTAGCATGTTTTTTCAGGTTGCAACTGCATATGCAGAAGAGCCACTCAGACCAGGCATTTGGGTGCGCATGCAAGACTCTTTGTTGCAAACTTGGGATTCTACAGACTATGAACTTTATGTGCCTATCAGTGCTTGGCATAACAGAAGTTACTATAGCTCTGAAAAAATTGATACTTACAATGAGCAGCCATGGGGCTTAGGCTTAGGCAAGTATCGGTTCGATGAAGAGGGTGACTGGCATGCGCTCTACGTAATGGCATTTCAAGACTCACATAGCGACATAGAGCCTATCGCGGGTTATGGCTTTCAAAAAATATGGCGGCCAACAGATGATCTACGGGTAGGTGTTGGCTACAGCGTAGGGTTAACATTACGCAAAGATTTTAATTATTTACCTTTACCAATACTTGCACCGCTATTTTCTGTGGAATATAAACGGTTAGCGCTACAGTCTACTTATATTCCAGGCGGCACCGGTAATGGAAATATCTTGTTCACATGGTTACGTTGGCAATTGCAATAGTTGAAAAATAGTTTGCTTGTTAACTATTGGCGTGCCCCAGCAGTTGCTTCTCCTTACGGGCTTACAAGCACACCTTAGCTGTATTATTGAGCCATATTATTACTGTGGTTTTTGAATGTTGCAGCGATCAGCCAGATAGGTCATGACCTCATTTAACTTTTCATCTGAATCGTCTAATAAAAACGGTGTAGCTTCATCAATGAAGTCATCCCACAACGATCTAAGTTGATCCACTTCATCGTGAGGTGCTTTTTTAATGAGATTAAGCACTGCATTTTGCATAAGACCATTTTCACGAATACTTAATATTGCCTTTTTAGCTTCATTTCTTTTTAACATAGTCTTTTGAGGGACGCCTGCGGCTGTGCATAGGAACAATGTGAGCAGCAAAACATCATCTTCAGTCCCTCCCGTAAGTGCAAACCAGTCAGCCGCCAGCCCTTGGTCGAATCGACTTACTTCATTTAACTGGTCACGAATATAAAAGTATTTTCGGTCTTTCAGGTCGCTAAAAGCAGATTCCAGTGTTACGGATTGATTAACTATTTTAGGAATATCGTCTTTATTAATACTTGAAAGAACGCTGATTGCCTCGTCTTGAAACGCTAGTGGTAATTCTTGTATAAAATTGGCTTTGCAAGTCACATCACCTAAAAATTCATGCTCTTTGCGAATGGCACTGAAAGTTTCAAATAAACCAGCTTCATTATAAGGATGCGTTTTGTTCGCCAGTATTTTTTTTGTACCATACGCCAACAATAATAAAGCGGTGCGAATAACATGTTCAGCAGGCGCATGATGCTCATACAGTTGATTGATCGACGCTCCAACCTTCTTAGCCAAGAGGGTGGCAAAATCAATATTTTTTTTAAATCGCTCACAGTCTGCCAAAGTTTGCCTGTATTTGGTAACGGACAGCTTTTTACTTAAACACTTTTTAAGAAACTCGCGCTCAGAATCTAGTCGGGGTGAACCAAAGTAATCATCTTCTGGTAGGCAGTACAGCGCTTTTAGCATTTGCGACCCACCGCGCGACAGTGCTCGAAATGGCTTTTCTTTTAATAATTGTGCGGCTTTATCCAGCTCAGCATCCGTTGTATCCTCAAGATACAAACTGACCAAACTCACCATGCGCGTCATGGATACTTCCAGGTTTTTTCTTAAGTGAGAAGACTCTCCAAAATAATCGGCTATTTGAACAGATCCTGTGGCCGCCTCATCGACAATTGCATCAATACGTGTTTGATCAACGTAACTGTGCTGAACAGCATGCCTAAACGCTTTTTCAAAATAAGGCGCATTATCATAGGCTGCAATAGATTGTGTATTTTTAGCAGAGGTCATAAGTGGCTATTTAAGGATGAAAAATTACGCATATAAAGAATATTACTTAAATTGCAGAGTCTTCGTCCTCATCATCGCCTCTAGTTACTTTTGCTACCGGATCCGCATTTACAACGACTTCATCATCATCTTCAGTAATTTGTGCAATTTCAGAAATCAATTTATCCTGAAGTTTCGTCTTTAATAAGGCATGAACAATATTGTAAATATCAGCGTGGTTATGACGTAGCAACCAAGTCAGTTCTTTCCAGTCATGATCACTAATCTCCGCGCGCGTAATATCATCTGTATCAAGTGCCGCAAAAGTATCACCCGTCACTTCTTCAGCACGATCTGAAAGATAATCTGCCAAGGTCTCATAGCCAAACTCGAGCTCAGCGATGGCCTCGATAAATTCGTTAGCATCGGCATCTTCTCGAAACAGCACGGAGTTGAACATGCCACGCAGATGCTCATGTGACATATCTTTATAGAGTCGATCTAAAACCACGACGCGTGCAAACTGCTCAGGAGTAATTAACAAATTTAAAAGTGACTGCTTAGATGAATCATATTCACGGATAACGGCTAGCAGGTCTTTTGATGGCATTTCATCAAGCACTTCAACCAGCGCATGATCACCATCGGTTTCCACTAGCGCCGTGAGTAAAGCTTCTGCGCTTACGATATCGCCCGATTGAATAAGGCTACGTGCTTGTACAACGATTAAATTGGTCATTTTTATCCTATTGAATAAATACAGGGCATTTACTAAAGTTGACTAATGCAGCGCTTTAATGACTGTCGAACCCATGCTCAGATAGCCATTCGCCGCCTGACTCTGCCAGGTCATCCGACTCTTCTGTTTCCATTTCTTCCGCGGCGTCTTCACTCACCTCATACAGCGCATATAAATGCTCGAGCATCACTGTGGTTAATAAACATTGCTCACCACCAACTTCAGTTTTTAGTTTAGCAACCAGATCAATTGCCCAAGGGTCAAATTGAACGCTAGAAGAGATGGTGTCCCACGCCGGAAACTTGGCAGGCTCTTTATCAAGATAGCTCAAAATCACTTCTGGCTTTTTCACTACCACACTTCTATGAAAAACAACCGCTAACATTTCAGGGTTTGTTTTAATCATAGGCATTAAATCTGATATCTGCGAACGTTTTTCTACAAGACGCTCAGCGAGGACATCATCACCGCCTGAGTCAGTTTTTAAGTCGTCAATATCGGCCACATAAGTAGCCATTAAGTCGGTAAAGTAGCGCGATATTCTCATTTTTTCAATATTCCATTAAAGTAGTTTTGCCAAATTTCATGGGCTGTGTCTATCGGGCTATCCAATAGGCTACGTCTGCGGTTTTCGTCAAATGCTTTTCTTTTATCAATGTCGGAAAGCACTTCATAAGCTTCCTGCACCATTCTGAACTTTGCAGGTGCATCAATTGATGTGTTTTTGTCAGGATGGAATTGAGTAGCCATTCTGCGGTAAGTTGTTTTTATTTCAGCTAAGGTAGCATTTGCTGAAATACCTAAAACTGCGTAGTAATCTTTCAATTTTATCCGCCAAATTCAGTGCTAAAAAACTGTGTGTTTATCTTATTTAATTCAAAGCGTAACGTTAGTTATTGTAACTAGAATCGTGAAATTAAAAAAAGAAAACTGTGCTCAATTTCGATACTGTTGACGCTATGCTACTTTTACTTGCATTCATATAGTGGTATCACGTAAATGGTCAGTAATTAGATTTGAGGTGTATTTAATTATTTGAATTTGCGACAGAACCGTCGTAATAACTTAGTTGCTTCGCACTTAGTTACTTGGTGTAGTGTTACTTGGCATAATCGCAGAAAACAAAAAAGGCCTTGATATACAAGGCCTTGTTTACGTTGCCAATGATTATAATTATTGGCGTCCCCACCGGGATTCGAACCCGGGTCGCCTCCGTGAAAGGGAGGTGTCCTAGGCCTCTAGACGATGGGGACCTAAGATTTTACTGCTTTGTTACAAGTGCGACATTTTACTACAACTTACTGCTTAATTTAAAGCTAATTTTTAACTATTTTGGTGGAGGTAAGCGGGATCGAACCGCTGACCTCTTGCATGCCATGCAAGCGCTCTCCCAGCTGAGCTATACCCCCGTACCTACATCTTTTCGCTTTCAATCAATTGCGTCATCAGCGAGGCGCCATATTAAAGATGGGCGGCGCGCTTGTCAATGACTTTCATTATATTTTGCTTAATTTATATTTCAGCCTCTAATTTTTCAATATCAAGATTTTGCAAGTTAACCGCGAATATTAGATTGGCTTTCAAATTGGATTAAATCTACGCGAGGTAGGGGTTGCCAACCGGTTTTGCGATGTTCAGCCACAACATTCGTGAATACACCGCCACGTACGTAAAATTTAGCAGTTACGCGCATGAATTTTGGGTGAGTTGCTGTTACTAAATCATCTAAAATTTGATTAGTGACTGCTTCATGGAAGCAGCCTTCATCGCGAAATGACCACATATAGAGTTTTAAGCTTTTAAGTTCTACACAGGTTTGGTCCGGAATATAGTCTAAGTAAATCACAGCAAAATCTGGCTGACCTGTTTTAGGACAAAGGCAGGTGAACTCTGGGATTTCCATGTGAATGTGAAAATCACGTGCTGTGTTTGGGTTTTCAAATGTTTCTAATGTTTTAGAAGGTTGTACGGTAGGTTTTGCACCTAAAGATTGTTCTGTCATGATAGAAAATAGGGCTTTTGACTTAAAAAACGTTATTATAACGCTTAAAATTCAAACCAAACTTTGTAATAAACATCAAACTTCACTTTGCGTTTAACTCACTTAAAACTTGCCGGATTCAAATCGTTTGTTGATCCAACAACGTTGCACATTCACGGGCAGCGCGTAGGTGTTGTTGGCCCCAATGGTTGCGGGAAATCCAATGTAATGGAGTCCGTGCGCTGGGTGCTGGGCGAGTCGTCAGCTAAAGTGATGCGTGCTGACGCCATGGATGCGGTGATATTTAATGGCTCTGGTAACCGCAAGCCTATATCTCGTGCCAGTGTTGAGCTGGTATTTGATAACAGTCTGGGCGGCGCATCGGGCGAATGGTCACAATATGCCGAAATCTCTGTTAAGCGTGTGATTGAGCGCGATAAAGGCTCAACTTACTATATCAATAATAGTGTAGTGCGACGGCGTGATGTGGCTGATTTATTCTTGGGTACTGGCTTGGGTGGCCGTGCTTACGCGATTATTGGGCAAAATACTATTAGTCGCATTGTGGAAGCCAAGCCTGAAGAGATGCGCATCTTTTTAGAAGAAGCGGCGGGTATTAGTAAATATAAAGAGCGTCGCCGTGAAACTGAATTACGTTTGCGTGATACGCGTGAAAATTTAACGCGGGTTGAAGATATTCTGCGAGAACTTGATAAGCAGATTCTGCGTCTGCAATCGCAAGCTGTTGTTGCCGAGAAATACCATCAGATGCAGACTGCGCTTAACATGACCAAAGGTCAGGTTTGGCTATTAAAAAAACGTGATGCCAGTGCGCATTGGGAGAAGTCGCAGCGCACTGTTGAAAAGCTGGTGATTGAACTGGAAGCGCAGATGGCAAGTTTACGCAGTAGTGAAACTGCGCTGGAAATTGCACGGCAGCAGCATATCGTATCAAGTGAGGCTGTTAATACGGCGCAAGCGGGTTATTACGAGGCAAATGCGGTGGTTTCTAACCTTGAAAATCAAGTAAAAAACACCGCAGATGCACATGAACGCATGCATCTGCAATTGCAGCAACTGGTTGCACAATTAGAAAAAAACGCTGGTCAGCAGAGCCAAATTGAAATCTCACTAGCAAAAGCACAAACTGAATTGCTTGAAGAAAATGCAAGCTTTTCTGATACAGATATAACCGTTGAGGCCGCGCGCAAAGCTGTCCCAGCTCAACTACAACAGTATCAAGCCGCCCACGCAGCGTTCAATACCAGCCAAACCGCGTGGTTAAATGCAGAGCAACGCTTACGCTTAGAGCAGGCTGGCATTGGGCATATAGCACGTGCTACAGATGAAACCAAAGAACAACTAAAGCGCTTGCAACAAAGTTACACGGGTTTGCAAATACCGGCAGATGATGCGCTTACTGAGAAGCAAATGCAGTTAACTGGTTTGGACGCTGAAATTGCAACGTTAGAAGCAAAAAACGCGCAAGCACTACAAAATGAGCAAACGATTCATGCGGATTTAAAAACGCGCAGAGAAGAAGTGCATCTGCGGCAACGCGAGCTACATTTACTTGAAGCGGAAATCAGTTCTTTAACTAAAATTCAGCAATCTATGCGTGATGGCAATAATGAAGCCACGCTAACTACTTGGCTAAAAAAGTCAGGTTTAAATGACAACTTGCGCATTTGGCAGGCTGTGCGCATTCAATCAGGCTGGGAGACCGCATTTGAAGCTGTTCTTGGCGCTAGACTTAACGCGATTATGCATCATGAACTAGCCGTTGAAAATAGACCGCCAGCCGCATTAAGTTTGGCGTTAACAGCACCTGAAGCCGTGTTGAATATTAAGGCACAATCATTAGCCTTTACATCTTTATATTCACGTATTGACCATATTGAACCTAATCATCAGGCTGTACTGCATGATTGGCTAACGGGTGCGTACTTGCTAGAGGAGGGTGAAGACGCGATCTCTGCAAGCCATAGACTTAACAGCGGTGAGCGCTTAGTTAATAAGCAAGGTGACATTTACACTCAGCATAGCGTGACGTATTTTGGCGCACAATCACTATTGCACGGTGTGTTAGAGCGACAAACGTGTCTAGAGCAATTAGAACAGCAACTGCCTGAGGCTCAAAAGCATTTAACTGAGACGAATAATCAATTAGCACAATCTGAAAGTGCGCTTCAAGCGTTGCGCGCTAATCAACATCTGCTTCAGCAGCAATTAAAGACTTTTACCCAGCAGGCGCATCAGCTTAATCTGAGCTTGCAACAGCTTAAACAGCAACAATTTAACGCAATTCAGCGACAAAAATCTCTGCAAATAGATTGTGTTTTAGCAGAAGAAAAACTCAGTAAACTTCAGGATGAAAGTTCGCAAAAAGAAAAGTTAGTGAGCGAGATTGCAGCCAGCTTAACGCAATTGCAAGCTGAAAAATCTACCAAAGACGCTGAAAAACAATCGGCTGAGGCATTGTTAAACGAAGTGCGCCAGCAACTACAAATGGCTGAACGGGCACATCAGGAAAAAAGTTTTAACATTAAACTTATTCAAAACAATATCAATGAGTTAAATTCAAAACTTGAATTTTTACATGAAGAAAAAACTTCATTTAAATTGCGTTGCAACGAGGTTGAAGCTACTTTAGCAGCCACTAAAATGGAGGCGTTAAAAGCCAATTTAGAGGCTGCACTCAATGCGAAGCAGCAGCGTGAACTGGCATTAGCCAATGCCCGCAATACAATGAGTGATTATGAGTCGGCATTACAGCAACAGGAGCGATTGCGATTGCAGCATGAGCAACAATTACACCCATTACGCGATAAGCTGGAAGCGAGCCGATTAAACGAACAAGAAGCACGTTTGCATTTTGAGCAATGCCAAGCTGAACTTACGGCCTCCAACATTGAAGAATCTTTACTTGCTAGTCATTTAGCACAATCAATGGGTGAGGGCGTTAAAGTTTCTGACTTAGAAAAAAAGAAAAGTAAGCTAGAGATTGATATTGAGTCATTAGGCGCAGTTAACCTGGCGGCTATTCAAGAGCTTGCGAGCGAGCAAACACGCAAGGATTATTTAGATAGTCAATGTCGTGATCTGTTAGAAGCCAGCCAAACGCTTGAGGATGCGATTCGCAAAATAGACCGCGAAACACGTAGCCGTCTGCAAGCCACTTTTGATGAGGCTAATCGACACTTTAACGAACTCTTTACCACTTTATTTGGCGGCGGGCAGGCGAGATTAGAGTTACTTGGTGAAGAGATTCTGGATACTGGCATGCAAGTGTTTGCTCAGCCGCCAGGCAAAAAAAATAGCACCATCCATTTGTTGTCTGGTGGCGAAAAAGCCTTAACTGCTTTGGCGTTAGTGTTTGCCCTGTTCAGGCTGAACCCTGCGCCATTTTGCTTGATGGATGAGGTGGATGCGCCACTTGATGACAGCAATACTGAGCGTTTTTGTGCCATGGTAAAAAAAATGTCTGAAAGAACGCAGTTTTTATACGTAAGTCATAATAAAATCACCATGGAGATGGCGCAGCAATTGATAGGTGTTACCATGCAGGAGTCTGGGGTTTCACGTATCGTTGATGTAGATATGGAAGCAGCTGTGAGAATGGCAGAAGCTTAAGTTGGCTGCTGACTAGTTTAATAATGTTGAAGGTTTATTGGTGATGAGTGATTTGCAAATAGTATTGATTGTCATAGGTGCGTTAATTATTGCCGCCGTGCTCATTCTTAACTGGTGGCAAGAGCGACGATTTAATCAGCAGGTAGAAAGTAGTTTCACTCAATTAAAAAGTGATGCGCTACTTGATGAACCCACATTAGATATTAGCAAGCTTGATGTAAGTCAGTTTGATCATGATCAAGATGACTTTGCCTCGAGTGGCTTTTCTAACGATGATGATTTGCCTCAACAAGTATTAGATGCGCCTTTGCCAGAAGCTGAAAACTCAGCCATGCAAAATGAAGATCGTTTTGTTCAAGCCGCTCAATATGAGGTATCTGGTCATGTATTGGCAGATGAAGCTTCAATCGATGCAACTTATGCTGAGCTCGTCAATAAATCTTCAAAAATTACCCCAATCGAGGCTGAAGTTAAAAAGCTCGAATCAACGCCTGAAATTAAACCAGCGCAACATCATGAAATTAAAGCGATTTTTGATGAGGCATTTAGCCAACCTGATAATGATGCGACAGTGCAACATAATTCTATTGAAGATATTCCGCACCTATCTTCAAAACAAGCCGCGTTTGAAGAGCCTGTGCTGAGCTTGCCAGCCATGCTGCACTCGCAAATGGACTTAACCGCCGTATTGTATTTGGCGGCAGAATCAAGCTTTAATGAACTGAATAATGCATTGCATGGGTTATTTGACGGCTATGAAAAGCCAGTTTACATCCATGCTCTGGATTCAAATAAACAATGGCTTTTATTAAGCGATACCTTATCTAAACCGCAAATTTTAAATCAACAAGCTTCACGGCTTACTTGCAGCTTACAGCTGGCAGACCGCGCTGGACCGATTTCACGCAATATGTTGAATCGTTTTCAATTGGCAGTTGAAACGCTCGGTTTAGATATAAATGCCCATGTGGAATGGCAAAGTTCTGGGGATGCCTTAACTGCGGCCAACGCACTGGATTCATTTTGTATGGATGTGGATAAAACCATGGGGTTTCATCTGGTGCATGGTGATAACGGCGCATTTACTGGCACTAAATTAAGAGGCTTGGCAGAGTCGCAAGGGTTAGTGTTGTCGGCAGATGGTGCTTTTAAATATTTTGATGAAGCAACTACCGCGCAAGCTTTAAACAACACAGCCGTCTTACAGAAGCCTTCTTTTATCATGTTTAATCGAGATCAACACCCTTTTAGCCCTGAAATGCTAAGAACATCCGTCGTGAAAGCGGTTAGTTTTCAATTGGATATTCCGCATGTTAAGCACTGTGCAGAAGTCTTTAATCACATGGTGCAAGTAGCAAAGCAAATGGAAACCGGCTTAAATGCGGTATTGGTAGATGATAACAATCGGGTGCTGGGCGATATGCAAGTTGAAAAAATCCGTCAACAACTCAAGGTGATTCATGCCACGATGTTAGTGCGAGGCATAGTTCCAGGTTCTGAGAGTGCGCATAGATTATTTTCATAAATGTTAAGCCGTGTAGAACAAAAGATTACTGAATTGCGCAAATTGATTGCGCAATATGATTACGAGTACTATGCGCTCGATGCGCCTTCTGTGCCGGATAGTGAATACGATAAAATTTATCGTGAGTTGCAAACCCTAGAAAATCTTCATCCTAGCCTGATTACGCCAGATTCACCTACCCAGCGTGTAAGCGGCTCTGCAATGAATGCTTTTAATAGCATCACGCATCGTCAGGCGATGTTGTCGCTTAATAATGCTTTTGAATACAATGAATTAGATTCGTTTAATAAACGTGTTTGTGAAGTATTGGGCATGAGCCAGGTTGAATACGCTGTTGAACCAAAGTTTGACGGGCTTGCCATTACATTGACTTATGAAGAGGGCATGTTTACACAAGGTGCAACACGCGGCGATGGCTATACGGGAGAAGACGTTACCCACAACCTGCGCACGCTGCGCGCAATCCCCATGCGCTTAAATTGTGCACAACCGCCGAAATTGTTAGAAGTGCGCGGTGAGGTTTTAATGCTCAAACGTGATTTTGAAAAGCTGAATCTTACGCAATCGGGTAAAGGTGAAAAACTATTTGCAAACCCACGTAATGCTGCCGCTGGTAGCCTGCGCCAATTAGATGCCAAAATAACGGCTACAAGACCGTTAACTTTTTTCGCTTATGGTTTAGGTGCCGCAGAAGGTGTGCCAAACTTTAGTAGCCATCAGCAGGCAATGGATTATCTGGCAGGCTTACATTTTCCTGTCAGTCATGAACGCGACGTGGTCATAGGCGCTAACGGTTTAAAATCGTATTACCAAAAAATGGGCGAAATCCGCCATCAGCTCCCTTATGAGATTGATGGCGTGGTGTATAAAGTCAATAACTTTAACCAGCAAAACGAGTTAGGTTTTGTATCGCGAGCACCCCGTTGGGCAATAGCACATAAGTTTCCTGCACAGGAGGCGCTCACAGTGGTAGAAGATATTACAGTGCAAGTAGGGCGCACCGGTGCAATCACGCCAGTTGCAAGGTTAGCACCAGTGTTTGTAGGTGGCGTTACGGTAACCAATGCCACTCTACACAATGAAGATGAAATACGTCGTAAAGATGTACACATTGGTGACACTGTGAGCGTGCGCAGAGCCGGGGATGTGATTCCTGAAGTAGTCAGTGTGCTTGCTGATAAGCGGCCAGCCAACGCGCGGCAATTTGAGATGCCAACGGTATGTCCGGAGTGTGGCTCACATATTTTAAAGCAAGCTGATGAAGCCGTCGCACGCTGTACCGGTGGTTTATTTTGCCCAGCCCAGCGCAAGCAAGCCATTACGCATTATGCCTCGCGCCGCGCAATGGACATTGAAGGCCTAGGCGAAAAACTGGTTGATCAGCTAGTTGATGCTAATTTGGTGCATACCCTGGCGGATATTTACAAGCTGGATTTAACCACCTTGAGCAACCTTGAGCGCATGGCAAAAAAATCAGCGCAGAATGTATTAGATGCCCTTGAAACGAGTAAAACAACCACACTGGCACGCTTTATTTACGCACTCGGCATGCGTAACGTAGGTGAAGCTACGGCCAAAGATTTAGCCAAACACTTTGGAAACCTACCTGCATTGATGCGAGCTAGTGCAGAAGACTTGCTCAGAGTGCACGATGTGGGTCCCGTGGTTGCAGAGTCCATTACCAACTTTTTTTCTGAAGTACACAATCAAACCGTTATTGCAGAGCTGTTGACTGCCGGTATTATCTGGCCAGAGTCAGAAGGTAAACAAGTGCCGACTGGTCATCTGGTAGGCAAAACCTTTGTACTGACAGGTACGCTACCTAACTTGTCGCGTGATGCGGCAAAAGAGAAATTAGAAGCAGCAGGCGCTAAAGTAAGTGGTAGCGTCTCTAAAAAAACAGATTATGTGGTGGCGGGGAGTGATGCAGGCAGTAAGCTAGATAAAGCACAGGAATTAGGCGTTACAATTTTAGATGAAGCCGGATTATTGGCATTGACAGCCTAAGCGCTCGTTATGGATACTCAAAACTATCATCAATATTTAGCGTCAGTGATTACAATTGCCAAATCTGCTGGGGTAGCCATTATGCAAGTTTATGCCACAGACTTTAGCGTTAAAAACAAAGATGACAATTCACCATTGACTGAGGCCGACTTGGCAGCACATCATGTGATTACCAACGCGTTAAAGCAACTTGCACCACACATCCCAATTCTTTCAGAAGAGTCAGAAGGCATAGATGAAGAAATACGTAAAACTTGGAACCAGTATTGGTTAATTGACCCTCTAGATGGCACCCGTGAGTTTGTAAAACGCAACGGGGAGTTTACGGTTAACATTGCGTTAATCGACCAACATATTCCAGTGCTTGGTGTAGTTTATGCACCCGTAGATGACTTGCTTTATTATGCTGTCACCGCACATGGTGCCTATAAGCAAGCCGGGGCAAATCCTGCATTAAAAATTCACACTAAAACATTGGACCCCAAGCGGCCAATTATTGCAGGCAGCCGCTCGCATAGCGATGAAAAAATGCAGCGCTTTTTGCATAACATTAAAAATCATACGGGCCAGATGCCTGAACTTATCAGCATGGGAAGCTCTCTAAAAATATGTTTGGTGGCTGAAGGGCAGGCAGATGTATATCCTAGATTAGGACCAACTTCTGAGTGGGATACAGCCGCCGCGCATTGCATATTGCAAGAAGCCGGTGGAGATATTGTTGAAGTTTCAGGCAGTGCGTTGCGTTATAACACTAAACAATCATTATTAAATCCAATGTTTTTTGCCTCTGGCAAGCGCTCACAGCAATGGGAAACTTATTTATAAAGGGCGCTTCTATAAATACAAGTTTCTAAGTTAGACAAGGCGCGAACAAAAAATAATGACGCGGTATATGTTTGATATATAAGGAATTATTTTTTGTGAGCAACGCCGTATAATGACGAAAATTGGATTTATAGAAGTGCCCTAAACTTATTACTTTGATCTTATTACAAGCTATTTTTATTTAATCCCAAGTATTTTAACTATCTAACCACAGAGAAAACAAACAAAAATGAAACTACAAATCACTTTAACTTCAATATTTATTTCATTGTTTTTTAACAATGTTTACGCCATAAGCCCCAATGCAGCAGACTGTAATAAAGCTTTTGAGCATGAAGATGTAGCCGCGGCAACAACTGCCGCAAAAAAAGCATTAGATATTGATAAAACAGACCGTGACGCCTTGATATGCCAAGGACGATTGCTCAGTGTCAAAGATGATCTAAATGGTGCTTTAGCTGCGTTTAAAGCTGCAAATGAATTTTCAACCGATGCTTTTGATAAAGCCGTTATTACCTTGGTTACGGCGCATGCCTATAAAACTGCTAAACAGTTTCCACAAGCAATTTCAAGCTATCAGCAAACAATTGAATTAGCACAAGCCGCAAAACATCAAGGATTTGAGCGGATGAGCCTTGTTGCCATTGGTGACATTTATTTTCAGGATAAACAATATACTCAGGCGCTGGAGTTTTTTATATCAGCGAACAAACTAGACGCTAATGATAATGAACGCGGAGAAAGCTATGAAAGAGTTGCACTTACTTATCATGAGCTAAATCAACACACTTTAGCGCTTGAATCTCAACTCAAAGCTTACTTTATGCATGAAAAAGCAGGCACACTAGATCAGTATGCGCATTCAAGCATTGAGCTTGGCCGCTATTACACAATTGAAAAAAATTACGCGAGTGCAGAACGAATTCTCAATAAAATTATTAACTTCGCCAAAAAGCAAGGCGGTGCGTATTTTGAAGCGAAAGGAAGCATCGTGCTAGCTCAACTTAAAGTTGCGATGGGTGATACTTCATCAGCTAAAGACTTAATAGAACATGCAAAATTGATCGCCAAGAATACCAATGACCAAATTTTGGATGAAGAAATAAATAAAGAAACCCAACAGCTGTTGGACAAGAATTAGCTAGTTAAAAGTTATATGAAGTCTAATATTTTTTTCAATCAATTAAAATAATGGAATGCCTATATTCTGTCGATATTGACAGCCACTTTTAGTCAGTTAACATTTGTTCTATGTGGCTTTTAAGCTTAACTACGAAGCTTAAAAGTGTCTAATTGCATCTTGGTCGATTCACAGTATTAAAACGCATGACGCCCATTGGCTGATTACCAATATCGATATTTTTAGTTTTTTAACTTCTTGTTTGTAAGAATTACTCACTCCTTACGTCTAATGGATGCGGCACATATGCTGTTACTAAAATTACTCAAAAGGAGAAAAGTCATGCGTCAATTTGCGATTAAAAAAACTGCATCTTTACTATTATCTAGCGGCTTATTGTCTGCCTCTATAGGATTATCTGCAGTTGCATGGGCAGCACCTTGTAGCCCATGTTCACCTCGTTCTCGCACTAATGTTGCGGCAAACCCATGCGCAGCAAAGAATCCATGTGCTGCCAAAAATCCATGCGCGGCTAACCCATGTGCAGCTAACCCATGTGCTGCAAGCGCTAAGATTGACCCAAAACTGGTTACGCGACCTGCTGGTTACAAGCCTTACAAAGGGAATAAGGCGGATTTAGAGAAATATGGTGAAGAGTTATTCAAGAATCCAAAACTCAGTACCAATGGGGTATCCTGTTTTACCTGTCACCAGGGTAATAATATGTATCAACCAACTTTTGCCAAATCCTACCCACACAAAGTGGCAATGACCGTTGATCGTTCAAATCTTAAAAAAGTAAATTTAGATGAGATGATTCAGTTCTGCATGGTTGCTCCGATGGCTGCACAGCCATTGAAATGGGATTCGAAAGAGTTGGCTGCACTTACAGCCTATACAGCGAAGGTTCAGAAAACTTTTAAACCTAATCCATGTGCTGCAAACCCATGCGCCGCAAAAAACCCTTGTGCAGCCAAGAATCCTTGTGCAGCCAAGAATCCTTGCGCTGGCAAGAACCCATGTGCGGCGAAAAATCCTTGTATGGCTAGATAGTGTGGAGCACATCAAGCAGGAAGTATTGATGATGTGATTAAAAATAGCTTGTAGTTTTGGTGCGGATGATCGGTGTAAGCAGTTGGGAGATAGTGTTCTCCCATTCCGTGCTTGTTTCCGGGAATATAAACAGGAGGACAGATGAAGCATTTGTTAGCTTTAGAAACTCCCGCGCTCATTGCACATTATTTTTGCATTTGTTTTTTTCACTGTTGTGCTTTAGGCGAATGTGGCAAGCCAGAATGAGTTGCCACCGTTAACTGCATGTTCGAACTGGAGCTTTCATCTCCGGTTCGAACATGCAGGAGCGTGAAGGCGATTCGCCATGTCTTATTTTAAGCACAAGTAATTCATTTTCAAATTTGTCGCTGTTGCACTACTGCGACTACAATCCCACTGGCCATGACCGCAAGCGCATCGACGAGACCCGATAGCAACATTGGCAACGCTGGAAGTTTTGACCAACCGGCCGTGACCAAATGATCGCCCAAGAACACAGCCGCGCCCAGCACGAGGCCGACCGTAGCACCATGTAACCAGTCTGATCGTCCGCTTTTCACAAGCGGCATTAACCAGACTAAAGCGATGGTAATTACCAAATAGCCTGCGAGCAGCGGTGCAAAGGACAGACCGTCCGAGTCCGTTCTAATGTACAACCCGAACATCGGTGACACAAATGGCTGCAGGATAACGACCGCAAGTGTTGTCGCTACAACATTCATGACCACGTAGCCTATGCCCAGGGGACGTATCCACTTCATCATGGCTGCCTCCCAGCGATCACTACTACTTCAATGCTAATGGTGAGTGTTCTTGTTTTAAGAATTGGCATTTCTTTCTCCTCGGTTGTGTTAATGATAAAGCGTCAATCACATTGACACTGTATGACTTCTTGCGCGATGTGTCAACCTGGTTTACACTATGCTGCATGAAAAAACACGGAACGACCCCGATGGGGCGATTACTGCTAGATGCCTTTAATTGGTTCGATACGGGCTTGTTAACCTCATTGAAAGAACAAGGTTGGCCGGACCTTAGTCACTCACAATCAATGGTGATGGCTTACTTGGCTAGCGACGGCATTCGTATTTCTGAGTTGGCTCGACGACTAGGCGTCTCAAGGCAAGCTGCACAGAAAAGTGTTAAAGAGTTAGAAAGATTAAAACTGGTAAAAACAGAGATTGATCCAACCAATTCAAGCGCAAAAACTGTTGTTTTGACAGACCAAGGGAAAGCCAACGTTACTGCGGCCTTGAATACTTTTTCTGAAATTGAAAGCCAACTATCAAAACGCATTGGTAGCGCCGATTTGGCCAGCATGAGAAAGATGCTTGAAAAAGACTGGGGAGCACCGGTAATTGTGAAAAAAAACGTGTAACAAATCGTTCCAGTGGACGCACTATCGCGCGCCGCTGAACTCAACCGTTATGTCTTCCGGGCAAGATATTCCCGTCCTATAATAACGAGACCGACACCACCGAGGATCATGAGGGCGGCTATGATGAGGCGTAGCGAGATTGCTTCGGATAAAAAAAGTACGCCACCCATTGCCGCCAGCACTGGCACTGCAAGTTGCAGAGTGGCAGCATGTGTTGCTGACAGTCCCCGCAGTGCAGCATACCAGATGGCGTAGCCAACACCGGAAGCGAGTGCGCCTGACAGCATGGCAGGTAATGCGCCTGCCGGTGAAATGTGGATGTGTTTGAATGAAAGCAGAAAAACCACAGCGGCTAACGGTACAGCACGAATGAAATTCCACATGGTTGCAGCTAGCGGCTCGGTTACGCCACGCCCGCGAAGTGAATAGAGGCCCCAGGCAAAGCCAGCAACTGTCATGAAAACAGATCCCAATAGCGGCGGCGCTGCTAATCCCGGTAGCACCAGATAAATCAGTCCTAAAAGGGCAAGCAGTAATCCAAACCACTCTACGCGATATGGTCGCTCACCTGACATAATTGCGGCAAGCAGCATGGTGGCCTGTACCGCGCCAAACAGGATCAGCGCGCCGACGCCCGCGCTCAGGCTAAGGTAGGCGAAGGAAAATCCCACTACATACAAAAACAGCATACAGGCCGAGAGCCAGTTGCCACCAGATTGTTTAGCGGATTGTTCAGCAGTTTTTTGTTTCGACAAAACGACAATTAGCCACAAAGTAACTGCACCAGATAACAGTCGGATTAGCGAAAAACTCGCTGCATCAATCGCTGGTTGAGCAAGCGCCTGTCGGCAAAGTAGCGAGTTCGCTGCAAAAGCAACGAGTGCTAATGTGGTTAGCCAAATAGTGCGTATGCGGCTTTGTTCCGCTTTAGGCATTCATGTTTTTAGTGCAATGAGACGATCAAGTTCGGCTAGCATATCTTCCACTTGAATGGGTTGATAACTAGTGAGGTCCAGTGTACGGTCTTCAAATACATCCTGCCCTGGATGTCGCTTTGCCCAGTCCCAGATTACGTGGTCACGGTGTAGCAACAGTGCTTCCATGTGAGGGCGGTAAAGTATGAACATTGCGCTAATCCAACGGTTTACTGGCCATGAAGGAAAAGCGTGATCAATCACGAAATGGTCCAGCATGCGAATCACTTGATCAGCTGGGTACCATGCTTCTGCAGTTACCCAGCGATTAACGGTGAAAAGGCCGGTTGGGTAACCGTACGCGTCCATGGCGATTGCGATTAAGTGCGAAAGTGCTTCATCGCCTTGTGGCCACGGGTCCGTGGCTGGGTATTCGATAGGAGTCACATTGGCAGGCATACCGCGCGGACGAAGGAATGTGTGAAAGTGTCCATGTTCTCCTGCTTCGCTGCGGTGTGCGTGGTAATAGTATTGCGCGTGGCTGTCGGTGTCGTAGACATCGTCTGGCGGATAGTGCTCAAGCTCGTAGAATGTCTGACCGGCACTGAGGCTGTCGCGCAATACTTCCCCTACCAGATTGAGGCCTGTTTTTTTCAGCACACGGTAACAGGTCAGGACTTCCTCGCCCGCCTGACGCATTAGAATTAACTGTTGTAACGGTAGGGCGTCAAGGTCAGGAATAGGAACTGCATCCGCTCTGAGTGGTGCGGCGGATGCAGATTCTTCTGGCGGAATTAGCGCCAAACCATAGCTATGCGGAGGTAAGGCCGCGGTCATTTAGTGACTTTTGGCAGCGCATGGATTCTTGGCTGCACAAGGATTTTTAGCTGCGCATGGATTCTTCGCAGCACATGGGTTTGCCGTACATGGATTTGCTTTACATGGGCTTTTAGCTGCGCATGGGTTCTTGGCGGCACAAGGGTTATTTTGATGGTGTTTGTGTTTGCCTGCGCATGGGTTAGCACCACAGGTAGCAGCTAGCGCGGTGCCGGTTACAGCCATGACCATGGCGCCGGTAGATAATAGGGTTTTTGCGATGGTTGTAAATTTCATTTTGAGATCCAGAAATAGTATTAAAAATCAATCATGCATCACTGACATATCGAGTGATGTTAGGCATTAGACGATTGGTTTCACTAAATCTTACATGGTGTGATTGATTTTATTTCTTTCAAGATAATTGTAAACAACTGCGATAGTTTTCGTCTAATAGGCAAGGGTACGATTTGAATAGTTAAGTAGCCTAGAATTATTGTTAAGCATGATGACGAATGACTTAAAGTCAGCCCATATGTAAAGGAGCCATAAAAATGAAAGCTAAGCTACCTGACATTGTTCACTTCGGACGTGAAATTTGCAATGATTATACGCAAAGTAACAATCATGAATGGTGGGTGGCAAATGGTCTCGGCGGCTATGCTGCCGGTACAATATCTCAAAGTCTAATGCGACGATATCATGGGCTGCTTATAGCGCCGACACAAGCGCCTCTAGGTAGAAATTTGGTTTTTTCTAAAGCTGATGCAACTTTGCATGACGGTGAAAAATCTTATCCTTTATTCAGTAATCACTGGGGAAGCGGGGCAGTAGAACCGCGTGGTTATGCGCATATTGAATCTTTCCGTCTGGATGGCACCATGCCCATTTGGCGGTTTACGATAGATGACTTAATCATAGAGCAATGTATCTGGATGGAGCATGGTCAGAACACAACCTATATTGCCTGGAGGCTGCTCAATGAAATTAACCGTCCAATCACTATTACGGCTGATTTGCTGGTAAACCAGCGTGATCATCATGATGAGTCTAATATGTGGGCGTTCAATCCAGTCATTGAAGGTGATGAAACGCAGCTGTCCTTGCGGCAGCATGGTCAGCCAACATTACACTTTAAGACGAAATGCGGCCAACTGCATAGTGAACATCAATGGATTGAAGATTTTGCTTTATCACATGAAACTGAGCGTGGACTAGCAGACCGCGATGCGCATCTTTGCGTAGCGCATCTGCATATGCAGATTTGGAACGAATGGAGCGGTTTAGTTGCTTCGCTTGAACCGGATGCATCACCTTACATAACTGAATCTATGCGGCGTAGACAAGCACATGATGTTGCACAGCTGACGCGCGCAGGGATGCTAGTTCCTGAGCTTTGTGAAACCCCTTGCTGGATCCGACAATTGTTGCTGGCGGCTGATAGCTTCTTGATTACCAGACCAGTAGAAGGTTTTTCTTATGGTGAATCTGTCATTGCCGGTTACCCCTGGTTTGGGGATTGGGGGCGTGACACCATGATTGCCTTGCCTGGCTTGACGCTTAAAACCGGACGGTTTTCTTCTGCTAAAAATATTCTGACGACCTTTGCCCGTTTTATTGACAAAGGCATGCTACCAAATAATTTTCCAGAGCATGGTGAAGCGCCACAATACAATACGGTAGATGCTGCGCTATGGTATATAGAAGCATGGCGCTCCTATCTGTCTGTGAGCGGAGATATTGCAGGCTTGAAAGAAATTTACCCCGTATTGGAGGATATTATTGATTGGCATGTGCGCGGTACGCGCTATGGCATAGGCGTCGATGCCAGTGACGGCTTGCTGCGTGCAGGTGAGGCAGGGGTGCAACTGACATGGATGGATGCCAAAGTGGGAGATTTTGTAGTGACACCACGCCACGGCAAGCCGGTTGAGGTGAACGCATTGTGGTTCAATGCGCTGGAGTGTATGGCAGCATTTAGCCTGCTATTAAAAAAGAAAGATTCACCCTATGCGCATATGGCAACACAAGTACGTGCCAGTTTTACGCGGTTTATCAAATCAAGAGGCGGACTTTATGATGTACTGGATGGCGAAGTAGGGAGGGACGCTAGCGTACGCCCTAATCAGATATTTGCAGTGAGTTTGCATTACTCACCTCTTGAACAAAAAACTCAGGCGCGTGTAGTGAAAGAAGTGACGAAGCATCTACTAACCCCATATGGTTTGCGTACGTTGTCACCTGAGCATCCCGATTATCACCCCCATTACAAAGGTGGCGTATGGGAGCGTGATTCAGCTTACCATCAGGGTACGGTTTGGGCTTGGCTTCTACCTCATTTTGCATTGGCTGAACACCGTGCAACAGGAAATGCAGAGTTGGCACTTTCACGTCTGGAAGCGATAAGAACTCATTTGTTAGATGCTGGCTTGGGTTCAGTATCCGAGATTTTTGATGGAGACTATCCACACACCGCACGCGGTGCGCCTTCGCAGGCATGGAGTGTGGCCTGCGTAATAGAAGCTTGGGTAAAGCTGGAACGTGCACGCAAGAGCGATGCTCATGGAAAATCAACCAGGTAAACTTATCAAAGTAGCGAAAGGTGACATCATGGGATCTGGTGTAAAGAACAAGAAATCACTTAATGCAGAGCAGAAACGCTTGGAAGCTCAACATCGGGCTAAAAGTAATTGGAGGTTATGGGGGCCTTATCTTTCTGAACGCGCATGGGGTACGGTACGTGAGGATTACAGCGCAGACGGAACAGCCTGGGAGTATTTAGATCATGAACAGTCTCGCTCTCGAGCTTATCGTTGGAATGAAGATGGTTTAGGTGGCATATCGGATGAAGAGCAACGCCTTTGTTTTTCAATTGCCCTGTGGAATGGTGAAGATCCCATTCTGAAAGAACGCGCTTTTGGTTTAACCGGTAATCAGGGCAATCACGGCGAAGATGTGAAAGAGCATTATTTTTACAAGGGGGCACTGCCTTCTCACGCATGGCTGCATTACCTCTACAAGTATCCCCAAGCTGAATTTCCATACCAGAATTTAATTGAAGAAAACGCCAGACGTGGTCGTGATGTGCCAGCTTATACATTGCTGGATAGCGGCGTATTTGCTGAAAACCGTTATTGGGATGTGGAAGTGCAATACGCGAAAGCGGAAACGGATGAGCTGCACATTCATATTCAGGTAACCAATCGCGGCGACAAAGCAGCTACGCTTTGGCTGCTGCCACAACTGTGGTTTCGTAATACATGGTCTTGGTTAGAGGAGGGTATAGAAAAACCATCTATGTTTGCAACCCAAGCGCCTGATGGCGCCGCTTGGGCAGTGCGAGCAGAACACGCAACATTGGGAACCTATGCGCTTTATGGCAAGCAAGCGGCCGACCTGCTTTATACAGAAAATGAGAGCAACAATACAAAGCTTTGGGGATTGCCCAATACCAGCCCTTATGTCAAAGATGCGTTTCATCGCTACCTCATCCACAACGAGCATAAAGCGGTGAACCCGCAACAGCAAGGGACGAAATTTGCAGCCGTGCATAAGATTACTGTAGTTGCTGGAGAAACTGAAAGTATTGATCTGGTATTGTCAGTAAGACCGAACACGCGACCATTTGCTATGCATCAACAGGTGTTAGTGCAGCGGCAGTCTGAATTTGTCCAATTTTATCGAGAACTCCTGCCTCAGGCATCAGAAGAAGATTTTCGCATCATGCGACAGGCTTTTTCTGGATTGATCTGGAATAAACAGTTTTATCACTACGATGTAAATACCTGGCTGAAGGGTGATGCGTCGGCGCCACCAGAGTCTCGCAAACATGGACGCAATGCGCACTGGAAGCATTTGCAGGCAGCCGATGTGATTTCCATGCCGGATAAATGGGAGTATCCCTGGTTTGCTGCTTGGGATTTGGCATTTCACTGTGCGGCTTTTGCGCCGGTAGATGTCAATTTTGCCAAAAATCAGATTGAGTTATTGGTATCTGAACGCTATATGCATCCCAATGGACAGATTCCTGCTTATGAGTGGGCATTGGGTGATACCAATCCACCTGTGCATGCGATGGGTGCGCTCAAGGTCTTTCGTGCCGATAGGATACAAAGTGGCAAAGGAGACATTGCTTTTTTAAAACGTGTGCTGCATAAATTACTGCTTAATTACGCATGGTGGATCAACCGCAAGGATGCCGAAGGACAGAATGTATTCGGCGGTGGATTTCTAGGGTTGGATAACATCTCAGTGTATGACCGTTCGCAGCCATTGCCAGTTGGCTATATGTTAAAACAAGCTGATGCAACGGGTTGGATGGCAATGTTTGCACTCAATCTCACAGCCATGGCGCTTGAGATTGCCTCTGAGGATGCCAGTTACGAAGATATTGCAATTCAATGCTATAGCCAGTTTCTCGCGATTGCCCAGACCATGGCTGGTGTTAGTGCGATTTCAACCTCACTGTGGGATGAAGAAGACGGATTTTTCAAAGATCTGGTGGAATTGCAAGATGGCAGTATCAAGCGTATTGATGTGTTTTCCTGGGTGGGCATTATCCCATTGTTTGCTTGTGAGATTATTGATCCCAGCCTGTTAAAAAATGCCCCCCGATTTGCTGCAGTGATGAATAAGAATCAAGGCGGCATGCTGGATGGCCATATCTACTGTGCATGCCCTTCACACACCAATGACAAAGGGGAACATATGCTGGCAGTAGTTGATATTTACATGCTGACGCGCATATTAACGCGGATATTTGATGAAGAACAGTTTTTATCTCGCTACGGCGTGCGCAGTGTGTCAAAACTGCACGCCACACGTTCAGACTTGGGGCATATACCGGGCATTGGCAGTGCGATGATCGAATATGTCCCCGGTGAATCCAATTCAGGTCTGTTCGGCGGCAACTCCAATTGGCGCGGGCCAGTATGGATGCCCACCAATTACATGCTGATTCAGGTGCTAGAGAAATATGCGCGTTACTTAGGTGATGGCTATACTTTTCCTGCACCCTGTTTAGATGGGCAATCCATTACCTTAAAGCAAGCGGCTGTACTGTTAGCTGATCGCGTGGTGGATGTGGTGCGCCGTGATAGCCATGGTAATGTTCCAGCTTTTTCTGTTGACCACCCAAAGCAGCATGATCCGCATTGGCGCGAATTGCTGATGCTGCATGAGTATTATCATGCTGATACTGGGCTAGGCTTGGGGGCGCAACATCAAGCTGGTTGGACAGCTTTAGTGGCTAATTTAATTTTTCGTCGCTATCGGGATGAGATTCCTGAATACTGGCGAAGTAAAGTATAAGGTCAGTAGGATAAGTGTTGGTTGATTAGACATGTTGATTCCTCTTGATGAATGATAGGGAGGATGTATTGTGTCAAGCTTAATTGGCTATACGTGATTACAGCCAACTACTTGAGCTATCTCGTTTTTTGAGCCCATCATCACCCCGATACGCTGATGTATCGTGCTTGGTATCACATCCATAATATTTTCATATCCTGTAGAGGCTGCTTGCTCCACAATAAAACTCATGGGACAGACTCGTAGAGCATACGCAGTTACCACCTTGCTGTTTTATTTTGCTATCGGTTGGATACATGAAGATGCCGCCGCGCACTAATATACGGTGAATCTCTGCCACCATTGACGCTATCCATCGCATATTGAGGTATTTGTTGCTAGCTCTTGCTTTGCCTTGCAGGCATTCATCAATATAACGTTGCACTGGCGATTCCCAAAAGTGGCCCATTTTTTGAAAACATTGACGCTACAAAGTTATTTTTTTATAGCTTGCTGTGCGCACCATCGCAGAATGGCTGATTTGCACTGTGTTTACATCCGCAAAAATAAATGGTTTTATTTTCTTCAGCCTTGTAAGCAACGGGTGAAAATGTTGAACCTTGATGCGCACCGTCACAAAAAGGCTGGTTTTTACTCTTGCCACAGGCGCACCAGTAATAATTTTTACCAGCTTCAACTTCTACTGCATAGGGTGATTTTTGGGGGATATCAGGGTTCATTTTAAGGCTCCTTAACTAGGGTTGGGCATCATATTGCGGAATAAATACTGCTTACTTCACTTTAAAAACTGTGGTTTTAGGATTAAAGGTAAACCATGCAAACCAATACAAAGTGGTGCCAGCAATCTGCTTGCCTTCAGCATCAAAGGCTTTGGCTGATTTGTGCATTTTATCGAAGCGTACCGTGATTATTTGCCCAGCCACTTCATCTTTAATTTCAATCATATTGTTTTTTGACGCTTTTCCTAGCTCAACAAATGGGTAGGCTTTTGCTTGATGATTGATATTAATGCCAAGCACTTGCTCTTTTGGATGGTAGCCTTTTGAACGAAAACTAACGGGGAAATAAACACCTTCATGTTCATCATAACCCGCATATGGATTATCTTGATAGTCTCGTCGATAACCAGTGTCTTGGCTTAACACTAAAGTCTCTGGGTTTTGTGTGCGCCAATCAGCCCAGGTGGTGTGTTCAATGGGGATGCGTGTTAATTCTTTGCCTTTAAGTGAGCCAGTAATCGCTTTGGATAATAATTGTGACCACAATGAGTTGGTTCTGCGATCGTAAAGTAGTACATCGCTGTTATACAGCAAGCCTGACACGCCAAACTGCAATTGGTAACCCGCTACATCTGTTTTGAAGGCAACGCCAGACCCACAAAGTGGACAATAAGTCACAGCAATGGCTTCATCATTAAAACGATCGTTGACGATTTCATGATAGTTCATCATGCTGATTGGATAAGCCTTACTCACGCCATTACGCGTGATGCCTAGCACCCGTGCGTTATCACGTACTTCTTTTGCATTATCTGCTTTTAAGAAAACAGGCTTATCAATAGCAGGTATGCCATCTCTGGGCGGACCACCTGATAAAATCTCATCAACAGGGACTAAAGCACCATTCAGATTAAATCCGTTTTGACTATTCGGGTCAGCACTTGCGCTGGAAATAAGTGAAGTGAATATGACGCATGCAACAAACAAAAAGTCTCTCATCATCAACTCCTTAACTTGCAATCAACCCCTGGCACCACTTACATAAGCTGCGGTAAGCTCATGTACTGGGGATTCAAATATCTGCTGGCAACGACCAAACTCAACCAGTTTTCCAGTACGTTCTTTTGCCCAAAAAAAGCCTGCATAGTTGGCGATGCGGCGCGCTTGTGCCAGATTGTGCGTCACAATGACCACGGTATAGCGTCCACTTAAGCTTAGAATTAAATCTTCCACCACTGCTGATGACAGTGGGTCAAGTGCACTACATGGTTCATCCATCAATAAAATCTCAGGCGCCAATGCTAATGCACGTGCAATGCACAAGCGCTGCTGCTGCCCGCCAGAGAGAGAAAGCGCAGAGCTGTCTAACCTGTCTTTCACTTCATCCCATAAGCCCACATCCTGTAAGGCTGCTTGCAGTTTGTTTTCAAGCATGACGTGGTCTTTCACACCGTGTTCACGAAGCGGCATTTGAATGTTGCGTCGAATTGAAAGTGGAAACGGATTGGGCTTTTGAAAAATCATGCCAACGCGTCGTCGCAGTGCCTGCACATCCAGATTGGCAGCATGAATGTCTGTATTTTCAATTTCAATACTGCCTGTCACAGTGCAATTGGGGATTAAATCAGTTAATCGATTGAGGCTGGAAAGAAAACTCGTTTTGCCGCAACCTGAAGGCCCAATCAGTGCGGTGATGCAACCACGGTAAATATCCAGTGAAATATTATCGAGCGCAGGCTGTTTGTTGTAGCTTAAGGTGAGGTTTTGTACACGAATAGCAGGGATGGGTTCGCAGCAAGGTGTACCAGCTTCTATTGGCCCTAAAGTGTAGGCGTTGTTGTTGGCAACTTCGTTACAACAAGGAGTTGGTGCTTCTTTATCTTGTGTCATACGTGTGAAATCCTTTTTTGCAAAAGACTACTTGCCAGCCAGAGTGCGATGTTGTTGATGATAATCAGCATGATAACCAGCACCAATGCTGACGCATAGGCATTCGCATCGCCGCCTGCCACATTCATGGAAAGGTCATAAATGTGTACCGCAAGCGCACGGCCTGAATCGTGCAAGGAGGAGGGCATGCGATCTACATAGCCACTGGTAAATATCAGTGCAGCGGTCTCAGCCATCGCGCGGCCGATGCCAAGCATGAGACCTGCCGCCAATGCTGGTGCTGCGGCTGGCAGTAAGATGTGGAGTAATGCGGATAATCTTGACATGCCAAGTACAGCCGCACCTTTGCGCCATTCATCTGGCACCGCGCTTAGGCCTTCTTCTATAGTGCGTATTAAAATGGGCAACACCATGCAAGCCAAAGTGAGCCCGCCCGCCAGGATTGAAAACCCTAGTCCCAAATATGCGCTAAAGAATGCCATACCAAATAAGCCAAATACAATAGAAGGCACCCCAGCCAGCACATCGATACTCATGCCGATCGCGCGTGCAACGCGGTTATCTTTTGCAATAAATTCACTTAACAATACAGCTGTTGCCAAACCAATCGGGCCTGCAACCAACATGGCCACTGCCAAAATTAACAAAGTGGAAACTAAAATTGGACCAATACCGCCAGCACGGCCGGCGTTTTCAGTTTCAGCCGTGAGAAAACTCCAAGACAATTGACCTGCTCCATGTATCAGCATGTCTGATAACAGCCACAGGAAGCTGCCTGTTACCAGCAAAGCTGCTCCCCAAACAATCCCAGTGAACAGTTGGTCACGAAGGCGTA
>JBAYTS010000025.1:0-46653 GCA_041675545.1 Methylotenera sp.
ACAAACACAACAAGCCGATGACTGCACCCGTTTCAGGATGCAACATGCGTTTGGAATAAATAAGCGCTTTATCTTTATTCGGCCGCAAATCTGTAGCGCGATAGGTTTCTACATACTGATCTGATGTCAAAGTGTCTAAAATGAGCGGGTCCAAGCTACCTTCGATTGGCGTCTCCTGATTAATCTGCACCAACACATTGCCATCCACATCCAGCAATATAATCTCATCATAAACCGTGTATTTACTTCTATAGGCACGCAACCGGGCACGGATTTTATCTTCATTGCCAGATATGCCAGCTACAAACGCACACAATTCTTTATCAGTAGCAAGAAAGCCAACGTCTGCTGTACGCTCATAAAGATTACGTACTAAAATATCAATGACATACTGTGCTTTTGTGCCGATTTCATTCAACACTGTTGCTACTTTTTCTTGCACTAAACTCAGTACCAGCTCTTTTTCAAGCCGATTAAAACCTACGCGCGTTGCTGCCATAGTAGGCAAAATACTTTTGGCCTCCACTGGACAGTTCATCTTGGCAGAAGACTCAATAATGCGCCACATCAGATTAAGCTCATGCAAAGACTGTTCGCAACGAACCACGTCACGCATGTAAGGAAGAAAGTTATCGATCTGAATTGGTGTTATTTGGCTCATCTTCATGCTCATATAGTGATTGTTATAGGTAACTTAATGACCTTTTAAGTAATTGGTAAGCAAAATATGCGCCATCAGAAAATATTCTTATTTTTCATCGCTATGTCTAATGCCAAGATATGTGATTTTCAGCAGTTGCTTAGTTTTGGTGCATTCGCTCACATGTCAGCACTTTTAATATGCATTAAATCTAAAAATTTATTATTTGTTTGATATAGCGATACCGATGGCAAGGTGTCATACAACAAAGTTAAGTATTAGCTGCACGTAAATCAAGTCGGCATGAATACTGCTTTATGTTTAAACAAATAAACTTTCAGGTGTTCTTTTAGCTGTATGCCAAACCAATGAACTTATCATCTTCAAAAACTAAAACCCTGATTACTGCTGACTCCTTCATAGATGATCGCCTGCAGATGCTGGAAAATCTAGTGGGCAATATGGATGCTCTGGTTTACTGCAACCTCTATGATGAGTACTGGACCATGATTTTTGCTAGTGCCGGATGTAAAGGTTTAACAGGTTACAATCCAAATGATCTAATTTTCAATAATCTGATTTCATATGAAGAAATTACTTTTGAGAATGATCGCCAGATGGTGCGCAACGAGATTGATGAGGCAGTCAAACTTGGCATTCGCTTTGAAATCGAATACCGCATTCGGCATGCAAATGGCAGCATTATTTGGGTGTCTGAACGCGGAAACCCAATCTATAACGATAAAGGTCAAATCCATGCAATAAAAGGCTTAATTCAAAACATCACAAAACGTAAGAATATTGAACAGTCATTGCGTGAAGCAGAATCTCGTTATCGATCCATATTTGAAAATGCAGTGGAAGGTATATTTCAAACGTCACCTGACGGACGCTATCTGATGGTTAACCCTGCTTTGGCGCGTATGTATGGCTACAGTTCACCAGAAGAGTTAATGAGTGCATTTAATAATATTCAGCAACAACTTTATGTTGCCTGTGGCCGCCGTGAGGAGTTTGTGCAGGCCATTGAAAATCATCAAAACGTGCAGAATTTTGAATCGTTAGTTTACAAAAAAGATGGCAGCACCATCTGGATTTCTGAAAATGCACGTATGGTGTACGATGAAGCCGGACGGTTACTTCACTACGAAGGCACCGTTGAGGATATTAGTGCGCGAAAAAGCTATGACACTCAACTTGAGCATCAAGCTACGCATGATAGCCTGACGGGATTGCCCAATCGTTATATGTTGAATGATCGGCTTCAACTATGCATTAACTTTGCGGATCGTTACAAAAATAAAATGGCGGTTGCGTTTCTTGACCTCGACCAGTTTAAACTCATTAACGACAGCATGGGACATGAGGTAGGCGATCAATTATTATTGATAATGTCTCAGCGCTTGTCTAGTTGCGTTCGGGAAGTAGATACTGTGGTGAGGCTAGGTGGCGATGAGTTTGTAATATTGATTACCAATATCAACAATGTGAACGACATCTCGCTTAGCATGCAACGTATTCTATCCAGCGTTGCTGAGCCATGCGTGATTAATGAACTGGATTATTTAGTCACCTGCAGCATAGGTATCAGCATTTACCCAGATGATGGTGTTGAACCAAACGCGTTACTTAAAAATGCTGATTCCGCAATGTATAAGGCGAAAAAAGCGGGTCGCAACAATTATCAAATTTATACCTCAGAATTAAACAAAGCATTAACCGAGCGTGTAATGATGGAGTATAAATTACGCCTTGCGATAGAACATGGCGAATTTCTACTCTACTACCAACCTAAAGTAGATTTTGCAACTGGTTTAATCAGTGGCGCAGAGGCTCTGATACGCTGGCAACCTCCTGGCGAAGAGTTAATCGGCCCCATCAGATTCATTCAGATTGCTGAAGAAACCGGTCTTATTGAGAAAATAGGCGAGTGGGTACTAACAACAGCCTGTAAAAAAGCAAAAGAATTAAAAGAAAAAATAGGGCGTCCCTTTCCCATTGCAGTCAATGTTTCGCCACGCCAATTCAGGCAGCCGAATCTAGCCAAAACTATCAAACAAATTTTGGAAACCACTGAGCTGGATTCAGACTGTCTGGAACTCGAAATTACAGAAAGCACACTAATAGACGATGCCGCCAAATTTATAGAAACACTGCACTCATTGAAAATGATAGGTGTCAAATTGGCAATAGATGATTTTGGTACTGGTTATTCTAGCCTTGCTTACTTAAAAGACTTCCCAATTGATCGCTTGAAAATCGACAAAGCCTTTGTCAGTAGCCTTGAAAATGACCCCGCCAACATGGCTATACTTAAAGCAATCATCGTACTTGGGCAGAGCTTGGGGATGAAGGTCATTGCAGAAGGTGTAGAAACCAGTTATCAGTATGACTATCTTAAATTAATTGGTTGTGATGAGCTGCAAGGCTACTATTTCAGCAAACCGTTGCCAGAGAGTGAGTTTGAGGCGTTGGTGATGAACCAGTCCAAGCTAATAAAATAAGTCATTTTGGCAGTTAACTTAAACCTGAGTTGGCGCTATTTTTTAACCTAAAACTGGCGCCAGCACGTTGAGAGAGTGTAAAAAATCCACTTATATTCTGCAATAAGCCTATGATGAAGGCGCAATATTTATCATAGGAGAAGTATCATGGCCAAAGGTCAAATTAAAAGTAACAAAGAAACAAAAAAACCTAAAAAGAGTAAAGATGTCGTGGTGCCCACATCATTTATAACGCCTACTAAATCGGGTGTTGTGCCCAAAAAATAAGCATTCGCTGTTTTTGTGCAGCACATTAAAGCCGCTTGCGACGCGCATCCATCGCTCTCAATGAGTCGGCTTTAACGCTAAATTACAGCGCTGATTTACAAGCAAGAATTTTAACGCTTTAAAACCAGTGGATCCTGTTATTTTACGGCGCCATCAGCTTTAACTTTTAAGTTTGCCATCACATCAAAGCTTGTGTTAAAACTGTCTTTAATTTCTAAAAATAGATTTTTTTAACCATCGAAAGCGCATCTAATGATTAACGGCTTGGTACAGCTATTGATTTGGCAGGGCTTGGGCGAGTTGGTGTCCATATTATTATTGCCTAACATTCCAGGCCCGGTGTTGGGTTTGTTATTTTTATTGGCATTTTTGCTGGTTAAAGGTGAGGTAAACCAGCCGCTTGGCATGGTTGCAGACAGTTTCAGGCAGCATTTGGGATTGCTTTTTGTGCCGGCCTCAGTCGGGGTGATTTTGTTTTTACCTGATTTAAAAACCCACGCATTGGCCGTCACAGCTGCCTTGTTAATCAGCGTGGTGTTAACTATTGCCACCACCGCACTGGTATTAAAGTTTTTTGCAAAGCGTGCGCATGATGAATGAGCGACTCCCGATTGCTGAAATTTGGGTTTATCTTTCTGGCAGCCCTTTATTTGCGCTTATTCTCACCTTGGCAACCTATCAGCTTGGTTACACTTTGTATGTTAAGGCCAACCGCAACCCCATTGTAAATCCAGTAGCTATTTCAGTATTGCTGGCTACATTTTGCATTTATGCCATAGACATGCCCTATCAAAAGTATTTTGAAGGCGCACAGTTTGTGCATTTTTTACTAGGTACAGCAACGGTAGCACTGGCGGTGCCAATCTATCGCGGTTGCAGCAGCTTAAAAGGCAAGCTGGTGCCAATGACGCTGGCGTTGCTGATTGGTAGTGCAGTTTCTATTGGCAGCGCAGTGAGTATTGCCAGTATGCTAGGTGCGGGCGATAACATTGTCGGTAGTATGTATGCAAAATCCGTCACCGCGCCGATTGCCATGGGTATTGCCGAGCGCATTCATGTGTCGCCTACGTTAACTGCGGTGTTTACCGTGGCAACAGGTATGCTGGGCGCTATTTTGGCGCCATTCATCATGAATTTTTTACGTATAAAGCCATGGTGGATACGCGGTACTGCAATTGGCGTGGGCGCGCATGGTTTGGGTATTACGCGCGCCTTTAGCGTGAATGAAGAGGCCGGCACCTACGCCAGTATGGCAATGGGTTTAAATGGCGTACTGAGTGCGGTATTGCTGCCAATTGTGGTCAATTATTTACGAAGTTAATTTATGTCATGTTCTATATCAAGGCAATATGGTTGTTCTAACGCTATCATAGCGTGAGTTTTTTGAGTATCTAAAAGGCGCAATCATTATGGCAGTGCTACAAATTCAGATAAGTAAGCCTAGTCAGGTTAAAGGTTTCGCTTTGTTTAATCTTGGCTTCCGCCCATTCTTTTTAGGCGCCAGTATTTTTGCTGTGGTTTCTATTGTGTGGTGGATGCTGATTTATTCTGCACACAGCTTTGTGCAAATAAGCGCTATTACTAATAGCCAATGGCATGCGCATGAAATGCTTTATGGCTATGGTCTAGCGGTCGTTGCAGGGTTCTTGCTCACAGCAGTTAAAAACTGGACAGGGGTGCAAACCCTTAATGGTAAGCCTTTAATGGGTTTATTTCTGCTGTGGTGCCTGGCGCGGGTATTGTTTTTATTTGGTACAAGTTTACTGCTGTGGGCGGCAGTTGCAGACTTGCTGTTTGGTTTGATACTAATTTGGGCAATCGCAAAGCCGATTGTAAGTGCAAAACAATGGCCGCAACTTGCGGTAGTGGCTAAAGTTGTATTGCTATGGATAGGTAACATAGTGTTCTATTTGGGCTGCTATGGCCTGTTGCAAGACGGTATGCTGTACGCTATCAATGGTGCGGTGCTGTTATTTATCAGCCTTATTTTAATGATGGGACGCCGTGTGATCCCGTTTTTTATTGAACGCGGTGTTGCTAATCTTGGCGCAGAACATAAAGTCAATTTAAAACAATACAAGTGGCTGGACATCAGCCTCTTGGTTTTATTTTTGGCGCTGTTTATCAATGAAGTTTTTTTGCACTTACCTAGCCTAACCTCATGGTTAGCGCTGACTTTGTTCACGCTTAATAGCTATCGTTTACGTAATTGGTACACGCACGGTATATGGCAAGTGCCTTTGCTGTGGAGCTTGTATTTATCCTTATGGATCATTAACCTTGGCTTTTTATGTTACGGCTTACAATCGCAACTCACCATACCTGCTATTTTGACTTTGCATCTTTTTACTATCGGCGGTGTGGGCTTAATGACCATGGGCATGATGGCGCGGGTAGCGTTGGGTCATACCGGGCGCGATATTAGAAAATCTTCACCTTGGCTAAGGTTCGCTTTTGCAGCGATCATGGTCAGTGCCGTATTTCGTATTTTTGTGCCCATGCTTGCCATGCAACATTATGCAAGCTGGGTGTTAATCTCAGCTTTGTTCTGGGTGATTGGGTTTACCATTTTTGTGGTGATTTATGCCCCCATATTACTCAAACCGCGGATAGACGGCACATTCGGCTAATTTCTCACTTTAAAATGGTTGCACGCGCTGCTGCAGCCATTTTTCAATCACCACCACGACATAAGCCTGCTCCGCTAATGTGAGTTCACGCCGTTGCGGGATTTTATGCCATTTTTGCAGACATCCGCGACAACAACAAGCGGTGGCATGCTGCGCCACGAATACAGGGTGACCACGCATAGGGGTTTGTTTGCCATCGTTAGCGATTACTGCTGGAGCTAACCGCTTACCGATGAAGTCTTCAGCATGGTCAAGCACTTCAGATAGCCCCTTTTGCTGTAGGTAAGCTAAATCTTTAGCGCGTAACTCAAAGCTACGCCTAAATGGAGACTTAGCCAATGCAGTAAACAACTCCTCCAGATTCCTCAATTTCGCCCTCAACTCAACTTCACATAACGGTCAGTAAAATCTGGCAATTTATCCAGAAATACGCCCCTAGTAGCATCTAAATGCTAAACGCCTATAAAATATAACCATAGGTGAAGATTATATGCATGAATACCTCATGGAACTTAGCATGGTAGAATTGAACGCGTTAGTGCAGTGAATAAGGCAGTAAGCAAGGTAATGAGTTTACTCCAGCCTTGCCGATGAGTCGTCATTGACCTAGTGTGACTCTGCCGATATAGATTAGGCGCACTAACCTCCCTTGTATTCATTGATTGTAATATATTTCATGGTCATTGTGTAAGGTAAATGAGTAAGGTAAACTAGCCTTCCTTATCCACCCGCAAAAACCACTATAAATGCCTAATCACTTAGAGAAAGCTCGTAACAATTGGGATGCAGTTTTAACTGTACCTACCGAACTCAGGGGCGTTAATGGTCTGCCCTCGCTACGATTTAGGAAGTCTACGGGAACCCCTGATAAGCGTAAGGCTTGCACTATTGCATCTCAGCTAGTGGCTGGCTGGAAGCTACTCATAGAGCAAGCTAAAGGTAACGATACAACCGCATTAAATCGGGCTATCCAATGGAGTGAGGAGCTTAAGAATACTAAAGACCTCAAGCAAAGGGGAGTCATAGAATCTCTCATTACTGATGAGGCTTTGGCTTTAGCTTATCCTAGAGGTGAGGATGACGAAGATGTGAACATGGGATTAGTGGCTCAAGGTAAAGAGTTCTATCAGGTAGCCACAGGTATTAAGACCCCTCACAGTCTTCACTTTGATAACTGGAAGAAGCAGCTTACAGTCACCCCTAGAACCATTGAGCAATACAGCAAAGATACTAAGCTATTCATTGAACAATTTCCTATCATTGAGGATGTCAGTAAGAAGGAGGTCAGTCTGTGGCTGGATGGTCTGTCCGCTAAAGGTGTGACCAAGGATACTCAGAGAAGGATAATTAAAGGCTGTCGTAACTATTGGAAGTACCTGTCACGCTATAACATCAAAGGGATGACTGATGACCCTTTCTATCAAGTGGTAATAGCTGACAAAGGTAAGAAGAAAGCACCTAGAGAACCCTTTGAGCCTCACGAGATTGTTGAGCTATGGTCAATGGCTAAAGATAGACAAGAAGATGTCTTGGCTGACTTGATTACCTTAGGTGCTTATACAGGTGCTAGGATTGATGAGCTGTGTAGTCTGATGGTTAAAGATGTGGCTGAGGATTTATTTAATATCATAGACTCTAAGACTTCAGCGGGTGTTAGGGCTGTACCTATTCACAGTCACATTAAGTTAGTTATTAAGCGTCTTAAAGATAATGCTAAAGATGGTTATTTGTTGCCCAACTTAACGCTTGATAAGTTTGGTGATAGGTCTAGCACTATGAGTAGTCGCTTTAGTAAGCTAAAGATTAAAGCTGGTCATAGTAGACTCAAGGTCTTTCACTCTTTACGACATACCTTTATCACAGCTTTAGTTAATGCGGGTGTAATGGAGTTTCACATAGCTGATATTGTCGGACATGAGAAGAAAGGTATTACAGGTAATGTCTATGCTAAAGCTATTAGCGTTGAAGTTAAGCGCAAGGCTATTGAGAAGGTTAGTTATCCGTTCCCTGAGTTGAGCTGACAGGTTGTAAGAGATTTATCTTAAGTGTCTTTGTAAGATTTAAGTCTCAGATAGTCGTTTTCTAGCATACCGAATAAATGACTCACATTCAGCTACGAAAGCAGGACATCCATTATTTATTTCTGCTGCTTCTTCTCTAAATCTTTCACGCTCTTTATCACTATAAACCCTTTGGGTTGGATAAACTGAGTAAGAGTTTAAACTAATTGGAGAAGTATATTGGGATATGACTGAAGCCAATCTCAGCGATGCATCATATAGCTGCTTTTTATTTAACTCTAAATCTTTGTCTACAAACTCATGGGTTACATCATCCCAAGTGTCGCAAAATCTACTAAGCTGATTCCAATGTTCGGCACCAAACGTTCCATTAAAATCATGGTTAGTGTAAAAGCTAATGAAGCTACGATTGAAAATACTGAACAACTCATTAAGCAATGCCGTATCAATTTCTGAGAGTGGTTTGATTATGTCAACAGCTTTTAAAGCCCTCTTTTCGGGTCTTGGGATATTTACGAATGACAACTTTAATCTTTCTTTACAGGGGTAACAGGTTGCTGTGTTGGGGCAGGTTGGCTGGCTTGAGTAGTGCTATTAGGTGTAGCTGCAGGCTTTAACTGTTGTACTCCAGTGAAGGATTTTTGTAAGTTCTGAACCCCACTAAAACTATCCTGTGCAATACCTCTAGTTGTTTTTGATTTATTGTCAGTCATGTTTGGCTCCTTCTTTGAAAATTGTTGATAAGCTGTTGTAATGCCGACTATCACGGAAAAAACAACTCCGAATATAAAGCTCCAGAATGCAATTTTATCTAGTCTCTCTAATTTTGGGTCATGTAAATTATCATCACCTTGAAACAGTTTAATTATATGTTCCCTATTGCCATTAAATATCTTTAATACTGAAATTAAGCATATAACAAAACACACCATTGCTATTGAATATAAAACCAAAGTAAGACAGCTTTTTATCTCATCCATTGTTAGTAACGTGATGAGTAAGCCTATTCCACCTGCTGACAAGGTTAGCAAGCTTTTATCGTGTTCAAGCGCAGTGCTGTACCATGCGTTTACACTAGCACTATAAAACTCCAGTTCCTCTTGAGACTTTGTGTCTGTCATTTACCACTCTCATTTATCTGCATATATGAATGAAGCATAGCGCAATCTTTATCATCTCTAAATAGTTTATTAGAAATTTTCGTGAGGTCATTGATGCTTTGAGGAAGGCTTGCTTCCCCCCTTAGCCCCTCTCAAGCAGGATTGTAAGCTTTACCCCTAAGTTTTTTGTGTAGGTAATAGTGTATCTTAACCGACACCAAAGGCAACCCTTGGTTTATTGCTGCTGATGTCTGCCGAGTGCTTGAGATTGGATGGGATAAGACAGCCCAAACATACAAGCCAAGCAAAGTTACACCTTACCTAGAAGCTGCTGAAAAAGAGGTCAGAAAGATTGACCCCTTTCGAGGAGGAGGACAGGCACACTTAATCATCTCAGAGTCAGGCTTATACAAACTCATCATGCGTAGCAATAAACCACAGGCTAAACCATTTCAGAATTGGGTAACTCAGGTTCATAAAGTGTTCATGCATTGCTTCGGCTTTCTTTGTAGAATGTGTGCTCCAATCAATAACAATAATGGAGTTAGCATGGGTTTGTTTAGCAATATTAAAGACGGTTACAAAAAGTCTGAGGCATCGGCAGTTCTTCAGACGTACTTTGCAGAGCAAGGCTATGAGGGGTTGGGGTTCGGGCAAACACCTGAAACATTAGCTAATAAGCTTGTTGACGTAACTTGGGGAATGTATCCATCCCTATTCAATGGCAGTCAAGGAGAAAGACCCCACAAGCTAAGTGTGGCAGCTTGTTCATTGTTAGCTGGAATAGAAGCTAACGGCTTAAGTAGTGCGTTAGCTGGATACTTGTTAAAACCTTTTACCTTAATCATGTCAGATATTGTCAAAAATCAGTCTGAATATAATTTCAATTCAACTGATGAGTCCTTGCTAGATGGATGTTTTGAGTTTATGGCTGATATGTTGGAGTTTGCTGAAAGCAGAGTAGAAGCAAGTGGCTCATAAGGTATACCCTGTGAGCTACACAAAGTCACTCGCAAATAGTATGAATAAAGATAGCTCATAACTGTTGACATTATTTGAGCCACCCTCTAAGATGTGAGCTATGTTTAATGAGCCACCTTTAGGAGACACTATATGACCACTACATCTAACATTATATGGGCTTACGCGAGAGTAAGTACCGATGACCAAACGTGCGAGAACCAACGCAGGACAATCACAGCTAAGTACCCTGTTGTTAGGTGGTATCAAGATGATGGTGTGTCTGGCTTAGTGCCAGCTATGCAACGCCCACAGCTTTCACAGGTATTAGCTAACGCTTTGCAGGGTGATACTGTGGTAGTGGTAGCTATTGACCGCCTTGGTCGTAACACTATGGATGTGCTGGCTACCGTGGAGACACTAAAGAAGAAGGGTGTCAGCGTGGTGTCTATGCGTGAAGGCTTTGACCTCGCTACGCCTACAGGTAACTTTATGTTGACTATGCTGGCAGCTATGGCACAGCTTGAGCGTGAGAACATCAAGATAAGGCAATTGGCTGGACTTGAGAGAGCCAGAGCCGAAGGTAAGAACCTAGGCAGAGAGAAGACCATAGATGACCATGCTGTGGCTCAGTGGCGTGAGAATAATCAAGCAAGCATCAAGGCTACAGCCGAACACTTTGGCATCTCTATAGCATCTGTTAAAAGGGCTTGTAGTGCTGGTAAGGGGGGAGTTTAACCATGAAGCACTTTGTTATATTCATTCTCTTTGTGGGTGGTGGTCTAGCTGTGTCCTACTTGTCGGCTTGGGTATTACATAGTCTTTATTGGTAAGCAACCCCCCCCATAAACGCTCTACAAGGTGTTATCTAAGACCGTCCTATATATGTGTATGGGGCGGTCTTTTTGTTGCCTCTTAGAGCTTAATTTTACGTGTAATCACAAAACACGATAAGAGCAGATTAACAGCGTAATCGTAGACGTTCAATTCCCCTCACTATTGGGGGTAAGAAAAGCTCCCCTCCCTCCCCCCTTTATGTATATACCTTAAGGTATAGATACTCTAAGTGTAGCTTTAAGTATATCCCCTTAAGTGATAGTTAAGGTTGGAGTTAAAGAGTGTGTTAGACATTTGCTCTAAGTACATACACCCATAGTTATATATCAATAAATGTAATACATACCTAGTACCCTCAAGAAACACCATAAGTCCATCTCTAAGCCATCCTCAAGGCTGGACTCATCTCAAATCGTTACCTTCTTTCTGTCGTACCTTTTCTGATTGCTTTCAGAGCCAGCTTGTTGATAGCTGGTGACGTGGCTTTGAGGGAGGAGACTTTCAGGAGAGGTACTACACAAAGGAAATAATCAACATGAGTAATACTAAAAAGAAACAAGTCCGCAATGGACGTTCATTAACACTAAGCCACGACAATATCACACAGAGGCAACTCATTGAGTTTGGTCTCAGTGAAGATGCTGCAAAGCGTGCTGTCTATGTGAGGCATATCTTGCCATACAAAGAAGACCCAGCCCTTCCCTGCATTGATGCTAGAGATTTATGGACTAAGATTGGTAAGCCATACAAACGCTTCCGTGATTGGGCTGATAGTTATGTAAAACCCCTGCTAGATGATAGGAGTATAAGCGCGGAAATTTCCGCTCTTGATGAAGTCAGCAAATCAGGTTCACCAACCAAGAATTACACAATAAGCAGAAATCTTGCAGCAAACTTAGCAATGCAAGCTAAGACTAATGAAGGGCAAAGTGTCCGCGCTTACTTCTTAGACATGGAGCGAATTGTATTCAAGCTCGCAGCGTACAACCAGAGTCGTGCAGTAATCCCTGTCAAGCTAGATAACCGCTTAACTCATGCTACATATAAGAGAAGCCCTAAATTAGCTAGTGAGCATGAGCAGAAGTTAAAGAGTTATGTCTGCAAAGTATTGACTGGTTTAAGTGCTGGTGAGGTACGTCTTAAATATCGTATGGGCATACGTGATGTATTAAAGAATCACCATGAACATCTTGATACATACAACGAAGCGTACAACATGGCTGTGTCTATGTATGAAAGCGGTATGAAGTGGAAGAAAATTGAGCCTGTACTAACACAGGTACATGGCGGCAAGATTGTCTTAGATAAGCTCATGAGTAGCTCATAGTAACAACACAATAGGTAATGAAAGTAGACTGAATTAAGTTTACTCTCGTTACCTATTTTTTTGTAATAGTTGACTAAATTAGTAAGGTATTAAGGTCTGCATCTGTGCTGTCTAAACCTGATAACTCACCCGCAAGCATACGCTTTACATTACCAGACAGTACAGACAGCTCTAAGAGAGGTGCTGAAGCTCCCGCTAGTTTTAATCCTTCTAAGACACCTAGAGCTAGAGCATTAAGCTCACTATCCGTGTAGCTGAATATAGTTAAGTGTGACTGTAAGCTGTTAATGATTGAATGGTCTAATGCTGATACTTGTGTCATGGTATGTCCTGTATAAAGTGGTTAAAGTTATACAAGGAGGGTTAGCTTATCCACTAGCTTAAACGTAAGGTAAAAGTGTAAGGTAAATTGATTTTTAGTGACGTCTTTAAGTCGTTGAATATCAACGTTTATAGGCTATTCATAAAGATATAAATTGACCTAGTGTGATTCTGCCGATATAGATTAGGCGCACTAACACCCCCCCTGTATTCATTGATTAAAATCCATCAATTGATACAGTCCAGCACAAACATTTACATATGTTCATCATGGACTACGCCACCCGTTAAATCCACCATGTCCGGCGTAACGTCATTAAAGTGCAACACCTTACCTCCAAATTCCTTAGCAAAGGTTTCTGCGTCTAACAGGCCTGAAAATGCGGCTAACGTTGGCCCCATGGAGCCCGTTTTTTTGCTACCTAATACGTAAAATGCCTGTTTTGCGTCAATCCAGTTGCCTTGTGGTTTTTCCCAATCAGTTTTGCCCATGTCCTGAGTAAAAATACCGGTGATGGTTTTTTTCTGCTCAGGGCGCAGATAGATTGAAAACATTTCTACAGTGTCGCAAAAATAATCTGGTTCTCCTGTCGCGTAATGAATCTGAGCTTTAGGTCCAGGAAAATCTGCTAAGGTCATTCCATCCAGCGTACAGGATGTTCCAGCAGTAATTTCCTGAGGACTCACGGGTGCGGCGGGCTTATTACAGGCAGTGAGCGTAGCAACAAATACGAGTGACAGGGTAAGGCGAATGAGTGTGGTCTGTTTCATTTAAATCTCCATAAAGCAACGGTTAGGGGCATGATAATCCAGGCAATCATTACGGAGCCCAACAGCCACGGACTGGATAGGCTGGTTGGAAACACTGTAGCTAGGCCATAAAACACCTTGATATCTTCCATGCTGAAGATGTTAAGGATACGGAAAATGTCGGCGGGGTTGAGCAACAGTAATAAGGGAAACAGCTCCTCACCGAAACTCCCGCCTGAAAGTACAAGCACGCCAAGTAAAAGCAAATCATAGACCAGTACAAACAGGAACCATACCGAGATAGCGCCACCACTGGCACGTGCTCGGTCTTTAGCAATCACCGATACCATGACAGCCAAGCTGAGAAACACCATGCCAAGCAGAATGGCACTCACCATAAACCCAGCATAATGATACAGTGCGTTGAGGTCGATCTGATAAGCTAGTAGCAAGCCAACTAGCCCAAAGCCTGCCAGTGTGGCACTGGTAAGAGCCGCTGAAAGTCCCAGAAATTTGCCTAGCAAAAGTTCCAGACGTGTAATGGGCATAGATAATAACAAGTCGAGTGAGCCGCGCTCACGCTCACCCACGATAGCGTCATAACCCAGAATCAGGGCAATGAGTGGGATAAGGTAGATGACTAAGCTGACTAAACTGGCAATGGTCACCTCAATGTTACGCAATCCCACCTCGCCTTGCTGTGCTGAGCCAAAGTAGGTAATCGCCAGTGCGAACGCGGTAAAGATGATAGCCACCGCGATTACCCAGCGGTTGCGAATGCGGTCACGAAACTCCTTGGCGGCAATGATTTTAATCTGTGAAATTTCAATGTTTAACATAAATCAACCTTTAACCTGCATATCCAAGAAATACATCTTCCAATGTAGGTTCCTTAACCACAACGTCTTGCAAGGCATCACCCAGCGACCCTAGCCTGCGTAGCACTTCCATTTTATGTGCCCGATGACAACGAATGATGGCTGTTTTGTCTGCCACGGTTAACGATTCCAGTGCAACCCCTTGTAAAGCGACTTGTAAAGTATTCGCTGAACATTGCTGCTGCACCTGAATGGTCAGGGGTAAATCTACTGATTCTCGTAACGCTTGCACCGTGCCTAAAGCATGAAGTTTGCCTGATTTTAATACAGCTAGCCGCTGCACGCGCTCCTGTATTTCTGACAAAATATGTGAGGTAATGATGACCGTAACGCCCTGAGTGTTGAGCTCGTGCAAAATGGAATAAAACTCGCGGATGCCTTCTGGATCAAGCCCGGTTGTGGGCTCATCAAGAAATAAGATACTTGGTTTTCCAAGTAGCGCTTGCGCAAAACCAAGACGCTGACGCATCCCCTTGGAGTAACCATCTACGCGACGGGTGGCAGCATGCGCTAAACCAACTTTCTCTAGCAACGGTAAACATTTGTCTCGCTCACAACCCTTGAGTGCAGCAAAGAATTGTAGCGTTTCCAAACCAGTCAGGTTGTCATAAAAAACCACGTTTTCAGGCAGATAGCCAATTGAGCGGCGCAATTCGCGAAACGCACCACCATGTACTGGCGTGCTATTAATGTTAATCGTGCCAGAGGTAGGTGGAATCAGCCCCAACATCATTTTAAACAGCGTGCTTTTACCTGCGCCATTGTGGCCGATCAGCCCTAAGGTTTCACCCTTGAACACAGTAAGCGTCACGCCGTCCACGGCGAGCACTTCGCCGTAATACTTAAAAATGTTGCTGACTTCAATGACGTTGTTTTTCAAGCCAAACACTCCAATTTTTGTTAAAAGGCGACATACGCGGGTGCTGATCGACAATGCTGGTCGCGCGTAGTAGCGGAAATTGTCTGGCCACTAATCGTAACGTCTGCACCGCAGGGCTATTTAGCAGAAGTTTCGCTGCAGGATATTTCCAGGTGAGCTGGTCCACTAGGTCGCTTGCCTCGTACGGCACATCACCCATGCCGTCACCATTGCGATCCCAGCCGACATAATTGCTCCAGTAATTACCGGTTTTAACGCCCCAGTATTCGTCCCTACTGGCCACGTACTTGATCTGCTCTTGATTGTTGATGAGGTCATTACCTTCAACCTCATTATGAATGGAGCCTGCCCATAAATGCACACCAACACGGTTGCCAATAATAAGGTTGCTACGCAAAACATTATATTCCGCATCATAAATAAAAAATCCACGGCGGTTACCAGCCACCACGTTGTTTTCAATCACTGAGTCTGTAATCGTGCGTAGCATAATGCCATGATCCGAGTTACCCCAGGCACGGTTATTACGCACGGTTTGATTACGCACCTCCATCAGCGCTAACCCACCACGGTTTAGGTAGGACTCGTTATTTTCCCAAATATTAAAGTTAGAGTTCATATAATGGCTACCGTAGCGCAGATGATGCAAGCGGTTGCCACGAAACAGCGCGTGGTCAGAGACATCCACATAGATGCCATCACGAGTAAAGCTAACGTGGTTATCTAAAATCTTCGCCCCGCTGCTGTTATAAAGCTGAATGCCGTTTCCGCGCTGCGCTGAAGCTAAATCCCGCATGCCGGTAATATTGTTGCCGATGACCTGAATGTCTTTTACCTTCTCAATCCATAACCCAAACAAGGTGTAGTTGATAGTGTTATTGCGAATGATAGCGCGATCACTGCCCGGCTCCAGGTAAATGCCAGCATTCTGTGCTGTAAGATCAGCACCACTATTGCTGATAATAAAGCCTTCAATAATGACATCTGGCGATTTAATACGAATCACATCACCAGTATTACCACCATTTAAGGTTGGCTTATTAAGCCCTTTAAGGTGAAGTGGCTTGGCGATGACTAAATGTGCAGGATAGTTGCCATGTGCAACCAGCACGGTGTCACCTGCCGCTGCTTTTTCAATTGTTTCAGCAATGGACTGCCCTAGGGATACTGTATGTTCTGCTGCCTGTCCCTGAACACAAAGCAACAATAAGCCTAGCATGGCGAAATGACGTACCAAGCGCATTAGTCCGCCATCTGCAACAAACCGAGATTACGCAGCGCAATAAAAAGACCCGCACCAATCAGCAGATTTTTAAACATTACATAACAAATCATGTCCATGCGTCCAGCCGGCCGATATTGATGGCCCCACCATGGCCCATTCTTAATGTATGGCTTACATTGCCGGCGAATGATGATTTCATAAACACTCCAGCCTAACCACCAGCCAATCACGGCACTTGCACCTAACTGCCCACTGGCAGCCAAGCCCCAAGCGCTAGTTGCGGCTATGGCTAAAGCCAGCCCTGCCGTTTGTATCGCTTTGTGCTGGCGCCAGCCTTGTCTGGTCCATGGCCAAAGGTGGTCAACGAGTTCATTTAGTAGCCACTTGACGCCAGTGGTCTTAGCGTAGGGTGGAGAGGACTCATGAATAGTCGGTTTCATTCGTTAGCGCCTTTGGCCGGTACAGGGTGAATCGGAATGTAATAACCATTACTATTGATACGTGTTAACGGCAAACCAGATTTTTCACGCAGCTTGCGCTCCTTAGACAGCGGCGGGCAGGCATGGTCATCATAATAAAGTATCATACAGTCCAAACACAGCATGCACTCACGGTGATCAATTACGCCTTGTTTATCAATAGCCAATGAGCCACAGCCAGCAGCGCAGGCAGAACAAGTCGTGCATTCCTGCTTGCGTTTGAGGCCAAACCAGCGGAAGGTAGTGGGCATGGCGAGCGCAGCACCGAGTGGGCACAGATATTTACAGAATGGCCGTTCAGTGAAAATAGACAAGCCAAGCAAACTGGCGGTAAATAAAGTATAAGGCCAACTGCGGTTAAACAGACCAACCAGAAAAGTGGTCTTGAATGGCTCGACTTCAGCGAGTTTTTCTGCCAAACCCATAGAAAAGAACGACACTGCTAGCAAGCCCCAGAATATGCCATACTTTAGCCACTTGAGACGTTCATGCAACGCGCCATTGGGCGTAAACTGAAAGCGTTTAAGGCCAACTTTCCCGCCTATTTTATATAGCAGTTCCGACAGTGATCCGAATGGGCACATCCAACCGCAAAACAAGCCACGTCCCCACACAAACACGGTAACGATAATAAACAACCAGAAGATGAAGATAAATGGGTCAGAAAGAAACAGCTCCCACTTCCACTGGAACAGTAATGAGTGGAACCAAGTCAGCACCTGCGTGATGGAAGGTTGCGCCATTAAACCAAAACCGATAAAACCGATGCTGGCCAGCCAGATTGCGTATTTAGGAATTGAAACCCAGCGTTTGTCACGGCGACTGCTGTGACGCACCAGCCAATCTCGATTAGCGTAAGTGACCGCAGTAAATAATAAAATAATGACGAAAGCTACAATCTCCCAACTACGGGATTTCCAAATTTTCAACCAAGTTGCATCGGCTTTGACCACCACAGGTCGCCCGCCTTCCATATATCTGCCTTGTAACCAGTATTCACGGTCGAAATTGGCGAAGGTTCTGGTGCCGGTTTGTTTATCTACTTTGTTGCCTAAAAACACTAGATTCCACGGATAAGCCGCGCTGAAGCTAGTGCTGCGAATGATAAATATGGCCGATTCATTAAATTCCGGCGCCCCTGCGGCTCGAATGTTATACAGGTTACGATAGTCGGTATCTCGAAACGTGAAACTATCCATGTCTTGCGATACTTGGACACGATCATAAATCCCGCCTCGTACAAAGCCTGACCCTTTAAATGAAGCGGCACCGTTGGCAACTATAAAAATAGCGTGTTCGTTGGGCTTGAGTTCGGCCATCAAACCTTCATAATTACGCTCGCCTAAAATGCTGCGGCCAACTGCAGGCGCATTAAGATAACCGAAGTAAAGATCAATATATGGTTGACCAGTGTTGTCCAACCCAACTTCAGCTGGCGACACCTTAAGGTGCTGAACACTGCCTTCAGCCAACAACTCATCCCAAGTGTGCTGCTCAGAAGTCGAGGTAAATTTTGCTTGCGGCCTAGGCACCGCCTTGATAATGCCCACCTGTTTGGCGATTTCGTAGGCACAGCGCATCACCACCTGATTTTCTGAAATTACCGTCACGGTTGCGCCGCTAATGGCATCAATACCAATATATCCGCCTTCAGCTCGCGCCTTACCTATTTCTATCTTGTCCCAAGCGTATTTACCTACGTATTGATAGATAAATTTGGTAAGTTCCGATTCTGGAATACCCACCAGCAGAATCGGTTCGCTGTGTTTCAGCACCCTCACGCCGACAATCTTACCGGCGACATCCATACCAATCAGGGTGACAACTGGTTTTCCTGAATAGGCGGGAATATCTACAATATCGGTAGAAAGGAATGCATACCCAAGCAATTTTTGCTGTCCATGTTCATCATGATAAGCCTCAACATAAGCCGGACGGCCTTTACGTACAGAGAAGCGGTCCGCTTTAGGAAACACATCATGGCACGGCACATAAGCACACAGGTCAGGATCGGTGGAGAGCTGCACTGGCAGCGGCGCTTCGTATGAGCCAGAATGGCTATTTTTGACATGGTGATCTTGTTCTGATCGACCAGTTTCTTTATCGCTGTCAGCTAATGCTATAGTGGAAAATTTAACAGCATAACTTAGGGTGAAAATAAAATACCAGCTTACCAACATCATGCAAGTTTTAATCGCACTAAATGCGCTACTAGCCGCCGATGTGGGTTGAGAGTTCATGTGAGTTTAGGTGCTCATTCAGAATGATTAAGTGACAAGTATATAACTGGTTTGAACGCCATTGAGAGAGTCGGCGCCACTGACCCTCTCCCAATTTGCGCTTTTAATGTAAAACCTACGCTTCTACAACGAATCTGCTACGCATCTCAAGATGCAATGCATGGCAGAAGTGCGTGCAGTAAATCCAGAATAGCCCAGCCTTGTCTGCTTTAAAAGTAACAGAGTGAGTTTCTTGCGGATTAACGATGAAGTTGACATTGTAGTTTTCAATACCAAAACCGTGCGTGAGGTCTTCTACTTTGTCGTGATTAGTTAAAATCATAGTGACTTCATCGCCAAGCTTAACCTTGATTTCCTGCATGCTAAAGTTAGGCGCTTGAGATGTTAAATAAACTGTTACTTTTTTACCGCTACGCTCAATACGGCTATCACCGAATGATTTAACTGCATTAGGAAAATCATTCATATCTGACACTTGCTTAGTCTTAACCACATCAGCACGTACGATAATGGCATCATGTGGTTCAGGGTAGGCAGTATGGTCGTGAATCAAACGCATTTTATCGCCGGTGATGTCAATCAGTTGCTCGGTTTCAACGTGCAATGGACCCACAGGTAAGAAACGGTCTTTAGAAAACTTATTGCCTGAGTTATAAAATTTTCCGTCTGCTTCTTTGGTTTCCCCCATAGAAGTGTAGCCATGCCCTGGCTGGTAATGTACATCGATACGATCCAGCACAGGCTGCACGCTCTTATCCCCTTTGAACTGTGCAATTGCTTTTTCAACGTTCCATTTGACAATTTGGCTGTCGAGGAAAAGGGTGGTAAAAGCATTGCCTTTACCATCAAAGCCAGTATGTAATGGGCCTAATCCAATTTCTGGTTCGGCCACTACTGCATCACGTGGATCTTTTAATTCACCGGCAAACCATTGATGTACCAATTCAGTGGCAACCACTGATGCAGTAGGGGATAGCTTGCCTGAACAAACGAAATATTTACCATCTGGTGAAATATTCACGCCATGTGGATTTTTAGGTATAGGTACATAACAAGTGAGCGCCGTTTTTGGATCCTTGTTAGCTTCTTTAGTACCATCCACTACAGGTACTTTAGAAGAGCCAATGGTGAAAGTCTTACCTGCCTTGATTGCTGCTTCTACACGTTCGATATTAAAGAATAAGCAGGCATCACGTTCCACTGACATCATGTCAGCCAGTGTTGCACCGTTTTCTGTATTGTATTGATTTGTCGCAGCCAGCTTGCCGTCATAGGATGTGGCTACTAAGTCCATATTGCCATCAACTTTAACCTGCCAACGCACTTGCATGCTCTCTGCATCAACGCAGGTAAATAGTGAAAACCATTTTGTCGGGTCGGTTGCATCACGGCCGTCATTTGGTTGTGGTGTAGCGAATTCAGCACCGCAGAATACTCGGGTAGTATGGTTAATGCTAGCGTCCACAGGGTCGCGTTTATCTGGGAAAATACCATGAAAACCTTGCACATTAGGAATCTGGGTGATGACGTCACATTCCATTCTGTCCATACGGATGCGGGCAAGCCGGTTATTCAGTTTGTCATTGGTCCATAGATATTTACTGTCATAGGTTCCATCAGCATAAGAGCCATGGACATGGTGCGTATCACCAGTGATATATTTCAAGCTGCCATCTGGATTAGTACCCATAATAGCCTTGGACTCATTTGTTATACCCCAGCCCACCATTGGGTCTATGTTGAATATTGGCACACGCTTAAGAATTCGGCCTGAGGGTACGCCATAGATGCGCACTTCACCGTTATGACCTGAGCTTGAAAATGAATAGTAAGCATCAAGTTTGCCTGGAGGCACATCGAACTCGCCATGCGCTACAGCGCGACTAGCATCGCCACCCGCTTCTGACGCTTTACCTATGGCCGCAGTTTGAGCATCTTTTTTACAAGCAGACAATCCCATCGCTAAACCTGCACCAGCTAATGTTGCCACGGCAGTTGTTCCTAAAAACTTTCTCCGGCTCTCGTTACCTAGAACCTCGCTGTGAATCTCGTTGTCACCTACTTCTTGGTTTTGCTCACTCATGACTCTCTCCTCTTAACGATGGCTGATGCTTCAGTCTATACCTGCGACATTTTGTCGCACTAAGGGACCAGTTTAGCAGGCTATAAATTTTATTGTTTGACTTAAGTCAAAAGATATACACATTATACATCTTAAAAAAATAGACTGTAATTTTCTTAATTATTTAAGATGTATAAATAATATTGCTTATATATAAACGCTATGATAAATTAAGATATATTGATATTACATCTTAATGCATATAAATTAATGCATATAAAAAATCTTTTTGCGGGATGCACTTTGCCATTGCGATAATCAGTTCAAGTTACTCCGCTCTATGATCAGGTTAAAGGCTATAAGCGCTAAGTTGCAGAAGTTAATATCTAGAGATATTTAAAATTAGCATAAGGGTAACGCTGGACAATGTTGAGGTGAATCCAATTTGATACTTCAAAGCACTAAATTACACAAAGAAATAATGGACATAGATAACATTAAAAAATCGTTGGCCCGATTTGAATTATTTAACGAATTGGGTCATGAGCAGATCGAACTGCTTACAAAATATAGCCAGATACTTAATCTGTCTCAAGATAGCTATGTTTTTAATCGCGGCGATTCAGCACAGGGGCTTTATCTGCTAATTGCAGGACAAATTAAGCTTGGGATTGCCTCAACGCAAGGCATAGAAAAAATTATTAGCATCATAACTCCAGGTAACAGCTTTGGAGAATCAGGCCTATTTCTTGAACAACAGCTACCATTTTATGCAAAAGCTATAATCAATTCGGAAGTGCTACTTGTTTCTGGACACACCATCCGATTATTACTGGACAGCGATGCAAACTTAGCCCGAAAGATGCAGGAAAGATTATCTGATAGCTTGCATCAAATGATACATGATATCGAAACGCTATCTTTTCAAAACGCTATTCAGCGTTTCATTGGTTATCTACTTCAAATCAGTGCTAATGCGGTCAATGCTGAAATTATCACCTTACCAATTAGAAAGGGCGCTATTGCCTCAATGCTGAATACTACCCCAGAGACACTGTCGCGTAGTATAAGCAAGTTGCAACATATTGGTTTAATTGATGTTAAAGGCAATCGCATCATAATTACAGATGTCGTAAAGTTGCGTAAATTTACGATTGACCATTGAGATACCCCCAGCTTCAAGCTAGTTATTTAATTTTTTGCTAAATCTATAGAAGTGGTTCCGATAATGACGCTAAAGGTACTTTTAGCAATTGTGATTAACGAAGTAGGGGCACAGTAAAAATCTGCGAAAACGCCGTATTTAGCGTTTTTCTTTGCATTATTTAAAGTGCTAACTCTGAGCGATCTATACCACAGACTTTGAATGCATGAGGATACGCGACAGAGTCCCTTCTTGCTGCAGTAAATCTGCTAGCGTGTACTTACCCAGCACTGTAAACAATGCGACTTGCGCCTCATGTAAAATCCCCATTAACCGACAAGAAGGCTGTATACAACAGGTCCCATTCGTATCCAGGCAAGGTAACAAACTGGCATCGCCTTCTGAGATGCGAATCATTTCCCCAAGATTGATAGTCTCCGGTTCACGTACCAGTCGTAAGCCACCACCTTTGCCACGCACCGTTTCTATATAGCCATCCTGTGCCAAGTGGTGCACTACTTTCATCAAGTGATTTTCTGAAATGTCGTACGCTTGCGCAATGTCAGAAATAGTGACTAACTGGCCATGCTGAAGACCTAAGTACATCATGACACGCATGGTGTAATCCGAAAAAGTAGTAAGGCGCATAAATTCATTCCATAAAAGATGTATAAATAATATTGCTTATATCAAAATGCTGTGATACATTAAAGGTGTATTTTACATATAGCTTAATAAAAGTCCATGAAAACTTATAATGACCCGCTTCCACAGAGGGAGCAATCAGTTCGAAATGCCTTGCTACAGGTGATTGATCCGGAAGTCGGTGAAAACATTGTAGATCTCGGATTGGTGTACGGTATTGGGGTTTCTGAAGATGTTGTAATAGTGACGTTTACCATGACCTCGCAGGCATGTCCGATGGGTGAAATGCTTTTGGATGACATTGACGCAACCCTCACTCGACTATTGCCGAGCGAGCTTAAGTTTAACATAAACTTGGTCTGGGAGCCACCATGGAACCCAGACATGATGTCCGCCGAAGCAAAGCTGCGCTTGGGCTGGAGTTAACATTTGAGCTTTTCTGAGCGGATGATGAACAACCAAAATCTTTCTGTGCAATACCGAATTCCGATACTGATGGTAGGATTTATCTGCTTAGCATTTGGTATTGGCAGCGGCTTATTGCGTTTGGGCTGGAACTTCCCATTACCATCGAATGGTCTCGCGGCCTTTCACGGACCGCTGTTGGTTTGTGGTTTTTTGGGCACTGTTATCGCATTGGAGCGTGCCGTTGCTATCGGTCAGCGCTGGGCTTATTTGGGTCCAATCTCTGCTGCACTGGGTGGGCTGTCGCTAATGACAGAGTTGCCTTGGCTCGTCGGAGTGGCTTTAGTGACTATCGCAAGCGTTGTTCTGAGCATTGCTACGGCACATGTTTTTATCCGCCAACGTGCGCTATTCACCCTAATACTACTACTGGGCAGCTTGTCGTGGCTACTTGGCAATCTGCTATGGTTGGGCGGGCTAGGTATTGCACAGATAGCACCGTGGTGGATAAGCTTTCTGGTGCTGACGATCGCAGGTGAGCGGCTTGAACTTTCGCGTTTTCTACCACCATCATTAGGTAGCAAGGTAGTCTTTATACTAATACTCACCTTGTTTTTGATAGGCGTAGTTTTAGCGACATTGTCTAGCGATTTAAATGTACAAGTGCTGTCACTGGCATTGCTTGCGCTTGCCCTCTGGCTACTACGTCAGGACGTGGCAAGGCATACGATCAAACAAAAAGGATTAACCAGATTCATTGCGGCATGCTTAATTTCAGGCTATGGCTGGCTATTGGTTGGCGGCCTAGTTGGATTGCTCACGCAACACCTGGTGCCCGGTTCCAGTTACGATGCATTTTTACACACGATATTGGTCGGATTTGTATTTTCCATGATTTTTGGACATGCACCCATCATCTTTCCAGCGGTAGTTAAGGTAAAAATTCCATATCACGCAACATTTTACCTACCGCTCATTGTGCTGCATGGTTCACTGATTGTACGTATCGCTGGCGACTTACTGCAACACCAGCATAGCCGCAGTATTGGCGGAGCGCTTAACGCAATCGCACTATTATTGTTTGTACTAAGCACGGTAAGCGCAGTTCTTCGCAGCAAAAGGCACAAGACATAATACCTATTGATTATTAACCTAATTTAACCACCCCGCGCAAACCTTGCGCTCACTCCTTGAAAGGAAAACTCATGTCACATCCTCATCTTCATCTGCTTCCAGAACAGATCTATCCATTCGATGCGCGCGGTATTGCCAAGCGCTTCCGCCATGCGGCCATATTTGGCGCACTTGACGCACTTAACAGTGGTGAGATTATGCGCTTTGTCAATGATCACGATCCATTACCATTACTGAACCAACTTGAGCAACGTTATGGCGCTGCTGTTAGTATTGAGTATAAACAACGTGAACCTGGGCAGATTGTAATCGACTTCGTTCGCACATAATCTGGCTACATAATCAGTGTTATTGTTTCAAGTTGCGGTTACCCTGCTGACATTTATCATTGCTGCCACCCTCGCCATATTGGGCGGAGGTGCGGCAATTGTCAGCTACCACCTCACCTTTGCCATCGGTATTATGCCCCTGATTCTAGGGGCGATGGTGCACTTCGTACCTGTGCTGACACGAAGCAAAAGCCCCGGTAAATTTATTCGCCTGTTACCTTTCATAGCACTGCTCGGTGGCGTACTGGTCACCAGTTATTTCGCTTTTCCTCAAACTGTGCCTTACGGCCACACTCTCGGCGCTGCAATCATTATCGTTGCAGTGGCGAGCCTAGGGGGTTGGGCATATCGCTTAAGAGTAAAAGCAATTGGTAAGCCGCACCCCTGTCTTGACTGGTATCTGGCAGCCATGTTATGCCTGTTCATAGCAGTTGGCGCCATTCTCATGGGTTATTTTATTCCTGCCCAACGTGCAGCATTACGTTTACTGCACCTTCACTTTAATACCTTGGGGTTCATTGGCATCACGGCACTAGGCACGCTGCAAGTGCTGCTGCCCACAGTCGCGCAACGACCTGACGCCAACGTATACTCACGCATGCACAAACACCTGAAATGGGTAATCGCCGGGACGATAATCACTGCCTGCGGTGCCGCCTGGCACTACAATCTTGCATGGATTGGCGTAACGCTACTAGCTATTTCGATATTTGGTATATTCAAATCATGGATACAACTTTATTCAAAGGCAATATTAAGGGTACATGGCGCGGCGCCGTCGCTCGCAGTAGCTTTATGTGGCTACGCAATTACTTTGCTAGTTGGCACAGTTCACGCTTATCATCAAAACCATTTCAACCCAATTGCAATTTTAATTGTCGCCTTTCTCATGCCGCTGGTGACTGGTGCAGTTAGTTACTTGCTGCCATTATGGTTGCGCCCGGGGCTGCAAACAGCCTGGCATCATGCAGCGAGAAAGCATTTAGGTTTTGGCGGAGGCTTGCGTGCTTTGGTTTTTATGGCGGGAGGGGTAATGGTCGGTCTGGGGCATGGCATTGGCTGGTATCTGGCACTCATTGCAGCCGGCATCTTCATTGCCCAAACGCTGCTATTGTTTATGATGAATCGAGTATGATGACATATCTCAATCTACAGTTGCTGGTTGCAGCTAAGCATCATTAAAAGAAGAAAATTCTAAAATGGCACTTGAGCAAATAGATAGCATCATAGACGTCAGTGCAGAGCGTCTGGTCGATCTCCATGAGCTTGCTGCCGAGCATGCACAATGCAGAAATCTGGAAAGGCTAAACACATTATGAATTTTCTTAAAATCTGGAATACATTTTCATCTGCACCACACCGTATGTTCTTTTTTGGCGGCGCAGTGCAGTCGATATTAACATTGACTTGGTGGTTGGCCGACCTAGGAGGGCGCTATGGTGTATTTTATGCGCCTATTTCATGGACGCTCTCCGCCACAGATGCCCATGCTTTTCTGATGATCTACGGCTTTTTCCCATTCTTCATTTTTGGCTTTTTGATGACCACCTTCCCACGCTGGATGAATGGACGTGAAGTCGAGCGCCGCGTGTATGTACCCGCTTTTATCTTGCTTGCCATAGGGACGTTGCTGTTTTATGCGGGGCTGATTGTAGGTTTTGTATTATTGAAGCTCGCACTCCTGCTATTTTTGGCGGGCTGGGGCATGGGGCTGTATGCTTTACTGAGCGTGTACTTGCAGGCCAAGCACCCAGACAAGCGGCACGCAACAATCACCTCAGCTGCGCTGGTGATCGGCTGGTTACTGATCGCTGGATTTGCTAGTGACGAAGCCCATCTGGTCGCGATTGCCAAGGTGGGCGGCATCTGGCTGATTCTGTTGCCAGTTTACTTTGCAGTGAGTCACCGCATGATTCCATTTTTTTCGGCCAACGTGATTCCAGAATATAAAATCGTAAGGCCCGATTGGGTGCTTGCGCTCATTCCTGGCTTCGCCTTCGTGCATGGGATACTTGAATTGACCGGACTGCATGCCTGGACCTGGCTCGTTGATTTACCCATGGCGGCAAGTGCAATCTATTTAACATTCGCATGGCGGCTACGCGACAGCCTTGCTGTTCCTATTCTAGGCATGCTGCACATCGGCTTTGCCTGGCTTGGTATTGCCTTGCTACTCTATACCATACAAAGTTTAGCTTTACTCCTGACCGGTCAACTCATCTTGGCTAAAGCGCCATTGCATGCACTGACCATTGGCTATTTCACTTCTATCGTACTGGGCATGGCGACACGTGTAACGCTTGGTCATTCTGGCCAAGCACTGAAAATTGACGGCCTAACCTGGGGTATCTTTCTTGCCTTTCAGTCTGTTGCAGTGCTACGCGTCTTTTCAGAACTTCCTGGATTGGAGTTCACATTGCGTAACCACCTTTACCTGTGTGTAGGGGTGGTTTGGCTAGTATGCTTTGGCCTCTGGTTTTACAAGTTCGCCGCTATCTATTGGCAACCTAGGTCAGACGGAGGCGCCGGGTAATGAATCAGCATCTAACTCAGGCGGGAAAATGCCGAGGGTGATGAAAAAATACTCCATGGTAGGTGATATGCATACCCGTTGTTACAAACCTTATCTGGGGCAGGACATTCACTTCTGCAAGAAATTGAGGATTACATGAAAAAAAACCGTTTGCTTAACTATGAGTGGGATGCTATCGCAGGCATTTTGGCTGCCGTGGTGGCCATTGTTCTGCACTTTTTGCATGTGATAGATGAACATATTATTTTGCCGGTCGTGCTCACCCTGATGGCACTCCTGTTTATCAATTTCATGCGCCATACACGAAACAATGAACAAACCGCAGAGCAGGTGGAACATATACTCAAAATGGTATCGAATATCAATGCATCCTTGGCGGTTCCAGATATCGTACTTATCGGCCCACGTCAGCTTCGCACATCAAACGAGCAATTTGCACGCAATATGCGCGGCGAGGCAACCCTGTTTAACGTTTGTTTGTCGATGTATCGAACCCAGCCACTTTTCGATGCACTGTTACGCCCTATGATTGAAAACCCACACGTAACCAGCGTTCAATTCGTTCTTGATGCCAGCCAGCAAGGCGTGTGGCAGACAGACGTCCTACCAAAGCTTGCTAGCAGCATAGGCGCAAGTAAGGTAAAGGAACCACGTTGGTGCTCACTTCAAAAGAACTTATCTTTCATATTGGCCGACACTCAGCCACATGGCGCCACAGAAGCGCTAGTGAGTTTCTGGGGTGAACCATTTATGTCACAATCCACTGCCCACAATGTGCCGCGCTACATTCTTCATGTACAGGCACATTCTGAATTACTGACACAGCTCATTGAACTGGATCGGCATTGCCACATCCACAATACCGACGGATGAGATAGATTGCCGTGTCAGAAGGCATAAAAATTGACTAATAAGTGAGGCTTTAGTGGTCAGCGCTTACAGTTAATATCCAGCTTAGCGTTAATTATGCTCAATGCATCATAGCAGATGCATTATTAACCACTCACCCAATAAAAATACTAACGCCGCATTAAAGCGGCGTTGTGTTTCGGCTTATGGGATGCCGATATTGCCAGTTATCAATCACTGGCCTGGGTAGTTACTACTGATGATCAATGATTGAAGTGTCGATAAACGTCTCCTGATAAACGGTAAGATTTAAAAACTTATGTTTAAGAGCCACAGCTAATTTATACACTTAATTTACGGCAATTACAATTTAATTTAAGTTTAAAAATAACAGCATGCTACCGCCACAGTGAGCCGAAGTGAGCCACAGTGAGTCGAAGCAACTTGAAACTCAAAACTCGTTTTTGGCACACTACTTTAGTAGGGTTTTTTACCTACCCAGTTACCGGCAGGCTGGTAACGGCATACCCACACTTGCTCTTGTGTATCGGTGCAGACTGCCATTCCACAGCCGACGCTAGTGGTGGTGCTCCAGACTATCTGCGTGTAATGTCCGCACATTTTACCCGACGCACACTGATTGTTAGCGTAGTCGTAATCGGCTTTTTCGCCGCCCCAACGATTGACCACTTGCTCAGACGATACTTTTTGCAACGCTTTGCGACCATCGGACCATGATAGGGCACTGCCCCAATAAAGGTTTTCTCCATAGCGGCCCTTTGAGTTGCTATGGTGCATCTGGCAATGGCTGCTTGTTTTTAAGTGATCGGCCCAAGCTTGAGCATTTGCCGCTAAGGTTGGTGAATAAGTTAACTTTTTAGTTACGCCTACTTCTGTGCGCCATTTGTTATGCGCGGAGATAATGGCGGCAGGGTCAATTGCTCCAGCATGTGCATGAGGCGTTGTTAGTGTTGCGACACTTAGCGTTGCAACATAAAGTATGGCTATAGCGCTAAGTTTCATCTGCTAACATTTTGATTGTAAAAGCTTAGTGAATTCATCTGCGGCTACGGGGCGACCGAACAAATAGCCTTGCGCCTGTTCACAACCCGATGCACGTAGAAAGTCAGCCTGCGCTTCGGTTTCTACGCCTTCAGCAATCACATGCAACTTAAGGCTATGTGCCATCAGAATAATCGTTTTAACCATGGTGGCATCATTGCTGTCGGTGGTGATGTCGCGCACAAAAGATTGGTCAATTTTTAACTTTTGAATCGGGAAGCGCTTGAGGTAAGACAGCGAAGAGTAGCCCGTACCGAAGTCATCAATTGAAAGCCCAACGCCCATGATGCTTAGCTCGTGCAGCATAGATAACGCGCTATCTATGCCTTGCATCAGAATACTTTCGGTGAGTTCCAGATCAAGCGCCTGCGGCGGTAGCTTGTATTTTTTGAGTAAGGCACCAACCTGCTCATTTAAAATGCGTTGACGGAACTGCAAGGCTGAAAGATTAACCGCCACCGTGATTTCAGGCAGCCCGGCATCGCGCCAGACACGCGCTTGCCGCAACGCTTCCTCTAATACCCAATCACTGATTGGCATAATCAAACCGGTTTCCTCAGCTAAAGGGATGAATGTGGCTGGCGATATCATCCCTAACTCGGGATGTTGCCATCGCACCAGCGCCTCGCAGCCGATAATGCGTCCATCAATCAGGTCTATCTGCGGCTGATAGTAAAGACGTAGCTCTTGGCGATCCACAGCGGTACGCAAGCTATTTTCAAGCTGCAAACGTTCATGCGAGCTGGCATTCATGCTAGGGTCAAAGCGCAGGTATTTGTTGCGGCCGCTATCTTTGGCCTGATACATGGCTACGTCAGCATACTTAATGAGCGACTCAGCATCTTGTGCTTGATCAGGGTAAACCGCAATGCCGATGCTCGACGATATGCGAAATTCATGTTGGTTAATCAAGTACGGTTGAATGATGGCCTCTAACATTTTAGCCGCTACCAGCTCGGCACCTGCGATGTCTGCGTTCGGCAGAACCGCTATAAACTCGTCACCGCCCTGCCTTGATAACGTATCCTGTTCACGCACGCAACTTATCAGACGTTGCGCCACCATTTTCAATAACGCATCGCCAATATCGTGCCCTAATGTATCGTTAATTTGTTTAAAGCGGTCGAGATCCAAAAACAATAGCGCGACTTTGGATTGATTACGCTGTGCATTGATAAGCGATTGCTCAAGACGATCGCCCAATAACAAGCGATTAGGCAAGCCGGTGAGCACATCGTAATGCGCGAGTTGTTGAATACGCGCTTCAGCAAGCTTACGTTCAGAAATGTCACCGAATATGCCAATGTAATTGATGACCGCACCGGTATCTCCTTTAACGCTGATAATGGTGAGCGACTCCGGGTAAATTTCACCACTCTTACGGCGATTCCAAAGCTCGCCTTGCCAGCTACCGGTTGTGGCGATCGCCTCCCATACTTGCTTAAAGAAAGCGGCATCATGGCGGCCTGAAGCTAACAATCGGGGATTCTGTCCAATGGCCTCTTCGGGCGTAAATCCGGTAATTTCAGTAAAACTTTTGTTAACAGAGGTAATTTCTTTGTTGGCATCGGTCACCAGAATACCTTCTTTGCTGTGCTCAAACACTTGAGCTGCCTGCTCAAGTTTAATAACATCAGCCAGTTTTTGGCGTTCAAGTTCTAGCTTGGTCAGGGCAAAGCTAATATCATCGGCAAGGCCGTTGATTAGTGTGATCAATTCGGCATTGAAAAAATCAAGCTCCGTAGAATAGACAGCAATGCCGCCATAAGGACGCCCTTGCTTAAAAATAGGAAATGCCGCGACAGAGTGATAGTTGTATTTAGTGGCAAGTGGTACCCAGTAGGCTGGTTTTTCATGCAAGAAATCGTTCACTATGTTCGGCATGCCCTCACGTATCGTCGTGCCCAGCGGTCCACTGCCTTCTACGATTTCAGCATCGATTGATACTTTAATCTCTGATAAATAATCCAAGCCAGCGCCACCTGATGCAACTGGGTAAACCCATCCATCCTGATCCGGCACCCCAACCCAAACCAATTCAAATGGCACGCGATTAGCGAGTATCTGGCAAATGCTGTTGAGCAGTATTTGTTCGTTATTTTCTCGTACAATAATCTCGGAACATTCTGCCCATGCTGCATAAAACTGATTAAGGCGGCCTAGTTTTAGCTCAGAATCACTGAGTGCATCTACCATGCGGTTAAAGCCATGCGCTAATTTTCCAACTTCATCCCTATCAGAGATTGTTGAGCGCACATCATGCCGACCTTGCTCAATGGCACTGGTAACCTTCATCAAATGATACAAGTTGCGCGTTAGCCCCCTAGCAAGCCAGGTTGCTACAAAAAAAGCCGCAACCACAGCCAGCAGAGAAAAGCTAAAACCAGACAATCCGAGTAGCCATAGGTTGGCATTTGATGAAGCGCGCGTCATTTCAACCCTTGCCCAGCCGATATGACGCTCGCCCACCATAATCGGCACGGCCACATCCAGCAATGAGGATTGATCAATTAAAATTTTTTGCTGAGCAGTAGATGCCAGTAAATTGCGACTTATTGGGTCTGTGGCGTAACGTCCTATATGATTTTGGTTTGTGGAACCTAATACTTCACCGCGCATTGACAGCACATTGGCAAATTTCAGGTCTTGCGTACCCGAAAAGCCAAGGATGACTTCTTGCAAGCCGGCTAAGTCATTCGCCAGCACCCATGAAGCACTGCTGGAAGCCAGCACATTGGCTAATCTTACGGTGCGATTAGTTTCAGTGGTGTAAAGAAAATCACGCTGGTGTGTAAACATCAAATAGCTAAAGCTTGCGGTGAGTAACAGCGACAGTAAGCTGAACGACAGCACGAGTTGCCGCCTAATAGAATGACCCCAGTAAAATTTTGCGTGCCGGAGCCACGTCACAAAAAAATGCAAAGGTTTCACCACTCAACCTTTCGCACCTGCTTTGAAAAAGCATCCAGAAAATCCAGCACCGGCTGATAAGTTTCATCCGTAGCGGGCTCAAAACTGGTAATTGCCAAGCGCTGCAGTATGTGCCGCCCGCTTTCACTCTTGTTCAGATCAAAAAGTAGTACTTGGAATTTGTTTGCAATGGGTGCGGCTACATCGTAACGCACGACCCAGCCATTATTTTGCAAAGGCTCGGTTTGCCATTTTACTTCCAGCTGGCTAGCCTGCTTAGGATACTCAGCACTAAACGCCTTCCATGGAATAGGCCAAGTAGCACCCGCCGCCACATGGCCACGCAATACGCTTAAAATAGAGGATTCTTGCGAGCCTACATAACGGTTTTCAATGTCCGTATTGACGTTAATGCCATGCGTGTGCAGATAATACTGCGGCATCATGGTGGCCGCCAGCGCGGTTAGCGCCGGGTATGAAACGGCCTCACCTTTAAGATCGGTGACTTCTTGTATTTTGCTATCCTTGCGCACTAAAATAATGCCACGAAAGTCTTCATCATTGCCCATCTTGGCAAAAATTCGATAGCCATGCTTAAGTGAGCGTACAGTTTGGTAAGGATTTGGCATGGCAAAATCGAAATAGCCGCTGTATAACTTTTTGTCAAATTCCTCATAGTTGCGTGAAGCCTCAAGCCTGAAATGCGCCTCTGGCATGTTGACATTAATGTATTCGATGATGGGACCATACAACGCCATCAGCCGCTGCGGATTATGCAAGGGATGAACGCCGACGATATATTCTTTGGTCTGGCCGTTGCTAAATCCACTAAAGCTAGGCTCGTAAGCTTTTTCTTCAGCTTTGCTGCAACCAAGCAACATCAACATCAACAATGCATAACGCCAGCCACTTCTCAACATTCACATCTCCTCAATGCAATGAATTTGACTAAAAACATACTGCATGCGTATATTGATCGCATCTTCAGTATTATTCTTTTTACCATTAAGGGTAATAGGTGAGTCGAAAGCAGTACGCACATAATTTAGTTGTAGCTGAGCGTGAGTGTTAGGCATCCACTTTGCGCCCAACGTCCAAGCGTCGGCACCATCTGTGTATTGCGCCGGGTTAGCCAGCACTGTATTAAAATCAGAGGCATCAAAACGGGTATAACGCATTCCAAGCTCCAACGCACCCCAACCACCATTGCCATAACGGAAATTATTTGTTGGCGCTATACCACCAAAGGCGCCATTTTTATACACGCTAGCGTACTGCTCACCCGTAACCATCCATTGCAGGCTGGCATACCATGCAGCCATGTCACGATCAAAGTCCACGCCATCAAAATTGGCATGGATATATTCACTTTGAAGCTTGACTGGCCCATGTGCCAATGCCGTTTCAAATGCGGTGAGGGTTCGGTCAACTTTCGTTGTAAATTTGTCGCCATTTGTCGTTGAGAAAAACTTTACCCCCCGCGCTTCGGTGCGCAATGTTGGTACGGGGGAATCTGCCGCCTGCTTGCCGCTTACATAGGTGCCGCCGACATGAATGACGCTATCTTGCCAACCCGCCCATTGCGCTAAATTGCCCGTGGCCCGCAACGACCAATCTTTGCTATCTGATCTCACATGTGACGATGATTCGTCAGCATTCTGCCCACTACCATTCATGTAAGTCAGGTTGTAATGTAGGCCTTTCAGTGGCGACCCATGAAGCATTACACCACGGTCATACACCGAGCCCAACAAGTTATCACTCAAGGCTCTTTCCATAAAATTAATATCCATTGCCCCTTGCGAGCGCTCAAGACCATGCATGGTATAAAACTGGCCAACTCTCAGCATAGCGCCTTTAAAATGCGTGTAGTCTAACCAGGCATCATTCAATTTTGCAGTCGTATCAGAATACTCAGCCTCTATACGCATGCTGAAATCATCCAAAAAAGTCGCGATCGTACCAAGACGTGCGCGACGAAGACTAAAGGTATCAGCAGAAAAATCATCAGGTGAAAAGTGTCGGTAATCGAGCTGCGTGCGTGCATATAAACGTAACGACCATTCATCCGTTGCATCGCGCAAAACCAACCCATTGTTAAAGCTGGCCTCTACCGGGCTTCCGCTTGGGCGATTGCTCGCTGTCGTTACTTTCGCTGTTGCTGGCGTAGCATCGCCCTTGCTACGCACTAACTGATCCTGCACCATTTTTAACTGCTCGGCCATGTGCTGCATTTGCCGCTCTAGTTCTAGAATGCGTTTTTGTGCATTTTCTATGTCTTCTCCACCGTGGGCAGCGTTACTGAGCAACAGTAGCGCTAAGGCAGAAAGACCAAATTTGTTCCAGCTTAATTGATTTAATTCGATCACGCCGCTTCCCATTTCTCTAACTTGGCTATATCCGTTAATGGATGATTATTCACTTTGAAATACTGCATCAGAAAAATAACACTGAATTTTTGCGGCACGTTTATTGTAAAGCAATATTGACTAATAACAGCCTAGACATGAAGGTTTTATGACAACTTTCGTCACTTTGCGCTCGTTTTTTATTGATGGCAACGGCCTATTACCATATGCCTATTAGCATGTAAGGTCACTTAATTAGCTTTCAGGTTGACGCGCTTAACAAGCCTGCTTATACTTTTGGTACGCGCCACAAATACCAGCTGGCAATGCTACGGTAAGGGCTCCATACTTTGCCGATTTCGGCCATTTGTTTGCGCTTAGGCGCGGCATCCAGCTTTTTGAGTCGCCTGTAGCCATCCGCGATACCAAAATCATCAGCGGGCAGTATATCCATGCGCGCCAAGGTAAATATCAGCATCATTTCTACCGTCCATTGCCCGATGCCTTTGAGCGTGACTAGGCGCTCAATCAGCGCATCATTGCTCATATTGTCGGCAATCTCACGCGATGGTACCAAGCCGTTAATGGCGCCTTCAGCGATACCTTTAAGCGTCTCGATTTTTCTACCGGAAAAACCAACACCACGCAGGTCATCGAATTCAGCAACGATGAGTTGTGGTGGTGTGGGAAATTCACCAAACTGCCTAATAAATTTGCCTAGGATGGCATCGCCCGCCTTTGTACTCAGTTGCTGATAAGCTACGGCACGTACAAGTGCCTCGTATGGTTCGCGTTCTGGTTTTGGGGTAAACGTACACGGACCTACAACCTGAATTAAATTATTCCAGTCCGAATCTATATGCATCAGAAAATGTGAGGCCTCGGTATAAAAGTCTGCGGTAGTCATGGTTGAATTATAACGCCAGGTTTTAATCAAATATTATGGATGCAGTTTCATGAACGAGCAGAATCGAATAGATTAAACTGGTAGTAAACAGCCATAGTAAATAACTTTAGTAAAGCGATAGATGGATTTATTTGATACCCCAAAAAGCCAGGGAATTTTAAAAGATGTAGTTTTATTACGCAGCTTTGTTGCGCCTGTAGAAAATGAAGTGTTGCCGGCATTGGCGGCGATAATTCAACTTGCGCCGCTCCGTCATATGATGACTCCCGGCGGCTTCGCTATGTCAGTTGCTACAACGAGCTGCGGCGACTTGGGCTGGGTCAGTGATAAAACAGGTTATCGTTATGTTGCATTCGATCCTTTAACAGGCAAGGCATGGCCGCAAATGCCTGCAAGTTTTAAGCAGTTGGCAAAGCAGGCAGCTAGCATGGCGGGGTTTGCAAATTTTGAACCGGATGCCTGTTTGATCAATCGCTATCAGGTCGGTGCCCGCATGGGGCTGCATCAAGATAAAGATGAATGTGATTTTAATCAGCCTATAGTTTCAGTGTCGCTGGGCATTCCTGCCGTGTTTCAAATAGGCGGTTTTGCAAGAAGTGATAAAGCCCTGAAACTGCCGCTTTATCATAGAGATGTATTAGTGTGGGGTGGTGAATCGCGCTTGCGCTTCCACGGCGTGCTGCCGGTTAAAGCGGGCAATCACCCAGCCTTGGGTGAATATCGAGTTAATCTGACGTTCCGCAAAGCTGGGTGATCGGTTACATTCGAGATTAAACGCTGCGGCGCATGTCTGTGGCTAGAAATCGCTAGCTAACTTATCCTTTCCTGACTAGCTGCCATGATTTCTGAATGGTTAATTGCTAGATTTTCTTGCATGTGTGCAACCACAACGGCCATTTGTGCTTGCGTGAAGCCTGAAAAAAACGATACCGGCATTTCTTGTTTCATCGGAGTAGCATCTATGCGCGGTATGTATTTTTGTAATAGCAGTTCATCGGCTACTGGGTTGACTATTCCGTCCCCAGGCCCTTTATCAAAAATCACTTTACGCCCAGCGCTCGTTTCCAGTGGCGGAGTTGGCGAGCTCGCGTTACGGTCGCCCCATAGATACTCTGAATCATGGATCACGTATTTCTTATGGTTAATTTCCGCAGTAGTCTCAGGGATGTTAGCCCCATATTTATTCAGCACAATTTCATTGATCTGGCGCGTAACAGAAGAAATACCATTCAGTAAGTACCCACCACCGATATCAGAATGTGCTCCGGAAATTTTGAGTGTGTGCAGCCTTGGGTCTGGTTTTGTTGGGTCTTCAGCACTATAGAACGGAAACGGTGTGCGATGCTCATTTTTCGCTTGGAGCTGCACCACGGAAACTACAGAAGGGGCTATCCGTCTATCCATGTCTTCAGCCTTACCAGTGGCCACCTGATCATTCAAAATCAAAGCCTGCGGCACCTGTCCGGGCGGGACAATATAGCGCGAGTAGGTGGTTTCTGTATGCGATTTTCCAGTGACAGGGTCAATAACCTGCTTCTTGTTAACGCTTGCCAAATCCGGAATGCCTCTTTCATGCACCATATTAGAGGCAATCATTAACGCCGATGCGCCACGGCTGAAACCAATACCCGCCATGCTGATCTTGACGTCAGGATCTTCGCGATGCCATTGATTGGCAGTCTTAACAAAGTTATCATACGCTTTAGTCGCTTGCTCAGAAACCGTTAAGCCTGCAACGCTATCCACAAGACCAGTAATCAATTTTTGATTGCCTACTCCCGGTTCATATCTTGCGACAATATCATTTCTTAGATTGCTTTCCTTTTGAATGCTTTCAGCAATTAAACCAATATTGGTGGCATGAGTCGGATCGTTGATCGCATCGTTCTGTGTGCCATCCAGCGTCATCACAAATAGTCGGCTATGCGGGTCTTTTGCATCATGCAACTGTGGTAACAGCAAAGCACGAGTGTCCTCGATTTTTTCATGCAGCTGCGCAATTTGTTCGGCATTCATTTGCGTCACCGGCACCTTGTCTATCGAAACTTCTAAGAGCTGCTGCGGCATTAATGTTGTCATTTTTTATACCTCCGGATTATGGCCGCTGATAAATAACCTGTTCAACATCCACCGTTTTTACGCGATACTCATATTCGGAAAGTCTCTCACCATGTAACTGCACGGTGAAGTCTCTCAGAATGTAAAACTTTTTATCATCAACCCTTATTGTGAAGGTAACTATGCCAAGCTGTAAGGGCTCATCTTCAGCAAGTATTTCATTTTCAAAGTGCTCCCACTCCACATATTTTGCAAATAGCCCACTCCCAGTTTTTACAGTTTCCTGCTGAGGTGTGCCATCAGCCGCCAGCCAGCTACATTTCAATTGCGGATAAATCGCCCAGCTACCATATGTGACATTGCCGCCCCATACTTCATTGCGTGGCGGTACTCGTTCATCATAGTCGGCGATTCTTTGTTTCCCGTAATCACAGATCACACGACTAGAATTGCTGAATGTTGTACGAAAGTTATAGGCATCAAATTTTGCTCGATCCAGCTTTGCCCCTAGTTTTCCGATTGCAATGTTGGAACTGCTAGCACACGCCATAAGCACTAGGGAGCATAGCGCTATCATTAGTTTAGGTAGTATTTTCATCTTGAGTTTCGGTAATTTTGTTAGTGAAATTATTTCAATAGTCTCGTGCTATTGCCGCTGGTAAATAACCTGCTCTACTTTGATTGCTTTGATGCGATGCTCAGTTTCGGAGAGTCTTTCTCCGTATAGCTGGACATTGAAATCTCTCACAATAAAAAACTGTTTATCATTAACTTTTATAGTGAACATCACACTTTTAAATCTAATGGGCTCAGCTTCAAAAAGCTTCTCACCCTCGAAATGCTCCCATTCCACATATTTTGCGAACAATCCGCTCCCGGTTTTCACAACTTCTTGCTGTGCGCTGCCATCAGCCGCCAGCCAGCTACACTTCAATTGTGGATAAGCCGTCCAGCTACCATATGTTACATTCCCACCCCATACCTCATCACGTGGTGGCACCCTATGATCATGGTTAGCGATTCTTTCTTTACCATAATCACAGACCATGCGACTGGCATTGCTGTATACGGTTTTAAATGTGTAGGCATCAAACTTGGCGCGATCCAGCCTTGCGTCTGGTTTGCTGAGAGCAAGACCGGAACTGCTGCTGGCGCAAGCTGCAAGTGTCAGAGCAAAAACAGCAGGGAGTAATTTTGTTGGTATTTTTAGCATTTGGTCTTTTATGTGGATTTAACAATGCATAAGCAGCATTTATATGGGAAATATAGCCTTATTTGTCACTTTAGTTTATTAAAGCGATATCGGGCAAGTAAAATCTACATCAAGACGTAAATTGGCTTATAACAACCAAATAACTTTTTTATTCAGTTAGTTATGCGTTTTTAATTTGTTAAAAATGAGGAGGTTTACTAAGCACACATCTCACGTGCAAAAGTATTATGGAGCTAGCGTGTTGGGTATGTTACAGGAATGAAACCCGGCTTTTTGAGGCAATGCTTAAGCCGGGTATGTGTAAGTTACTTCAGCTTTAACGCCAGTTTAATGCGGCGGTATATTTGGCAAAATTTAGAACCATCTAGCTGATAATGTTTATGCAGCGGTTGTTTTACTTCCCAGCTTGCGGTCATGCCAGCAGGGAAAGTCACGAGATCGCCTTTGCCGAAAGCGACAGGTTCACCACCGGTTGGGGTGATCACGCATTCGCCTTCTAAAATGTAAGCGATCTCTTGCTCAGGGAAAGTCCATGGAAAAACAGAAACCTCTTTTTGCCAAGTTGGCCACTTAGTAACCGCCAATGCTTCTAAACGTTGCTGGCTTGGATTATTCTCTACCGTGATTTGAGTCATGTGGGTTCCTTTTAAAAAAGGCATTTTAGCGCATGATGCTACAAACCTGAAATTTTCAATTTGAATAACTTGGACTGTTAAAGTAGTAAAATGTCATTTTCAGCCTTAGTCAAAACATCATGCGCGTCAGCTTAGAACAGGCCATTGCCAAACTCAAACAAGGTGAAGTGGTGGCGATTCCTACCGAAACCGTCTATGGCTTGGCGGCAGATGCAACCAATGATACAGCGTTAAAAAAGATATTCGCCATTAAGCAACGTCCGGCTGACCATCCCCTGATTGTGCATATTGGCGATATCAGCCAAGTGAACGATTGGGTGACGGTGTTCCCTGAGGTTGCAATCAGGCTTGCAAAAGCCTTTTGGCCAGGCCCGCTAACATTAGTATTACCGGCAAAAAACCATGTATCTCGCGTGGTGCGTGGCGATGAGTCTACGGTAGCGCTACGTGTGCCTAACCACCCGTTAGCCCTTGCTTTGCTTAAACAAAGCGGCTTAAGTGTTGCGGCGCCTTCTGCCAATTTATTTACGCAGTTAAGCCCAACCACCGCCCAGCATGTAGAAGCAGGGCTAGGCGATGCAGTGCCGGTGTTAGATGGCGGCGCATGCAATGTAGGGATTGAATCAACCATTGTCAGCGTAGCGGCTAATGGGCAATGGCAATTACTGCGCCCCGGCATGATTAGTCAAGAAGCGATTGCCAACTTAGCGAATGTTGAACTGACTAACGTGACCGCTAGCGATGAAGCCGCAGGTGATATCGATACTGATCTTAGCCAAACCACGCCAAAAGTACCGGGGCAGCATGCTTTGCATTATTCACCGCGTACGCCACTACGGTTATTTAATGATAGAACTACGCTTAATCAAGCCTGCAAAACTTTTGCCCAGGCGCGGGTAACTTGCGCTGCTATGCTGATAGGCAGCGGCGATGTTCCTAACTGCACGGCCATGACCTTGCCCGATCAGCCCGATAAAGTTGCTGAGCAGTTATATAGCACACTCCACAGCCTGGATGCCATGCAAGTGGATTGCCTATTAGTAGAGTTGCCGCCGCATACCCCAGAATGGATAGCGGTGTTAGATAGGCTGCGTCGTGCGGGACATCAGTAAATTTAAGCGCTCCTGGCTTAAACATGGCAAAATGTAACCCTTATTTTTCAACTTTAGAGGCCTGTAATGATGACCCCCCGATTAAAAACATTATGGCTGGCACTGGCTTTATTTTCCGTATTGCCCGCATGTAGCTCAATTGGCCTATCCAACCCGTTTGGGTCAGACAGCAAAGAACAATCACGCACGCCAGCCAATGCCACGGAATATATTTGTGAAGGTAATAAGCGTTTTTATGTACGCATGTTAAACAATGGCAATGATGCGTGGCTGATTTACCCAACGCATGAAGTGAATTTAACTAAAGCCGGCGATGGCAGTAATCGATTTACCAGCGGCATAATTACGTTAGAGATTAACGGCGATGCAACAACCTTGAATGATGGCGAAAAAATCGCATATACTGCGTGTAAACCACAATTAAAAAAATAAAAACTCTCTAAGGAAACTCACCTCGACAAGGTAAATGGCCAGCTAAAGCTAGTCTAATCACAGCTTTAGTCATGGCTAATTTATGGTAGCATGACTTTCAATTTAGTCTTGTTACACCCTATTTCTAACATGCAAAAAAAGATTTCTACAATCTGGCGTTTTCTGTTGCCCGTGCTAGTGTTGTTAGCGGCAGCCCCTTTTATATTAACCGGGCAACAAACTGCTCAGCACTTAGATATCATCCAAACCAACGCTCGCCAGCAGGCACTGACGCTGTTACGTTTACTTAATGTAACGGATGAACTGGTGAGCGAGCAAGCCAACGCTGCTTCAAACCTGTTAAAACAACGTAGCGACGCTTTAGGGAAGCCCGCTATTGACGGATCGGTAAGTGTCGATGGGCGTTTGGTCCCCAATCTCAAGATGGGAGAGGTCTCACTCGCGAACAGTATCTCTTTAGTGGATGGTGTGAGCGACCTACTTGGAGGTACGGCAACGATATTTGTAAAATCCGGTGATAATTTTGTGCGCGTTGCCACCAATGTTAAACAAAAAAACGGGTTGCGCGCCCTAGGCACCTCGCTCAACCCTGACGGCACAGTAATTGGTTGTTTGCGTAAAGGCCAGCCATTTCACGGCGTTGTCGATATTTTAGGTGAGCCGTATATCACGCGTTACGACCCTTTATTTGACGCCAAAGCGCAAGTCATCGGTGCCTTTTATGTTGGCTATAAAGTGGACATGAAAGTGCTACGCGACACTGTAGAAAATATGCGTCAACTCAAAACTGGATTCACGGCAGTACTGGATGAGTCTAATAAAATACGCTTTCTTTCCTCGCATACCGACCAAAATAAAGCTGCCAACCTACTTCAAGCGCGACCAGATAACTGGATATTTGTTACCGAAGATATCCCAAAATGGGGGTTTAAGGTTGTAGTCACCTACCCATTAAATGAGGCACGTGCCGTTGGCTTGGCTAATTCCTGGTTTATTATTATTGCCGGCACATTGCTTGGCGCTTTGCTGATTGCCATTATTTTACGGCAATTGCGCCACTTGATTCTAGACCCGATTGGCGGCGACCCTGAGTTGGCAATTGAGGTTGTTCAGCGTATTGCCGCTGGAGATTTAAATCAGGATGAATTAGCCGCAAAACCAAACACATTAATGGCCAATGTACTGGAAATGCGCACTAAATTGCGCCAAACCATGCAAGCCCTGCGCAATAATGCGGATCGCATGAGCTTGTCTGCCAGTGTGTTTGATCATGCCCATGATGGTATTTTTATTACGGATGCAGAGGCACGTATTATTGAGGTTAACCCGGCTTTTAGCGAGATTACACGTTATTTGCATGCTGATGCCATGGGACATACGCCACAGGATTTGGGGTTTTGTACTTATGACCCAAGCTTGCTTGAGCAGTTATGGCTGGTCTCCGCCTCCGACGGTGAGTGGCGCGGGGAAACATGGAACCGCCGAGTGGATGGTCAAGTGTATGCTGCTTGGCTTGATATTTTTACCGTGCGTGATGAATCACAAAATATCACGAATTATGTCGGCTTGTTTTCAGACATCACCGAATCTAAAGAGCAGCAGCAGAATTTAGAACGCATGGCCTATCATGATCCGCTCACGCAGTTACCTAACCGGGCTCTGCTAGCGGACCGCCTGCAACAGGCACTGGCGCGCTCCGAGCGCTCTGGTGAGGTGCTTGCGGTTTGCTGCCTTGACCTTGATGGGTTTAAACCTGTCAATGATACGTTAGGCCACGAAGCGGGTGATTATTTGCTAGTGCAATTAGCCGTGCGCATGAGCGTGTGTTTGCGTGATGGCGATACTGTGGCGCGACTTGGTGGCGACGAGTTTGCCGTGTTGCTGTGTGGCTTAAATGACATCGGTGAATGTGAACAAATACTAGGTCGCCTACTCAGTACAATAAAAATGCCCTATGACATCGCGGGAGAGAAAGTCATCATCTCTTCAAGTATTGGCTATACAGTTTTTCCTGCTGACAATAACGCACCCGACACTTTACTGCGCCACGCCGACCACGCCATGTATCAAGCTAAAGTGAGCGGAGGCAGTCGCATTCAGCTTTTCGATGCTGATCATGATAGAGAATTCCGTGGCTTACGCCAAGACCGCGAAAGAATAGAAGCCGCGTTGCCTAATGGCGAGTTTCGTTTATTTTATCAACCCAAAGTTGATTTACGTGAAGGCAAGGTTGTTGGCATGGAAGCCCTCATTCGCTGGCAACACCCGGAACAAGGCCTGCGCCCACCTATTACATTTTTACCGATTGTTGAAAATACGGATTTTTCAATCCCGTTGGGAGAGTGGGTGATTAGGGACGCTTTACGTCAAATTGTGATTTGGCAAAATGCGGGACTTGATTTCCAAGTGAGCGTCAATATCGCTGCCCAGCACATGGTACAGGCTAATTTTGCAGAGCGCCTTGCATTGTTATTGGCAGAGTTTCCTGAAGTAACGCCCAAAAAACTCGAGCTGGAAATCACAGAAACCGCAGCGATTGAAGATGTGGCAGGCGTAGCGCATACCATCAATCAATGTAAACTTCTAGGCGTGAGTTTTGCTTTAGATGATTTTGGTGTGGGGTATTCTTCATTGACTTATCTACGCCGACTGCCAGTTGCAGTCATTAAAATTGACCAGTCATTTGTACGCGATATGCTACTAGATGCCGATGACCTGGCTGTAGTAGCCGGTGTCATTAGTTTGAGCCGTGACTTTAAACGTAAGGTCGTAGCCGAGGGCGTGGAAACTGCTGAGCAAGGTGTATGGCTACTACGCATGGGTTGCTCTGTAGTGCAAGGCTACGGCATTGCGCGCCCAATGCCAGCTCATGAGGTGCAGGCTTGGGTGGAATCCTACCAGCCGGACGCAAGCTGGACGCAAGGCTTAGTATAAACAACCGCCACGCATGACGCATATCGTTAAATACAGACGCGGCCTTAACCACATGGCAGGATAAGCAAAACACACGAAAAAACCTGATTCGCCACCCCTAAGCATATACAATTTTGTAACCTTAAATTAGCCACTAAAAACATTGCCGATATCACAAAAAAGGCGTAACTTAAACAATCCAAGCTTATGTTCACAATGGAGTCAGCCATGGACAATAAATACGGATTAGGTAGTACAAAAGTAGCTACAGAGCACCACGAAAATCACCACAAAACACCGGAGCTACAGGTCGCGCAGTGTAAATTTTGCGGTAGCGCACATTTAGAGCTCAGCCCCACCATGCATGATCATCGCTGCGCAGATTGCGGTGAGTGGCAAAATGATATTCCTCAAGGATATTCAACGGGCAGAAGTAGTGACTACTAAAGGGCGCTTCTATTAATTCAAGTTACTAAGCTAGACAAGGCGCGAGTAAAAAATTGTGACGCAGCATATAGTTGATATGTAAGGAATAATTTTTTATGAGCAACGCAGTATCGCAACGGAAATTGAATTAATAGAGGCGCCCTAAATGGATTGCGTTGCTATATTACCAACACCAAAACCCTTGATTTGGGTCAAGCTTTTCGTCGCTTGAAACAATTACTAAATAAATAAGGCACCTACCCTTAAAATTCTGCAATTAAGACTGTCAAATAGTTTTATAATCTTACCCACAAAAACACCCTTTCCATTAAACAACTCCAAAAGAGAAGATAAATGACTACAAGAAATGCTGATATTGGCCTAGTTGGCCTAGCTGTCATGGGCCAGAATTTAGCCTTGAATATTGCCGATCACGGTTACACGATTGCGGTTTATAACCGCGACCCTAAAAAAACAACTAATTTTATTGAAGAATGCAAAAAGAATGAGCCTTCACATGCCAATGTAGTCGGGCATACAGATTTGGCCTCTTTTGTATTAAGTATTAAACGCCCACGCAAAATTGTATTGCTAGTTAAAGCCGGTAGTGCAACTGACGTTACCATTAACGCTTTATTACCCTTCCTTGAGCAAGGTGACATCATTATTGATGGCGGCAACTCATTGTGGACAGATACTATTCGTCGCGAAAAAGAACTCGCAGCTAAAGGTATTGAGTTTATCGGTTCAGGTGTTTCAGGTGGTGAGACAGGCGCACGTTTTGGTCCATCTCTCATGCCATCTGGCACCCGCAAAGCATGGGCAAGCTTAGAGCCAATCTGGCGCGATATTGCCGCTAAAGTTGACGCTGTGACCGGCGAGCCGTTAGAAGGCGGCAAACCAGGCAAGCCTGTTGTCGGCGGTTTTTCTTGCGCTGAATACATTGGCCCAGATGGTGCTGGCCACTACGTAAAAATGGTGCACAACGGTATTGAATACATTGACATGCAATTGATTTGCGAAGCTTACTGGTTAATGAAAAACTTGCTTGGCATGCCAGCGGATGAAATTGGCAAAGTGTTTGAAGAATGGAATAAAGGCGAGCTATCAAGCTTCCTGATTGAAATTACTGCAGATATTCTGCAACAAAAAGATCCAATGACTAAAGGCTTCCTAGTAGATCAAATTTTAGATACCGCCGGTCAAAAAGGTACAGGTCAGTGGACTGCAGCTAACGCGCTTGAACTTGGCGCACCAGCCAATGCGATTGCCGCTGCGGTTTATGCACGTGCATTATCAAGCTTAAAAGAAGAGCGTGTTGAAGCCAGCAAAATCTTAAAAGGCCCTGCTATTAAAGTTGAAACCGACAAAGCTGCCATTATTGAAGCGATTAAAAATGCATTGTATTGCTCAAAAATCTGCGCTTACGCACAAGGCTTCCAACTAATTGATAAAGCTCAAGTGGCTTATAACTGGAAATTGAACTTCGGTGAGATTGCACAAATCTGGCGCGGTGGCTGTATCATCCGCGCACGTTTCTTACAAAAAATCACAGATGCTTATGCGTTAAACTCACGTTTAAAAAACTTGATGTTAGACCCATACTTCACGCAAGCAATGAACGACGGTCAAGCAGGCTGGCGTAAAGTAATTGCCTTGGCAGTCACTAATGGTATTCCAGCACAGGGCTTTGCTGCTGCAATGGCTTATTACGATGGCTACCGTAGCGCAGATTTACCTGCAAACTTACTACAAGGTCAACGTGACTACTTTGGCGCGCATACCTATGAGCGTAAAGATCAGCCACGCGGCCAGTTCTACCACTTGGATTGGCCTGAAGCTGGTCGTCCTCAGCTAGAAGTGTAAGCCAAGCTAAAGTTAATCTGTTAAAAATACAAAAGCCCGCGAAAGCGGGCTTTTGTATTTTATGCGGATCAAAACCGCTTGAGTATCAATTGTAAAGCTTAGCGCTGTTGATAGCCGAGTGTTACTGATGCCTTGGTGTTACTGATGTAAGGTGCGGCTAAACAAGTTCAGTGCAAGCTGATAACCAATCATCGCTGTTTGCGCATCATATCGCTCACCTTCGTCACGCATAAAAGCATGCTGCGCATTGAACTCATGCCAAGTAAACGTCAGGTTTGCATCGCCTAGTTTTTTATAAACCTCAGCACGCCCTGTTGCTGGAATATGTGGGTCTTGCTTACCCCAAATCATCAGTAGCTCGCCTGTAATATCCTGAAGCTTATCCATACTGTGCTGGCCAGGTTTATTAGGGATAGCTTGTGAATGCAGGTCGGTTGCATAAAAACAAGCCGTGCCTTTAACATCGGCTTGCAGTGCAGCACGAAACGCCAGATGGCCGCCTATACAAAAACCCATCGCGCCAATGTTGCCGTTATACCAAGCCTGTTGTTTTGCATACGCGATGAGTGCTGCGTTGTCAGTGTCATAGCCTTGCACGTCTTTTGCGGCCT
>JBAYTS010000026.1:0-45545 GCA_041675545.1 Methylotenera sp.
CCTGAGACTTCACCTTACGCACAAACTAGTACCGCTGATGGTTTCTTTAACCCTCCATCAGTTGCGCATCAGCCTGGCAAGGCAGGGCGTAGAGTGCTTAACATGGTGATTGTGAACTGTTTAACAGCTGGTGGCGTTTGCAGGCCAGCAACAGTACTAGGTATAGGTAAATTTTTGATGCAAAAACGTGCAAATCAGCCATCCGATAAAGAATTGTATGTTGAATTTGGCGGGCTTTTACCAACCCCATTACCAACTAGTGACATTAAGTTATATCAATAATCATGAACACTACCCATTTAAATATTATAAGTAAACGCGTTCAGGCACGGCAGTGTGGTGCTGCGGTTGTGGAATTTGCCTTGTTGCTCATTCTGTTATTGATAATCGTGGCTGGTGTTGTCGAATTTGGCCGGACATTCTGGTACTACGACGCGCTAACCAAGGCCACACGCGATGGTGCACGTTTTCTTTCTAATGCCAGAGAGAGCTCAACGGTAGCGATAAATGCCTCGCATATAGATATGGCGAAGACGATGGTAGCAAATGCGGCAACTTTAGCACAGGTGCCTGGTTTTAATAGTGGTCAGGTTACGGTGACCTGTGACACGGCCTGTGGTGCTAACCCGACTTATATCACTGTAAGCATTGGTTATCCGGTGACTATTGGTAGCTGGATTCCATTTGTCACGCTGGTTGGTGCTCCATGGGATGCTACTTTGTCACCCTACACCACCATGCGGTATATGCGTTGAGGATTGCTGACATGTTGAAAATGATGAAAATTTCTCACAACACCCCTCACCGCCAGCGCGGTGCGGCGGCGGTCGAGTTTGCCATTATTGCAATGCTGTTATTCACGCTGTTGTTCGGCATTATTGAATTTGGACGCCTGTTTTATGTGTTTAATACGGTGCAAGAAGTAACGCGGCATGCGGCGCGGGAGGCCGTGGTTAGATGGGTGGATAACTCCAGCACTAGCCCTGCAAAGACCTTGGCATTGTTTGGCGGTACCAACCTGCCTGCCGGTGCCGAGATTACAGCCGCAAATATCAATATTGATTATCTAACAGCTGCTGGCGGTACGCCCACACCTTTTCCAGGTAGCGCAGCAGACAATATATCGGCATGCTTGAGTGGACCAGATGGTTGTATTGCGCTGGTGCAGGTGTCAATCACAGGTGCAACTTACTCGCCAATGGTGGGCTTATTCCCATTTTTGGCAGTGCCGATTCCAGCTTCAACGGTGACCATGCCTGCGGAAAGTATGGGATACAGAGGTTAAATAAAATGGCGACTAAAATGAAAATAATAGTGATTTCGCCCAATAAGGCGCTAAAAGATAAAATCCGCCAAGATGTTCAGGGCATTGATGCTGCACGCCAAGTGTTGTTGTTTGATGGCGGGATAGAAAACATTGAGCTGGTGGCTAACCAGGAACATCCAGACATCATCATCATGGAGGGTATGTGCCAAGACATCAGGAAATTTAAGGTGTTGGAGCAGTTTAATCAGCAGCACCCGGATGTTGCATTGGTTATTTTGTGTGAAAACGCATCGTCAGAATTTTTGATGGAGGCAATGCGAAACGGTGTGAAAGATGTATTGCATTTGCCGTTGGTGATGAGTGAGTTGCAATTAACAGTAAATAGGATTGAAGCTAAATTAAAAAAAGCTGACCCCATGCAGAAAATGGCAAAAGTGATTGCTTTTGTCGCAAGCAAGGGCGGTAGCGGGGCTACGTTTTTAGCCTGCAATTTAGGCTATGTATTGGCCGTAGCCAATGAGGCAAAGGTAGCGCTACTGGATTTGAATTTGCAGTTTGGTGATGCTGCACTGTTTGTTTCAGATGCTGTGCCGGTCAATACATTGGCCGATGTGGCGGCTAACATTTCACGCCTAGATGCCTCTTTGCTAACGTCTTCTATGGTGCAGGTGTTGCCTAACTTTGGTGTGCTCGCGGCGCCTGAGGACGCTGAGCATGCTCAAGATGTAAAGCCGGAGCATATTGAGGCGCTACTGAAATTGACTGAGGCGCACTACGATTATGTGATTATGGATATTGGCAGCACACTTAATGCCACCAGCGTGAAGGCTTTAGACCATGCCGACCTGATTTTTGTGGTGTTGCAGGAAACATTGCCATTTGTTCGCGATTCCAAACGTTTGATTTATGCTTTGCAATCGCTGGGATACACAAAAGACAAGGTTCATTTGATTCTAAATCGTTATGAAAAGGGTGGCGATATTCGGTTAGAAGACGTAGAGGCCACACTGGGTACGAAGGTCTATAAAACGATTCCTAATAGTTATGACGCGGTTTCAACTTCGGTTAATCAAGGCGTACCTATCATGAAAATTGCCAAGCATGACCCTGTAACCAAAGCATTGCAGGAGGTAGCTTTGAAGCTGACAGAGGGATCACAAACGAAAAAAAATGGCTGGTTAGCTGGTTTGTTACATCATGCCTAGCAATAGCTGGTATGACAAATTGGTGGTTTTTTAGTGGCAGAAATTATTCGTGCAAAGTTTTTTTAAGAATAAACGCTGAATTGAGGAAGGAATTGGATTATGTCGCTACGAGACAGGTTAGAAGATATTAAAAATGATACGACTCAGGTGCCATTAAATGTCCAGAACAGTGGGTTTATGGGCAATAAGATTTATCAGGAGTTAAGGTCGCGGATTCATCGTAAGTTGCTTGACCGTGTTGATTTAGCCATGATGGAAAACATGGCGCCAGAGCCGTTGCGTGAAGAGCTTAAAACTTTGGTGGAACGTTTACTGGCTGAAGAAGGCGTTGCGATTAATGATGCTGAACGTACTAATCTTGTGCGAGATATTCAACATGAAGTGCTGGGCTTGGGGCCTCTGGAAATACTGATGGCAGATGCTACGATTTCAGATATTTTGGTGAATACTTACCGCCACATCTACGTAGAGCGCAAAGGTAAGTTAGAGCTTACCGATGTGCGTTTTGAAAATGAAGCCCATTTACTCAAAATTATAGACAAAATCGTTTCTGGTGTCGGTCGTCGGGTGGATGAGTCCAGCCCGATGGTGGATGCGCGGCTGCCAGATGGCTCACGCGTCAATGCGATTATTCCGCCGCTGGCTGTAGATGGCGCTATTTTATCTATTCGCCGCTTTGCCTTAACACCGTTGTTGATGAAAGACTTTTTACAGTTTAAAAGCCTGACACCAGAAATGGCTGAAATCCTTGAAGGGCTGGTAAGAGCTAAAGTGAATCTGCTGATTTCTGGCGGTACTGGTACTGGTAAAACGACATTATTGAATGTTTTATCTGGTTATATTCCAGCCGATGAACGCATTATTACCATTGAAGATGCGGCTGAGTTGCAGCTGCAACAGCCACACGTTGTGCGCTTGGAAATTCGCCCACCCAATATTGAAGGTAAGGGCGAGGTTACGCCACGCATGCTGGTGAGAAACAGTTTGCGTATGCGACCAGACCGCATCATCGTGGGCGAGGTGCGCGGGGCTGAAGTGGTTGATATGTTGCAGGCAATGAACACAGGTCATGAGGGTTCTATGGCCACGGTGCATGCCAACACGCCGCGTGACGCACTGACTCGCTTAGAAAACATGATCGGCATGGCGGGATTTAACCTGCCGCCAAAAGCCATGCGCGAGCAAATTAGTTCGGCATTGAGTGCGGTTATTCATATCTCGCGCCTGAGTGATGGTAAGCGCAAGATAACGAGTATTAAAGAAATTACTGGTATGGAAAGTGACATCATCACCATGCAGGATATTTTTGTTTACGAACAAATCGGTGTGGCTGAAGATGGCACTGTGCTTGGGCACTTTAAGGCTACTGGCATTCGCCCCCGGTTTGTAGAACGCTTACGCGTGCATGGCATTGATGTGTCTGATGAGTTGTTTGACCCAACGCGACTGTACGAGTAGGAGGTTACTATGGACTATCTCTACTATCTGTTTGTAGTACTCGCCTTTTTAGCGGTAGTGCTATTTTTTGAAGGCATGTATTTGGCGTGGAATGCTTACAAAGGACCAGAAGCCAAACGTATTGAAAAACGCTTGCAGGCGATGTCTGCCGGGGTTAGCCATAAAAATACTTTGGTAAAACAAAGGTTGCTGGCAGAAACCCCAGTTGTGGAAAGGCTGCTATTGCAAATCCCGCGCATTCATCAATTAGACCGCATCATTTTGCAGTCAGGTTTGAATTTAAGTGTAGCTGGGTTTATCGGTTTAATATTGCTGGTAGCCGCAGGCGGTGTGGTTGTTACGTCGCTGATCAGTTTACCTGTGTTGGTGGTGTTGGTGGTTGGTGTTGTTTGTGCCCTTGCCCCAGTGTTTTATCTTCTTGGTGCCAAGCACAAGCGCATCATTATGATTGAGCAGCAGTTGCCCGATGCTCTGGATTTAATGGCGCGTGCTATGACGGCAGGTCATGCTTTTCCTAGTGCATTACAAATGGTGGGCGGTGAAATGCCTGAGCCAATTGCCGCTGAGTTTAGGATTGTGTTTGATGAAATTAACTATGGTATATCGGCACAAGAGGCATTGGTTAACTTGACCGTTAGAGTGCCAAGTACCGATCTTAGTTATTTTGTGATTGCGGTATTGATTCAGCGTGAAACCGGCGGCAACTTGGCCGAACTGCTCGGCAATATCAGTGAGCTAATCCGCGCACGCCTGAAATTATTAGGCACGGTACGTGTGTTATCTGCTGAGGGGCGATTATCAGCTTGGATACTGACACTTTTGCCTTTTGCACTGGCATTTGTACTCAATATTGTGAATCCTAAATTTTTGAGTGTACTTTGGACTGACCCCATGGGGATGAAAATGGTCGGTATTGCTTTGTTCATGATGGCGGTGGGGATATTTACCATGTGGCGCATTATCAAGATTCGGGTCTGATGCAGTTAAAGATGCAGTTTAAATAAGTGAGAACATCATGAATACAATACAAATAATCTATCTGGTTCTTATTTTTATCACCGTGTTTGTGGTTGCGTTAGTGATATTGGCACAATTTAACACGCGCCCATTACAAGCAAGGTTGCAACGATTAAAAGGTGATGCCAAAGACCAACAAGATGCCACAGATGAGCCTGTCTGGGTGAGTCGTATCGTTGAACTGACAGGACCAATTGCCAGACTATCATTGCCAAAAGGGGGGTGGGAGGAATCACAACTGCGCATTCGTTTTATGAATGCCGGTTACCGCAGTAGTAGTGCCCCAGTCTTGTATTTTGCGGCTAAAACACTGCTCACGGTTGCGATTCCTGGCTTGTTTGCGCTTTACACGATGATTTCTGGAGCAAGTATTCAGCCGAATGACTTTTTGATGATTATGGTGGGTTTGGCCGCATTTGGTTATTTTTTACCCAATGCTTTTTTAGCACGCCGAATTGCGTACCGAAAACGTGAAATTTTTGAGAGCTTTCCTGATGCGCTGGATTTAATCATTGTGTGTGTAGAGGCGGGCTTGGGCTTGGATGCCGCACTCGCCAGAGTGGGTGAAGAAATGCACATGAGAAGCCCGATACTGGGTGAGGAATTGCATTTGATTAACCTTGAGCTACGCGCTGGCAGCTCGCGTGAAAGAGCATTGCGTAACTTGGCATTAAGAACAGGCGTTGAAGATATTGATACTTTAGTTGCAATGCTGGTGCAGTCTGACCGTTTTGGTACCAGTGTGGCAGATGCCTTGCGTGTACATGCTGAGAGCTTACGTACCAAACGCCGTTTACGGGCAGAAGAAGCCGCAGCAAAAATTGCAGTAAAACTGTTGTTTCCGCTGATTTTCTTTATTTTCCCGTCGATGCTGTTGGTGCTGCTTGGGCCGGCGTTTATCAGCATACATAATATTTTGTTACCGACATTGGCGGGTCAGTAGTTACTTAAGTTGGCGCGATAACGCATGATCGACATAATTTTTAGTGGAGGTGAATGATGAAAAGCAAACAAAAGATATTACCAGCGGTGTGTTGCATTGCGCTGTTGAGTGCGTGTGCATCTAACCAGAGCGCAAGTGTGGCGCCGTGGACGATTACCCCAACCACCACCACGAGCCACGGCAGTAACAGTGTTGATGCCATGTATAAAATGGGGCGCTATTATCAAGGGCAAAATCGTTATGATCTGGCGATCAGTGCTTATCAAAAAGCGCTGGCTGCTGATAATGGCTTTGTAGAAGCGCGTAATGGCTTGGGAGTTATTTACTCCAGACAAGGCAAATACCGCGAGGCTATAGAAGCGTTTCAGGTGGCTGTTCAGCAGTCGCCAAAAGCTGCACATTTATATAGCAATATGGGTTATGCCTACTATCTGCAAGGGCAGTATGCTGAGTCAGTCACGGCGCTAGAGCAAGCCACTTTGCTTGACCCGACCAATCAGCGTGCGCTTAATAACTTGGGGCTTGCTTACGCCAAAGCGGGTAGTAAAGGTGAGTCGGTTCAAGCGTTTGCGCAAGCGGCAAATGCCGCAACTACAACACCTGATGCTGTCACCAAGGTTGCTGACCCTATGCAAGGCAAGTTGCAGATAGCTGATCAAACCGCAGATATAGTCGCAGTGTTGTCCACTTCGCTAAATGTGCAGCCTGAACTGCAACCTGAACTGCAACCTCAACCTGAAGTGCAAATGTTAACGCTACCTAAAGATAGAGGCGTGATTAGGTCAGCCCCTAACACTATTGCCGTGGTGGATAGTCGTGTGCAACTGGTTGAGCTGTCCGCTAATGTTTCTGAATTGCGCATGCAACCATACAGCGCAGAACCAGTGCAAACCGTTGCCACTGATGTTGCAGACCTGAAAAAATTGCGCATTGAAGTTGCTAATGGTAATGGAGCGACTGGTGCCGCGAGAAAAGTAGGGCGGTTTTTGGGTAACCTTGGTTATCCAACAGCGCGATTAACCAACCAGAAGCCGTTTAAGGTGCGCATGACGCAAATTCAATATCGTGAAGGTTATCAGGCCGAAGCGCAGCTTTTACAAGCCAGTTTGCCTGATACGCATGCGTTAGTTCAGCGTGATGATATGCGTGCTGGGGTGAGTGTACGCTTGGTGTTGGGTAAAGATATGGTGACACAGCTCGCTCACTATGAATATAACGGAAAGAAAACTTACCTAGCACTTAATTAGTCAAGCCGTTCCCTGAGCTAGAAGAGTTAGCCTTGGTAGGTTTATTCCTTCGATAAGCTCAAGGAGCAGGGTAGTCGGAAGTGTGAAAAATTTAAGTTGAAAGTTAAAAACATGGGTGTAAAAGATTTTCAAATGGGTGTGTTTTTGTAAGTGTAGTAAACAGGTAGTTTATTTTTTTTAACTAAAGGGAGTATGAATATGACTGGACACATTATTGAACCAGAAAGATTAGGCCTATGGGTTGCTGTGACGTTTGTCATTGCGTTATTGGCTTTGGTCGTGGCACTGATTGGCTTGAATCGTACCAACGATTTGTTATATATAACACAGACCGAAGCGTTGCTACTCAATAAGAAAATTGAGAATGCAAATCCAACAACGAGTTTACCTGCAGTGCCTGCTGAAGAAGCGCAATAACAAGTGTGCTGCAACGTATGCAGCTTTTAAGTTCTGAAACGGTTGTTGGTTACGACCGTTTCAGAATATTGTTCAAACATGCACTTAATTCACAGATGTAGCCGAACGTTAAGGATAAATTCTCGCCAAACAAATTTCCAAGCCCACTAAGGGTCAGCCCTTACGTGCTCGCACTAATAGATTCATCTCAAATAATTCAGTAATCTCAACCAACCAAGTGGCAGCTTCAAGCGATGTTCAGTTGCGGTGCCAACATCAAAGATTCAGGTCTTTGATTTTTTTGTTTTTTGATTTTTTTGGGGGGTACCATGGCATCTTTAAAAACAACTAAAGTCAGCAGGAAAAAACCTATTTTTAAGGTTGAATCGACACCGGAATCTAATAACGAAGATAACCTCACTCGCATTGCTGTCACTGCTTATTACAAAGCAGAAGCGCGAGGCTATGAGCCTGGACATGAGCTGCAAGACTGGCTAGAAGCTGAGGCTGAATTTAGTAGCAAGTAATGAGGATAGGCGAAGTGTTGAATGATGTTTATATTTTCTTAATGATAATCTGAGGAGTACATGATGAGTACAGAAAACAAGACAAACATTCCGGTAAACACAGGTAAAGAGGTCGCAAAAACTTCATGGCCTGATATTCATCCGATTGCTGACATGGAGCGTGCTTTTGACCGCTTATTTGGTGGCAGTTGGCCATCATTATGGCGCCGTAATGATCTTTCATTGCTAGATAATATGTTCGAGCAAGAAGGTTTGCGTTTGCCTAGTCTTGATGTGGTTGATCGAGACGCCGATATTCTGGTTCGTGCTGAAATCCCTGGCATTGATAAAAAAGATTTGAACGTTTCATTGACAGATAATCTGCTCACTATCAAAGGTCAATCCAGTAGTGAGAAAAAAGAAGAAAAAGGTGATTACCATCGGCATGAGATATCCAGCTCTTCATTCGCACGTTCAGTGTCTTTGCCTAGTGCTGTAGATGCGTCCAAAACCGTAGCAAGTTTGAAAGATGGTATTCTTGAAGTTACTTTACCTAAGGTGGAATCTTCCAAGCGTCGCAGTATTCCTGTTCAGTAATCGTTATAGCGTCTGATGCCTTTAATCTAGCAAAGGAGGTTAGCATGAAAGTCATAGGGTTTATAGCTACACTTGCGATAGCCGTTTTTGGGTTGTTGCCGCCAAATGCAATAGGCGCTACTCCGTCGCTAGAACATGAGGCAGAGGCGGTTGGCAATATTACTTACATCTCTGGCGGCGTTGGTAAGTCAGCCGCCGAAACGATGAGAAGTGTTGCTAAGGACTACGCGCTGGAAGTCGTTTTTGTGCAAAAACAAGCACAGACAGAAGAGTTTTTGGCGGAGGTTAATGTACAGATTCAGGACGCGCAAAAAAATGTAGTGCTTGATGTAGTCACCGATGGCCCTTACTTGTTGGTAAATTTGCCACAAGGCAGATATTTAGTGATTGCCGAGTATGAGGGATCCGTTAAACGGCAGTGGGTGCGTATTGGCATTAAACAGCATAAAAAACTTGTATTCTGGTGGCCGGTTTCAATTGTAGATTCACCTTAAAATATTTGTTGATAGGAGGCTCGGATTGGAATTCCCGCCGCTCGGAGATAGAACCTGTTTGTATCAACCCGCCCAGCTTGATGCTGTGCTTGATCACATGGCTTGGCAGGCAGCGGGGTTTTTGACGTCGAAACAACACATCATGATTGTCGGTATTTTACGCCGTGGTGCGCCGCTTGCTGAAATGTTGCATGAAAGGCTGATGCGTAATTTTAAATTGGTCAAAATGGATTTGATGTATTTGCAAATTAAACGCTATGCCGATGATTTGACGCTACTTTATCCTGAAACAAAACTGACTGAGAATAATCAACACGCGTCACTTGATCTTACTAACACGACAGTATTGGTTGTAGATGATGTCATGTACCGAGGCCACTCCATGTTGCGCGCGGTGGAATATCTGGCTAGGAAGCAGGCGACCGAAATCCGCACCGCCGTACTTGTGGATAGGGGCGCAAACAAGCTGCCGGTGCGCATTGATATTGCCGGCGTCAGGCTTGATGTTGCACCGACTGACATCATCGAGTGTAATGTTCCGCCTTATGAAACAGAATTTAAGATTGATTTACTTAAACCAACGATCAATTAATGTGAGCAATTATGGTGAGTCGCCGCTATGTTTTATGATCGCAATGAGGCCGCATTGGTGCTTGCGGAGAAGCTTACCGATTACAAAGGTAAAAACCCATTAATCTTGGCTATTCCACGTGGGGCGGTGCCCATGGCAAAGGTGATCGCGGAAGCGCTTGGAGGTAGTTATGATGTAGTTTTGGTGCGCAAGTTGCGTGCGCCATATCAACCAGAATTGGCCATTGGCTCCGTTGATGAAGGTGGTTGGACTTACATTGCCGACTTTGCCGCATCGGTTGCGGCTGATGCTCAATATATTGCGTCTGAAAAGCAGGTGCAACTTGAGACGATTAAAAAACGGCGTGCACAGTACACGCCAGTGCGCGCCCCGACTGATCCAGCAGGGCGTATTGTGATTGTGATTGATGATGGACTCGCTACCGGTGCCACCATGATTTCTGCATTGCATGGCTTGCGTAATAGAAAACCAGCTAAACTCATTTGTGCAGTGCCGGTTTCACCACCGGATACACTGAGTAAAATAACAGGGCTTGCTGATGAAGTGGTTTGCCTTGAGGCGCCTAGCAATTTCCGATCCGTTGGTCAGTTTTATGAAAATTTTCCGCAGGTTGAAGATGAAGAAGTGATTGAGGTTTTGCGGGGATAAATCAAGTGCTGGTTTGTGGCGATTTTAAATACCGAACAAACCACGCTGATGCTTGATAGGCGACCTGTTCTAGCGTGCCAGCTTCTTCAAACAAATGCGTAGCGCCAGGGATAATGGATATTTCTTTTTTGCTATGCATCAAGTCATAGGCATCGCGATTTAATGTAATCACCACATCATCTAGCCCGCCTACCAATAGCAATGTGGGTGCTTTTACACGACTCAAAAAATCCTGCCCCGCCAAGTCCGGGCGGCCACCGCGAGAAACAACGGCACTAATCTCGTCACCAAGCACAGCCGCCGCTTGCAGTGCCGCAGCAGCACCTGTGCTGGCGCCAAAGTAACCAAGTGGTAGCCCATCGGTAAGCGCATTAGCTTTTACCCAGCGCGTAGCCGCAAGCAGACGTTTGGTAAGCAATTGAATGTCAAATCGGGTTTGATAGTTCATATCTTCTTCTGGCGAGAGTAGATCCATTAGCAGGGTGCCGATGCCGTTATCACGCAATACTTGGGCAACATAATTATTGCGCGGACTATGGCGACTGCTGCCGCTACCATGGGCGAACAGAACCAGGCCGCTGGCATGTTTTGGCAGACTCAGCATGCCTTCGATATAAACTTCATCGACTGGAATATGGGCGAGCTTTTCAATGGTAGCTGACATAACTTCTCCCTAAGACCTTTGCAAAAGTATTTGACGATGCAACCTTTTATCCGTTCGTGCTGAGCCTGTCGAAGCATGCCCTATTTGGAGTCAAATACTTACAGTTACCACCCTTCGACAGGCTCAGGGCGAATGGCGGTTTTAAATAGGTTAAACGAGTCTTTTACAAAGATTTAACCCTGACTTAAGCATGCGCCATGATAGTAATTGGCACACGTTTTCTGCCAAAACTGCCTGCCTGTGTTGCAAAGCATCCGGCGATGTGGGTCGCGCAATTTGGGCAACTGCTGTCCTGAGTTAAACGATACTGGTTAATCTGATACCAGTCGCGCACGATGAGTGGTGCATGGCAGTTTGGGCAGAACGTTGTGTCGCCTTCTTGATTGTGCACATTGCCGGTGTAAACATATTGCAGACCTTGTTTGATAGCGATATTACGTGCACGTGTCAGGGTGGCGGGTGGCGTGGCTGGAATATCCGGCATTTTGTAATCTGGGTGGAACGCAGAAAAATGTAGCGGCACATCGACACCCAGCTCTTTTTTTATCCACTGACACATACTGGTAATTTCTTCATCCGAGTCATTTTTACCCGGAATCAGCAAGGTGGTGATTTCAAACCAGACCTCGGTTTCGTGCTTGAGGTAACGCAAGGTATCCAGCACGGGTTGTAGATGAGCGCCTGTTAGCTTGAAGTAAAAGTCATCGGTAAATGCTTTCAGGTCAACATTTGCGGCGTCTATTTTTGTGTAAAAATCACGTCTGGCCTGATCATGCATATAACCGGCGGTAACAGCCACGGTTTTGATGCCGCGTGCATGGCAGGCATCCGCCACGTCCATTGCATATTCAGCGAAAATTACCGGATCATTATAGGTAAAGGCTACGCTCTTGCAGTCATGTTTTTCTGCTGCAATCGCAATGTCTTCAGGCGGGGCTTGATCCATCATTTTATCCATATCCCTAGATTTACTGATATCCCAGTTCTGGCAAAATTTGCATGCCAAATTGCAACCTGCCGTGCCGAAAGACAGCACACTGCTACCCGGGTAAAAATGATTAAGCGGCTTTTTTTCAATAGGGTCAATGCAGAAACCAGAGGAACGCCCATACGTTGTTAGCATCATCTGATTACCCTGACGCATGCGTACAAAGCATGCGCCGCGCTGACCTTCGTGTAATTTGCAGTCGCGCGGGCAAAGGTCGCATTGCATGCGGCCATCTTCCAGCATGTGCCAGTAACGCGCTAAATAATTTGAATTTCCAATCATATTTACCTCTTACGCTAGGACTTTTACCTCTTTTGTTATGTCTTTTTCTTTCCATTTGCTCACCGTGTAGCGATAGAGCTTGACTTCGTTATTCCAGAATTCAGGCCGTAAGCCAGCTTTGTGCTTTAGGTGCGCCATAAACACGCCAGTATCAGGTAATTGTTCCCAAACTTGCGGCAAAAAAGTACTGCGGTTGCGCCCAAACTCAAACACAACACCATCGATGCCTGGCTGTAACTGCGTCAGCGCATCATGCTCATCAGAAAACGTCATGGCCTGCATCGCAGATAGTAATGAAACTTCTATTTCGGTATAGTCTAATTCTGCTACGGTCAGTGGCGAGAAGCGCGGATCACGAAACGCTGCGGCTTGAGCATTGGCTTTAACATCTATCAACAAAGGGCGATGCGCTTCTAATGTGCCGATGCAACCCCGTAGCTTTTGATTTTGAGTTAAGGTAACAAAACTGGCACCTTCCTCTTGTAGCCATGGAAAATCTTCGGTTGTTTCGTTGTATGGTCTGCCAAATGCATCATAAATAGCAGCGCGGGCAATTGGAATCAGTGTTTGCCCAAGGTCACTGGATGAATTTGCAGCTGACTTAGTCATCGTTTGTTTCTTCCGTAAGAATAAATGAGGCATAACCTACTACTCTGTCCTTATCACCTGCGGTATCGCCGGAATTACATAAATCTAATAGTTTAGGTTTTAAGTGATGGTGGCTCGCGGCTAGAATCAGCCCATTAACAGGTGTGCCGCCACAGGCTTGCTGGTGCGTTAATGAACCCTGCATGCTGAGTATGTTTTGTACGGTTACCTGATCAACTGATTGGGCTAAGCCATACGGTAAGTAATGGGATAAATCAGAGCTGACAACAATCACGGTTTCTGGCCCGCCCCACAGCGTATCCAGCACTTCGGCTACCTCCGCAGGGGTGGCATCTCCCACAGCCAGAGGCACTAGTTTGAAATCATTGAGCACCGTTTGTAAAAAAGGTAATTGCACTTCCAGTGAGTGCTCTTGGCGATGAACTGCATCACTCACTACAACCTGATGCAAATTGGCAAGTGACACAATGGATTTTTTGTCAATTTCAATTTCCCCTAACGGCGTTGCAAAAGCATCGACATCTGGTAGGGCTAAGCCACGCACCGGTACGCGATGCACTGGGCCCAGCAATACCACGCGTTTGATTGTTTCGCGTCCGGGCACGAGGCGTGCATAGGCGACTGCCGCAGTTTGGCCAGAATAGATATAGCCAGCATGTGGAACAATGATGGCTTTGGGGTGTGCACTGTTAACAGCAGGTGTTGCTGACGCTAGTAACGTTTTAATGTTGCTGGTTAGTATTTGTTTATTGTCTGAATAAAAAGCACCAGCCACAGCAGGCTGACGGGTAGTGTGCATATTGAACCTCCACCAAATAACAATAAGATTGTTATCCGTATAATTGAGGCATTTTGTCGTTTTTCAATCCTATAAGGGTTAGCCCTTACGTGTTTGCCCTAATTTACGTGTTTTAATTAGTGAAGTAGATTACTCGCTTCGACAATGCGTTCGAAGTGATGTTCTGTTGCAGAAATCTCACCCCTGGATTTATGAGCATTGACTTTTGCGCCATATTCAATAGGAGGCATGATGGAACTTTTAAAAGCAACGCAGTTAGGTGCTAAAAACCCTATTCCTGTTTTCGGTATTCAATCCGAAACTGAAACTAATCAAAAATCGAGCGAAGACAGATGCGCTCGCATTGCTGTTTGTGCTTATCACAAGGCTGAAGTTAGAGATTTTGAGCCTGGCCATGAGATTGAAGATTGGCTAGCCGCTGAAACGGAGGTGAATGAATGATAGTCTCGAATGTAAACGATAAACTTAACTCAGATGCCATTGTGGCAAATATTGAGATTGAAGCTACAAGCAATGCAGATTATTGCCAAAGTGAAGAAGATTTAGCATTTCTAACGCTAGATGACAATGGTCTAATTTGCGAATGCAATAAAGCGGCCGCCATATTGTTGGATAGCGCACCGAACAACCTGACTTGGCAGCCTATATCCAAGTTTCTGCCATGGTTGGTGGAAACACCGTTAATGCAAGGTCGAAGTATCAATCCTACCCTGCGATTTTTATCCCGTATCGGTTATAGTTTTGAAGTGATTGGGATGGGTGGGATACACTTTGCTTGTACATTATTTTTCAACGAAATTGAAAGTCTCGGCAGACATCATCTCCGCCTTATTTTTAGACCAATTGTGCCGCAATATACGCTGGCTTGAGTAGTTATTGGATGGGTCGTCCGGCTGCATCGCAGTCGGAGTTTGAATGTTTTACGTGATTAAACCCAGACTTTCCATTAGACCGCGTCATTCCCGCCTACCAGTCAGAATAAACTGATAAGCATTACTAAGCCAGCAAGCTGGCAAGTATTGCTAATACTTGGCATCACCGCTCTACTAAAAGGCTAAAGCCCTAAGTTGAAGCGCGAAAGGCGGGAATCCAGTCAGGCTTCAAGAGCGCATGAACAACACCTAACGTTGCGTTGCTCAGCATGACGGGGTTTAAGTTTTTAGGTTCTAATAGAAAATTTGGGTTTATAGGATTAGAGCACTTGTTGCAATGATTGGGCAATGCCTTGGACAACAATAAGCTCCATCTCATAAAAAAGCCCAATGGTTAAAATCATCGGGCTTTTAGTGGTAGTTGACTAACACAAATGTTAGTCAATTTTGAATGACTCATGTTTAATGGCTAGTCTAGCTTCAGTGATTTTGTATAGTTAATTAGACCATTGGTCGAACTGTCGTAATTACTCACCACCTCTTCATTAATCAATTGCGGCAGAATTTGCTGTGCAATTTGCTTGCCGTATTCAACACCCCATTGATCATAGCTGTTGATGTCCCAGATAATGCCTTGTACGAAGATTTTATGTTCGTATAGTGCAATTAACTTACCCAATGTGTTTGGCGTTAACTTGTCAAACAGGATTGATGTAGTAGGGCGATTACCTTCAAATGTTTTGTGCGGTAATAATTGTTCTAACGCTTCACCTGATAACCCTTGTTTCTCGAGCTCTGTACGTGCCTCTTCTTTGGTTTTACCTAGCATCAGCGATTGCGTTTGTGCTAAAAAGTTAGCAATCAGAATTTTGTGGTGCGCGTTACCGTTACTACCAACTTTATAGTGACTATGTGCCGGCATTAAAAAGTCCGCCGGAACAATCTGCGTACCTTGATGAATCAGTTGGTAGAACGCATGCTGACCATTCGTCCCCGCTTCACCCCAAATAACAGGGCCGGTTTTGTAGGTAACACGGCTACCATCACGGCAAATAAATTTACCGTTACTTTCCATATCCGCTTGCTGCAAATACGCAGGGAAGCGCGCCATGCCTTGGTCGTAAGGCAGGATAGCCTGTGAGTCAACATGAAAAAAGTTGTTATACCAAACGCCAATCAGCGCCAGAATTACTGGCATATTTTGTTCAAGAGGCGCAGTTTTAAAATGCTCATCCATCTCAAAAGCACCCGTGAGTAACGCCTCAAAGTTATCCATGCCCACATACAAGGCAATGGATAAGCCAATGGCAGACCAAAGTGAATAGCGACCGCCTACCCAGTCCCAAAACGCAAACATGTTTGCAGTATCAATGCCAAACGCTTGCACGGCTTTGGTATTTGTAGAAAGCGCAACAAAGTGCTTGGCGACATGCGCACTTTCTTTTGCTGTAGCTAAAAACCAAGTGCGGGCGGACGTGGCGTTGGTTAATGTTTCTTGTGTCGTAAACGTTTTTGATGCCACGATAAATAGCGTAGTTTCAGGGTTGCATTTTTCCAGTGCGCGCATTAAATGTGCGCCATCGATATTTGAAACAAAGTGAACGTTCAGATCTGCTCTGGCATATGGTTTTAACGCATCGCATACCATCACTGGGCCAAGGTCAGAACCGCCAATGCCGATATTTACGATGTCGGTGATGCGTTTACCGGAGTAGCCTAACCAACTGCCATCGCGAACTTTATCCGAGAATTGACGCATTTGCGCCAATACAGCATTCACATCCGGCATCACATCGTGACCATCAACTAACACGGGTGTGTTGGCACGGTTGCGTAAAGCGGTATGCAATACGGCGCGATCTTCTGTAATGTTTATTTTTTCACCCACAAACATTTTGTCGCGCCACTGTTCAATGTTAGCCTCACGCGCCATTTGAAATAATAGCGGCAGTGTTTCATCAGTGATCCGGTGTTTGGAGTAATCAAATAAAATATCAGCAAATTTCAGGCTGTATTTATTAAAGCGGTTAGCATCTTGCGCAAACAAGTCGCGCATGTGGGCCGAGGCTATTTGTTGTTGATGTTGACAAAGTTTTTGCCATACTGGAAGTTTATTTAGTCTAGCCATTTTATTAGTAGTACTTTATATTCAATAGGTTATTTTATTTGTAACACGATGCCAGATAGTGGCGGCAATGTAATTACAAGCGACTGTTGATGATGCATCCATGCGATATTTTCAGTTTGTAAGGCAGCACCGTTGCCTTGATTGCTACCACCATAACAGCTTGCATCACTGTTAAAAATTTCATGATAACTACCAGCCTGCGGCACGCCAATACGATATTCATTACGTAATACAGGCGTGAAGTTCAGCACTATTATAACAAAACTATTGTCCAGCCCACGCCTTACATAGCTGATAATTGATTGTTCAGTATCATGACAGTCTATCCATTCAAAACCTTGTACTTCAAAATCAAGGGTATGCAGGGCGTTGAGGTCTTTATATAGTTTATTTAAGTCAGTGTTAAGTTGTTTAACCCCTTGATGCCATTGGTGACCTGAGTAATCATTATCCAGCAAATGCCAATCAAGGCTGGCATTAACATTCCATTCACGTCCCTGGCCAAATTCGTTACCCATAAAGTTAAGCTTTTTACCAGGGGAGGTCATTTGATAGGTGAATAACAAGCGTAAATTTGCAAATTTCTGCCAAGCATCACCTGGCATTTTATCAAGTAGTGACTTTTTACCATGCACCACTTCATCGTGAGAAAATGGTAATACAAAGTTTTCTGAATAAGCGTAAAGCTGACCAAAGGTGAGCATGTCATGATAATAGCGTCTATGTACGGGGTCGGTTTCAATGTATGACAAAGTGTCATTCATCCAGCCCATGTTCCATTTCATGTTAAAGCCTAGCCCACCTAAATACACAGGGCGAGATACCATTGGCCATGCCGTTGATTCTTCTGCAATGGTGAGTACACCTGCGAAGTCTTCACCCACCATCACGTTAAGTTGTTTTAAGAAATCAATAACATCCAGATTCTCCCGGCCGCCAAATTTATTCGGTAGCCACTCACCGGCTTTACGTGAGTAATCAAGGTAGAGCATCGAGGCGACAGCATCAACACGTAAGCCATCAATATGAAACTCTTGCAGCCAAAAGTAAGCGTTGGCAATTAAAAAGTTACGTACTTCATTGCGGCCATAATTGAAAATATAGGTCCCCCAATCCTGGTGTTCACCTAAACGCGGGTCTTCATGTTCATATAAAGCCGTGCCATCAAAGCGAGCTAACGCCCAGTCATCTTTAGGAAAGTGCCCTGGCACCCAGTCTAATATCACGCCGATATTGGCTTGGTGAAAAGCGTCAATCAAAAAGCGTAAATCATCAGGCGAGCCGAATCTATTAGTGACGCCAAAATAACCCGTAGTTTGGTAACCCCATGACTCTGTTAGCGGATGCTCAGAAATTGGCATTAACTCAATATGGGTGTAACCCATACTGGCTACATGTGGCACCAGTGTTTTTGCCAGTTCACGATAAGTTAAAAAATGGCCTTTATCATTACGTTGCCATGAGCCTAAATGTACTTCATAACAGTTGAAAGGCGCGTGTAGCCAATCACGCTGTTTACGTGTTTCCAGCCATTGCTTATCTTCCCACTGATGATGGCTGGCGCTGATTTTCGCGCTGGTGCCTGGGCGTTGCTCAAACTCAAAGCCGTAAGGATCTGTTTTAACTAAAATGTTACCTGTATGGCGATTGCGGATTTCAAATTTATAAGTGTCACTTGTGGTTAAACCAGGAATAAAAATATCCCAAACCCCACTTGAGCCATGCGCACGCATTGGGTTTATACGACCGTCCCAGTTATTAAAGCTACCGACGACACTGACGCGTTCAGCATTAGGCGCCCAAACAGCAAAGCGCACGCCAGCAACATTATCTTGTGTGGTGAATTGCGCGCCTAATGTTTTGTAGGCTTGTTTTAAACGGCCTTCACCAAATAGGTAAAGCTCATCCTGAGTGAGGCTGGAGTTAAATGAATAGGGGTCGTAAGTTTCGTAACTGTGAGTCGCTGACTCAACTTTGAGTAAGCAAGGTGTATTAAGTGGTGTTTTACTGATGCGCTCAAACAAACCATCGCGATGTGTTTTTTCAAGTTTTTCCCAAGTAGTGCCAGTGTTGATTTGCACCTCGGAGGCGTAAGGTAAAAATGCTCTGAAAACAAAGTATTGGTCTTCGGCTTCGTTCACTGCGTGATGACCTAAAAAGCTAAACGGGTCATGATGGCGTGCTTCTAAAATAAGACGAAGTGCCTGCGTATGTGCTTTTGATACCGATTGAGTTGTCTTAGATTTTACCAAAGTTATATCCCCTCATCATTTTTAAGGTATTTTAGTTTTTATTTGTTAGATTAGATCTATTTTAGCTAGATTATAGTGCTTTAAGCTGATTATAATGTAATCAATTGCAGTCTTAAGTAAATTAAACTAGTTGGCCCAGCTAGTGCAATGTAAGGCAACCTTTATAAATTTATGCGATGGGAAGCGAAGCCGGATGTTGGCTTGGCAATTAACTGATTTTAGTGTCCCTTTGGTGCAATTTTCCTGTCACACGAATTTATCAAGGTTAACGTAAGTAACTAACCAAACTTCAGGAGGGCATCATGTCGCAAAATCGACAAGTAGATCAGCATTCAGACCGTTTTATTAGTACCTTAACCAAAAATACTGTCGCGATTATTCTGGCAGGTGGGCGCGGGAGCCGTTTGAAGAATTTAACAGACTGGCGCGCCAAGCCTGCTGTGCAGTTTGGTGGAAAGTTTCGTATTATTGATTTCCCGCTTTCAAATTGCATGAACTCTGGCATTCGCCGTATTAACGTCGCCACGCAATATAAAGCACAAAGCTTAATTCAGCATATTCAGCGCGGATGGGGTTTTTTACGTGGTGAGTTTAATGAGTACGTTAATATTATCCCGGCACAACAGCGAATATCTGAAGATTGGTACAAAGGCACAGCCGATGCGGTATATCAAAATATAGATTTATTACGCGAGGGTGGCGCTGAGTATGTGTTGATTTTAGCGGGTGACCATATTTACAAAATGGATTACGGCAAAATGTTGGCGACACATGTGAAAAATAATGCAGATATGACGGTTGCGTGCATTAATGTGCCTTTAGAGGATGCCAAAGGGTTTGGTGTATTGGCTGTTGATGAGTCAGACCGCGTGGTTGAGTTTGCTGAAAAGCCCGCTAACCCAAAGCATATGCCAGGCGACACCACTAAAGCTTTTGCAAGCATGGGGATTTACGTATTTAACGCTAAATTTTTGTATGAGCAATTGATTCGCGATGCCGGAGACTCAAAATCCAGCCATGATTTTGGCGGTGATATTATTCCTTACATCATCAATAAATATAAAATACAGGCACATCGATTTACTGATAGTTGTGTCGGCGCCAAGAACGGCAACTATTATTGGCGTGATGTAGGTACGATTGACGCTTACTGGGAAGCTAATATGGAGCTCACAAAAGTGATTCCTGAGCTTAATCTATACGACAGAGATTGGCCAATTTGGACCTATCAAGAGCAATTACCGCCCGCTAAGTTTGTGTTCAACGATGAAGGCAGAACAGGCAAGGCTATCGATTCTCTGGTGTCTGGCGGTTGCTTGATTAGTGGCTCACGTATTACAAGCTCTGTTTTGTTTTCTGATGTACGTGTGCATAGTTATTGCGATATTGAGGGGTCGGTTATTTTGCCTAAAGTGACAATCAATCGAAGCGTTGTGCTCAAAAATGTGGTGATAGACCGTGGTTGCATCATCCCGGAAGGCATGCAGATTGGCGTGGACTTAACGCTGGATGCAAAACGTTTCTATGTGTCTGAAAAAGGTATCGTGTTAGTGACGCCAGATATGTTAGGGCAGAATTTATATCGTGTAGTTTAAGTATATGTTTTGAATGAAGCGTTCAGTTTAGTCTAATGTAATGGCAAGTGCGGAAGACTTGCCATTACCTGAGCTCACCTATTTTTTTAATTTAATAGTTTAAGGTTTTCTTGAAGTGAATACTGCTAGACCTCAGTTATATCTCAACCTCTATTGGCACATGCACCAACCGGATTATCGCGATTTAGCGACGAACGAATACGTGCTGCCGTGGACTTATTTACACGCCATCAAAGATTACAGTGATATGGCGTATCACCTTGAAATCAATCCGGCAGCACGTGTGAGCTTTAATTTCGTACCGATTTTATTAGAGCAGCTTGAAGACTACACGCAGCAATTTAAGCAAAATACCATACGCGACCCTTTGCTTGCGTTACTGATTAAAAAAGACTTGGAAAACATCAACCTTGATCAATGTCATTTGATTGTGCAAAGCTGTTTTAAAAGCCATCATGAAAAAATGCTCAGCCCGTTTCCGAATTACCAACGCTTGTTACAGCTTTATCAGCTAGTAGAGCCGATGATGACGAATGATCAGTTTCATTATTTATCTGCGCAATACAAGGCAGACTTGCTGGTGTGGTATCACTTAGCCTGGTGTGGCGAGAGCTTGAGGCGTACCAATAAAGTAGTGCAAGCGCTGATGGCTAAAGGCTCACTATTTACTTATGAAGAAAGGCAACAGTTATATGCGGTGATTGGTGACACGATTTCAAATTTAATCCCGCGTTATAAAGCTTTAATGGCGCGTCAGCAAATTGAAATTTCTACCACGCCATATTACCACCCGATCCTGCCGTTATTGCTAGATTTTAAATCTACGCTAGATGCTATGCCTGATGCGCCTTTGCCAGAAAATACCCGGTATATGGGTGGACAAAGTCGTGCGGTTGCACATGTACTATCTGCCAAAAAAGCACATCAGCATTATTTTGGTGTAGTGCCGCGTGGTATGTGGCCAGCTGAGGGCGCTGTTTCACATGCAGCACTGTCGCTGATGGCAGAACATGGCGTTGAATGGGCCGCAACGGGCCAAGGTGTTTTGGCTAATAGTTTAATTAAGTCAAACTTAAGTGTCGCAAATAAAGATGACTATTTGTACCAGCCATATCGCGTTACCAATGGTAAACATGATGTTTTATGTTTCTTTAGAGATGATGAGCTTTCGGACAAAATTGGCTTTGAATACGCAAAAATGCACTCTAACGAAGCTGTGGGGGATTTTATCCGCTCGCTTGAGCGTATTCAGCAGGCGAACACGAGCGATCAAACCAAAGTGGTGAGCGTGATATTAGATGGTGAAAATGCTTGGGAATACTTCCCGTATAACGGCTTTTACTTCTTGAGCGAATTATACGAAGCGCTGGCAAAGCATCCTGATATTAAAATGACTACTTTCAGCGACATCGTTGATTTATATCAAGCCAAAACCAGTAAAACTAATCGATTATCCGCACCTGCTTTGCCACAAGTCGCTGCCGGTAGTTGGGTTTATGGTACTTTTAGTACTTGGATTGGCAGTAAAGATAAAAACTTGGCGTGGGATTTACTGTGTGAGGCTAAAAAAACTTACGATAGTGTGCTGGCATCCGGTAGCTTGGATGCAGAACAGCTTAGTGCATGTGAACGCCAACTCGCTATTTGCGAAGGATCGGACTGGTTCTGGTGGTTTGGTGATTACAACTCATCCGATAGTGTTGCCAGTTTTGATCAGCTCTATCGCCGTAATTTAATCAATTTATACACATTGCTTGGACAACCCGTGCCAGAAGCTTTGCATCAAAAAATTAGTGCAGGTGGTGGCGATGCGGATAATGCGGGCACTATGCGGCGTGGGCAGGCGTAATATGTAGCGTTAATAGCAGGCGTTTCGCACAACTTTTTATTCTGTAGAAATTTATGACTCTAGAATCTAACTCATCACCTTTAACAGCGCGCCAGGCAGGCGTGCTGTTGCACGTTAGCTCGCTACCTAGCGCTTATTACACAGGTGATTTGGGGGTAGAAGCTTATCGTTTCGTTGATTTTTTACACGATATTGGCGCAACGGTCTGGCAAACATTGCCCATCAATATGCCGCATGCAGATAACTCACCTTATCAGTGTTTGTCAGCGCATGCAGGAAATCCAGATTTCATTAGTTTAGAAGCATTGCAAACACAGGGCTTGCTTACTAAAGAAGATTTAGGCGGATTGCTGACCAGTAAAACCCATTTGCTGGCTAAGGCGTATGCCACATTTAGCCAGCAAGCTGATAAGAAACTGCAGCAACAATTTAGCCGTTTTTGCAAAAAACATAGGCATTGGTTAAATGATTTTGCCCTGTTTTTGGCGTTACGTAATCAATTTAATAATGCTGGTTGGAATCGGTGGCCTGATGCCTATAAAAACCGTGATAAAAAAACGTTAAAGTTGGCGCAAGCTGAGTTGGCGCAAGAAATTGCAGTGATTCAGTTTTCACAATTTATTTTCTTTACACAATGGTTAGCGTTAAAAAAATATGCAACGCATAAAAAAGTAGCTTTATTTGGAGATATTCCAATTTTTGTCGCTTATGATAGTGCTGAGGTATGGGCTGAGCCGCACTTTTTCAAGCTTGATGCTGACAAAAATATGACGGTAGTGGCGGGTGTGCCACCTGATTATTTTTCCGCTACGGGTCAGCGTTGGGGTAACCCACACTACAACTGGGACGCAATGGCTGCAACTGGCTTTAGCTGGTGGGTGTCGCGTATGACGACTCAAAATGAGCTGTTTGATATCGTACGCATTGATCACTTTAGAGGTTTGGTGGCGGCATGGGAAATCCCCGTGACCGAAGAAACCGCAATCAATGGTGTATGGGAATTAGCGCCTGGCGATGCGTTATTAGCCGCGATAAAAACCGCCTTGCCTGATATTAAATTGGTGGCAGAGGACTTGGGTATTATTACCGCAGAAGTAGATGTTTTGAGAGAAAAATACAACTTGCCAGGTATGAAAATTCTGCAATTTGCATTTAGCGGCACGGACGACAACCCGTATTTACCGCATCATATTGAAGAAAATAGCGTGGTTTACACCGGCACGCATGATAATGACACGACCTTGAGTTGGTATGAGGCAATGGATGAGCAACAGCGTGAATATGTGCACGCCTATTTACGCGTATCTCACTACGAGCAATATGAGCCGAGCATGCCTGACGATCTAATTACCATGGCACTTGAATCAAAAGCGCAATTGGCGATTATTCCGATGCAGGATATCTTGGGGCTAGATGGCAATCACCGCATGAATACACCAGGCACTTCTACCGGCAATTGGCACTGGCGTTTTAATTGGCAGCAATTATCAGTCGAGCAAAAAGCCCGCATTACCGAGCTAATTCAACATACAAAGCGGCATTAAGTGTATGGCAACCCTAATTGGCATAGACGTTGGCGGCACTAACCTACGCGTTGGCGTAGTGGAATGTCATGCTTTTACACCACCGCAGTTACTAGAAGAAGTACGTTTTCAAGCCGACTTTTCCAGCCTCAGCAAAATACATCAGCACTCACCACAGCAGGCTTGGCAAACTATTTTAATGACCATTGCGGATGCCGTTAACAGCGTTCGTGCCAAGCACCCGGCTATATTGGCGGTTGGTGTTGGTTTTCCTGGGTTTATTGACCCGGTTACCCAAACTATTTCACAATCCCCCAATTTGCCAGGGTTAAGTAATGTTGATTTAAGTGCAGATTTAAGCGCGATCATTGCATTGCCGGTAATCACTGAGAATGATGCATTGGCGGCAGCTTATGGCGAATACATGATGCATCCATCTCTAGCCATTAGCCAAGCAAGTGGTCATGCAAGTAGTTTGATTTATTTAGGCTTAGGCACAGGCGTGGGTGGTGGTTTGATTTTGAACGGTAAGCCATTTCAAGGTCAGCATGGCGTGGCAATGGAGGTTGGGCATATTACGATTGAGCCCAGTGGCAGGTTGTGCGGTTGTGGCAATTTAGGCTGCATGGAGCAATATGCCTCAGCGAGCGGGGTTGCAATTAGTTATTTTGAGGCTACAAACCAGCACTGCACTGCTTTAGAAATTGCAACACGCGCTAGCGCAGGTGATGATGCCGCTATCTCAGCTTATCAGCGCGCGGGTGCCGCACTAGCGCAAGCCTTAGCGCATATATTAAAAGTGATTGATGTTGCAAATGTCGTCATTGGCGGCGGCATGAGCGCTGGCTGGCCGTTGATGCAACAAGCTTTTAATCAGCAATTAGAACAGGATTTAATCCCGGCTTTACGCGGCAAGGTCAACGTGAGTGTTTCTAACATGGGTGATCAGGCGGGAATTATTGGCGCGGCGTTGCTTTCACGTCCCGCCTTATAAACTAGCCTCTAGCCTTGCAAACTAACTTAGTAAAAGTAATTTAGCAGAGTCAATTTTAAGCGTCCACTATCTGTTATTTGGATAGGTGTAGCATTTACCTTTTGACTAGTCCAATGGCAGCAGATGGCTCATGGAAGGTATATCCCTGCGCACTGGCAACCGATTGATTGGTCACTTTTCCTTGATGCACATTTAATCCGTTCAGAAAATGCCGATTATTACAAAGTGCTTGCAACCCATTGTTTGCAAGTGCTAGTACGTAAGGTAGTGTGGCATTACTGAGCGCATAGGCGGATGTGCGTGGGACCGACCCCGGCATGTTGGCCACGCAGTAATGAATGACACCGTCGACCACATAGGTTGGTGCATCATGCGTGGTTGGACGCGAGGTTTCGCAACAGCCGCCTTGGTCGATGGCAACATCTACAATCACACTACCGGATTTCATCTTGGTGACAATGTTGCGGGTGATGAGCTTAGGTGCTGTGGCGCCCGCAACCAGTACTGCACCAATCACGAGGTCGGCAATGCTGCAGTGATGCTCAATCGCATCTGCCGTTGAGTAAGCGGTATGCAGACGATGGCCGAATTGCTTACTAAGTTTACGTAAGACGTCTATATTGCGATCTAGTAGTGTCACCATGGCGCCCATGCCGAGGGCGACATCAATGGCATTGATGCCGACTATGCCGCCACCGATAATCGTTACCCTGGCAGGTTCAACTCCAGTAACGCCACCCAGTAATATGCCAGCACCGCCATGCGCTTTTTCTAAAAAATAAGCGCCTGACTGAACCGCAAGCCGTCCCGCCACTTCTGACATTGGTGCCAGCAATGGCAAGCCGCCACCATCGGCGGTAACGGTTTCGTAGGCGATGCAAGTTGCTCCCGAGCTTACTAAGTCTTGAGTCTGTTCGGGGTCGGGGGCGAGGTGCAAATAAGTAAAAAGAATCTGCCCTGGCTTTAGCCACTTGCGCTCGATGGCTTGGGGCTCCTTGACCTTAATGATCAACTGCGCCCGCTCGAATATTTCCTGTGCTGATTTGACAACGGACGCTCCAGCGGCCTGATATTGCTGGTCTAGCGCACCGATTCCATCGCCCGCACCTGACTCGACAATGACCTCGTGACCGTGCGTCACCAACTCTCGTACATTGGCTGGTACCAAGCCCACTCGATATTCACGCACCTTTATTTCCTTGGGGACTCCGATTAACATAATTTTGTTAGCTCCTTACAAAATAACTGCGCCATACTCAGCGAATAAATATTGTATAACATTAACAATATTGGTTAGGTGCAGGTTTAGTTTAAGTTAAACAATTGCTTATAATGGTCGTTAAGGTGTTATAAATGTGTGTGGCAACTTGAATGTTTTATACGAAAATAACTTCGAGCAAAGGTTTTTTTCAGTTAAATCCCTCATTTTTTGCATGGGTACGTGGATGTTGTAGTTTAGTCGTCGCTATTTTTGGTGATTTCATCATCATAATGTTAGCGGTTTATATCGATTAACGATGACAGAAGAGGAAGAGATTGCGCTTCATTCAAGCAATTGGTCTAATATTCTACCTCGCTTGCCTGCCACAGGCGATTGCGGCAACGTCGTCATTTGCTATCACCGGCGGGGTGTTTGAATACACAGTTCAACCTGGCGACTTTCTAATTAAGATTGGCGCACGTTTTGGAGTACCTGCCGTCACTTTGTCGCGCGATAATGATTTGGCGTATGAAGGCTTGCTGATGCCGGGGCAGAAACTGGTGATTGATAACCGACACATCGTGCCGGAATTGCTGGAAGAAGGCTTGCTAATCAACCTACCGCAACGCATGCTTTATTACTTTCGCGGTTGGTCGTTGGTGACCGCCTATCCAGTGGGATTGGGGAAGCCTAGTTGGCCGACCCCCGCAGGTGAGTTCATTGTGACCAATAAGGCAGTCAACAAGGCTTGGCGCGTACCAAAATCCATTCAGGAGGAAATGCGACGTGAGGGTCAGCTGGTGAAGACAGAAGTGCCACCTGGTCCCGACAATCCCCTTGGCAAACACTGGCTTGGACTCAGCCTGACATCGATTGGTATTCATGGCACTCTCGCGCCAGCCAGTATTTATCATTTTCAGAGCCATGGCTGCATACGCCTGCATCCCGATGACATCGAAGAGCTATTTGCACAGATAGCCCCGGGGATGGTTGGCAGTATTATTTACAACCCGCTATTACTGACAGAATCAGGCGGACACATTTTTATTGAGGTGCATCCGGATATTTATAGCCAAGTTGATGTCTCATTGGCCGCGCTTAAACAATTGGCGCAAGACGCGATGCTAAGCGATCGCATCGACTGGTTACGCGTAGCAGAAGTGTTGATGCGAAAAGATGGTGTGGCGCGCGATGTGACGTTTTCTATCCACTAGCCTCTAGACGAAAGGTAAATAGTTACGATGAGTCACGAAATTTGCAAGATGCGCCGAGGTTTGCTCAAGGCTGGCATGGCGCTCGCATTTACCGGGCTGAGCGCACGCTCGGCTTTTGCCGCCTTTGAGCCTAGGGCAACGGTAGGGCGAGCGCTCTCTTTTCACAATCTGCATACCGGCGAAAAACTCAGCGCTGAATACTGGTCTGAAGGTGCTTATCTGCCAGATGCGCTGGCTGATATCAACCACATTCTTCGAGATCATCGCAACGATCAGGTGTCCCCGATTGAGACGCCTCTGCTCGATCTACTGCATGGGCTACGTAGCGTACTCAACACTACGCAGCCATTTCAGATTATCTCGGGGTATCGTTCGCCCGCAACCAATTCGCTTCTGGCAGCCAGTTCTGATGGCGTTGCCAAGGGCAGCCTGCATACACAAGCCAAGGCAATCGACCTTAACGTTGAAGGGCTTCAACTAAGCACGCTACATCGCGCCGCCGTTGCGCTGCGTGGTGGCGGTGTCGGATATTACCCGAAATCTAACTTCGTACATGTTGATATTGGCCGTGTGCGTGTTTGGTAGCTTATGTAAATGAGTTGCTAGGTCAGATTGTTTTGCAAAAGCACTATAATCTTATAGCTGAAATTTTTATCTTTATATTTGTGATTAAACCAAGCAATAAATCAAGTGATAAATGAAAGTACGGTTAAAAAGTACAAGCAGGTAAATGGCGCGAAAGTGCCCATCGCACATGATCTCTTACTACGTCATCTTTATGGTCTATATGTTGTTTAAGGGCATCAATAATTGCTGGTGTGGTTTGTGCATTACCCAGACCAACGGCGATATTTCTTAGCCATTGCGTATAGCCGATACGATAAATCGCGCTACCAGCCATTTTTGTTTTGAACGCATCTTCGCTCCAGTTAAAGCAATCAATCAGGCTGATATCATCCAGCCCGTGCTTCACTGCAAAATCGGGTTCTTTGGTGATTTCGGCAAACTTGTTCCAGGGGCAATAAAGTTGGCAGTCATCGCAGCCATACACGCGGTTGCCGATTAAGGGACGTAATTCAAGTGGTATGCTACCTTTTAGCTCAATGGTTAAATAAGAGATGCAACGCCTAGCATCTACTTCATATGGTGCGGTAATGGCCTGGGTAGGGCACACATCAATACAACTGGTGCAAGTGCCGCAATGGTTGTTGGCTGGCGTGTCAATGTCTAGTGGTAAGTTGGTGTAAATTTCACCTAAAAAGAACCAGGAGCCTTGGTTTTTATTGATCAGTAACGTGTGTTTGCCGCGCCAACCCAAGCCTGATTTTTCTGCTAACGCTACCTCTAGCACTGGTGCGCTGTCGGTGAAGGCTCGGTATTCAAAATGGCTGGTTTTATTATCGCCTAGTTGACTATCACTTAGTTCAGCTTGAATTTTTTCGCATAGTTTTTGTAGTTTGTTGCGCATCACCTTGTGATAATCGCGTCCGAGTGCATAACGCGAGATAAAGGCTTGGGTACTATTTTGTAAAACAGCTTCGCTATCTGTAGCGTTTGGCGGCAGGTAGTCTAAACGTGCTGAAATGATGCGGTTGGTATTGGGCACTAGTTCAACCGGGCGGGTGCGCTTCGTGCCGTGTTTTGCCATATAATTCATCTCACCATGAAAACCTTTTTCAACCCACGCCTGATGTTCAGCTTCAGCCGTTTGCAAATTGGTGTCGGTGATGCCGATCTGACTAAAGCCGAGTTCCAGCCCCCAACGTTTAATGTTTTTAGTCAGTTGGTTGATGTTTTTTGTAGAATTAAAATTAGTATAATGGCGCATGGATAATAATTTTACACTTGATTTAGCAGATGAGGCGGCAACGCTTGGTTTTGGTGCCGCAGTCGCTAAGGCCATTACCCCAAATTTAACGATTTATTTACATGGTGACTTAGGCGCAGGTAAAACTACTTTTGCCCGTGGTTTGATTCATGGGCTGGGGTTTGTGGGTAAAGTCAAAAGCCCTACTTATACGTTAGTTGAGCCTTACGAAGTGATGTTGAATCAAACTGAATCGTTAAACTTGTATCATTTTGATCTGTATCGATTTAATGATGAAGAAGAGTGGGAAGCCGCCGGTTTTAGAGACTATTTTAACCCTTTGAGCGTGTGTTTGATTGAGTGGCCAGAGAAAGCCGCACATAGTTTGCCCGCAGCAGATATTGATATTAGTTTTAACCTCAAAGGTGACGGCCGTGAAGTTAACGTGTTAGCACATACGCCACACGGGGAGCAATGCTTAAAAAAACTACAGCAAAGTGTTCTGAAGTGTTCTAATGATTAAACCGATGATTAAAATTTTAAAATCACTTTTTTTAAGTGTAGTGGCATGCTTAATGTTGGCAGGTGCCGCATATGCCGCCGACAACACCATCATTGCCGGGCGCATTTGGCCTGCGCAAGACTACACACGCATTACCTTAGAGGCAAGTAAGCCTATTACTTATAAAATGACGCTACTGCAAAACCCGGAACGGGTGGTGGTGGATGTTGAAAATGTTGATCTCAACCAAGTATTAAAATCATTGAACGACAGGATTTTAGCCAGCGACCCTTACGTTATGCAATTGCGTGTGGCTCAATTTAAACCTGGCGTTGTGCGTTTGGTGGTCGATTTAAAAACTGAAATTAAGCCCACGATATTTACCTTGTTACCTGCCGGCGATTATAAGCATCGATTGGTGTTAGATATTTACCCGGTGAATGATCCGTTAATGACGCTGTTGGCGCAACGCGATAATACATTTTCACCTACCGCTGAAGTACAAGCTTTTAATCAATTGCCACCGACGCAATCAAGTGCAGAGCCATTACCTGAGCAGCCATCAACTAATCCAACACTTAATCCGGCGCCTGAAGCGGCGGCGATAATAGTGACAGAAGATAGCAAGCCGCTTGAAACCAGCCCGCAGATTATACCGACCGAAAGCAATGATAGCGCCCAAGCTGTGGCGACAAAAGTGGCGCCTGAAAATAAAGCTGTAGATAAATCTATTAGACAAATTACGATTGCCATTGACCCTGGCCATGGTGGAGAAGACCCCGGTGCAATTGGTGCTACTGGCAGCCGTGAAAAAGATATTACCTTGATTGTTGCTAAAAAACTCAAAGCTAAAATCGATGAAGAGCCCGGTATGCGCGCAGTGTTGACGCGTGATGGCGATTATTTTATACCGTTGCATGGGCGTGTGCTTAAAGCGCGCAAGTTACAGGCCGATTTGTTTGTGTCTATTCATGCCGATGCTTTTACTAACCCAGCCGCACGCGGTTCGTCAGTATTCGCTCTTTCTGAAAAAGGCGCAACCAGTGCCAGTGCGCGCTATTTAGCTAAAAAAGAAAATGAATCTGATTTGATTGGCGGCGTGAGTTTAAATGTAAAAGATCCGGTGTTAGCAAGAACACTTCTGGATTTATCGCAAACAGCGACTATTAACGATAGCTTGAAATTAGGTAAAGCGGTATTGGGGTATATTGGTGAAATCAATAAGCTACACAAAAATCATGTAGAGCAGGCGGGATTTGCCGTATTAAAATCACCGGATATCCCATCAATTCTGGTCGAAACGGCTTTTATCAGTAATCCGGATGAAGAGCGCAGATTGAATGATGATGCATACCAAGATAAGTTAGTGCTTTCTATTTTGGCTGGCATCAAAAAATATTTTGCTAGCAATCCTGCGCTCGCAAAAACCAAGTTGGCGATGCAATAAGAATAAGTAAGGCTAAATAACTGAAATTTGCTGAAAGGATGCGCGATGATGCAACTTACATTTTTAGGGGCTACAGGCACGGTTACTGGTTCAAAATATCTGCTAAAAAGTGGTGATAAACGTATTCTGGTCGATTGTGGGTTATTTCAGGGGCTTAAGCAATTACGGCTTAAAAACTGGGCAGAGTTGCCAATCAATCCAAAAGAAATCGATGTGGTGGTGTTGACTCATGCGCATATTGATCACAGTGGCTATTTGCCATTGCTGGTTAAAAATGGCTTTTCAGGCAAGGTATATTGCTCTGAAGCGACGCGTGATTTATGTGAGGTTTTGTTGCCAGACTCTGCATATTTGCAAGAAGAGGAAGCAGAATATGCCAATCGTCGCGGCTTTTCTAAGCATCAGCCAGCACTCCCGCTTTACACGCAAGAAGATGCAATGGTTGCACTAAAGTTGATTACACCAGTGAATTATGAACAAGATGTAGATTTGGGTGGCGGTCTTACACTCAGGCTCACGCCCAACGGGCATATTCTTGGTTCAGCGTTTGTGCGCATTCATAACCAACAAACATCAGTATTGTTTTCAGGTGACATTGGTCGCCCTAATGATATTTTGATGCGCGCACCCAAGGTTATTAAGCAGGCTGATTATTTACTGCTTGAGTCAACTTACGGTAATCGCTTACACGAAAAAGACGATCCACAAGTGAAGTTGGCGGCTATTATCAATAAAACGGTGAAGCGCAAAGGTGTGGTGGTGATTCCTGTATTTGCTGTGGGCAGGGCGCAAGAGCTACTTTATTACATACATTTGCTTAAATCATCAGGCGCTATCGCGCACGATATTCCTGTGTATCTCAATAGCCCAATGGCAGTGGATGCAACCGAAATATTTATGCATCACCATCATGAGCATCGCTTAACGCCTGAACAGTGTCATGCGCTAAATCAAACGGCACGTATGGTGAATAGTGTTGATGAATCGCGGCGCTTGAATCAAACACACGGCCCGATGATTATTCTTTCAGCCAGTGGCATGGCATCCGGCGGGCGCGTTGTGCATCATCTCAAGGCGTTTGCGCCAAAATCCAACAACACGATTTTATTTGTAGGTTTTCAGGCGGCGGGTACACGTGGTGCCGCTATGTTGGATGGTGCAGAGAGCGTTAAAATTCATGGTGAATATGTGCCAATACGCGCCAATGTTGAGCTGATTTCTAATCTTTCAGCACACGCTGATTATTCAGAAATATTAGACTGGCTAGGTGGTTTTGAAACGCCACCTAAAAAAACGTTTATCGTGCATGGTGAGCCGATTGCAGCAGATGCCATGCGGCATCACATAGAGGAAAAAATGCACTGGAAAGTGGTGATGCCAGAGTATCTGGAAACGGTAACTTTGGATTAAGTTGTCTTATGTACACCGGCACGCCGATCAGGGAAAACTGATAAGTACTACTCAGCCCGCTACGCAGGTATACGACTTTTCAAAGGCTTCAGCCATTAGAAAATCGGAGTGCCTGTGGTGCAAGTATTACTAATATCACCGTCTTTTATTCATCAAATAATCTATCTCACGGCTTGTATCACCATACCCAGCCTGTGTTAGCAGTGCGCGTTCTATGTAACGACTTACCTGCTGGCGTAGCGTTTTCACACTAGTTCCACCGACAAAACATTGCGGAAACTTAAAGCTTAACCATGCATATAAACTTAAATTGCGACTTAATAATTCTGCCTGCTCTAAATGTTTTGGGCTATGGGATTCCAGCCAAATGGGTGCCGTTGGCAGGTAACGTATGGTGGATTGCGCGACGCTTTGCAGGCACAGTAAATAGTAATCTTTTTCAAAAGCAACATTGAGTGAAATAGGCGCGCAAACAAAGATATACTTGTCTTTTAACGACATGTTCGGCGCATGTTCATCTACAAGCTGTGCTTGTGCAATTTGAGTTTTAAGGGATGACTGTTCAAAAAGTTCATGGTGAAATCTGCTTCTTTCTTGATGGTAACTCAATACTTCTGCAATTTTTCGCGTATGCAAGTGCGTGGCAATGTCACCAATTTGCATAAAGTTGATGCTAATCGGCAGTTTGGCTAAATCTGCGGTGTCATCTGTCGCCAGCATATGCTCAATATGAATCAGCTCGTCGTTTTCAAGCACACTGACGTAGCCGGTATCATAAATGCCATATCTGCCTGCGCGCCCTGCAATTTGGCGCACTTCTGTCATATTAAGTAAGCGAGAAGCTACGCCGTCAAACTTATGAATGTTTGAGAATATCACCCGACGAATCGGCAAATTTAAGCCCATGCCAATCGCGTCAGTGGCCACTAGAATCTCTGCTTGCCCAGAATTAAAGCGCTCAGATTCGGTGCGGCGTACTTCAGGTGATAATGCCCCATAAATACTAGCGACCGTGAAGCCCCATTGCCTGAATCGCGCGCTAAAAGTTAGTACATCTTTACGGCTAAACGCGATGACGGCATCACCTTGTTGCAGTTTAGGCTTTAGTTTTTGTCGGCTGTAATGTTTGCCACATAGGCTTTCATGCTCTAACACTAAAGGTGTTTTTCGTGCCAGTTGTGTAATCTCGAAAGTTTCATTCAAGGCCTCGATTGCAGCAATGCAAGGTGCGGTTACTGCAGTTGAACCGCAGATAAACACTTGCGTTGCAGGTACGCCAATTAACGCGGCAGTCCAGGCTGCGCCTCGGTCTGGGTCTTGCAGCATTTGAATCTCATCAATAATCGCTACTTCAACTGGTTGACTGGGGTTCATCATTTCGATAGTAGAGGCTGTGTGTTGCGCGCCTTCCATCAGCGTGCGCTCTTCACCTGTAATAAGGTTGCATGGCACACCGGAGGCTAGCAAGCGGTCACGAATTTCCATTGCGAGGAGACGCAATGGGGCAAGATATACACCTGATTTGGCTTTTTCTAAATTTAGTAGTGCTTGGTGGGTTTTACCTGAATTGGTGGGCCCTAGATAAAAATGATGATGCCGTTTAAGGCGGCGGGCGAGGGTGAAGCTGTCTGTATAGGTAGTTGGTGCTGAATTTTTTTGGAAGTGTTTCATACTTTCAGGAATTTAGCTTAAAACAGGTAAAATACCAACATACAAAAATACAAGTGACTTAATTTTAATGCGCATTCAACGCTTACCAGACCAGTTGATTAGTCAAATTGCCGCAGGTGAGGTGGTAGAGCGCCCCGCATCCGCGCTTAAAGAATTATTAGAGAATAGCCTGGATGCAGGTGGCACGGATATTCAAGTATCGTTGTTGCAAGGTGGTATTAAACAATTGCGCGTGGTAGATAACGGTGCAGGCGTGGCAAAAGAAGATCTAGAACTGGCACTGACGCGGCACGCGACCAGTAAAATTGCGAGCCTGGAAGATTTGGAAGCTGTCGCCAGTTTGGGTTTCCGTGGCGAGGCATTGGCAAGTATCGCCTCGATTTCACGCACGCAGTTAATGAGTCGCCAAGCGGAGTCTAAGCATGCTTGGCGCATAATCTCTGAGGGGAGTGAAATTTATCCGATTGAACCCGGCGCGTTAGACGTGGGCACCATTATTGAAGTGACTGATTTATATTTCAATACCCCGGCACGACGCAAGTTTTTAAAAACTGAAGCCACTGAATTCGGGCACTGCGAAAAGGCTTTTGAGTGTATAGCACTGTCGCGGCCAGATGTGGCTTTTATGTTGCAACACAATGGTAAAGCGTTGAGCCGCTTTGTTGTCAGTAGCCCTAGCAAAAGATTTAGCGAAGTATTGGGTGCGGAGTTTGCCGCTGAAAGTGTTGAAATAGATGAATCTGCCGCGGGTTTACGCTTATGGGGCATGGCGGCCAAACCTACGTTTAGTCGCCATAGCCGCGATACGCAATACGTGTATGTTAACGGCCGCTTTGTACGCGACAAACTGATTGCACACGCTATTCGCCAAGCCTACCAAGATGTGTTGCATCACGACCGCCACCCTGCATTTGTGCTGTTTATTGAACTAGACCCTAATCTGGTAGATGTGAACGTACACCCAAGTAAAACCGAAGTCAGGTTTAGAGATGGGCAAGCCATCCATCGTTTTATTTTTCACGCATTACACAAAGCGTTAGCAACGCCAACAGGTGTTTCTAATGCAGTGACTGCGGGTCAGGCCGGGCATAATCCGTTTGCTTACCAGCCAACGAACAATCTGTACCCTACATTCCAATCCCAGATCAACCTTAGTGCTAATGAAAGTTCGAGCTTTTACCAAACCATGTTTGGGTCAAATGGGCCTAGCTCAAATGCCAATGCAGGGAATGAACGCCAGTTCATTAGTCCAGATGCCTATGCTGCAGAAAATCAATTTGCAAATCAGTCACAGGATAAAGTAAATGACTTTCCTCTCGGTTTTGCCGTTGCGCAAATTCACGGTATTTATGTGTTAGCACAAAACGCGCTTGGTTTGGTGGTGGTCGATATGCACGCCGCGCATGAACGTATCATGTATGAAAAGCTTAAAAATGCGCTAGATAACAAAAGCGTAGCGATGCAGCCTTTGCTGATTCCAGTGAGTTTTAATGTAGATAAATTAGAAATTGCAACCGTGCAGGAGGCGTTAGCCAGTAATGACACCAGCCTGCAACAGCTGGGTTTTGATATTGCCGTACTTTCACCCACCACGCTTGCCGTGCGTGCGGTGCCCACTATGCTGCAAGATGCAGATGCCGTTACTCTGGCGCGTGATGTGCTGCATGACTTACGAGAGTACGGCGCAAGCCGAGCGCTTACGGAACGTAGAAACGAGCTGCTTGGTACTATGGCTTGCCATGCGGCGGTACGTGCTAACCGAAGTCTGACCATTCCTGAGATGAACGCTTTACTGCGCGATATGGAAGCTACTGAGCGCTCAGGGCAATGTAACCATGGGCGCCCGACTTGGTTTCAGGTGAGTATGAGCGACCTGGATAAGATGTTTATGCGGGGTAAGTAAGAGATGCGGTTTCAAGGGGTAATCGTTAAGTGGTTTGATGAGAAAGGCTACGGTTTTATAAAGATAAATGACGTGGCTGAGCAGATTTTTGCGCACATGAGTGCTTTTCCAACTGCGCAAAGCAAACCTAAACTTAATGAGTTAGTAACGTTTGAAATAGCTGAGGGTGCAAAAGGTCAGCAAGCCTATAACGTGCAGTATGTTAACCGCGCTAGGCATGTTATAAAACCAGTTAGATATGAAACCCCAAAAAGTAAAAAGAACTACTCAGGGTTGATTATCATGGCTATGTTTGGTTTTTTAATACTTAACCTCATGTCACCTAAAAATCCTAGTATTAAGCCGCCTAGTAGCGACCTAGCGCAACCGCTTGTTTCAGCAGATCATCAAAACTTTCAGTGCCGAGGTAAAAGTAAATGCAGTGAAATGGTCTCATGTGATGAGGCTGTTTATTATCTTAAGCACTGTCCGGGCACAGTGATGGACAGCGATGGTGACGGCATGCCTTGCGAAGACCAATGGTGTGGGCATTAACTCGGTATATTTATCATTGAAGTAGTATCAAATACTAAGTCTTTCAAATAGCAGAGTTGTGTTTAGTATTCAACATGGAGTGTTTGAAATAAAACAAGAACGATTGGTCGGTTGATTTTTAAACGGAGATTAAAATTTGGATTGTACAGATTTAATTTTTTTTGCAGTTTTAATATTTTTAAACCACATCCAAACAATACTGTTAGGTATTTCTACCCCATCAATCATGTAGGTCAGTATTTTTGTATTATTGAGCAGGGTGGGTAGTGCGGATTTGGCAGAGGGGCGACCGCAAAATAGAATACAGTCGCCTGCCATCAACTTGGTGGAGGTATCGGGGACCAGCAACGGCTGATTGTTGCGAGACAGCATTAGTGGCACTAAACTTAAGCGCTGTTCGCGATTTAATGGGTCTTGAGTGAGGTTTTCAAGGGATACTGATGTGCCGTTATTTAATAACTCGGTCACCGCTGGCGCATTTTTTTGGTTAATGGTTACCGCCCAAGTTTCAGGTACGCTTTCACCCACGACTGAAACCAATTGACTGATTAGCTGGTTGGCCCACGTGTTGGTTTGATTACGCACCAGCTCTAAAAACTGCGCCAGCAAGGGTGAAATCATGTGAGCTAAACACTCATGGGCAATAATGTCGGTAGGTTGCATGGTGATGTCAGCGTTAAACTGCTTAAACAATGCATGGTTATGGTGTTTGTTTTTGCGGATGACTACAAACAACTTTGGGTTAAGCTCAAAAGCTGTCATCACGATTGATAAATTATTAATGTCATTATCGGTACCGGCAACAATGCCAACGGCGTTGTTAATGTCGGCCTCAAGTAAGGTTTTAGCTTCGGTACCGCTACCGATAATGCAATTGTCGCAACCTGTTAGCTCCGGTGCGGCTTCGATAATAGTGGTGCTGATATGTTCGCGCTCCAGATTTTTAACCACCGACTTACCAAATCGACCGTAACCGCAAATGACCCATCTGCCTAAGGGCGGATATTCTGGCGGAGGCAGTTTGTCGCCAGGTGTATCGGTGAGCCACTCGTGCAAGATGTAAGTGCCTAGTGCATGCACGCGCATTGCTAACTGGTCACCAAATAAAGTGTAGGGGTTGATAATATGGTCGGTACCGAACGAGGCCATGTTTGCAGCAATGTCATCGCGTTCAGCGCGTGCCAGCACTGGCAGGCTGGGATTCATAAGCTTGACGGCAACGGCAACAGCTAGGTTAACTTCATCGTTATCCGTTAGTGTAACTACGCCACAACATAGCGGATGATGCACGCCTGCCCTGACTAGGTTTTCTGGGAGTTTTGCATCTGCACATAGGTTAGGAATAATATTGTGTGAGTTGCCTAGCTCAAGTTCGTTGATGCGATCTTGTTGCGATTCAATCACTACGACACGAATATCTTTTTCATCTAGCGCTTTGGCTAACAAGCTCGCAGACTCGCCATAACTACACAGGATGTAAAAAGGTTCTTGCAATGATCGTACACTATTGGTAAAGCGCTCTGTCACCATCGCCAGGCGCAGGCCAGGGTCTTGTAATAAGGTAATGATTCTACCGATAGCATAAACCCATGGAATTACCGTGAAGTAGATGGAAAAAGTCATCCATAGCCGTTGCGCTTGGCTGAACGGATAAGGCACTTCACCAAAGCCGATGGTGGTCGCAGTGTAGCTGATGACATAAAATGCTTCAAATATGCTCATCTGCCAAGGCTTGCCGGCATCGTCAACACCTGGCATCAGCGAAAGACCAATGACAGATATTGCAAAGCTGACGATAATCAGTATCAGTGGTCGCCGCAAGCGACGTAAGATCAGAAACAGAACGCTATTCATGCAGGGTAATTATAGTGTAAGTAACCTCGCACGTGATTACCGGCGTTGGCCAATGGTTTCTGAGATGAGTAAAATGACGGATACAAAGTTAGCCATGAGCGCACCACCAGAAAGCGACACAATATAGACAGTTAGACTTGATTCATCCATTTTTCCACTTAAGGCCGCCCATAAAATTGCGGCTGCAATGAGCTGTAAGTCGGCAGCTAAACTGGTGGAGAGTAAAATGGCACCGACATGGGTGCGGTCACCAAATTTCAATACAGTGGCAATCAGACTGACGATAATAGCTGCGTATAATTCGTAAACATGGTGATGGGTTGAGTTGTCGATGTCCCCAATAAAAAACCCGAAGTTTAATGTCATTGCCAATACGATAAAAAAACCAAAAATAACTTTTTCTAAATTCATGGGTTAAGTCCACCTGGAAATTGATTGCTGAAATTTAATGGCAAAAATGGATTGTCGAAGTTAATTACATGCTGTAATAACATAATAATTACTCACAACGCGTTATTATACAAGGCTAACGATCAAGATATGGAACAAAGTAAGTGAATTCTATGGTCTTTTGCCAACGCTCTGCTGGCATTTAATGAAATGTTCTCTTACTTAACACATTAAACGAACTTAAACATGAACTTAACAACATTGCCCCCCGCCATTTTTTTGATGGGTCCCACTGCGAGCGGAAAAACGGGTGCGGCTGTCGCGCTGGTTTCAAAATTGCCGATTGAACTCATTAGTGTTGATTCTGCACTCGTGTATCGTGATATGAATATTGGCACGGCCAAGCCAGATCATGAAACTTTGGCAAAAGCGCCTCATCATTTGATTGACATTATTGCGCCAACCGAGGCATATTCAGCGGCCAATTTTAGAAACGATGCCTTGCGTTTAATGGCCGACATCACTGCACGCGGCAAAGTGCCGTTGTTAGTCGGTGGGACCATGTTGTACTTTAAAGCGTTGCAGGATGGGTTGAGCAATCTACCTGAAGCAAACCCGCAAGTGCGTGCAGAAATTGAACAAGAGGCGGCACAACTTGGCTGGCCAGCGATGCACGCAAAACTTGCAACAATAGACCCTGATAGTGCTGCGCGTTTGCAACCCAATGATGTGCAACGGATAGAGCGTGCTTTGGAAGTCTATCGGTTGACAGGTCAATCAATGACAGCATTGCATCAGGCATCTGGCGGTGATGCTTTACCTTATCGATTGCTTAAAATCGCCTTGGTGCCTAAAGATCGTGCAGCGCTGCATGAGCGCATTGCGCAAAGATTCGACCAAATGCTGGCGGGTGGATTTTTAGATGAAGTGAAGACGTTAGTAGCAAAATATCCTATACTTACAGCGGATAGCACGTCAATGCGTTGCGTGGGTTATCGCCAAGCTTTAGCGTATCTTGCAGGTGAATATGATGAAGCCCAATTACGCGATCGTGGTATTTTTGCCACTCGCCAATTAGCAAAACGTCAGTTAACATGGTTGCGTGGTATGGATGATTTGGACGAAGTGGATTGTTTGGACCCGGCAATGCATGCGTTGGTGCTGGGCAAAATAGCGCATTTTATTCAAGAATAAAAGGGATTCGCATGAAAAACTTTATCAAAGAAAATCTGGTGTTGGTGATTGGTCTAACGTTGCCGCTGTTGTTGATTGTATTGTTCTTTGTTGCGGCAGTGATTCCAAAGTTAATGGGCACACCGCCACAATATGAAATGCTGTTTACAATCAATCATTATGACTATCAAACCCCACCTGATTATTTGCTTGAATTTTCAGTTAAAAATCAGCAACTCACAGTTAAAACACGTAAAAATGAGAGTAAAGATAGAAATTACACCTCAAAAAAGTTGATGGCTTACGATGGAAAAACAGAAACAGTACGTGAGATTACGGTCGATATAGCTAAAACTGCAGAGGCCGTAACAGGTAATGCCGTTGTTTTAGAAGAAACAAAAAATATGGCCATAGACACATCTAGTATTTCACCCGATGGCTATACTTTAGATGGACCAAGTTATGGTGGTAGCGGCTTGGTGGGCGGGTTTTTTGGAGGCGGTTATCGCAATAGCGGGTTCAGGCTCAAAAAAGGCAGTGTCGGTTATCAAGTCCCCAACACTCAGCAAAACACTTACTACAATCAAATGCAGTTTATAGGTTGGGTGACTAAAAAATAGGAGGAAACCATGTTGCTTAAAGAAGATGCCTTGCAGGACATTGTCTCACTCGCTCGACATAATCAAATCACATTAGAGGAAATTGCACAGGCATTTAATTCACCTCAAATTCAGACAGTTAAAGCGTCGTCCAGCGTGCTGTCCAAGTTATTTGGCTATATCGGTGGCATTTTTGTTTTTGCAGGGATAGGCGTTTTTATCTCTATGTATTGGGATGACTTTGGCTCTGCGGCACGCGTAATAGTTACACTTGGTACTGGGTTAGTCGCGTTTATCATGGGCTTGGTGTGTTTGGCGGATAAAAAATATGAACGTGCCGCAACGCCGCTATTCTTAATTTCTTCGTTTTTGCAACCAACGGGGATTCTTGTCATGTTGCAGGAGTATTCTTCCGGTGGTGATGTGCGCCACGGAATGCTTTTTATGGCCGGTTATATGCTGATACAGCAGGGTGCTACCTTTTGGGCAAAAGAGCGCACGGTGTTGGCTTTTAGTGCAGTCTTGTTTGGCAGTGTCTTTTTTGCCAATTTGTTTGATATTTTGGGTGTGAATGAAAAGCTCATTGGCATCATCATTGGCACTTCTTTGTTATGTATTGCCTACGCGCTTAATCAATCAAAGCATCTTGCGATTGCATCTTTTTGGTATTTTGTTGGCGCTGTGACGCTGTTATGGTCAATATTTGAGTCGGTAGAAAAATCGCCACTTGAGCCAATATATCTGGGTGCGTCAGCATTGATCATATTTGTAAGCACTTATGTACGTAGCCGAACTTTGCTGTTGGTAGGCACGCTTTCCATGCTGCTATACATTGGTTATTACACAGCAAAGCACTTTGCAAATACAGTTGGCTGGCCGATTGCATTGGTGATGATAGGCGTTGCTTTAATTGCGTTGAGTTCGCTAGCTGTGAGATTAAACAGGCAATATATTAAATCGAGTAACTAGTATGGCACTGTTAAACCTAACGGGTATGGTTCGACCCTTCGGCAAGCTCAGGGCTCACCATGAGCGGATTTAGCAGTGTCGTTAAAAGTGTTCACGAATGCGGTTAGCCGCTTCAATACACTCGTCATAAGATGCAACCAGCGCCATGCGAATGAAGTTTTTACCCGGGTTTAGACCATGCGCCTCGCGCGCTAAAAAGCTACCCGGTAGTATGGTAATGTTTAAATCACGGTAAAGTCTAATCGCGAATTCTGTATCAGAAATTGCGTCATTTTTAATTTTTGCCCATAAATAGAACGCGGCGTCTGGTATCGCTACGTCTAAAACGTTGGTGAGTAATGGCGTAACGTCATTAAATTTTTGTGCATACAGTGTGCGATTTTCAATCACATGCGCCTCATCATCCCATGCCGCAACTGAAGCTGCTTGTACGGTAGGGTTCATTGCACAGCCATGATAGGTACGGTATAGCGTAAAAGCTTCAATAATTTTTTCATCACCGGCGACAAAGCCTGAGCGCATGCCCGGCACGTTTGAGCGTTTAGAAAGTGAGCTGAATACAATCAGGTTTTTGTAACTTCGACCTAGTAAATGGGCGGCTTGCAGTGCGCCTAACGGTGGATTGGCTTCATCAAAATAAATTTCAGAATAACATTCATCGGCAGCGATGACAAAGTCGTAAAGGTCTGATAATTCAAAGATGGTTTTCCATTGCGATAAACTCATGACCTTGCCCGATGGGTTGCCAGGGCTGCAAACATAAACCAGTTGTGTGCGCTTTAATATATCAACAGGCACGCTTGAAAAGTCCATCACGTGGTTTTGATTTGGGTCTTGATGCGGTAAGGTATTTAAAAAGTAAGGGGTCGCGCCAGCTAAAAATGCGGCACCTTCATAAATTTGATAAAACGGGTTGGGTGAAATCACCACCGGATTAGGTTGGGTTTTATCAATGATGGCCTGCGCCAGCGCAAACAGCGCCTCACGACTGCCATTGACTGGCAAGATCGCTGTTTCAGCATTGAGCGCAGGGATGTTATAGCGACGTGAAATCCAATGTGAAATTGCAGTTCTCAGCTCAATTGAGCCTACAGTCGTGGGATAATTGGCCAAGCCAGATAAATTGCTTACCAGTGCATTTTTAATTAATTCAGGTGTAGCGTGCTTAGGCTCACCAATAGATAAGTTAATTGGTGTAAACGCAGGGTTAGGTGTAATGCCTTTGAATAAGTCACGCAAGCGTTGAAACGGGTAAGGCTGTAATAAATTTAAATTTGGATTCATAAGCAACATTATAGTGAGCGAGCATTACATTGAATAGACATAATAAAAACTCTTTCGCAATATTTGGCCTGCTTTTTGGTGCTTTTTGTTGGGGCATCGTTTGGTATCCGTACCGCATCATGGCAGAGGCTGGCGTATCCGGCGTTGTTTCCACCTTTTATACTTATGGCATTGTCATGCTGATTGCGGTGCTTATCTTTGCCAAACACTGGCGAGAAATCTTTAAATTACCAACGAGTATCATTTGGCTGAGCCTAGCCGCAGGGTGGACTAATCTTAGCTATATACTTGCCATTATTGACGGCGAAGTAGTGCGCGTGATGCTGTTATTTTATCTGTCGCCGATATGGACGCTGGTACTTGCACACTTTTGGTTAAAAGAGAAAACATCGCTGACGGGTTACATTGCGATTGCGACTTCGTTGTTAGGCGCATTGATCATGTTCCATGATCCAAAGCTTAGCAGCTTGCCCATGCCAAGGAATACTGCGGAATGGTTGGCACTTTCTTCAGGCATGGGGTTTTCACTCTCCAATGTCATTACCAGAAAATCCAGTCATTTAAGTTTGCTGGCTAAGTCATTTGCGGTATGGGGCGGTGTATTAGTGGTTGCAGTGATATTTGTTTTATTGTTTCAAACGCCTTTTTCTGCACCTGGTGCTTTTAGTTCAACAAACTGGCTGGTGATGGTGTTGATTGCGCTGTTGCTGATGGCGGCTACTTTGTTTGTACAATATGGCGTCACTCAGATTCAAGCTACGCGCGCATCCGTATTATTTTTATTCGAGTTAGTGGTGGCTGCCGTGGCGGCTTATTATCTTGCGAATGAAACAATGTCGCTCAATGAGTGGGTTGGTGGCGGATTGATTGTGGTTGCAGCTATCTTTGCCGCTAGCAACCACAAGGCTGTTGATTAAGCGCTGAAGGCACTGTTGCGCGCGCCTTCAGCGGCAAAGCGAATTTTTAGCGATAAGTCATTACGTGAGTCCGCATAGGCTAACGCGTTTTCTTCATCAATTTTGCCGTTTGCAAATAGCTTGAATAAAGACTGGTCAAAGGTATGCATGCCAATATCAGTGTTTTCACCCATGATTTCTTTAATTTCGCTCATTTTTTGTTTTTGTATCAGCTCCGCCATATAGGGCGTATTTATCATCACCTCGGTAGCTGCAACACGTTTGCTAAGTGTGCCTGGAACTAAACGTTGAGAAACGATGGATACCAGATTCATCGACATGCCGAGCAACAAACCGGTACGACCATCTTCCGGGAAAAATGAAATAACACGTTCGAGCGCTTGGTTAGCATTGTTGGCATGCAAGGTAGCTAAACATAAATGGCCTGTTTCAGCATAGGCAAGCGCGTTTTTCATGCCATCCATATCACGCACCTCACCAATCAAAATCACATCAGGCGCTTGGCGCATGGCATTTTTGAGACCGTTTTCAAATGATAAGGTGTCAATACCTACTTCACGCTGATCTACCACCGATTTCTTATGCGGGTGGATAAATTCAATCGGATCTTCAAGTGTGAGAATATGACCGTTAGTGGTTTCATTACGATAATCAATCATCGCGGCTAACGTAGTTGTTTTGCCAGAACCTGTTGCACCAACCACTAAAATCAAGCCGCGTTTACGCGTGATTAAATCCCTAAGAATTGCGGGTAGCCCCAAATTATCCAGTGACGGAATGTCAGTTTTAATGTGCCGAATCACCATGCCGACTTCGCCACGTTGTCTAAAAACATTGACCCGAAAACGCCCAATATCTTTTTTGCTAATGGCGAAGTTACATTCCAGTGTTGACTCAAACTCCTTGATTTGATCTGCCGTCATGAGCGAATAGGCAATTTCTTTAATCATGCCAGGCACCATCACTTGGCTGTTGATGGGCGTGGTGTCACCTTCAACTTCAATATGAATAGTGGCTCCCGTGCTAAAGAATAGGTCTGAACCACTTTTGTCTAACATGAATTTTAAAACAGGGGTAATGTCGATTGCGGCCATGGCAGGTTTGTTCCTAGAGGGTTATTCTTAAAAGTTATTTATGAGCGCTTTGCACCACAAGGGTACTCCGATTTTCTACCAGTTCTTGGCATCACCACCAATCTAAAGCTGCTATACCAGTGCTTGGCATCCCCGTAGAATATATCTGCTAAAGCAGATTATTCATACGTGAAAGCAGCAAGATTGGTGCGATAAGTGCTAAAGCACTTGAAAAGTCGTATGCACGAAACCGTTTTTAATAAGTTGCCCTCAAGTTAAATCAATGCTGCAAAAATGTTATCGCGGATTACATTCATATCACCTAAACCATTCACAAACACATGTTTTGGTGCGCCTTCTAAGCCGCTGTTTGCCCAATCTACATAGTATTTAACCAATGGTTTAGTTTGGCTATGATAGACCTCTAGGCGTTTTTTCACAGTTTCTTCATGATCATCGATACGTTGCACTAGGTCTTCACCCGTTACATCATCTTTACCCGCGACTTTTGGCGGGTTGAATTTAACATGGTAGGTACGGCCACTGGCAGGGTGTGAGCGGCGGCCACTCATACGCTCTACAATTGCTTCATCCGGCACGTCGATTTCAACCACGTAGTCAATGCCAACGCCAGCATCCTTCATGGCCTCAGCTTGTGGAATAGTGCGTGGA
>JBAYTS010000027.1:0-42418 GCA_041675545.1 Methylotenera sp.
AAAATGTAAACATAAATGTTAATATATCTGCGTTATGTTTACATGAATTAGAGTGGTAATTTTTTAATTAGATGATTTTATGAATAAAAACTACTGTTTACATATTTATTGTTATACACAACCTTTTTGATTGCTATCGCAGTATAATGAAGCCATTATTACAACAAAGCCCGCTATATACGGGCTTTGTTTTTTGCGTTCAATAAGCTACGAATATGAGCCCCAGCCAAAAAATCATTACCGATGATGTACGCATCATTGAAATTAAAGAATTAACGCCACCATCAGTGCTGTTGGACCGGCTTGAGCCTAGCCAGGCGACTACAGACCGCATCGTAAAAACGCGCTCTGAGATACATCGTATTTTGCATAGCGCGAATGATCGCCTGCTAGTGGTGATTGGCCCGTGTTCTATTCATGATTACGCGGCGGGGATTGAGTACGCAAAACGTTTGCAGGTGCAATATCAAAAATACAGCAATGAACTGTTGATAGTGATGCGGGTTTACTTTGAAAAACCACGTACCACTGTGGGTTGGAAGGGTTTAATCAACGACCCGCATTTAGATGGCAGTTTTGATATCAATGCCGGTTTGGATTTGGCGCGACGCTTTTTACTTGAAGTGAATGAGTTAGGCTTGCCTGCGGCAACAGAATTTTTAGATACCATTACTCCGCAATACACCGCTGACTTAGTGAGCTGGGGTGCTATTGGCGCGCGCACTACGGAGTCGCAAATACATCGCGAGCTAGCCTCAGGGTTGTCTTGCCCGGTCGGTTTTAAAAATGGCACTGATGGCAATATTCGAATTGCGGTGGATGCAATAAAAGCGGCTGCGAGCCCGCACCACTTTTTATCGGTGACTAAAGAAGGCCATTCCGCCATCATCTCAACTTCGGGTAATGAAGATTGTCATGTGATTTTACGCGGTGGTAAAACGCCTAACTATGATGCGGCAAGTATCGATGCGGCCGCTAATGAGCTGGCGCAATCTGGCCTTAATGCCAAAGTGATGGTGGATTGCTCGCATGCAAATTGTCAGCGCCAGTACCAATTACAACTGCAAGTAGCGGCAGATGTGGCTAATCAGTTACGTACCGGTGATGATCGAATTATGGGTTTGATGATTGAATCTCATCTTACCGAGGGGCGTCAGGATCATACGCCAGGTTGCGAGTTAACCTATGGGCAATCTATTACCGATGCCTGTTTGGGCTGGGAAGATACTTTGTCGATATTAGATACGCTGGCTGAGAGCGTAAAAGCAAGGCGCTTTAAAAATCAGCAAGATGACGATGATGCCGAGTAATGTAGCCACGTATATTTGTGGCGATTAGCACAAGCGGTAGCCTCGAATAATTTTGGTTTGGTTTAAGGTATAATCTCGCCTTATTTAACCTCAAGTGTAGCGGTGATTTTGTATGCCAATTTACGATTATCAATGCAGTAGTTGCGGCCATAAAGCCGAAGTGATGCGCAAAATGAGCGCTGCCAGCATAGAGGCTTGCCCCGAGTGTGGTAAAGAAGCTTTTGCTAAACAAGTTTCAGCACCCAGTTTTCAGCTTACTGGTAGCGGTTGGTATGCCACTGATTTTAAAGGTGGTCAAAAGCCTGAGTCCAAAGTAGCAGAACCCGCAAGTGAGTCAACGAGTTCTGCGCCGGCTGCCTGTGCTACCGGTTGCGCTTGCCATTAAATCTACTTCAAGCTTAACTCAATGAAAAAATATTTTATTACCGGCTTGCTTGTATTGGTGCCATTGGTGATTACCATTTGGGTGCTTAAATCCCTTATTGGTGCCATGGATCAAAGCTTGTTGTTGTTGCCGGAGGCTTGGCATCCGCACACCTTGTTTGGGCGCGACATTCCAGGTATGGGCGCAATTCTTACTGTTGTCATCGTGCTCACTACCGGCATTATTGCTACCAACTTCTTTGGCCGGCATCTTATTATCCTATGGGAAAAGCTGCTCAGCCGCGTGCCGGTAGTCAAGTCGGTTTACTCTAGTGTTAAGCAAGTTTCAGATACCTTATTTTCGGATTCTGGCAATGCGTTTCGTAAAGCGGTACTGGTGCAGTTTCCACGCGAGGGCGCTTGGACGATTGCTTTTGTGACCGGCACGCCAGGTGGCGATGTGGCTAATCATTTGCATGGTGATTATGTGAGTGTTTTTGTGCCGACAACCCCCAACCCGACTGGCGGTTATTTTTTAATGATGCCCAAAGCCGATGTCATTGAACTGGAAATGAGCGTTGATGAAGCGCTTAAATATATTATCTCTATGGGCGTAGTGGCACCGGCGAATAGACCTCCTAAACTTTTAACTGAATATCCGAATAAATAATTATGATGCGTACACATTACTGCGGACACTTAAACCGCGAACATATTGGTCAAACTGTTACCCTGTGTGGTTGGGCGCATCGTCGCCGTGACCACGGCGGTGTTATTTTTATTGATTTACGCGACCGTGAAGGCATGGCACAAGTGGTGGTAAACCCTGATGCGCAAGCCGCGTTTGCCATTGCTGAAAGTGTGCGTAGTGAATACGTGCTGAAAGTAGTGTGTGAAGTGCGTGCAAGACCAGATGGCGCAGTGAACACTAACTTATCAACCGGTGAAGTTGAAATGATTGCCACTGAGATTGAAGTTCTCAACGCCTCACTCACGCCGCCATTCCAGTTAGATGACGAAACTCTCACTGAAACGGTGCGTCTGCAACATCGCTACATTGATTTACGCCGCCCTGCGATGCAAAAAAACATGATGTTGCGTTACCGCGTGTCTAAAACCTTGCGTGATTATTTAGATACCAACGGCTTTATTGAGGTTGAAACACCCATGCTAACGCGCTCAACCCCTGAAGGCGCACGTGATTACCTAGTGCCGAGCCGCGTTCATGCCGGTCAGTTCTTTGCGTTGCCACAATCACCACAATTGTTTAAACAATTGTTGATGGTGTCAGGTTTTGATCGTTACTTCCAAATTACCAAATGCTTCCGCGATGAAGATTTGCGTGCTGACCGTCAGCCAGAATTCACACAAGTGGATATTGAAACCTCGTTTATGGAAGAGAGCGATATTATGGATTTGGTCGAAGAAATGATTCGCCAAATGCTTAAAAAAGTACAAAACGTAGATTTACCAGCAACATTTCCACGCATGAGCTTTGCTGAAGCCATGACGCGTTACGGTTCAGATAAACCTGATATGCGCGTGACGTTAGAAATCACCGAACTTTCAGATATCATGAAAGACGTGGATTTTAAAGTGTTTGCAGGTGCCGCCAATATGGCTGGTGGACGCGTTGCCGCTTTACGCGTACCAAACGGCGCCGCCATGGCCCGTAGCGAAATTGATGCTTACACTGAATTTGTAAAAATCTACGGCGCCAAAGGCTTGGCGTACATTAAGATTAACGATGTGACTAAATTGAATGAAGAAGGCCTGCAAAGCCCTATTGTTAAAAACATTCATGTCACAGCATTACAGGCTATTATTGACCGCACCGGTGCGCAAAATGGCGACATTATTTTCTTTGGCGCAGATAAAACTAAAGTAGTGAATGAAGCTTTAGGTGCATTGCGCCTTAAAGTTGGTCACGATAAAGGTCATGTCGATGGTCGCGCTTGGGCGCCATTGTGGGTGGTTGATTTTCCAATGTTTGAGCACGATGAAGAAGCTGATCGTTGGGTTGCATTGCACCATCCGTTCACAGCACCCAAAGATGGCCACGAAGATCTGCTCACCACCAACCCAGGTGCTGCACTTTCAAAAGCCTACGACATGGTGCTAAACGGCTGGGAAGTAGGCGGTGGTTCTGTGCGTATTCACAAGCAAGATGTGCAGTCTAAAGTGTTTGATGCACTGAAAATTGCACCTGAAGAAGCGCAAGAAAAATTCGGCTTCCTGCTGGATGCGTTGCAATATGGCGCGCCACCGCATGGCGGCCTGGCGTTTGGTTTAGATCGCTTGGTTACATTGATGACAGGTGCGGAATCTATCCGTGACGTGATTGCCTTCCCTAAAACCCAGCGTGCACAGTGCTTGCTGACCAATGCACCGAATGAAGTGGATGAGAAGCAGTTGCGTGAGTTGCATATACGCGTTCGCTCACAAACGCCAGCGGCGTAGAATGCACTCGTCACTAACGAAAGTTACATCCGCTTGCCGTACTATTCGTACTGTCTACGCGGATGTGCCTAGTTCTCGTATCGCGAATTGCATTTTAGGGAGTTAAATATGGCAATTCCAGATTTTCAGACGCTAATGTTGCCTACCTTAAAAGCACTTGATGACGGCTATGAGCATCCGTTTAAAGATGTGGTCGAGGTCTTAGCAAATGAATTCAAGCTAACTCAAGAAGAGTTAAGTGAGATGCTCCCAAGTAGAAGGGCGCGTACTTTTTATAACAGGGTTGCATGGGCCAAATTTTATTTAAAAAAAGCAGGTTTAGTCTCTCAAACTAAAAGAAGTTATTTGAGCATTACAAAACTTGGCCTAGAAACTATTAAATCTGAACTTAATTCTATTAGTGTCAAATTTCTTGAGCAGTTTCCAGACTACATTAAATTCAAGGAAACTGATGATTTAACAGAGGTTTCAAGTCTAGCGCAACCTTCCGAAAGTGTTATCAAAAATACACCTGAAGAGGTTTTAGAAGAAAATTATACTAAATTAAATTTGGCTTTAGCTATTGATTTGCTTGATATAGTTAAATCCAGCTCACCAACTTTTTTTGAAAGACTGGTTGTTAACCTCTTGGTCAGAATGGGTTACGGCGGAACCTTGGCCAACGCAGCGCGTGTCACTAAACGAAGTGGAGACGAGGGAATTGATGGCGTGATTGATGAAGACCGATTAGGTTTGGATTCAATTTATATTCAAGCAAAACGGTGGGAAGGTGTTGTTGGCCGACCTGAAATTCAAAAGTTCGTTGGCGCCCTCTCTGGGCAGAGAGCTACAAAGGGTGTATTTATTACGACATCGGACTTCACTAAAGAGGCATTGGACTTTGTTAAAAACAACAATCACTATAAAGTTGTTTTAATTAACGGTTATACGCTAGCAAAGTTAATGATTGAAAATAATGTAGGTGTTTCTGTTGCAACTACCTATGAAGTTAAAGGTATTGATTCTGATTTTTTTGTGGATGAATAGCCAAGTAGGGTGGGTTCTTGAACCCACGCGTAGCGCACTTGCAATATTCACCGCGTGGGGTTAAAACTTCACCCTACACTTTAACTAATGGCAGTCTATGTATTTAAGTACTTAACTTATGCCCATCAAATCCCTAATCCGCACTATTCCGCATTACCCAAAACAGGGTATCCAGTTCCGCGACATCACTACTTTACTCAAAGACCCCGTAGGTTTTCGCATGGTGGTGGATGCACTTGCACAGCATTATGCTAACCAACACATCGATAAAATCGCAGGGATTGAGGCACGAGGATTTATCATCGGTGCGGCGCTGGCATATAAGCTGGGTTTAGGCTTTGTGCCGATTCGAAAATCTGGCAAGTTGCCTGCTGAGACGATAGGGCATGATTACGCTTTAGAGTATGGCGCTGACCGCGTGGAGATTCACACCGATGCCATTGCCGAGGGCGAGCGGGTGTTGCTGGTGGATGATTTGATTGCAACCGGTGGCACGGCTGAGGCGGCTGTGGCTTTGATACAAAAACTGGGTGGCGTGGTCATGGGTTGTGCTTTTGTGATTGATTTGCCCGATTTAGGCGGTTCAAAGCGATTAACTGAAGTTGGGCTCACGCCTTTTTCACTGTGTGAGTTTGAAGGCGATTGATCTGCCATTTCATCTGTTTGCACTAGTTACTGGCGGCAGCAAAGGTGCTAAAGTGCATGGGTTGATGTTGCCAAAACCTTGTAGGATTACCAAGAGATAATATTATGCCAGTCACCCAACTAAATCACGTTAACCTCCGCACGCCATATGACACGATGCTCAAACTCAAAGACTTCTACTGTGATGTGGTCGGTTTAAAGGTTGGGCCGCGTGAGGGGTTTACCAGCCGCGGGTTTTGGCTTTATATTGGAGATACGCATGTGCTACACCTTGCTGAGTACCGCGGTGAAGGTGAACCACTTACGAACGTACTCACGACCATTGATCATATTTCATTTACCTGCACCGATATGCCAGCCATGGAAGCACATTTAACAGCGCACAATGTGAGTTATACCATCCGTGACTTGCCAGTGTTGAATGTAAAACAAATTAACTTTAAAGACCCTGTTGGTAATGGCATTGAGCTGTTTTTTTACATGGCGAATGAATCTGTGTGATGCGAGTCACATACAAGCGTTGGCATAAAACTAAAATAGCATCTCGTAGTCACAGTTCCGATCAATGTATATTTGCACGATGAATGGTGCAAGTTTTTTTAAACGTGGAGATTTAAGATGAAACTGAGCCGACTGTTATTGAGTGCTTTGATGGCAACTAGTTTGTTGCCTGTAATGGTTGCGACTGCGCACGCAGAGGCTGACCCTAAATTATGGCCAGTGATGAAAGAAGCGTTTTTTGCAAAACGTGAGATGCAAGCGGTGGATTTTATTAAAATTGATGCGCCGCGTCGAGCCGAGAGTGGTGCGCAAGTACCTGTGACTTACAGTATTGATAATGCTGCCGCTAATGGTGTGGTGATTAAGAAGCTTTATGCTTTTGTGGATGCTAACCCGATTCCGGTGACTGCAACTTACCATCTAAGTGAAGCCCTAGGTAATTTTCAGTTAGCAACACGTATTCGTTTTGAAACTGATGCCTTTGTGCGCTTGGTAGGCGAAACGGCTGATGGCAAGCTTTACTTAGCCTCGCGTGAAATTCGCGCGGCGGGCGGCTGTGGCGGTATGGTAGAAAATGATGAAGCTGCGATTAGAACTGCTGCAGGGAAAATCAAGCTAAAAGTAGATGAGCCAGTTAAATTTGGCAGTGCAACCTCTACTACGTTCAACATTAAACACATTATGCGTACAGGCTTGCAGCGTGATTTAGTTTCACAAGGCTATGTGCCGGCTTTCTATATCAACAAAACAGAATTCGTGTATAACGGCAAACCGGTGATGACCGTTGATGTGGGCGTAGGCACAGCAGAAGACCCGTATTTTAAATTTGATTTTGTGCCCGATGCGCCAGGTAAGCTAGAAGTGACCGCTACCGACAATGAAGGTAAAGTATTTACGCATGCGATTGATGTAAAAGGTTAATTAAATCACCTGTCGCAGATAAAGGCCTCCGTTTGGAGGTCTTTTTGTTCTAGCGGTGCTAAAATCACCTTAGGGCGCCTCTATTAATTCAATTTCCGTTACTATACTGCGTTGCTCATAAAAAATTATTCCTTACATATCAACTATATGCTGCGTCACAATTTTTTACTCGCGCCTTGTCTAGCTTAGTAACTTGAACTAATAGAGGTGCCCTTTATTGAACATTCAGGAGTGTGATGTGAAAAGTTATCGTAAAGAACTTTGGTTTAATCCACCAACCCGTGTGGCGTTTATTCGCATTACTGAGCAGGTGCGTGAGTGTTTGCGCGAAAGTGGAGTGAAGGAAGGTTTTGTATTGGTGAATGCGATGCACATCACCGCCAGTGTGTTTATTAACGATGATGAGCGCGGTTTGCATCATGATTACACGCAGTGGCTGGAACGCCTTGCACCACATGAGCCAGTGAGCAGTTATCGCCATAACGATACCGGTGAAGATAATGCCGATGCACACATGAAGCGCCAGGTGATGGGGCGTGAAGTGGTCGTGGCAATTACTGAGGGCCAGCTGGATTTTGGTCCGTGGGAGCAGATTTTTTATGGTGAGTTTGATGGCCGCCGTAAAAAGCGTGTGTTAGTGAAAATTATTGGTGAGTAATGCTTAAAACAAAACGCCGTTGCTATACGGCGTTTTAACTAGAAAATTGCCGCCGTATATATTTGTACATATGCGACGGAGTCATTGATTTAGCTACAGCTTGTCTAGCCTAGCCGTTTTGATTTTGTATAGAGATATAAAGTAGAGATGATGAAAATACCAGAACTTTTAGCGCCAGCGGGCGACTTGGATCGTATGCGTACCGCTTTTGATTACGGTGCAGATGCCATCTATGCGGGGCAGCCGCGATACAGCCTGCGTGCGCGTAATAATGATTTCACTATGGCTAATCTTGAGATTGGCATTAACGAAGCGCATGCGCGCGGTAAAAAGTTTTTTGTAGCCAGTAATATCTCGCCGCACAACGCCAAAGTTAAAACTTATATGGCGGATATGGCGCCAGTGATTGCTATGCAGCCTGATGCCTTGATTATGTCTGACCCGGGCTTGATTATGATGGTGCGTGAAAAATGGCCAGAGGTGCCGGTGCATTTGTCAGTGCAGGCGAATACAGTGAATTTTGCTACGGTGAAGTTTTGGCAAAGCTTGGGGCTGACACGTGTGATTTTGTCGCGTGAACTTTCATTGGATGAAATTGAAGAGATTCGCCAGCAATGCCCAGAAATGGAATTAGAAGTATTTGTGCACGGTGCGTTATGTATTGCCTACTCAGGCCGTTGTTTGCTTTCAGGCTATTTTAACCAGCGCGACCCGAACCAAGGTACTTGCACCAATAGCTGCCGCTGGGATTATAAAGTGCATGATGCCGCAGAAGATGCAGCTGGGGTGATACGCTTAGATGAATTTGACTTTAAAGCCGAGATGGAAAAATCCAGCCTCTCGGGTTGCGGAAGCCTGCCGCGCCATCCATTGGCTGATAAGGTTTATCTGATTGAAGAAAAAGGTCGCCCGGGTGAATTGTTGCCGATTGAAGAAGATGAGCACGGCACCTACATTATGAACAGCAAAGATTTGCGTGCAATCGAACACGTGGAGCGGCTGATTAAAATGGGCGTGGATTCATTGAAGATTGAAGGCCGCACAAAGTCGCGCTATTACGTTGCACGCACTTGCCAAAATTATCGTAAAGCCATTGATGATGCAGTGGCCGGACGCCCGTTTGACTGGAGCCTGCTGGGTGATTTAGAAAACCTCGCTAATCGTGGTTATACCGATGGATTCTATCAACGGCATCACACTGCCGAGCATCAAAATTATAAACAAGGATATTCAAGCTCAAGCCGTAGTTTGTATGTGGGCGATGTGGTGGCTTATGATGCCAAAACAGGCTTGGCAGATATTGAGGCACGCAACAAGTTTGCAGTGGGTGACCGTCTGCAGGTGATTCACCCTAGCGGCAACCAGGCGTTGGTTGTTGAAGCCATGTTTAACAAAAAAGGTGAGCCGATACAAGAAGCCTCTGGTAGTGGCTACTATGTGCGGGTGCCAATCACGGCGAGTGATTTAAGTAACGCAATGGTGGTTAAATATCTGTAAGTCTAAATATAGTAGGTTGTAAATAAAAAAGGAGCTTAGGCTCCTTTTTTATTGCTCACGAATCATTAGTATCTGGATATTTAACTGAATAAATACATGTTGCATATGCTAATGATAATCGTTATCATTAGCATTTATGAATAAGAAAAATTTAGAGAATCCTGTAACCAACAAATCTGCAAATGAAAAGTTAAGTGCAGTGGGGGTGGTTACAAGTGAGATGTTGTTCGCAGGTAAGCGCGAGTTGGTGATTCGGCATAGAGGTGAAGATTACCTACTGAGGCTAACAAGCCAAGAAAAGCTGATTTTAACTAAATGAGGTTATCGGTACCAAAACGTACAGGAGCAGATTGTGGTGGCTAAATTAAAATTGGTTGTAAACGCAATTAGATATGAGAGAAACGTTGCTGAAAGTAAGTTAAGCCTGCCCGTTAAGGCTTTAGTGCCAAAACGTTACCTTTCTAAGGTTGCGATGAATGATGCTGCGTCATCTTATAAATTGATAATTGCGGTTGTCGTGGCGCATGCGCTTGGGGTGACTTTGTTATTAACTGCTAAGCCCGCAATAAATGAGCTGGCGAAGTTACCCGTGACGATGACAGTGAGTCTGGTCAGTAATCCGGCACCACAGCCTGAAGTGACAGCAGTTCAATCAGTTATGCCGCAGCCGGAAATAAAAAAACAAAAGCCTGTAGTTATACAAAAAACTGTAGTGAAACAAAAAGTAGTGACTACGCCTGAGCCAACAAGTGATCCTGCTGTAGAAGATAAAGTAACAGAAGAAGCCGTTGTAGCGCAACCAGCGACAGAAAACACACTCAGTGAGACGGTAAACAAGACGGAGCTAGCGCCCGCAGAGTTAGCGGCACCTGCCAAGGCAGAAGCTGAGCCGGCAGTAGAGTTGCCTAAATTTGGTGCAGCCTATTTGAATAACCCGGCACCAACTTACCCGCCGATGGCACGTCGATTTGGCGAGCAGGGGCGTGTACTGCTAAAAGTGCTGGTAAGTGAAACTGGCAATGCAGAAAAAGTACAGATTGAGAATAGCAGTGGCTATAACAAGCTAGACCAAGCCGCGATAGAGGCGGTTAAGCAATGGACATTTATACCTGCGAAACGTAGTAATCAGGCAATCAGTGCTTATGTGTTGGTGCCAATAAAGTTCTCATTAAATAGTTAAATTGAAAACAACGGACATTAGGAAATAAAAGATGCAAAACGAATATGAATTTAATAGCCTGGAATTTATTGCGGCAGGCGGTGCGGTATCAATTGCGGTAGCCATGATATTGCTGGCAATGTCGGTAGCAAGTTGGTATTTCATTATCGCTAAAAGTATAAAAATATGGCGTATGCGTAGAGCTTTTGAGCGTTACGCAGAGCATTTCTGGGGCGCTGCAAGTTTGGAGGTAGCCGTAAGGCAGCCAAATACAACTGCAATGGCTAATTTGGCAGAACAAGCAATTACAGCAGCTGAGCATCACGAATTATATGCAAGTAAAAATGCTGAAAAAGTAGCACAAGATGAATTTGTCGCACGTGCGATGAATCGCACAATTGCTGAAGAAAACGCAAAAATGGAAAGTGGGTTAACCGTATTAGCTTCTGTCGGCAGTGTGTCGCCGTTCGTGGGCTTATTTGGTACGGTATGGGGTATTTACCATGCGCTTGCAAGTATTAGTTTAAGCGGACAGGCAACTTTAGATAAAGTGGCAGGCCCGGTAGGTGAGGCGTTAATCATGACCGCGCTCGGCTTGGCAGTGGCAATTCCAGCAGTGTTGGCATATAACGCACTGGTACGCGGTAATCGAGTATTGTCGGGCGAATTAGAAAAATTTGGCTATGAATTGCATACCTTATTAACTACTGGCAGTGTCATGCACCCAAAGAGTGATGAGCCGAAAACAGCCGTAGTAAGTAAAGAGCATATCAAAATCGTAGAGGTGCCAGCATGATAGGTTCTGGTCATGGTGTCGGTCAATCAAACCATACATCGCCGATGTCTGAAATCAACACCACGCCGCTGGTAGATGTGATGTTGGTGCTGTTGGTGATATTTATTATCACCGCCCCGCTATTAACACACGCGGTAAAAATAGACCTACCAAAAGCAAGCAGTCAGCTACTGCCAGATAAACCGGAAGTGATCACCGTATCTATTGATGCAGCAGGAAAAATGTACTGGAATGATGTGCCGATGGTATCAAGTGAGCTAAAGCAGAAGTTAGGGCAGATTGCGATGCAAGAGCCGCAACCGGAGTTGAATATTCGTGCAGATAAAGAAACTCGGTATCAGGTGTTAGCTGAAGTAATGGCAGATGCGCAGAATGTAGGCGTTAGTAAATTGGGTTTTGTAAGTGAGCCCAAAACAAATAGCAGGCAGTAAATAAATTATTAACAAACATGATAGCCAGCCAGTAAGTATTGTTCAGTCAACCTACTTAGTTAGCCAGCCAAAAAATAACTATAGGGAACAATATAATGAAATTGAGTAAACATAAGACGCTGACACAAAAGTCGGTATATCTGGCAGTAATACTTACTACCCAAACAATGCTGGCAGTGGCAGAGGATAGGCATGAAGAAACCTATCGTAAGAATCTATCCGATGGTAATCATCCAGAGACCGACAGAAAAGGCATTGCAATTAGTTTTGGTGCGGGAATTGGTACTGACAATGAATTTTTCTTGAATCATATTTACACACAAACACGTGATGTTCCCGAAGTGGAGGGGAGTGGCCCGCGAATGTAGGTATTAATAAATTGGGTTTTATTAGAGTACCAAACTATCAGTAAATTGAAAAAATACAGTAAACAAAAATAAGATTGCGACAGCCCATCGGCTCCAGCTCGCCAAACGCTGTCCTGCTGCGCGGTGCCGGTATCGGATGTGAAAATCGGTTTTGTTCCCGAGCTGAATATTTAGATAGTCAACGCAAGTGAAATAGTTTTTACGAGAAATAATTAACAAGAATAGCCATTAGCAAGCCACCGCGATGTATCGCCTTTAGCCAGCCAAATTTTTCAACCTTAAAGGAATCATCATGCAACAATTTAAGCAGAAAGCGGTACGCTTAGCCGTTTTATTCAGTATTACATCACTTTCTTTCAGTGCCATTGCGGCTGAAGACATCGCAGTCAATCAGAAAAACGCCGAGAAGAACAACGAAGTTTCGTTGCCGGAAGTGACGGTGCAAGGTAACAATGATGTTGGCTATTCTCCAGCTATTTCGACCAGCGCCACTAAATCCAGTGCACCGCTACGCGATATACCGCAAACGGTCAATATCATCCCGGAGCAGTTGATCCGAGATCAAGGCGCGCGGTCAATGCAAGACGTACTACGCAATGTTCCCGGCGTGGGCATGAGCAGCGGCGACGGACAGCGTGACCAGGTCACGATTCGTGGTTTTTCGGCGATTTCTGATCAGTTCATTGATGGCATTCGTGACGATGCAATGTACTACCGCGACTTGTCGAATATTGAACGAGTTGAGGTGCTGAAAGGCCCCGCAGCCGTGTTGTACGGGCGTGGGTCGTCAGGCGGCTTGATCAATCGGGTCACTAAAAAGCCACAGGATAGCGACTTTGGTGAAGTGACAGTGACTTTGGGGAGCAATGACCTTAAACGCACTTCTTTTGATGTAAATAACAGCCTCAATGAAAACGTCGATCTGCGGGTAACGGGTGCGTATGAAGATTCAGGCAGCTTCCGTGATCAAGGCTTTGTTGAGCGTAGCAGCATTGCGCCTTCACTTGCAATCAAATTCACTGAAGATACCAAACTGCTGGTGCAAGGCGAATTTGCCAAAGACAAGCGCGTAACCGACTTTGGCATTCCATCGTTCAATGGCAAGCCAGTCGATGTGCCAATCAGCACCTATTATGGCTCAGGCAATGCACGACATGACGATTACACTGCTACAGAAAACGCATCGTTGACCGCCGCGTTTGACCATCGCTTCAATGATGCACTATCCGTGCGCAATGTGACACGCTATTACACCTATGATCTTGATCGTAATAACACCTTGCCAGGCGGCACGGTGGATACGGCAACATTAACGGTAGGTCGAAGCCGCGGCCAAGTGACGCGGGAAGAAGACGGTTATTTTAACCAGACCGATTTCACATACAAAAATGCGCTGGGCGGCCTCAAGCAAGAATGGTTGTTTGGTATGGAAGTGGGCAGACAAAACAAGTTCCAACAGTTTAGCAACAAGGCCAATATTGATCGGGTGTCCATCTTTAATCCGGGTGGCGTAGTACCTCGAGCATTAACCGCGGCTGAAATAGCTGCTGGCCGCCCAGCAGACAGCGTGTTTAAAGTGCTGGGGTTTTATGCACAAGACCAGCTTGCACTGACGCCAGAGTGGAAAGCACTGTTAGGTATACGCTACGATACGTTCAAGCAGGATACCCGTTTTGGCGGTGCTGCGACAATTCCTGCGCCGCTGTCGCGTACAGACAAAACCTGGAGCCCGCGTGCCGGTCTGGTGTGGCAACCTAGTGAAACTGCGTCATACTATGTGTCATACAGCAAATCATACCAACCATCTGGTGAATCGTTTGCACTTGCCGCTAACAATACAGACAACGAGCCAGAGCAGACTGAGAACCGCGAGATTGGCGCAAAACTGGACTTTCTTGACGGAGCGCTCTCGGTCACAGGTGCCTTGTTCAATCTTGTGCGCAGCGACATCAAAACGATAGACCCAGCTAATACTACTGTCCTGATCAACGTGGGCGAACAGCGCACCAATGGTTTAGAGCTGACCGCCAGTGGACGCCTGTCGCATGGATGGGATATTTCTACAGGATATGCCTATCTGGATGGTCGCATCACAAAATCAAACTCAACGGTAAGTACAGCGCAAACACCAACAGTATTGATTGCGCTAGAAGGTAATCGCCCCAGCCTGACACCCAAGCACTCGGCATTTGTGTGGGCAGTTAAGCAATTGGGTAGTGGTTTTAGCGCGGGTGGCGGACTGAACTACTCGGCAGATCGTTTTGCATCCCAAAGCAATGCCGTAGTACTGCCTAGTTACCTGACAGCAGATCTGGCAGCCTACTACCGCTCAAAGCTGTATGACGTGACTGTCAACTTGAAAAATGTGACGGACAAGAAATACATCGTATCGGCGCACGGCAGTAACGACAATTTGCTGATGCCTGGTGCACCGCGTGAAATTCAGGTTGCACTGACCTATAAATTCTAGGTATGTAAATTTTAAGTATATTTTAGGAGAAATATTATGAAATCAGCCAAATTATCATCAATCATTGCGCTAGGATTGTTAGCGCTAGTACAGTCCACAGTGTCATGCGCGCATTACATCTGGCTGGAGCAGGTTGATGAGCAAGCCAAACTTTACTTTGGCGAGTATGAAGGCGGCCTACGTGAAAAAACAGGCGGTAGGCTAGACAGTATTGCCACCCCAGAAGCCATGCTGTTAGTGAGTCAAGCTTCGTCACTAACTTTAAAACGTGGCGCGGATTTTATTGCAGTAGAAGGTGCAAATAATCAGCCCCTTATTGCACACGAGCTTGGCATGAAAGTAAAAGACATGACTAAGTATAACTTTGGCATTGCCAAACCCATGTATTACGCCCGTATTGGCTATGGTAAGGCAGAAGCTGCATCTACTCATGCGCTGGATATTCAACCGTTGGGCGATAACAAAGTACGCATTTATTTAAATGGCAAGCCATTAGCCAAAGCTAAATTAAAAGTGATGGCACCTAACCAATGGCTGCAAGAGCTAGATGCGGATGATAACGGTGAAGCCACATTTAATATGCCGTGGGCGGGTTTGTATGTGCTGGAAGCGATTTATTTAGAGCCAAGCAAGGGTAGTTATCAAGGTGATGCTTATGAAAATATTCGCCATGTAAGCACGCTATCTGTAGTGAATAAATCTGAAGCGAAAAAATGACAGCATTAAGCCATGTAAAAATAATGCGGGTCAAATCAAGCCAAGCTAAACGTGGTGCATTTTTGCGCTGGTTGCGTAATACCCACGGCTGGGTTGGCTTGTGGGGTGCTGGCCTTGGGCTTTTGTTTGGAGCTACAGGGTTCTTGTTAAATCATAAGCATATTATGCAACTGCCAGTGGCTAAAATGGAACAGTCACAAGCGGAATTAGCACTGCCCGTGCCTCATCCTGCGGATGCTGATGCTTTAGCGCGGTGGCTACAGTCTGCAATGACGATTAAGCAAGCCCCATTCAGAATCGTCACTGAACCAGCCAAAACCATTACTTGGGGCGATGTTGATGTTAAACAACCTGCACTATGGAAAGTGGATTTCCATAATCCGCAACACGCCATCATGGCGGAATACTGGGTTGGCAATCATTTTGTTTCGGTAAAACGGCAAGACTCTGGCGCGCTGGATTTTATTACCCGTCTGCATAAAGGACTGGGCATGGGCGTTGGCTGGGTATTGCTGGCAGACAGTTTAGCTGGTGCCTTGATACTGCTATCCATTACGGGTGTTTTGCTGTGGACTAAAATGCGCGGTTCACGGCTGGTCATGGCTGGTCTGTGCGGCACTTCGCTGGGGTTGGCTGTACTGTTTACGTTGCAGTCGATGTAAACGGCACTTCTGGCGGGGCAGCCAGACATCCGACCAAGCCGCCAGACAACGACGGCTTGGTCTCTTTAATAAAAATACAATCTTTGTTGCCATGCCGTTTGTATTTCAGTTTTTCCGGCTTTGGTGTAAACGCTATAATTTGAGCATTTACATTCACTTTATTCATCAGCTATGGATATAGCTTTGTAATTGCTTAATCAGTTCTTGTTGATAGGTAATGGTTTCTTTCACCAAGTCGCCAATCGAAAGCACGCCGATCACTTTGTCATTTTCAATGACAGGTAAATGGCGAATACGTTTATCTGACATGAGCGACATAGCCTCTTCCACAGTGTCGCTGGGTTTGGCCAAAAGCACTTTATCGGTCATCACCTCTTGAATAGAGGTTGTTTTAGAAGATCTTCCTTTTAGAATCACTTCACGTGCGTAATCGCGTTCTGAAAAAATGCCTACCAGTTTCTCGCCTTCCAGCACCACCAAAGCGCCGATTTTATATTCGGCCAAAACGACTAACGCATCAAATACTGGACGATGTGGGGCAATCGAAATAACTTCTTTATATTTTTTGCTATCTAGTAATTGACGTAATGTTTTCATGGCAGTCTCCTAAATAAAGGCTGAAGTAACGGAAGAAAGGTTTAAATATACACTAATTAATATTTTAGCCAATCACCCAACCCCAATTTAGACATCTCTTGACATAGTTAGTCAGCTAACTATAATGTGCCTAATCATGTTGCAATTAAGAGACCTCCCCACTACAGAAGTTTTAACCAAGTTCGCCGAACGTTATCCAGATGCGGATATTACGGCGGTATCGAGTTTTTTGCATTTGCTGCGCGTAGCTACCGATTTATCAATTGCACTGGACGCTTGTTTAAGTAAGTACGGCTTATTGCAAGGACGTTGGTGGGTATTGATTTTACTCATGCGCGAAGATTCAAGGACTTCTACGCCCTCCGCGTTAGCAGATAAAGCTGGCGTTACGCGTGCCACCATGACTGGGCTTATTGACGGGTTAGAACAAAGTGGTCTGGTAGTACGTGTGTACACCAAAGATGACAGGCGCAGTGTATTGATCAGCCTTACCGATGCGGGGCAAGCCAAGCTCGATGTTGTGATGCCCGACTATTACCGTAGATTAAGGCAGTGTATGCAAGCCTTGAACGAAGAAAAACGTATGCAATTGCAGCAAATATTAGGGTTGATCAATTCAGGCATTGCGGCATTTATTGAGTAACCATTTTTGCAAGATAACTTTAACAAAGGATTTAACGATGTCAACGATTCAAACACAAATTACCGCCATCAATGCAGCATTTGATCAGGCTTTTAACACAAAAAATGCAACAGCCATTGGCCAGCTTTACGCCGACAATGCTGTGGTGATGCCAGCGCCCGCAGGTGAACCTGTATTAGGTTCTGCCGCGATTCAAACATTCTTTGCAGGATTGATTGCCGCTGGTGTGATTGACCACCAGTTAACATTGGTTGAGGCGGTGGAAGATGGCAACCTAGCTTATCAACGTGGAAACTGGGCGGGTGCGATGGTGAATGAAGCAGGTGAAAGGCAAACATTTGGCGGCAATGTGCATCTGGTGTATCGTAAACAAGCTGACGGCAACTGGAAAGCGGTGACGCACATTTGGAATTAATTCCGAATTACATTAAAGCGGGAAGGTTTCAGGTTCGTATGGCGATAAAATTCAGCGATAACAAAAACTTTTAAAATATATGCAAAACAGCAGAAAAATCGCCATTCGAGCATTCGCCGCACTTACGTTACTGACCATTATCTGGGGCTATAACTGGGTGGTGATGAAAAGCGCATTGGCTTACGCGGGTGCATTTCAGTTTGCAGCATTACGCACAGTGATCGGTGCGCTTTGCCTGTTTGCGGTGTTGATAGTGATGCATAAACCGCTACGCATTAAAGAAATACCCACACTGATTTTGCTAGGGGTTTTACAAACAAGCGGTTTTACTGGATTGTTAATCTGGGCGTTGGTAGAAGGTGGTGCAGGAAAAACCGCGGTGTTAACCTACACCATGCCTTTTTGGGTGATGGTGCTGGCCTGGCCAATGCTGGGCGAGAAGTTGCGCGGTTTGCAATGGCCCGCGGCTATATTATCAACCATGGGTATGCTGTTTATACTGGATCCGCTACATTTGGGCACCGACACTTTTAGCATGTTTCTAGCGGTGCTGTCGGGTGTATTTTGGGCATTGTCGGTCATCGTTGCAAAAAAATTGCACCAACGTTCACCGAGTCTGGATTTATTGACACTCACTGCTTGGCAGATGCTGTTTGGTTCCATTCCGTTAGTGGTTGCCGCGTTAATCATCCCGGCACAGCCCATTCAGTGGACACCCTACTTTATAGGCGCAGTTATTTTTAACTCAGTATTTTGTAATGCGCTGGCTTGGGTATTGTGGCTATATGCCCTGCAACGTTTAAGCGCTGGCGTTGCCAGCATGTCTTCTATGCTTGCGCCAGTCATTGGCGTCATGGCGGCCTGGGTGCAGCTCAATGAAGTTCCAGTTTTAACAGAATCTATCGGGATGGCCCTGATTGCCGCATCGCTAGTGATTATTTCCATCATCAGTATCCGCAAACATATCCCTATTGACCCTGCCATGGCTCAGGATTAAAAATCCAGGCCTTGTTTCTCAAATTGCATAATTTGGCTTTTACTTAAGTTCGCGTTAAAGCCTGTGATAAAATCAAGCCTATTTGATTGTATTAAGGGTTAGGGACATGGCGGGTCATAGTAAATGGGCAAATATTCAACACCGTAAGGGTCGTCAAGACGCAAAACGCGGTAAAATTTTCACCAAAATCATTAAAGAAATTACGGTATCAGCGCGCTTAGGCGGTGGTGATGCCGATATGAACCCGCGCTTACGTGCAGCGGTTGCATTGGCAAAAGAAGAGAACATGCCTTCTGACAACATCACACGTGCCATTAAAAAAGGTACGGGCGAGCTTGAAGGCGTGAACTACGAAGAAATTCGCTACGAAGGTTACGGTATTAACGGCGCGGCCATTATTATTGACTGCTTAACCGATAACAAGCAGCGCGCGGTGGCAGATGTACGTCATGCGCTGACCAAGTTTGGCGGTAATTTAGGCACCGATGGCTCGGTTGCTTTTATGTTTAAACACTGCGGTAGCCTAGTGTATGAGCCAGGTGTTGATGAAGATAAAGTGATGGAAGCGGCACTTGAAGCTGGCGCCGAGGATGTGGTGACAAACGACGATGGCAGTATTGAAGTGATTACACCGCCTAGTGACTTTGTTGCGGTTAAAGAAGCATTAGAGGCGGCTGGTTTAAAGTCGGTGTTAGCAGAGGTGACCATGAAAGCACTCAACGAAGTAGAGTTTACTGGTGATGATGCTGTGAAAATGCAAAAAATCTTGGATGCGCTGGAAGATTTAGATGACGTGCAGGATGTTTATACGACAGCTGTGATGGAAGATTGAAAGTGACCAGCTTACCAACAAGATGTTCAGTGACAAATTGTGAAAGTACAGTTTCTAAAGCAGGGTACACGCTTTGCTATAAACATTGGTTGGAAGAAAATAAACGTAAGGTTGCAAAAAAAGTTAAAGAGGTAGAGCCCGACAACGCTAAAAAAATTAACCTTTTAACCTCAACGACTTTAGGTGAGAAGCTGGGTATTGGAAGCAGAAAGTTAAATCAAGTATTGTCGGAGTTGGGGTGGATTGAGCGTTCAAAAAAAGGCTGGATTCCAACCACTCAAGGCAAAAAACTTCACGCAGAAAGCCGAGAAAGTCACCAGTCTGGTATTCCTTTCGTTATGTGGCCTGAAGCGATTGTCACCTCGAAGATTTTAACCAATTCTGTTCAAGAGTTGCTAGGCGGTAAAGGTACAGAAATAAAAGTTAAGCTAGACGCCGAAGTTAAAAACGAGAAACAGGCAGGGTTAAGAGAAAAGTTAGATAAATTTAAACCAACACACAGAGCGACTGATGGTCATTGGGTTCGTTCAAGGGCGGAGGTGCTGATTGATAATTGGTTATATTTTTCAAGAAAAGTACACGCTTATGAGCGATTGCTACCCGTAGAAGAAGAGCTTTATTGCGATTTTTATGTGCTTGAGGGTAATGTATATATTGAATATTGGGGGTTAGATAATGACCCGAAATATAGAGAGCGCAAAGAGAGAAAAAAAGAAATATACAAAAAATATGGATTTAACTTGATTGAGTTAAATGATGAGCATATACAAAACTTAGATGATTATCTGCCAAAAATGTTACTTAAATTTAATGTGATTGTGGATTAGGTTTTGAGCGTTATCAGAATCCTCGGCATTGACCCAGGCTTGCGCCTTACCGGCTTTGGGGTAATTGAGAAAGTCGGTGAAAAAATCACCTACATTGCCAGCGGCACGATTAAAACAGCGAGTGGTAAAAAAAGTAAAATTGAAGGTGAGGCTGAGCGTGAAGAGCTTCCCGCACGGCTTAAGATTATTTTAGACGGTTTGTTTGAGGTGATTGATACATACCAGCCGAACCAAGTGGCGGTTGAGAAGGTGTTTGTGAATGTGAATCCGCAATCAACATTATTGCTGGGACAGGCGCGCGGCGCAGCGATTAGCGCGGCGGTAATCCGACATTTATCCGTGGCTGAATACACAGCGTTACAAGTCAAGCAGGCAGTGGTGGGTAACGGGCATGCGCAAAAAGAACAAGTACAGGAAATGGTAAAGCGCTTACTTAAATTGCCTGCAACGCCTAAGCCTGATTCAGCCGATGCATTAGCCTGTGCAATCTGCCATGCGCATGGCGGGCAGGGGCTGGGCCGAATGGCTACGGCAGGTTATCGCGTTAAAGGCGGGCGCCTTGTCGGATGAGTCGTTCAGCATTCGAGCCAACACTGGCGAATTTCTCTAATCCATTTTTACGTTATTTTACCGCTACCCGACCGGCATTTTTAGTGGCGACCTTAGCCGCATGCTTATTAGGGCAAACTGGCGCAATTTACTCTGGCATCCAAATCCAACCGTTAACAGCAGCCTTGACTGTGTTGCTTGCATTGACAGTACATGCAGGAGTGAATGTAATTAACGATTATTTTGATGCACTCAATGGCACAGATGCTGCCAACACTGAGCGTTTATATCCGTTTACAGGCGGTAGTCGCTTTATTCAGAACGGAATACTCACGCCAAAGCAAATAGCGCATTTTGGTTATTTGTTACTGGGCATCACGACTGTCGGTGGACTATGGCTATCGTGGCAGGTTGGCTCTGGTTTATTGTTAGTCGGTGCTGCTGGAACGTTTCTGGGCTGGGCGTATTCCGCAGTTCCGTTGCGACTAAATAGTCGAGGGTTAGGTGAGTTGTGTGTATTGCTCGGCTTTTTGGCGATTGTCGTCGGTTCGGATTACGTGCAGCGGCAGGCATTCTCGTTTCAGCCGTATATTGTTGGGATGCCCTACGCTTTATTGGTGACTAGTTTACTTTATATCAATCAGTTTCCTGATCGCAACGCAGATACGATGGCAGGAAAGCGCAATCTCGTTGTTAGGTTGCCTTCAGCATCAGCTGTTTGGGGATATTTATTACTAATCGGCGCAGCTATGATTTGGCTGGTAGCGATGGTTCAACTTGGTAAATTGCCTGTGTTGGCGCTACTTTCTGCATTGCCACTGGTATTTTCTTTGTGTGCATTCTGGGTTTTGCGGCAATTTTTTGCGCAGCCAGCGCAATTATTACCCGCAATCAAGTGGACGCTTGCCAGTATGTTAAGTCATGCGCTATTGTTAGTCATTATCTTATTATGGAAGTCGCAATGATTGGTCGCCTAAACGGAACGCTACTTGAAAAAACCCCGCCTTTAGTTTTAATAGATTGCAACGGTGTGGGTTATGAATGTGAAGTGCCTATGAGCACTTTTTATAATTTGCCCGCTGTAGGCGAAAAAGTAGTGATGTTGACACATTTTGTAGTGCGTGAAGACGCTCAGTTGCTATACGGCTTTGGCAGTCACCAAGAGCGTGCCACGTTTAGGCAATTACTTAAAGTGAACGGCATTGGTGCTAAATCTGCACTTTCTATACTAAGCGGCTTATCTATTGATGAGTTAGTGCAGGCAGTTGCCCTGCAAGAAACTACGATGCTCACCCGTGTGCCAGGCGTGGGCAAAAAAACGGCGGAGCGTTTATTGTTGGAATTAAAAGACAAGTTCACGATTGACGGCATCGCTGCGATGAGTTCGAATCAGCCGAAATCAGCCAGCAGCGATGTGCTTAATGCGTTATTGGCATTAGGTTACAATGAGCGCGAAGCGCTGGTTGCAGTTAAGCAGTTACCATCCGACGTAATGGTGGCTGATGGCATTCGCCAGGCATTAAAATTATTGTCAAAGGCCTAAAAAATCATGATTAATACCAACCAAATATCGCGTATTGCCTTAATTGCATTACTGATTATTGGTTGTATTTTTGTGCTGTATCCATTCATGGCTGCGGTACTATTTGCGGCCGTTATTTGCGTATTTACTTGGCCACTTTATCAACGCGTATGGCGGAAACTTGGCAGGCGAGATACTTTGGCAGCCATCACTATGACGCTGCTACTGTTAGTTGCTTTGATATTGCCTATGGCGTACCTCGTGATGAATCTTGCAGATTCAGCCACAATTTTGCTCGATGAAGCACAAACCACCATGCGGAATTTGCAACCCATTGCACCGGAATGGATAAAGAATTTACCCTTGGTTGGTGCTCAGTTGGCTGAGTTTTGGCAACGTGCCGCTGTTAGTCATGAAGAGTTGATGCGCTTGCTCAGTCAATATTCAGAGCCTATGCGCAAGTTTATGCTACAAGGTGTACAGCTAGTTATGGGCGGATTTTTGCAATTATTACTGGTAGTATTTGTCGCCTTCTTTTTCTATCGTGACGGGGCCTATCTAGCTAAAATTGTTGTGGCAATTTTGCGTAGGTTAGGTGGCGAGCTAGGTGAAGAGATGCTACAACTCTCTTGCAACACCGTTAAAGGAGTAATGTTAGGCGTTTTTGGTACAGCCTTGGCGCAGGCTATTGTAGCGTTATTCGGCTTTTGGCTTGCAGGCACGCCGCTACCATTATTGTTGGCGTTAGCCACCTTTTTCTTATCTGTAGTGCCAGTTGGTCCGCCACTGATTTGGGGTGGCTCCGCGCTTTGGCTTTATAATCATGGCGACCATGGCTGGGCGATTTTCTTAGCACTTTATGGCTTGCTGGCGATTAGCAGTGTCGATAACTTAGTCAAGCCGATTTTAATTAGCCACTCTTCTCACTTACCATTATTGTTAGTGGTGCTGGGTGTGCTAGGCGGCGCCCTAGCCTTTGGCTTTATCGGTATTTTTTTAGGGCCAACATTGTTAGCGGTTGGCTTAACGCTCATTACCCACTGGGTCGCGTTACAAAATAAGAGGTTGGATGAAGGTTTATGATAGAAACTGACCGTTTAATTGCGCCTGATAATGTCAGTCCGCAAGAAGAAGCATTGGAGCGCGCCCTTCGCCCTAAAGTGCTGGATGAATATATCGGGCAAGAAAAAGCGCGTGCACAGCTGGAAATCTTCATCAACGCCGCGCGTGGCCGCAGCGAGGCGCTGGATCATGTGTTGTTATTTGGCCCGCCTGGATTAGGTAAAACGACATTAGCGCATATTATTGCCAAAGAAATGGGCGTGAACATGCGCCAGACTTCGGGCCCAGTGTTAGAGCGCGCGGGTGATTTAGCCGCGTTACTCACTAACCTTGAGCCGAATGATGTACTGTTTATTGATGAAATTCATCGTTTATCCCCCGTGGTTGAAGAAATTTTATATCCCGCGATGGAAGATTACCGTCTGGACATTATGATAGGCGAAGGGCCAGCTGCACGTAGCGTACGTCTTGATTTACCGCCTTTCACTTTAGTCGGTGCCACCACGCGGGCCGGCATGCTGACTAATCCACTGCGTGACCGTTTTGGCATTGTGTCGCGTCTGGAGTTTTATACCTCAGAAGAGCTCGGCCGTATCGTGCAACGCTCTGCAGGCTTGCTGGAAGTAGAGATGGTGGATACGGGTGCGCTGGAGATTGCAAGACGATCGCGCGGCACTCCGCGAATTGCCAACCGTTTATTACGTCGCGTGCGCGACTACGCCCAAGTGAAAGCCGATGGAAGAGTCAGTGCTGAGATTGCTGATGCTGCGCTTAAAATGCTGGATGTTGATAGCTTGGGCTTTGATGTGATGGATAGAAAATTACTGCTTGCCGTGCTGGAAAAATTTGGCGGCGGCCCTGTTGGTTTGGATAACCTGGCTGCAGCCATTGGTGAAGAACGCGACACTATTGAAGATGTGCTGGAGCCGTATTTAATTCAGCAGGGTTACTTGATGCGCACCCCACGCGGACGTGTGGCAACCAGTCAATCGTATCAGCATTTTGGCTTGCCTATTCCTAAGGCTTTGGCGAGTGGTGAGTTGTGGCAGGGTTGAATGTATGTCTTTAGATCAATTTCACTGGCCAGTCCGCGTCTATTACGAAGACACCGATGCAGGTGGCGTAGTTTATCACTCAAATTACTTGAACTTTATGGAGCGCGCACGTACTGAATGGTTGCGTGCTTTGGGGTTTGAGCAAACCGTCGTTAAAGAGTCGCTAGGCGTCATTATCGTGGTGCATAGCTTATCTATCGCGTTTAAAAGCCCCGCGTATTTTAATGATTTACTTGAAATACATTGCAATGTCGCTAAAATCGGGCGTGGTAGCATTGAATTAGCGCAAACCATTACGCGTAATGGTGTACTGCTAATTAGCGCACATGTGAAGGCCGCTTTTGTCAATGCGGCGACTTTTAAGCCAGTGGGGATTCCGCCTAATATTAAAGAGGCGATGTTACAAGAATTTGAGCACGATTAAATTGAGTGCGCTGGAAATAATCAATAGAGAAGTCCATAAGCGCAGTATGAAATTGTCGTGTAGTAGATTAAAGGTGCAGTAGATTAAAAGTGGAGAAGTTATGAACGCAAGCAGTGATATGTCGTTTTTTACGTTAATTATGGGTGCCAGCCTGCCCGTACAATTGGTGATGCTGATTTTAATCATCACCTCTTTGTTTTCATGGTGGTACATTTTTATTAAAGTGGCCACTATCAAGCGCGCTGAACGCGATGCTGAAGATTTTGAAAACACCTTTTGGACTGGTGGCGATTTAAATAAACTGTACGATGGCATTGCTGCCAATCGGCGTAAACCACAGGGGATGGCCAGCATATTCGAAGCAGGGTTTAAAGAGTGCGCACGTCACAAACAACAGGGTCGTATGGAAGTTTCAGACGTCATGGAAGGTGCGCGTCGCGCCATGCGTGCAACTTACAACCGCGAGATGGATGAGTTGGATGCACATCTACCATTTTTAGCGTCAGTTGGCTCGGTAAGCCCGTACATCGGCTTGTTTGGCACGGTCTGGGGTATCATGAACGCATTTAGAGGCTTGTCTAACGTAGCGCAAGCCACGCTTAGCCAAGTGGCGCCTGGTATTGCCGAGGCTTTAGTCGCCACCGCCATTGGCTTGTTTGCGGCGATTCCCGCTGTTATTGCTTACAACCGTTTTGCGAGCTCAGTTGATCGGCTGTCAGTGCGCTATGAAAGCTTTATGGAAGAGTTTACCAATATTTTGCAACGTAAATCATAGGGTATTCTATCAATGCAACTATCGTCGCCACACTGCGTTACTCGCAAAAAATTACTCCTTACATATCAAATATATGCCGCGTCGCAATTTTTTGTTCGCGCCTTGTTTGACTTGGAAATTTACATTGATAGAAACACCCTAAAGGCAGAACGCGATGTCACGTACTCGTAAACGCCGTCTGATGAACCAGATCAACGTCGTGCCTTATATTGACGTTACCTTGGTGCTACTCGTTATTTTTATGGTGACAGCGCCGATGACTAATCCAGGCGTGGTGGACTTGCCTAGCGCCGGACAAGGCGTGTTGAAGCAACCGCAGTTGCCACCTATTGTACTCACGGTTAAAAAAAATGGCAGTATCGAATTTGAGAGCAAAAGTTTGCAGCGTGATGCGTTGTTATTAGCTGTGCGTGCAATGCTTACTCAATCACCTGAACGCTCAGTGGTGATTGCGGCAGATAAAAATGTGAAATACGATGATGTGATTGGTGTGATGGATTTATTAAAACGTAATAAAGTAGATAAAGTGGGGCTTTTGTTAAAGCCCGCGCCATAAAGTTTTTATTCAGCATTCATTGTTAATTTAATGTTACGACAACGCGAAAATCCAGATTCCTTCAAAGCGGGTGCACTCTCAATCAGCGTGCATGTGGTGTTGTTGGGTGCGTTGCTAATTTCATTCAATTGGAAAACTACACATCCAGTCAGTGTTGCGAACGTTGAGTTGTGGGATAGTTTGCCAACAGCAGTGCAAAAAACTTCACCCATACCTGAGCCAGTAGAACAACCCGTGGTGCAACCAAAACCAGTAGTGAAAGAGATTGTAAAACCTGTGCCAGTAATTGAGCCTGAGCCAAAAGCTCAGGTAGATATTGTGATTAAGAAAAAGCAGGTTGAGAAATCGGTTAAAAAAGAAAAACCAAAAGAAGTTAAAAAGCCGGACGATGCTATTGAGGCAATGAAAAAAGCATTAAGAGAAGAGGCGTTGCAACGACCTCAAAAACAACCTAGCGATGAAGCATTAAAAAAACTGCAACAAGAGAGCCTCAGTGAAGATAAAGCGGAAGGTGACCAAAAAAACTTAGCAACAAAAGCTGCCGCTAATGCAGGTGTAACTGGTGAATTTACCAATAAAATCCAAGCCAAAATCCGGGGCAATGTGAATAAAACCCTGTGTGGCGATGGTAATCCAGAGCTGAAATTTGAAATCGGCTTACTCCCTACAGGTGAATTATCTGGCAATCCTAAACTGGTTAAATCAAGTGGTAATGCCGCCTGTGATGATGCGGTAGAGCGCGCCATCATGGCTTCGGAACCGTTGCCAGTGCCGACCGATACATCGTTATTCTCGCAGTTCAGGAACTTAAAGCTAACATTTCGCCCTAACGATTAAACTCATGTTAATGAGGTGGATGAGCCTTTGCTTGCTGATTGATTTGTAATTAATTGTAACTACTATGGCATATACGTGAGTTTTCAGTAGAATTCACGCAATGCTTTGTAAAATTAAATCTCATGTTTAAAGGCATCAAGTCACTTATGAATAAATTGCTCAATAAATTACGGCCAGTCTTACTTTTTATTATTTCGTTATTTATGTCGCTGGCAATTTCCCCTGCAAATGCAGCGTTGGAAATTGAAATTAGCGGCGGTAGTGCACAGCAAATCCCTATTGCGGTGGTTCCTTTCGGTGGTTCAATAGTCGGTCAATCTAGCAGTGCCGCGCAAGTGGGCAATATTATTGGTGCAGATTTGCGCCGTAGTGGGTTGTTTCGCGTGTTAGAAACTGGTGGTGTCGTTAACCGCCCTACGGATATTAACCAGGTTAAATATGCAGAATGGGCAGCGTTGCAAGCACAGGCTTTGGTCGTGGGTCGTGTTGAGTCGTTAGCGGGCAATCGTTTAAAAGTAAGTTTTAAGTTGGTCGATGTGTTGAAGCAAACGCAACTCGCGGGCATGGAATACAACATTGCACCAAATCAATTAAGAATGACCGCACATAAGATTGCCGATGTCATTTATCAAAAACTCACAGGAGAAGCGGGTATTTTTGCTAGCCGTATCGCTTATATCAATAAATCTAAAGGGCGATATACTTTACAGGTGGCAGATGCTGATGGCGAAAATCCACAAACGGTAGTGTCATCCAACGAGCCGATTATTTCGCCCGCCTGGTCGCCGGATGGTAGCAAAATTGCCTACGTTTCGTTTGAAAAGAAAAAGCCGATAATTTTTGTGCAGTCACTCATGACCGGCCAGCGGTTAACCTTGGCTAATTTTAAGGGCAACAATAGCGCGCCAGCGTGGTCACCCGATGGAACCAAGTTAGCGATTGTACTTACACATGCCGCCAATTCTCAGGTTTACATTATCAATGCCAACGGCACCGGGCTTAAACAGCTGACTAAAAGTAGCGCGATTGATACCGAGCCGACCTGGTCACCTGATGCAAAATGGATTTACTTTAGTTCAGACCGTGGTGGTCGTCCGCAAATTTATAAAGTATCCTCTATCGGTGGTGAGGCACAACGTGTCACCTTTGAAGGTACAGGCAATTTAAGCCCGCGTTTTTCACCTGATGGGAAGTTATTAGCGATGATCCGCAATGATGGTGGCAAATACCGTGTGGCACTGCAAGATTTAAGCAGTGGACAAGTGCAGTTGCTGAGCGATGGCGGGCAGGATGAGTCGCCAAGTTTTGCACCCAACGGTCGTGTGTTACTATATGCAACTCGCGTAGGTGGACGTGGCGCCTTGGCAGCAGTATCGTCAGATGGTAGAGTTAAGCAACGTTTGAGTGAGTCTGGTGGCGATGTGCGCGAGCCAGCATGGGGACCATTATTAAATTAGAGGTATGATTAAAAGTAGTAAACCATTTTTTAAAAGGAGAACGACGATGAACAAGGGAATGTTTAATAAAAAACTAATAGGTAGCCTGATGCTTGCTGTATTGCTATCTGCGTGTAAAAGTACACCGATGGTCGATAAGCCGGCTGGCGTAGAGGATAAGAGCCCGAGTTCGTCGAGTGTTGCGCAAGCTGATGGCAGTGCTGATACATCAGGCGTGAAAGAAGTAGTCATTGATAGTAATGCAAATAATAGTAACAACCCACTCAATGACCCGAATAATATTTTATCAAAGCGTAACATTTATTTTGATTTTGATAGTGATGCTGTTAAAGCTGAGTTCCGCCCACTGATTGAAGCGCATGCTAAATATTTGGTTGCCAATAACAATGCGAAATTGATTTTGCAAGGCAATACTGATGAGCGTGGCACACGTGAGTACAACTTGTCATTAGGTCAACGCCGTTCTGTTGCCGTTAAAAAATCATTTAACCTGCTTGGTGTGCAAGATAAGCAAATTGAAACCGTAAGTTTTGGTGAAGAAAAAGTGACGCCAAATTGTGCTGATGAAAATTGCCATCAAGCAAATCGCCGTGTAGATATCGCTTACGCGAACGAGTAATTTAGGGCAGTAAAAACAAAATGATGAAAAAACTGATTCTGGCTGGTTTAATTTTAACGGCACAATTATTTTCTATAAGTAGCCATGCGGCGTTATTTGATGACACTGAGGCGCGTAAGAAAATACTAGAGCTTGAAAAGTCCATGCAAAGCCAGAGTCAGACATCACAGGCTGCACAAGCCGATTTAAACCGACGTTTGGGTGCCCTAGAAGCGATTGTGAAAAATGGCTTGGCAGATACGCAAGCCCAAATTGATGCTTTGAAGCAAGAGAATGCGAGATTAAAAGGCGAACTAGAGTTGGCAAACCACAGCGTGGAAGCTACGCAACAGCGTCAAAAAGATTTATATACTGATATCGATGCGCGTTTGCGTCAATTAGAAGCGGCACCAGTAGCGGTGGCGGCACAACCTGTCTTAGAGGCGGCAGCGCCTGCAACGGTGGATAAAAATTCGCAAGAGTATCAGTTGCTTGAGCTTGCCAATGGTTTGTCAAAAGAATCTAAGCATAAAGATGCTTTTAATGCTTATGATAAATTTGTGAAAGATTATCCCAATAGTGCGTTTGCGGCTGATGCTATTTATGGATTGGGTTATTCGCAATTTGCATTAAAGAATTATAAATCGGCTATTGCTACACAACAAAAATTATTGGATACGCATGCTGAAAGTCCATTAGTGCCTGATGCTATGTTGAATATGGCCAATAGCCAAATTCAATTGGGTTTGGTGCCGGGAGCTAAAAAAACGTTGCGTGATTTAATCGCCAGGTTTCCCAATAGTGATGTAACACCAACGGGGAAAAAGCGGTTAAAAGCATTAGAGGCAATTAGGTAATCTATCAGAGAAACATTAACTTAAGCCTGACGCTAACTTAAAATTAGCGCATCTTTTTAAGTTAAAATAGCGCCAATACAAGTTGGCGCTATTTTTTTATACTGCGCAAAATATCAAATGAAGCTTAAAATTCACGAAATCTTTTACTCGCTACAAGGCGAATCTACGCGCGTAGGTTTGCCTACGGTGTTTGTGCGCCTCACAGGTTGCCCCATGCGTTGCGTGTATTGCGACACTGCTTATGCTTTCAGCGGTGGTAGCAACATGGAAATTAATGATATTTTAGCCAAAGTGACTGAGTTTGGTACGCAATATGTCACCGTTACCGGTGGTGAACCGCTTGCACAAAAGGATTGCCATGTGTTGCTCAAAGTCTTGTGTGATGCGGGTTATAACGTGTCACTTGAGACCGGTGGCGCCATTGACATTAGCCCGGTAGACAGGCGTGTTTCAGTGATTTTGGATATAAAAACACCAGGTTCAGGTGAGTTGAAAAACAATTTGTGGGGTAATTTAGCGCATCTTAAACCGACCGATGAAGTCAAGTTTGTGCTGTGCAGTCGCGCAGATTACGATTGGGCAAAACAGATATTAGCGGACTATAAAATAACCGAGAAATGTCCGGTGTTATTTTCACCAGTTTATAGTCAAGTGAATCCAACTGAATTAGCCGAATGGGTGTTGGCAGACAGGTTGCCGGTACGTATGCAATTGCAACTGCACAAAATATTATGGGGCGAGGTGGCGGGTAAATGAAGAAGCGTGCTGTTGTGTTGTTGTCTGGCGGGTTAGATTCTGCCACGGTGCTGGCTTTTGCGCGTAACCAGGGGTTTGAGTGCTATTGCTTGAGCTTGGATTATCACCAACGACATATTGCTGAATTAGAAGCGGCTAAAAATGTAGCCAAAGTCATGGGTGCCGCTGCGCACAAAACGGCTCAACTGGATCTATCTTTATTTGGTGGCTCAGCGTTGACCGATGACGCGATTGCGGTTCCGGAAAGCGCTACGACAGGCATTCCAATTACTTATGTGCCTGCGCGCAATACCATCATGTTATCGTTGGCGTTAGCATGGGCAGAGGTGCTGGGGTCGCAAGATATTTTCATTGGTGTAAATGCGTTAGATTATTCAGGGTACCCTGACTGCCGTGGCGAATATGTAACAGCTTTTCAAACAATGGCCAATTTAGCCACCAAAAGTGCGGTGGAAGGTAAAACGATTACGGTTCATGCACCTTTAATTGATATGACCAAGGCGCAGATTGTGCAGCTTGGTACACAATTAGGTGTGGATTATGCCATGACGGTATCATGCTATCAGGCGGATAATCACGGTGAGGCATGTGGGTTGTGTGATTCGTGCCGCCTGCGCCGTGAAGGCTTTGCAGCTGCGGGTTTGACGGATCCGACGCGCTACAAAGCAAATTGTTAGATTCAACCTGTAGGGCATCTCTAAATAATTCAAATTTCGTCGTCATACTGCGTTACTCACAAAAAATCATTCCTTACATATCAATATATGCGGCGTCATGATTTTTCGTTCGCGCCTTGTCTGACTTAAAAATTTGAATTATTAGAGGCGCCCTGTAATTAATTTATCAATAAATCAGCACATAGCAGATAAATATAGATAAATAGCTTGCCAAATGAGTTAGAAATGACGTAAAATCCGCGCCTTTCTGCTTTAAATTATTCACAAAGAGAACAAAGATTATGGTTATTATTCGTTTAGCTCGTGGTGGCGCGAAAAAAACTCCTTTCTACAACGTAGTTGTAGCTGATTCACGCAATCGTCGCGATGGCCGTTTTATTGAGCGCGTTGGTTTTTACAACCCATCTGCTAGCGCCGGTGCTGAAGGCTTACGTATTGACTTGGCTCGTGTTACACACTGGCAAAGCAATGGCGCGCAATTGTCAGATACCGTTGCACGCTTGGTTAAGTTCCACGCTAAAGGTCCTGAAGCTGCGATTGCTGCTAAAGTTAAAGATGCTGCAAAAGCTGAAGCTGCAAAAGCTAAAGTTGCCGCAGTTGAAGCAGCTAAAGTTAAAGCTGCCGCTGATGCTGCTAAGGCAGAAGCTGACGCTAAAGCCGCTGCAGAAGCAGCGCAAGCCGCAGAGGCTGCAGCCGCAGCTAAAGCTGCTGAAGCAGAAGCTGCTGTTGAAGCACCAGCTGAAGCTACAGAAACGCCAGCAGCTGACGCTTAATTTTCACACTTGGGTGATGAGTCACCCAACAAAAAATTAAAGTCTGTGAGTTGTTTTGGCGACCAATAATTTAGTAGTCAGTGATATGGTAGTCATGGGGCGCATTGTTGCGCCTTATGGCGTTTTTGGCTGGCTAAAAGTTGTGCCAGATACAGAAGCGTTTGACGGCCTGTTTGACTATGACACGTGGTGGCTTGGTAAAGGTGACGATTGGCGTGAGTTAATCGTTGAAACCGCCAAAGTGCACAATGACGTATTGGTAGTTAAGCTTAAAGGTATTGATGATCGAGACGCGGCACTTGCCTGCAAAGGTAAGCAAATAGCCGTACCTAGAGATCAGTTGCCTGAAGCTGAAGACAATGAGTATTATTGGTCTGATTTAATTGGTGTGCGCGTTAAAAACAAGCAAGATGTTGATTTTGGCTTAATTGTAGACGTGTTTGAAACTGGCGCCAATGATGTGATTGCCGTGAGAGCCGACCCGGTTAAGTTAGTAGCTACAGCAGAAACTTCAGCTAAAGCAACGGGTAAAGAAAAGCCGCAAGAAAGATTGCTACCATTTACGGCAGAGGTTGTGCTTGAAGTCGATATAAAAGCAAAAACGATGCTGGTTGATTGGGATGCGGATTTCTAGTGATGGCTTTTAGATTCAATCATGGCGTTTAAGTTTGAGGTTGTCACGCTGTTTCCTGAAATGTTTGATGCTATAACAAAATATGGCATTACTAGCAGAGCGTTGCAGCAAGGTATTTATGAAATGCAGTTTTGGAATCCGCGCGATTTCACCACTGATAACCATAAAACGGTTGATGATAGGCCGTATGGCGGTGGCCCTGGCATGGTAATGCTGGCTGAACCATTAGAAAAAGCCATCGATACCGCAAAAGATAAGCAGGTAGCAGAGAATATTGAAAGTTGGGTTATCCATCTTTCGCCAGCGGGTAAGCCGCTGACGCATGAAAAGGTCATGCAGTTAAGTAAAAAACAAGGCTTGGTATTGCTTACTAGTCGGTACGAAGGCGTTGATCAGCGCCTGATAGACGCAGAAGTGGATGAAGAGTTATCCATCGGTGATTATGTATTAAGTGGCGGCGAGTTACCCGCTATGGCGTTAATCGATGCGATTGTTAGGCAGTTGCCAGGCAGTTTGGGCGATAGTGATTCTGCAATTGAAGATTCATTTGTAGATGGTCTATTAGATTGCCCGCACTATACTAGGCCAGAACAATATAACGGCGTGAGCGTACCTGAGGTTTTGACATCGGGTAATCATGCAAAGATTAAACAGTGGCGTTTGAAGATGTCATTGCACAGAACTCGGGACCAACGTCCCGATTTATTGGCCGCAAGGCCGTTGACGAAAGAAGAAGCACGGCTGCTACAAGAAAGTTAGATAGCAGGAACAAGCTCTTCATAATTAAAAGGAACCCGCCAAGGTTAAACCCAAGGCGATATAAAGGATAACAAAATGGCAGATATTATTAAAATGTTAGAAGAGGAAGAAATTGCCCGTTTAGGCAAAACGATTCCTGTTTTTGCACCAGGCGACACTGTAGTAATCGGCGTAAACGTCGTTGAAGGTACACGTAAACGTGTGCAGTCATACGAAGGCGTTGTAATTGCTAAACGTAACCGTGGTTTGAATTCATCATTCATCGTGCGTAAAATTTCATCTGGTGAAGGTGTTGAGCGTACATTCCAAACTTACTCTCCGCTAATCGCTAGCATTGAAGTAAAACGTCGCGGTGATGTTCGTCGTGCAAAACTGTACTACCTACGTGAGCGTTCAGGTAAATCAGCACGTATTAAAGAAAAATTAGTAGCACGTGACAGAGAAGTTTTAGCGCCGGTAGAAAAAGCGTAAGACTCGAAAGTCAGTGCTTAAAGCACGCAAAGCCCCAATAGATGAAAGTCGTTGGGGCTTTTTTTATTGTGTAAACGTTTGCGGAATATGCGCTTTGGTTTAACATCATTGCATGTCAATAAACACTGTATCTTTTAATGATAATGCTTTAATCAATACACCTTTTGGCGCAGTAGCAATCGCTGTGTATGAAGGGCAGTTAGCGATTGAGCTTTTGCCTGCGTCAGTTCAAATTGAAAAAGAATCTACGCATCTTCTAGTGAAACTTGCCTGCGAGCAGATCAAACAATATTTGCAACAGCCTAAAGCAGGTTTTGAATTACCCCTTGCACAACAAGGGTCTGCATTTCAGCAGCGTGTGTGGCAGGCGATTGCCGCAATTCCATTCGGACAAACGCGTACTTATGGCGAGTTAGCTGTTCAGATAGGCTCAGGGCCGCGCGCAGTGGCCAATGCCTGCGGTGCTAACCGGTTGCCTTTGGTTGTCCCATGTCACCGTGTCGTGGCAAAGAATGGCATCGGCGGCTTTATGCAAGGCAAGGCTAATGGTTTGGGCATAAAACAGTGGTTGTTGCAGCATGAAGGCGTGAAAGGTTTTGGCGGTGAGTGAGCCCGCGTTAATCCCTGCCGATGCTGCCGAGTTGGATGCGTTTATTGACCACCTCTGGCTAGAAGACGGCTTGGCGAAAAACACGTTAGAAAGTTATCGGCTGGATCTAACCACTTTCGCACTTTGGCTACCCAGCCAGAGCAAGCAGCTGCTTACTGTAGAGCAGGCTGACATTCAGCAGTACCTCGCGGTGAAATTTCCACAGAGTAAGCCACGTAGCATCAGCCGTTTAATTGCAAGTTTACGCAGGTTTTATCGCTACCTGCTGCGTGAAAATAGAATGAATGTAGATCCAACGCTACAGATAGAGTCGCCTAAGCTGCCACGTAGCCTGCCCAAGAGCCTCAATGAAGATGAAGTGGTGGCATTGCTCAATGCGCCAAATTTAAGCGAGCCTGCTGGCCTGCGTGATAGAGCCATGCTGGAGCTGTTATATGCCTGTGGTTTGCGTGTATCTGAGCTGGTTTCAATTAAGACTACTGAAGTGAGTGTGAGTGACGGTGTGGTGCGCGTCACTGGTAAAGGCAGTAAAACGCGCTTGGTACCCATGGGTGAAGAAGCCGCAGATTGGATTTCGCGCTATTTAAAAGGGGTTAGAGCTACAATTTTGCAAAAGCGCTTATCAGATGCGCTTTTTGTCACAAACCGTGGTGAGGCAATGACGCGCCAAGCGTTTTGGTACCTGATTAAGCGCTATGCGTTGTTGGCGGGTATCACTAAGCACATGTCACCGCATGTATTGCGACATGCTTTTGCAACACATTTGCTCAATCATGGTGCAGATTTACGGGTGGTGCAGATGTTATTGGGGCATTCTGATATTTCTACTACGCAGATTTATACACATGTGGCGCGGGAGAGGTTGAAGCAATTGCATAGCATGCATCATCCTCGGGGGTGATGTTTGCTCCCTCGCCCTTTAAGGGAGAGGGCTGGGGAGAGGGTAAAGTGGCGGAGTTTGAGGAGTGTCGGGGGTAGCCCGACAGCTAGTTACTTTCTTTTAACTGCCTGAAAAGAAAGTAACCAAAGAAAACGGCACCCCCGCCCCACGGGCTACGCCTTCCCTGCGCTACTCGACACAAAGGGCAGCAATCGGAAACTCGCTACGCTCAAACAGCCGCTTGCTGAAAACTCCCTTTATGTCTGCGTTGCTCGGCGTGTTGCAAGGCGGGGGAGGCGAGTAATAGGTTGTTGAGATATTTCTCTTGCAAGTTCTGAATTGAATGCAGTTTTGGAGTAATTATTTTCAATATCAAAATATTTATTCATAACCTTAATGCCAATATCAGAATCGAAAGTAAGGTTATCAAGAAGCGCGTATTTTTCAATAAGTAATTTAAATTTCTTGCCAGAGCCTGTTAATCCGTTGTAATAAAGGAATACCATTTCAATCCAAGATAATTGGCTTCTAAAAATGCTTATATACATCCATTTTTGTTGTTCGGTAAGTCTCTCAGGTTGTTGTGAGTCAATCCAGCTTATTAATCTATATGCTGTCCGGAATAAGCTATCTAGCTGATATTCTTTCTCCTGATATAGAAGGCACCATATTTGATGAATGTGATTAGCAACTAAAACTTGTTTATCCTCTGCGATAGTTTCAACTTGTTTATAATGGCTGAGCGTATGGAACGTTTCGTCATAAGAGTTGTTGAATTTATGATCTAGTATTTTTTCCCCATAGGAAGAAGGGTTTGCTACGCGCATAGAATCATAAATAGGGTAGGAATCAAGCTTGTTTCTCCATAAGTGATAAAGAGCCTCCCTTCCGTGGAACGGTTGTTTGAAATGGCCCACATCAGATGCTGAATTTAATAATTCTCTATAAGTAGAGAGCCATGAAAAAAAGTTTGTTCAAAACTTTGAAGTTCAATTGCTTTGTTTTGTAGTGCTAATGCACTGGCAGATTTACTTAACTCATCTCTCGATAGCTCAAGCTCTGTTCGAGAAAGTTTTAGTTCTTTGGACTGATAAAATATTGTCAATAAGAGCGCTATAAATGAAGCAAAACCGAAAATTGGATTTAATGTACCGCCAAAATAATCACCAAATTGTCCAAGCTCTTCTCGCTTTTTAGGAAAAAATTCCCCTTCAACGCTATTTAGATAGCTATAAATAGCCATTATAGTTATAAACAACAATCCAATAATAATTAAACCTAGAATAGTATTTCTAATCCTTACTCGATATTTTTTCATTCTTTATTTCTCTCAATCACCACCCCCAACGCCTTTAGGCCCGGTAATATCGCAGGTTTAGCCACTCTAATCTTCACGCTTAATGCGCCAAACTCCCCCAAAATCATCTGGCAAATATGTTCAGCTAAGGCTTCTACCAGTTGAAAGCTGTTTTCGGTGAGTGTTTCGCGTATGCGGCTGACAACCCCACCGTAGTCTATGGTGTCGGCAACATCATCGCTTTGGCAGGCTTTACTTAAATCGTAGCCAATCTCAATGTCTAGGATGATAGTTTGCGGTGTCATGCGCTCCCACTCGGGTACGCCGAGTTTGGTTTGTACTTTGACTTCGCTTAAAAAGATGATGTCCATAAATATGATGCCTACAGTTTTGCGATGGTTTAGAATGCGGTAATTGGATTTTAGAGCATATTATTATGAATGAGTTAGGTTTTATACCGGTTACGTTAGTACCAGTAGTTTGGATTGTTGCAGCGTATCTGTTAGGTTCAATTGCTTTTGGAATCTTAGTCAGTAAATTATTTGGTTTGCCTGATCCACGGACAGTGGGTAGTGGCAATATCGGCGCAACTAATGTCGCGCGCAGTGGTAAAAAATCAGCAGCGTTACTTACTTTACTGGGCGATGTGTTTAAAGGCTGGTTTCCGGTTTGGTTGGCATTGCAGTCTGGCATGCTCATGTGGGTAGTCAGTGCTGTAGGCTTGGCGGTATTTTTTGGGCATTTGTACCCTATTTATTACCGATTTAAAGGCGGTAAGGGTGTGGCAACTGCCTTGGGTGTGATGTTGGCAATATCGCCTTTGTTGGCTTTGGCTGCACTGGTTACTTGGCTATTGGTGTTTGCGGTTTCGCGTTATTCATCATTAGCGGCTATTGCTGCTGCGGCATTGGCGCCAGTGTTTGCGTGGTTCTTGCTGCCTTATAAAGATTATGTGATCACAGTTTTAGTGATGTCTATATTCTTAATTTGGCGCCATAGAAGCAATATTCAAAAACTGCTGGCGGGTACAGAGTCTGGGTTTGGCAAAAAATAGATAGCCACAGATGAAATTTATCTGTGTTTGGGTAAATTAAGGTTTTAGCAACTCAGCTAAATTCCACCTTGGCTTTACGCTAAAGCCATAATTTTTATTGCCGCCACCGTGCGTTGCCTTGAGTCTCATCGCCCCCGCAAAGGCAATCATGGCGCCGTTATCTGTACAAAATTCCAAACGCGGATAGCTAACAGTGCATAGCTTACGTTTAGTAGCGGCATTGAGTTTTTCACGTAATTTCGCATTGGCACCCACGCCACCAGAAACAATTAAGTTATCCAAACCTGTTTCGCGCAATGCCGTCATGCATTTTGTGGTTAACACGTCGGTGACGGCCTCTTGAAATTCGTAAGCAATGTCGGCCTTGGTTTCGTCATCTAAAGGTTGGTGTTGGTTGGCTAGCGTCAACACTGAAGTTTTTAAACCACTGAAGCTAAAGTTTAAATCGCCACTGTTAAGCAAAGGGCGCGGTAGCTTAAACCGAGGCTTGCCGCTTAGCGCAAGTTTAGATAACGCTGGGCCGCCTGGATAGCCCAAGCCTAATAATTTCGCTGTTTTATCAAAAGCTTCGCCAGCAGCATCATCTAAGGTGTCGCCAAGCAATTCGTATTCACCCACGCCATCTACGCGCATCAATTGACTATGCCCGCCTGAAACCAATAGTGCCACAAATGGAAAGTCGGGCGGATTTTCTTCTAGTAGCGGTGCCAGTAAATGCCCTTCAAGGTGATGCACCTGGATAGTGGGGATTTGCAAGCTAAAGGCGAGCGATTCAGCAAAGCTGGTGCCTACCAGTAGCGCGCCAGATAAGCCAGGTCCTTGCGTGTAGGCGATGGCGTCAATGTCTTGTAAAGTTTTGTTGGCCTCTTTGAGCGCGGTTTCAGTCAGAGGCAACACGCGACGAATATGATCGCGTGAGGCGAGCTCTGGCACTACGCCACCGTATTCCGCATGCATTTCAACCTGTGAATATAGCGCGTGCGCAAGCAAACCGTGTTCGGTATCGTATAATGCAACGCCAGTTTCGTCGCAGGATGATTCAACACCCAAGACTAACATAAATGAAATTCACGCATTTGCTGAAGCTCGCTAGATGTATAAAGTTGAATTATTACGCATTAAACCTAAAAATGCATAAAAGTAATTGAATAAAAACGATTATACGATTAAAATAGTCGGCTTTTCTCAGTTTCTAAACCTTGTGCACTAACTTTTAAGTTGTCGCATGGATGGTTGTTAGAAGCTTGAGCATAACTTAAACCCTATAATTTGAACCATATTGTTCTGATAAGAGAGAATGAATGTCTAGTGTACGCGTAAAAGAAAATGAGCCGTTTGACGTTGCCCTTCGCCGTTTTAAACGCTTAATTGAAAAAACAGGTTTATTGAATGATCTTCGCGCTCGCGAATTTTATGAAAAGCCAACTTGGGAACGTAAACGTAAAGCTGCTGCTGCTGTTAAGCGTCAGTATCGTCGTTTGCTGAAGCAAACGCTCCCAGCAAAACTATACTAGTTAGCTGGTAGCATGGTCGATAAAAAGCTTACAGAGCCAGCTAATGCAGAAGCTAAGCCGGACGAAGCGTTCTGGGGTGTGGCGGATGCATTTATTGCCAGCGCCAACGAGCAAGCGGTAGCGGTTGATCGTGGTGTGGTAAGCGCAGGTTTCGCCTATGCTTCAGCGCGGTTTAATGCATTTGTTATTGCCTCGCAGTGCGGTAGCAAAGAAGCGTTTGAGGCTGAAAAATCGGCCGCGATTGATTACTTTGTGAATCAATACAAATTAGCGCTGACTGAAAATGTGGCTGATTATCAAGCTAATTTCGATACCTATATCAATAATAACGCCTAATACTAGAACGCACAAAGTTAAATGAGCCTTAAGTTACAAATTACAGAAGACATGAAAACAGCAATGCGCGCTAAAGATAGTGCGCGTTTAGGTGCGATTCGTTTGTTGCAGGCGGCTATTAAACAGCGTGAAGTAGATGAGCGTATTGAGTTAACCGATGCTGACGTCATTACCGCTATTGAAAAAATGCTGAAGCAACGTCGCGACTCAATTACGGCATACGAGTCTGCAAAACGAGATGACTTGGCTGATATTGAGAAATATGAAGTTAGTGTGCTGCAAACTTATTTACCACAGCAGTTGACTGAAGCCGAAGTGCTTAGCATTTTAGAGAAAGTAGTCGTTGATACTGGGGCTACAGGCATTAAAGATATGGGTAAAGTGATGGCGACAATCAAGCCGCTGGTTGCAGGTAAGGCGGACATGGGGACGATTTCAGGTTTGATTAAAACGCGTTTAGCTTAAAATTTGCTATAAACCAAGTGTTGTAGATACATGCAGTTGATATTAAAGGAGCGATAAGCTCCTTTTTTGTTTGCAAAAGTAAGCTAAAATTATCAATAAATCTATAAGTGCAGACTAACTTTGATACCTGAAAGTTTTATTCAAGAGCTCCTCAACCGTGTTGATATTGTTGATGTGGTTGATAAAAGTGTGCCGCTTAAAAAAGCTGGTGCTAATTACTCTGCCTGCTGTCCGTTTCATAATGAAAAATCCCCCAGTTTTACGGTAAGCCCTACCAAGCAGTTTTATCATTGTTTTGGTTGCGGCGCACATGGTACGGCAGTGGGGTTTTTAATGGAATACCAAGGTTTAAGCTTTGTTGAGTCGATCAATGAGCTTGCGCGCATGGTGGGGATGAGCGTTCCCCAAGAAGCGCGTGACCCTGATAAACCTGCGCCTAAAGTGGTGGTTGGTTTGCAAGATGCCTTGCAGCAAGCGGCGCAATATTACAAAGCAGAGCTAAAAAAATCTGATCGTGCTATTGAGTATTTAAAAAGTCGCGGTCTGAGCGGGCAGGTGGCGGCTAAGTTTCAAGTGGGTTATGCGCCGGCGGGCTGGCAGAACCTGCAAAGTGTTTTTCCGAATTATGACAATGAGGTATTAAACATCGCGGGCTTGGTGGTTGAGAATGAGCAAGGCAAGCGCTATGATCGTTTTCGTGACCGTATAATGTTTCCAATTCATGACCAAAAAGGACAGGTGATTGGTTTTGGTGGTCGCGTGATTAACGCCGAAGATACGCCAAAATATTACAACTCACCTGAAACACCGTTGTTTCAAAAAGGTCATGAGCTGTACGGTTTATTTTTAGCGCGACGTGCTATTCGTGATGCAGGGCGGGTGCTGGTGGTTGAAGGCTATATGGATGTTGTAGCGTTAGCGCAATATGGCATTGAATATGCAGTGGCGGCGTTGGGCACTGCCACGACCCCATTTCATATCACTAAACTTATGCGCCAAACAGATGAAATTGTATTTTGTTTTGATGGCGATAGCGCAGGGCTTACCGCCGCCTGGCGCGCAGCCATGAATGCATTGCCGGCACTTACGGATGGCTTAAAGCTCTCGTTCTTGTTTCTACCCAAAGCACATGATCCGGATTCTTATATACGTGAGTTTGGGCGTGAAAAATTTGAGGCGGAAATTAAAGCGGCGATGCCACTTTCGCAGTATATTTTGCAACATCTCAGTGAAAATAACACCTTACAAAGCCAAGAAGACCGTGTGCGTTTTTTGAATGAAGCTGAGCCTATTATGCAACAAATCAATGCGCCGCGTAGCGCCATGTATTTGCGAAAAAAAGTAGCGGAATTAGCACAGTTATCCACCGATGAAATGCAAAGCCTGCTTAAGCTGCCAAATTTAAATAAAGTGCCAGCAAAGGCCAGGCCGAAGCTTACACGTACCGCGGTGTCATTACAAAAACGCTTTTGTTTAATGTTGCTAATGCATCCGGCGCTCGCAAACCGAGAAGATTTATTGTGGATTGATGATCATGCTGAAGAAGGTGTTTTGTTGCGGCAGGCTATTGAAATTTGCTTGCAACACCCTCATTCTAAACTGGTGGTTTTATTGCGCGAGCTTGAAAGCCGGGTGCAGGCAACGGTGTTGCGCGAGTTGGAGCGTGAGTTGAGTGCTTTAGATGAAACCTTGGATCTCACGCAGGAGTTAATGGGCGCCAGACAGCAGTTGCAAGACGCTTACTCACATCGGCAACAAGCATTGTTGTTAGTCCGTATTAGTGAAAAGCCATTAAACAGCCTGACTGAAGATGAAATCACTCTACTGAGATCGGTGGGCAGTAAACCCAGTCAAAATAGGGCTTAAATCTGTTATAATGTTTGGTTACGGTAATATTATTCACCATGTGTGCTGCACGGCATGGTAGAAGCATCAATTTTAGAGGTAAGTCATGGCTAGACCAAAGAAAAGCGATCAGGTAGCTGAAAAAAAATCAGGTGAACTCGAGTTGGCAAACTCGCAAGAAGTAAGCGCGGAAGAGCGTCGCACTAGACTTAAAACCCTAATTATATTGGGTAAAGAGCGCGGCTACCTTACTTATGCTGAAATTAACGATCACTTGCCTGATGATGTGCAGGGGTCAGAGCAGATAGACGGCATTATCGGCATGATTAATGACATGGGTATTCAGGTGTATGAAGAAGC
>JBAYTS010000028.1:0-42207 GCA_041675545.1 Methylotenera sp.
ACCATTTTCTGGTTCGTGCAAAGCTCTCATGTAGTAATATATTTCATGGATATTTTTAACTCTCAATGGCTATTTAAGATGCTGGTTAAATCCAGTAAAACGCCACGTGGACGCATCCTCAGCCTGTTTGATATTCTTCAAGACTGGATAAGAGCACCTAATATTCAATTAGCTTAATTTGCAAGTAGAAACGATTTAAGGTGTCGCTAATTGTACTCGTATATTTTACAGCAGATCGTATAAGTCGCTTTGATTAGATAGGGCGTTATTCAACAATTACACGTCCATTTAGCGGTTGCACAGGGCGGTTATTGTGGTGTTTTAATACACTTTTAAATGCTTCGATTTGTTCATTAGAGGCGGTCATAGGCGTTTTTATTAACAGCCAGCGCACGCCTTCAGAGCATGGCGGCGTGGTGAGTGAGCCGCTAAATCGATAGTAGTCCCGATTTGCTGGCATCATTTCACTGGCCAGCACTCTTGACTTTAAGTTAACTGATTTATCAATATCACTGGGAATTTGTTTCCAAAGTTTCTCTAAGCCTATGTTGGATTTTCCTTCTTTAAACATCACGGCGATTACACTGAGATTACCTTTTGCATCAGCATGGACAAAGTGTGCTTCTAAAGGAAATGATTTTCCTTTAATTGTATTTTCACTAGGGGCGTGAAAATGCACTTGTTTCAATTGAAAGCTCATGTTGTCGATTGCCAGTATATTGCCTACTTTAAAGTTGGCTTGCACTGTATGGCCATTATTGACGATATCTTTTATGGGGAATTTTTGCAGTAGCTTAAGTGGCTTCATGCTTGCATCAACCGTATTCTCGATATTGATAGGGGATTGATTGAGCCCGGTGTTGCAAGTTACAAATTCTGGTTTTAGTTTGCCCCAGTTTTCAGGGCCTTCTTTACCTTCGTATGTCCAATGTGCAGTATGTGCTACAGGTTTTTCAGATTTCTCTTTGGCTTTAGCGAGTTGCGCGGGCTCTGATTTATTTTGAGAGGCAGGCTCAATTGGAGCTGGTTTTTCTGCGGCAACCGCTGCTTGTGGCGCTGGGTTTTTAACGGCTTCAGGTTTTGTTGTTGGTTTGGTTGGACTCGCGGGCGAAGTGCTGCTAGGTGTTTTAACTGGTTTACGCGTTGAGCAAACGTAGCGCATTGCTAAATCAAAGTCTGTTTCTGGAACGGGTTCTATAAACTCAGCTCCTTTTGCATCAATCCCTGCGGAGTAAATAAGCTGGGTATTTAAATACTGAAACACTTGCGAGGTGGCTGATTTTTGCTCGGCGCAATTAAAGTACCAAAGTAGCTTCGATAAATCGTATTCTTTATCAGGGGATTCGATATTTTTTTGTGGTGTTTTGTATTCTATTTTAATCCACGCTCTTGTTAACTGCTCTTTTTGCAAGATTGATTGCTTATCTACAGATAATTTTGAGAGATTGTTTTCATTTATTTTTACCCATACAGCCGCCATGCTGTTGCCAGCCATTGCAAAGTACAACAGTAAAGCGATTATAATTTTTTGCATAGCTAGCCTCGTATCAAGTGTTAATGCTGATGGTAACAAAGGTTTGAATAGATAATTATTCTTTAGACATTACCCCACATGTAAATTATGGGATATATGACGTTGTTTTGAATTGATAATCAGTACTGGATTTCTGTCTTAGTTTTTAATTTATGCGGCTATTGCTGACATTTAAGGTATGCGACCTTATTTTGGAGCAAGTGTTGCTCTATAATCTTGACTCACCACAATAATTGCACAAAGTTTTATTCATGACAAAACCTAATTTAATTAACCATCAGCTAGTTGAAATTTATGCAGATGGTGCTTGCAAAGGTAATCCTGGGCCTGGTGGCTGGGGCGCTTGGATTAGCTATGATGGACATGAAAAAGAGCTGTTTGGCGGTGATCTGCTCACGACCAATAACCGCATGGAACTTACTGCGGTGATTCGTGCATTAGAGGCGTTAAAACGCGCCTGCCATGCTAAAGTATTTACCGATTCCGTTTATGTGCAAAAAGGTATTTCTGAGTGGATTGTCGGTTGGAAAGCCCGCAACTGGCGTACCGCAGCTAAACAGCCTGTAAAAAACGATGATTTATGGCGCGTACTTGATGTGCTGGCGCAACAGCACACTGTAGAGTGGGTGTGGGTAAAGGGTCATGCCGGTAACGTAGGCAACGAGCGCGCGGACATGTTGGCAAATAAAGGTGTAGATAAAGTATTGCAAGAAGGACGAGCTTCATGAGGCAGATTTTTTTAGATACTGAAACAACAGGTCTTTACCATGCGCAAGGTCACCGTGTGATTGAAGTTGCCGCGGTTGAGGTGGTTAATCGCCGATTGACTAAACATCACTTTCATTATTATCTAAACCCTGATCGTGAAATTGATCAGGGTGCGCAAGAGGTGCATGGCATTTCACTTGAGTTCTTGCAAGATAAGCCGCGCTTTGCTGAAATTGCCGATGAGCTGATTGCATTTATTGCGGATGCTGAGCTTATTATGCATAACGCGCCATTTGATGTGGGGTTTTTAAATAGTGAGCTGGGTTTGATTGGTCAAAAAACAGTAGAACAGATCACGGCGAAAATTACCGATACTTTAAAAATTGCAAAAGAGATGCGTCCTGGTCAACGCAACAACTTGGATGCTTTGTGTCGACACTTTGGCATTAATAACTCAAAACGTACGCTACATGGCGCATTGCTGGATGCCGAGCTGTTAGCCGATGTGTATATGGCCATGACGCGTGGTCAAGAGAGTTTGATGATGGAGCTTGATGCACATAGCCAAAATGGTCTGGAAGCGACGCCACATAGCAATGCCCCTTTATTGATTAAACTTGCCAACTCAGCCGAGGCTTCGGCGCATGATGATTATTTGGTAGCGCTGGCTAAATCAGGTAACTGTTTATGGCATACCTTAAAACATTAGGGATTTTAAGTATATAAATCCCAAACATTAAGAGAGAAAAAATCATGAATAAAACAATTATCGTCACCGGTGGTGCAGGTTTTATTGGGGCTAATTTTGTCTTGGCTTGGGTCAAGCAAGGTTTGGGTACGGTGGTTAATTTAGATAAATTAACCTATGCGGGAAATTTAGAAAACCTGACCTCACTTGAACATAACCCGCAGCATATTTTTGTGCATGGCGATATTGGCGACCAAGCGCTGGTGGCTAAGTTGCTGGCTGAACATCGACCATGTGCAGTGGTGAACTTTGCAGCTGAAAGTCATGTTGATCGCTCAATTCACGGGCCTGAAGATTTTATTCAAACCAATGTTGTGGGTACGTTTCATTTATTAGAGGCAGTACGTGCCTATTGGAGCCACTTGAGCACCGAGCATCAACAGGGTTTTCGTTTTTTACATGTATCTACAGATGAGGTTTATGGCTCACTGAGCAAAGATGATGCGGCCTTTACTGAAAACACGGCTTATGCACCTAATAGCCCTTATTCAGCTTCAAAAGCCGCGTCAGATCATCTGGTACGTGCTTATCATCATACTTATGGCTTACCTACGCTCACGACTAATTGCTCCAATAATTATGGGCCGTATCATTTTCCTGAAAAGCTCATCCCGCTAGTGATTCACAACGCCTTGGTGGGCAAGCCTTTGCCTATTTATGGCAATGGCCAGCAAGTGCGTGACTGGTTGTATGTGGAGGATCATTGTGCTGCGATCAGGCGCGTGCTGGAAGCCGGTAAGGTGGGCGAGGTGTATAACGTTGGCGGCTGGAATGAGCAAGCCAACATTGATGTGGTGAGAACATTGTGCCGCATGTTGGATGCAAAATCGCCACGCGCGGATGGTCAATCGTATGCCGATCAAATTACTTTTGTGCAAGACAGATTAGGCCATGACCAACGTTATGCGATTGATGCGACTAAAATTGCCAACGAGTTAGGCTGGAAACCAGTAGAAACTTTTGAGTCGGGCATAGAAAAAACCGTGAACTGGTACTTGGCGCATCAAGATTGGGTAAAAAATATTACCAGTGGCGAGTACCGTCACTGGGTGCAAACACATTACAGCGAGCGTGGCGAGGAGTTAGCATGAAGGGTATTATTTTAGCGGGTGGCTCAGGTACGCGGCTTTACCCGGTAACGCAGGCGGTATCAAAACAGTTACTGCCTGTTTACGACAAACCTATGATTTACTACCCGCTTACGACCTTGATGTTGGCTGGCATTCGTGAGGTGTTAGTTATTTCCACCCCTGAAGATACACCACGTTTTCAACAGTTATTAGGCAACGGTAGTCAGTGGGGTATTTCAATTGAGTATGCAGTGCAACCCTCACCGGATGGGCTGGCTCAAGCGTTTATTATCGGTAAAGATTTTATTGGTGACGATAGTTGTGCCTTGGTGTTGGGCGACAATATATTTTATGGGCATGAGCTTGCGATTAGAACGCAAGCGGCGGCTAGGCTCACGACCGGTGCTACCGTATTTGCATATCCGGTAAGTGACCCGGAACGCTACGGGGTGGTTGAATTTAATGCACAGGGCCAGGCTATCAGTCTGGAAGAAAAACCAACCGTAGCAAAGTCCAGATATGCCGTGACTGGGCTATATTTTTACGATAATCGTGTGGTCGAGATTGCCGCGCAACTCAAGCCGTCAGCACGCGGTGAACTTGAAATTACAGATGTAAACCGAGCTTATTTGCAAAGTGGTGATTTGCAAGTAGAGGTGATGGGACGCGGTATTGCCTGGCTGGATACGGGTACACATGAGTCACTGTTAGAAGCTTCTTTATTTATTGAAACCATAGAAAAACGTCAAGGCCTAAAAATAGCGTGCCCTGAAGAAATCGCTTACCGCATGAAGTTTATTGATGCCGCTGCGCTAGAGCTGTTGGCGAATAAATATATTAAAAATAATTATGGTCAATACTTAAAAATGCTGTTGAGTGAGCAGGTGTTTTAATGCAGGTGATTCAAACCGCAATACCAGACGTGCTAATCTTGGAGCCCAAAGTGTTTGGGGATGATCGAGGCTTCTTTTTTGAGAGTTTTAACCAACAAACCTTTGAAAAATTAACCGGTGTAAAAGCACATTTTGTGCAGGATAATCATTCAAAATCTGCGGCTAATGTATTGCGTGGCCTGCATTACCAAATTCAGCAGCCGCAGGGTAAGCTGGTTCGAGTAACTAAGGGTGAAGTATTTGATGTCGCCGTAGATTTACGCCGTCAATCGGGCACATTTGGACAATGGGTCAGCGCTATATTGTCCGCAGAAAATAAACGCCAAATGTGGGTGCCGCCAGGGTTTGCACATGGCTTTTTAGTGCTTAAAGAGGGTACGGAGTTTTTATACAAAACCACTGATTATTACGCCCCGCAATTTGAGTGCTGTGTGCGCTGGGATGACCCAGAGATTGGTATTGACTGGCCGTTGCTGGCAGCACCTATTTTGTCAGCCAAAGATAAATTAGGCGTGAATTTATCAAACGCTGAAGTATTTGAAGCTGGATTTTAATTGGTAACTTCATCCAGCCCATATCAAAAAATATTGCTCACGGGCGTTAACGGGCAAGTGGGGCATGCATTGCAAGCCTTATTTTCAAAACACACAGGGTATTCAGATGCCATCATCGCCTTAGATAGAACTGGGCTGGATTTGACTGATGCCGATGCCATCCGCCGTGTAGTCGCGGCCATCAAGCCTGATATCATCATTAACCCAGCGGCCTATACCGCGGTGGATATTGCTGAAACAAAGCCTGAGCTGGCTTATGCAATCAATGCCACAGCGCCGAAAATCCTTGCAGAAGAAGCCGAAAAAGCTGGCGCTACATTGATTCATTTTTCAACTGATTATGTTTATGCCGGCACCAAGTTAAGCCCTTATGTTGAGGATGACGCAACGCAGCCGTTAAGTGTTTATGGCAAAAGTAAACTGGCTGGAGAAGACGCGATTCGAGCCGTTGGCTTGCCGCACCTTATTTTCCGAACTTCCTGGGTGTATGGTGCTTATGGCAATAACTTCTTAAAAACGATTTTACGTCTGGCGAGTGAGCGTGATGCGCTACGTATTGTGGCTGACCAATTAGGTGCGCCAACCAGCAGCCATAGCATTGCCCAAGCGGTTTTAGAGGTGTTGAGTCAGCTTGAAAATGGCAAGCCACAAAACGAAGTCACGGGTGTTTACCATCTGGTTAACGCTGGGCAGACTTCATGGCATGGCTTTGCAACCGCTATTGTAGAAGAATATACACGCCTGCAGGTTGAGTGTAACTGGCCTCCGCTCAAGGTAAGCCTTGCAAATATCCAAGCGATTGGCACACAAGACTTTCCTACACCTGCGGTACGCCCAGCTAATTCATGTTTGGATTGTAGTAAATTAGCGCGAAATTTTTCGGTCACATTGCCGAATTGGCGTGATGCTCTGGTGGCGGAATTACAGCACCTAACTATAAGTTAGCCTAGTGCGTCCGCCCAGCTGTTTGGCGTTTCATACAGGCGTACTTTTTCAAGTTTCAGGTGATTCCCAAAAGTGTCCTGATACCTTGCTTTAAGTATCTTAAATGCCTCTAACGCCATGTTTTCAGCGGTAGGGATGGTCGGAAATATGACGGTTTTATGGTCTGGCAGGCTGTTTAGAAAGTTCAATACTTCTAAGTCGTGCTGATACACCAAAAAAGCATGATCCCACACATCAACAACCGCTTTCTTAGCAATCGCTTTCACATCTGAAAAATCCATCACCATGCCGTTTTCAGAAGTATTTTCTTGCGTAATAATATCTCCAGACAGCGTAATTTCAAGCGCATAGCGGTGACCATGCAAATTTTTACATTGACTTTTATGATTAGGGATTCGATGTCCGGCATCAAACTCTAGGCGGGTGGTAATGTGCATGGTAATCGGTCTTAAATTGTTTGATTTAAACAGAGTGTGCATTATACGCTGACTGACTATGCTTTTTCACGGTAGGGCTATCATACGAACCTTAAAAAATACGGCGCCTGCATATACTTTTGACCATTATTGTGAAGGCTTAGCTTATTCGGTGAGCAGTGTTTCAATATGACTACTGGCAGCCGCAGCGAGCGCGTTAAGCTGGTAGCCGCCTTCAAGCAGTGACACAATCCGACCCTGCGCATGTTGATTGGCAATCTTTTTAATGAATTCCGTTATCCAGATGTAATCAGCATTGACTAAGTTCAAATTGGCTAGCGGGTCATCCGCGTGGGCATCAAATCCTGCTGATACGTAAATAATTTCAGGCTTAAACTGATTAAGCGCGGGTAAAAATTCCTGTTCAAAAGCCTGCTGAAATTCATTGCGTCCGGATTTTGCTGCGAGTGGGACGTTAATCATGGTGGCTGAGCGGGTATCAAAGCCGCGGTGCGGATAAAAAGGATGCTGAAAAGTTGAACAGAGCATGACCCGAGGCTCATCCTTAAAAATATTTTCAGTGCCATCGCCGTGGTGCACATCAAAGTCAATAATCGCAACGCGTTTAACGGCATACTTTTCAAACGCATGCGCTACGCCGACGGCGACATGATTAAAAATGCAAAAGCCGGCACTGTTGGCGCGTCCTGCATGGTGTCCTGGTGGCCTTACACAACAAAACGCATTGTTCACTTTTTGTTGCATGACTAAATCTGTGGCTAAAATGGCGGCGCCGCTGGCATGCAATGCCGCAGACAAACTCATCGGACCCATGGCGGTGTCGGCATCTAATTTTACTAGCCCGGCTCTAGGTGATAATGTGCGGATTTTTTGAACATAAGCCGCACTATGTACGCGTTGCAACTGCGCATCGGTTGCAACTGGCGCTTCATAAATCGCTAATTTTGGATAAATGCCTTGTTGAATGAGCGCATTTTTAATTGCAGTTATGCGTGCGGGTGATTCTGGATGGCTACCATCCATGATGTGTAACAGCGTGTCTGGGTGCGAAATAAAGGCGGTTGTCATGATGAAATAATCAATTAACGCGCAATCTCCATGCGTAGCATTTTGTAAATGGCCAGTCTTTCAGGGGAGATTTGCTTAGATTGCATTGCTTCAGTAATGGCGCAGTCTGGCTCTTGCAAGTGTTTGCAGTTGTTAAATCTGCACTTACCTAAAAATGGTCTAAATTCAACGAAAGCATGCTCAAGCTCATCTGTGCTTAGGTGATGCAAACCAAATTCTTGTAAGCCGGGTGAATCAATCAGTTGGCTCATTGCATCGATGTGATATAAATGTGTCGCCGTGGTGGTGTGTTTGCCGCTATCTAATACCTGGCTGACCTCTCGTGTGCGTACTAATTCTAATGGTAGTAGCGCATTGATGATGGTAGATTTCCCCATGCCCGATTGCCCGACTAAAATACTGGCGTGACCATGCAGATAAGGTTTGAGCGTTGAAATGTCTTCTTGCGCAGAAAGTGATAACACTTGATAACCAAGTGAAGTGTAAAGATCAAGTTTTTGCTTCGCACTGTCATTGTCAGCCAAATCGCATTTATTTAACACAATCAAAGCCTTGATGCCTGCCGCTTCAGCTGCGATTAAACAGCGGTTAAGCAGTGCTTCATAAAAGCTGGGTTGAGTGGCTAACACAATAATGATTTGCGTGACATTGGCTGCGAGCATTTTGCTTTTAAATGCATTGCTGCGGTAAAGCAATGTTTTGCGCGGCAATGTAGATTCAATCACACCCTCATGTTTATCAGTGAGTTTAATCGTGACAACGTCACCACATGCGATGTCAGTTTTCTTACCGCGGGTAACGCAGCTAATGCGTTGTTTAGTTTCAGTTAATTCAACTTGGAAACGCTTGCCGTATGAGGAGACGACAATGCCTTGCAAATTTGGTTTGGTAGCCGTGTTGGCTGATTTTTGAGTGTGCAAGTTGTGGTTTCTAGTCTTAATTGGTATGCGCTGTTAGTTTAGAAATTCTAATGCTGGCAGGCGGGTGAGAGTCATAAAAAGCTGAGTGTAAAGGATCCGGAGTTAACGTTGAGGCATTATCCCGATATAGCTTCACCAAGGCTGCTACTAATTGGTTTGCATCGGCATGTTTGGCTGCGTAGTTGTCGGCTTCAAATTCGTTTTTGCGTGAGTAACTGGCCATGATTGGACGCAGTAAAAACATAAATACGGGGGAAACCATTAAAAATAAAATGAGTGCCATGTAATTACTTGCTTCCGTGACGCCAAGACCCGTATAAAACCAAGGTTGATTGATGAGCCAACCGAGTAACGCCAACCCTAAAAAGCTTACGAAGAACAGCAGGGCAATACGTTTAATCACATGGTGATGTTTAAAGTGACCAAGTTCATGCGCAAGTACGGCCTCAATTTCATCTGCATTGAGTCTATCGAGTAGCGTATCAAAAAACACCACACGCTTGGAGGAACCAAAGCCGGTGAAGTAGGCATTGCCATGGCTACTACGTGATGAACCATCCATGACAAAAAGCCCTTGCGATTTAAACCCGCATTTAGTCAGCAATGCTTCAATGCGAAGTTTTAATGCTTCATCTTGCAACGGTGAAAATTTATTAAACAAGGGGGCGATAAATGTCGGATATACAGCCAGCATAACGAGATTAAATACGCTCCACACCAGCCATAAATATAGCCACCAATACTGTCCCGCGCTTTGCATTAACCATAACGCAGCAAACAAGATAGGCGCACCTAAGGCAATGCCAACCAGACTTTGCTTAACAAGGTCGCTAAAAAACATAGCGCGCGTCATTTTGTTGAAGCCAAATTGTTCATCCACGACAAAAGTTTTGTAGTATTCAAATGGCAAGTCGATCAAACCGCTCACGATCATCGCGCTGCAAATCACCAATGCGCCGCGCATGATTTCATGATTAGGCAAAACATTGCGCCAAATATCGTCAATCCACTGTAAACCGCCACCTAGCGTCAGTAGGGCGAGCAACAAGGCTTGCGCAGCGGCTTCAATGATCACTAACTTGGTTTTATCACTAGTGTAATCTGCCGCTTTTTGGTGTGCCTCTAATGAGATATTACCGTCAAATGCAGTCGGCACATGGCCTCGATGATGTTGTACGTGTGCCACATGGCGCAACCCGAGCCAAATGCGAATCAACGTAGTTGCAATCAATAAAGTGACAAAAGTTGTGGTGAGTGTAAAAGCCATGGGTCTAGTTGCTTATGAATTAAGTTAATATACGTATTGTGAAGCATTTTTAATCAGATGGTTCACGATGTCTGCTTTATAACGTTTATTTTAATGGAAATCATGATGACCGCTTCAAACAATAGTACGAATCAGAATAATTTAATTTGGCTGGATATGGAAATGAGTGGTTTGCTACCCGATTCTGACCGTATTTTAGAGCTAGCCGCAGTGGTGACTGATGCTGAATTGAACGTGTTGGGTGAGTCTCCGGTTTTTGTGGTGCATCAAAGTGATGCTGTTTTAGATGGCATGGATGCCTGGAACAAAGGCGCGCATGGACGTTCTGGTTTGATAGAAAAGGTAAAAGCCTCTACGTTGAATGAGGCCGATGCCACCTTGCAAATGATCGCGTTTTTAAAACAATTTGTTCCTGCAGGAAAATCGCCGATGTGTGGCAACTCAATCTGCCAAGACCGCCGCTTTATGGCACGTTACATGCCAGATTTAGAAAGCTATTTTCATTACCGCAACTTAGATGTGAGTGTATTTAAAGAATTGGCACGGCGCTGGAAACCGGAAATTTACTCAGGCTTTAAAAAGGCAAGCCGCCACGAAGCATTAGCTGATATTTATGAATCTATTGATGAACTTAAATATTACCGTGAGCATTTTATTGTTAAGTAAGTGTAGTTAACAAAAAAAGAGGGCGTCTTAAACTTGACGCCCTAAGGGGAGAAAGCTACTTTGGAGAAGTATAATGCTAAAAATATACAAGCATTAACTGTGCCAAATCTCGGGCTCCCTTTTTGAGTTGTGTTTTCTAAATTAAGAAATTAGTTTTTGATATAAAGCCAGATACTCTTTGGCGCTGTTGTCCCAGCTTAAATTCTGTGACATGCCGTTTTTTTGAATGTTTTTCCAGGTTTCTTCATCGTGATTAAAAATGTCTAAAGCGCGCGTAATACAGGCCATTAAGCCTTCGGCACTAGCCTCTACCATCACAAAGCCATTGGCGGTTTTATTTTCGATGTGCGCAACATTGCTATCAATCACTGAGTCTGCAAGCCCGCCAGTTGCGTTTACTATAGGTGGAGTGCCGTAAGCTAGGCCGTAGAGCTGGTTGAGGCCGCACGGCTCGAAGCGTGAAGGCATGATAAACATGTCGCACCCAGCCATGATTTGATGCGAGAGCGGCTCGTTATAACCGATGGTGACGCTGATGTGCCCTGGATTAGCGGCGGCTAAACTCTGAAAGGCTGTTTCTAATGTACTTTCGCCACCGCCAAGTAATGCAAATTGACAGCCGCTATCTATCAGTGTTTGTAAATGCGGCAACAGCATATCCAAGCCTTTTTGGTAGGTAAGCCGACTGACAACGCCCAGTAGTGGTGCGCTTGCATCAATATTGAGCCCTAATTTTTCTTGTAAGGCCAGTTTTACCTGCTGTTTACCGGAAAGATTAGTGCTACTGTAGTTTTTAATCAGATACTGATCAGTTCCAGGGTTCCATTCTTCAGTTTCAATGCCGTTTAAAATGCCTTTGATTTCATCACCACGTTTAGTTAGCAGGCCTTCTAGACCAAAACCAAAAGCGGCAGTTTGGATTTCTTTTGCATAACGTGGGCTGACGGTAGAAATTGCATCTGCGTAAAAAATGCCCGCTTTAAGAAACGATAGCTGACCATGATACTCATAGCCTTCAATGCTGAAGCCCACGCTGGGTAACCCAAGCGTGGTAACCCAATGCGGTGCATAACAGCCTTGAAAAGCCATGTTATGCAAGCTGATGATTGATTTGGCTTGGCTGTTATCTACTAGCTTCATGTAGGCTGGCGTTAAACCAGTTTGCCAGTCATTACAATGCACGATGTTTGGCTGCCAATCGGTTATCGGCGAATGATCGCTGGCCAAGATTGCCGCTACTTTTGATAGCACGCCAAAACGGATAGGGTTATCTTGCCATTCTTGGCCATTTGCATCAGCATACGGCCCACCATCGCGCTCATAGAGTGTCTTGGCTTTAATCACAATAATCTTGACTTGGGAATGTTCAATAACGCCTAGTAAAAGCTCGGCACTGCCGATATGCGGTAATTGATGAATGGTCGCGATAAGTTGTAGCTCTTTGAGCTGGCTAAGCACAGAAGTGTAGCCAGGCATGAGTATGCGAATATCCACACCTAAGCCCTGCAATGCAGTGGGCAGTGAGCCACTTACATCGGCTAAACCACCGGTTTTAATAAGAGGAAAAACCTCAGAGCTGACAAATAATACTTTCATTGGCATGATTTTCTCGCTAAAGTTCAGTGGTGCGTGCATAACAGATGGTTGGCATGCACTTTGATGCACCAAAATAATCCCCATAATTGAAGATACTCTAGCTTAATTTTACTATACGAACATGATGATACGGGCTTAACAAGATGAATTCGGTGATAAATTTTACAAATGCGTTGGCTATAGGTATGGGCGCGGCTCTGGGGGCTTGGTGTAGATGGGGCGTTGGAATTGCTTTCAACGCGATAATGCCTAGCCTGCCTTTAGGTACATTTCTGGCCAATTTAAGCGGTGGATTTATGATGGGTATGGCAATGGGATTGATTGGTTTAGGCAGCTTAGATAATCCAACTTTACGTTTATTTGTGACAACAGGTTTTTTAGGTGGACTGACCACTTTCTCCGCTTTTACAGGTGAAAGTTTATCGTTGTTGCACAAGCATGAGTATTTTTTAGCGACCTTGCATGCCTGTGGCCATGTGTTTGGTGCCTTATTGATGGCGGCCATAGGTGTTGCTTTTATACAGTATTTAAAACATTAGGTTTTGTATTTAACTGCATTCTCAAATTTTAAGGAATTTAATTTCATCGTTACCGTCCATGCTTTTGTGCAAATAAAAAAGGGAAGCGGATATGAGATTGTTTCAGAATGCATCAACGTTAAACCAAAAGCTAATTTTTTCAATTATTTTGTTATCGGTGTCTAATATGGCAAATGCAGCATGTTCAGCGCTTTATAATCATCAATTTTCAACCTTGCAGGGTGAAAAAATCAATCTTTGTGATTATCAAGATAAGCCAATACTGGTGGTAAATACTGCGAGTAAATGTGGCTTTACGCCGCAGTTTGAAGCCTTGGAAGGATTGTATAAAAAATACAAAGATCAAGGTTTGCTCGTTATCGGCTTTCCATCCAACGACTTTAAACAAGAGTTGAGCGATGACAAACAGATTGGTGATTTTTGTAAATTAACTTACTCAGTTAAATTTCCGATGATTACCAAGACTTCAGTCACCGGCGTCAATGCCAATGCATTTTATAAGCAACTCAGTGCAAAAACAGGGCAGTCACCCAGCTGGAATTTCTTTAAGTATGTTGTGTTGCCAGGTGGTAAAGATGTTTATGCGTTTAGCAGTAACGTAAAGCCAGATGCAGTGGAAATTGTGAGTAAAATCAACTCAAGTTTGAAGTAGTTTTTTAAAATTAAAAAGGCACGTTAGTGCCTTTTTAATTTTAATTACATAGACGTCACAACATTAATTTATTTTGCAGGATGTCGTATTTTTTCTAAAATAATAGCAGAAAGCTCTTCAACTGATCGGCTGGTAGAGTCAGCCCAAGTAATGCCCGCGTCACGCATTAACCCTTCTGCCGTGGCTATTTCTTTACGGCAGTTATCCAAAGAGGCGTAAAAACTGCCAGCGCGGCGTTCGTTACGCATCGCATGCAGGCGCTCAGGTTTAATGGTTAAGCCAAAAATTTTATCCAAGTGCTTGTGTAAAATCTCAGGGAGCGTACCGCGCTCAAAATCTTCTGGGATCAATGGATAGTTAGCCGCTTTAACGCCAAATTGCATGGCTAGATAAACGCTGGTTGGCGTTTTCCCGCAACGTGATACACCCACTAAAATAACTTCAGCAGCTTCTAACCCGGAGTTTGTCATGCCGTCATCATGGTTTAGTGTGAAGTTAACCGCTTCCATACGGTCATTGTATTTACTACCCATGACGCTATGCGCAATACCCGCACCCCTTAACGGTTTCTGGTCGAGCTCCAGGCTTAACGGGTCGATAAAGGTATTAAATAAATCAATAAAATAGGCATCAGATTGTTTTAAGGTGCTTCGTAGCTCAATGTTACCTAAAGTCATAATCACTACTGGTCTGGCACCATCTTCTTCGGTGGCATGCAAAATAGCATCTTGTGCTAATTTTATTTTATCTAACGTGTCGGTAAATGGCAGGCGCACTTGAGTAAAATTGGTGCTGGGAAAGTGCTCCAGCAACTTTCCTAAAGCGCCTGCTGTAATGCCAGTACCGTCAGAAATAAAAAATACGGTGCGGTTTATCATAGTGAATTATCCATTGTCGATTGACCATTGATTGACTGGTAATTATTTTTTAGTCAATCGTTGCCATGTTTTCACTACTGTATCTGGGTTGAGAGAGATGGATTTAATACCTTCAGCCACTAACCATTCAGCAAAATCCGGGTGATCAGATGGACCTTGACCGCAGATGCCGACATATTTGCCTAAGCGGTTGCAGGTGCTAATCGCCATTTTCAGCAATACCTTAACAGCGTCATTTCGTTCATCGAAGCCATCTGCCAAAATGCCAGAGTCACGGTCCATGCCTAATGTCAGCTGAGTCAGGTCGTTCGAGCCAATTGAGAAGCCGTCAAAGTAATGTAAGAAATCCTCTGCCAGTAGCGCATTAGAAGGAATCTCGCACATCATAATTAAGCGCAAGCCATTGTCACCACGTTTAAGACCGTTAGCCGCCATGATTTCAGTCACGGCTTTAGCTTCATCTACAGTACGTACAAATGGAATCATAAGCTCTACGTTGGTTAAGCCCATCTCGTCGCGGACTTTTTTCATGGCGATACATTCCATGGCAAAGCACTCTTTAAAGTCTGGTGCCATGTAACGCGCCGCGCCACGGAAACCAATCATCGGGTTTTCTTCATCTGGCTCGTAGATCTCACCGCCGACCAGCTTTTTGTACTCGTTAGATTTAAAGTCTGAAGTACGTACAATCACTGGTTTTGGATAAAATGCTGCGGCAATAGTAGCTACACCTTCAGCCACTTTGTCGATATAGAATTGCTTAGGTGACACATAGCCGCGTGCACGGTTTTTAATAATAGTTTGAATGGCAGTTGGCATTGCCTCTGCATTTAGAATGGCTTTAGGGTGGATGCCTACCATGTTATTGATAACAAACTCTAAACGCGCTAAGCCTACACCATCATTCGGTATTTTTGCAAAGCCAAACGCCATGTCTGGATTACCCACGTTCATCATGATTTTGCATGGTGCCGGGGTGAGCGTTGCCTGTGCCTGAGTGTCAACGTTATACTCAATGGCGCCATGATACACAAAGCCGGATTCACCTTCAGCACAGGATACGGTAACAATTTCGCCTTCACGTAATACGTCAGTAGCGTTAACTGCACCTACAATAGCTGGAATACCTAACTCACGCGCAATAATTGCAGCATGACAGGTGCGACCGCCACGGTTGGTCACCAAAGCACTGGCGCGCTTCATTACCGGCTCCCAGTTTGGGTCTGTCATGTCCGCCACCAACACATCGCCAGGTTGTACCAAGTGCATGTCTGCCGGGTCTAACACAATGCGCACTGGACCAACCCCTACTTTTTGCGTAACCGCACGGCCAACGACCAATGGTTTTTCATTGTGTTTAATCAGCTTGAAAGTTTCTGTAACATTGTTGAGAGATTCTTGCGATTTAACCGTTTCTGGGCGTGCTTGCAGAATATAAAGTTTGTTATCCACACCATTTTTGCCCCATTCAATATCCATAGGACAGCCATAGTGCGCTTCAATAGTCATGGCGTAACGGGCTAACTCTAAAACATCGGCGTCAGAAAGTGAATAACGATCACTATCTACAGCATCTACATCAATGGTGTTGGTACTCTTTCCGGCTTGCGTCGCATCAGAAAACACCATTTTAATGAGCTTGGAACCCATGGTACGACGTACGATAGAAGGCTTGCCTTGTGCCAAGGTTGGTTTATGTACATAGAATTCATCTGGATTCACGGCACCCTGAACGACGGTTTCGCCTAAGCCATAAGATGAGGTAATAAACACGACATCTTTAAAGCCAGACTCAGTATCAATTGTAAACATCACGCCAGCACAGCCAATATCACTGCGCACCATTTGCTGTATGCCCGCTGAAAGCGCTACATCAGCGTGTACAAAACCTTTGTGTACACGGTATGAAATTGCGCGGTCGTTGTATAGCGAAGCAAACACCTCTTTAATCGCGTGCAAGATGTTATCTAAACCTTGAATGTTCAGGAAAGATTCTTGTTGTCCGGCAAACGAAGCGTCAGGTAAGTCTTCAGCAGTGGCTGATGAACGTACAGCAAAGGTTGCACCATTGCCCGACTTCGCGGTAAGGATTTCATAGTTTTCTTTGATTGCTTGATCCAGTGCGGCTGGAAATGGCGCTTCCATAATCCATTCACGTACTTTTTTGCCGCAGATGGCGAGCGCTTGAGTATCATCCACATTGAGTGCGTCAAGCTCCGCGTTAATTTTAACGTCTAAGCCATTAACAGATAAAAACTCACGGTAAGCGTCTGCCGTTGTTGCAAAGCCAGTGGGGACGCGCACGCCTTTTGCAGATAGCTGTGAAATCATTTCGCCAAGAGAGGCGTTTTTACCGCCGACTGAAGGCACATCTACATTGCGTAATTTTTCAAATGGAATAACGTGGGCTGACATGATCGTTCCTTAGATGTTCAAACAAGTGATTAAATTTATAACTTTTTAGTCCGTTTTCAAAGACGTCCATATTTTCAAAGACAACGCGTAATGAAACGATGTGCAATGATTATGAAAAGGAGGATTTTGTATTTATATTTTTCTTTGTAAGGCCTCATTTTGCCTAATAATACGGGTGTTGTCACCTGAAAATATATACATTGCTTAAAAACTTTGCGCTAGGTCAAATAGCGCTGTACTTAAAAGTTAGCTTCGAAATTAGTTTGGGTAATTTAGTTTGGGTGGAAAATCTGGGTTAAATCTATCAAAATTGATAATCGTCAGCTAGAATGCATAAAAATAACCTGAAAATAAAAACCAACGCATGCCTTATTCTGATCAATGTCGAATATTGCACAACATAACTTATGAATTCCACCATCATTACAATGCCGTCTAGTATTACACTGCAATCTAGCGCGCGTTTACACATGGGTTTTTTTGACCTGCATGGTGGTTTAGGGCGTAAATTTGGCAGTATAGGGTTAAGTTTAGAAGAACCTAAACTGGTGATTGAGGCCAGAGCCACTGAGGCGCTTGATGTTTTTGGTGGTGCAACTGTGCCAACTGCGGTTATTTCTAAAGCAAAATCTATTACGCAGCAGTTGTTTGCAAGATTGCACCTTGAACATTCTGTTGAATTAAATATACTGCAATCTATTCCCGAGCATGCTGGTTTGGGTTCAGGTACACAATTAGCCTTGGCAATAGGGGCTGCGGTGAGCCAATTATACGGACTCAATTTAACGACAGCTAAAATTGCCGAATTGACAGGTAGAGGTGGCCGCTCAGGCATTGGTATCGGGGCGTTCGACTACGGCGGCGTATTGATTGACGGTGGTCGCGCTTCAATTACTGGCAATGCGACGATGACAACCCCGCCATTGTTGGCACGTTATGATTTTTCTGAAGATTGGCGTATTTTACTTATTATTGATACAAGTCAACCCGGCATACATGGCGAGCAGGAGAAAATGGCATTTACGCAATTACCGGTTTTCCCTGAAAATCTGGCTGCACATCTATGTCGCCATGTGTTGATGCAGGCCATGCCAGCTTTGGTTGAGCGTGATTTGACGGCCTTTGGGCATAGCATACAAGCATTGCAAGCGCATGTTGGTGATTATTTCGCGCCAGCGCAAGGTGGGCGTTATGCCAGCAAATTAGTGGGTGAGGTGTTGCAGCATTTAGGCGCAATAGGTGCGCCTTGCTTTGGACAGAGCTCTTGGGGGCCTACGGGTTTTGCGATTTTTGAAAATGCGAATGAAGCTGAAACGCAGATGCAGCAATTGAAAGAAAAGTTTTCTGACCAAGCATTAACCTGGATGATTAGCAGTGCGTGCAATCATGGTGCAAAATTGATAGACTCACAGGCAGGTAGCATAGGTGCAATCAAGCCACTTACCAAGACCCATTAAAAAAGACCTACTTAAAAATTTAAAAACTCACCTCAAGGATAGTTAAATTATGGAAAAACCCAGCATTCTACATTTATTTACTGCAGCTAAAAATGCCAGTCCGTTTGACGTTAACATGGCTTATGATGCGGGTTTTGAGACGATTATGCCTTACACCAGTGTAACGCTATCTGAAGTCGCTGGTTTGACTCAAGATGCTATTTTTTCACGTGGATTATCAGGCGTGAAACGTGAGGGCATCTTTATTGGCGGGCGTGATATCGACATGGCTATGCAAATGCTGGAGGCTTCTAAAAAGGCAATGTTTGCGCCTTTCTCATGCTCTGTGTTTGCTGACCCATCTGGCGCATTTACTACCGCTGGTGCCATGATCGCAAAGGTGGAATTTCATCTTAAAGCACAGTTTGATACAGACTTAAAGGGCAAAGTGGTTAGCATATTCGGGGCGACTGGGCCTGTTGGTAGTTGTTCAGCCATTATAGCGGCGCAACAAGGCGCGGTGGTGCAGTTGGTCGCGTATAGCTCAATGGCCGAGGCAGAGCAAAAAGCGGCGGTGTGGAATGAGCAATATAAAATCAATTTACAAGTAGTTGATGGCACCACAGAGGTGGCCAAGCAAAAAGTGTTAGCGCAGGCGGAGATTGCAATTTGTGCTGCTGCTGCAGGCATACAGGTGCTGAGTTCTGAACATTTGAAAATTGCAAAACAGTTAAAAATTGTGGCAGATGTCAATGCAGTGTCGCCATTAGGTGTACAAGGGCTTGCCGTGAGCGATGATGGTGTTTTAATTGCAGATACAGCGGCTTATGGCATTGGTGCTTTGGCGATAGGTCAACTTAAATACAAGACGCAGCATCAATTGCTAAAACAAATGTTGCCTGCAGACCAGCCGTTTGAAAAACCAAAGTATTTTGAATTTATTGCGGCATTCAAATTGGCACGTGAGCTATTAAAAAGCCAATCTTAATTATTGCTTTGTCGGCGCGCCCATTTGTTGTAGCGGCTGCCAAGAGTGGTTATACCGTTATTGCGATTGATGCTTTTGCAGACAGGCAAACGATTGAGGCGGCAAAAAAAACGGTGGTGGTGGGTTTTGATGCGCAGGGTTTTGTTGCTGATGAATTATTAAAAGCAATCGCACAGTTAGATTTAAGCGACTGTTTAGGCTGTATTTATGGCAGCGGTTTTGAAGCGCAGCCAGATTTGTTGCGAAAAATAGCAGAAGTAGTGTCTGTAATTGGCAACACCTCAAATACGTTGACTGCCATTAAACAGGGGGCACAGTTTTTTGCTGCGCTTCGGCGATTAAATATTGCGCATCCTGCTGTTTTTGAGGTTCTGCCAGAGCGTGATGGCAGTAACAGGTCGGTTGTTTATCTGAAGAAGTTTGCCGCTGGGAGCGGAGGTGCTCATATTAAATTGATGTGTGGTGATGATGCCAATTTGACAAATAAAAAGTTGTTAAATAATGAGTATTACCAGCAGCAACTTAATGGGCAATCGGTTTCATTATTGTTTCTTGCGGATAGGCACAAAATTGAGGTGGTTGGTTTCAATGAGCAGTGGTTAAACCCATGTGCCGATATGCCATTTCGTTATGGCGGAGCAGTCAGTCATGTTGTGCTGTCTAGCAGTGTTCAGCAGCAACTGATTGAAGCTGCTGAAAAGCTCACAGTAGCATTTGGTTTGTTAGGTTTAAATAGCCTGGATGCTATTGTGCAAGATAACAAAGTTTATGTGTTAGAGGTAAATCCCAGGTTAAGTGCTACGGTTGATTTATACGATAATAGTGCAATAAGTTTAATAGACAGGCATGTGCAAGTTTGTTTGAACCAAGAAGATTTTGGTAGTGAGTACCAGAGCCAACAGTCTCAAGTTCAGAAAACTCAAGTTAAGAAACATAAGGCACATGCCATTGTGTATGCAATATCAGACACAGAAATTGCGCCTTCAATAGAATGGCCAAGCTGGGTAGTGGATACACCTTTTAATAATATAGGTAAAACAAAAAAAACATTGGCGGAAGATCCCATCTGCACCGTGACGGCATATGACGACAGTGCAGAGGCTGCCAAGCAGTTGGTGTATGCAAGAGTGAAAATAGTACAGAAGCTGTTAAAAATAAAGACAAGTCCCCCAACAAAAAAGTTAACAATAGTTGAAAAGGTATAAACGTGCAAACAACAACATCGCCATCATTACAAGCGCACTTAAGTGTTAACCAGTTAAGTGCGCCATTGGTAAAAAAACTTCTGGAAAATAGCGCTGCTTTGCAGTTGGGTGTATCTCAGCACGAAACCGGCTGTACTATTGTTGACGCAGGTATTGCGCATGCGGGCTGTGCAGAAGCCGGGCGCATTGTTGCAGAAATTTGCATGGGTGGTCTTGGTCAAGTGACTTTGCAGTCCGATAATCGTTTTGCCGGCTGGCATGATGCCATTGCGGTAAGTTCAACACAGCCAGTATTGGCTTGTTTGGCAAGCCAATACGCTGGCTGGGCGCTGAGCCATGAAAAGTTCTTTTCACTAGGCTCTGGCCCTGCACGTGCATTAGCGCAGCGTGAAGATTTATTCAAAGAATTAAATTATCAGGATGAGGCTGCCAGCACATGTATCGTGTTGGAAACCGACAAAGTGCCGCCTGTGCCGGTGATTGAGAAAATAGTACGCGACACAAAAATAGCGCCAGAAAACCTGACGATTATTTTAACGCCAACTTCCAGTATTGCAGGTGTGGTGCAAATTGTGGGGCGGGTGCTTGAAGTGGCCTTACATAAAGCGCATACCTTACATTTTCCGTTGCAACAAATTGTGAGCGGAACCGGTTTGGCGGTGTTGCCGCCAGTTTCAAAAGATTTTATGACTGGAATGGGGCGCACCAATGATGCGATTCTATTTGGCGGGCAGGTGACTTTACAGGTAACAGGCGACGATGCTGCAGCTTCTAATTTAGCTTCTAATTTACCAAGCAGTGCATCTAAAGACTATGGCAGAACATTTGCTGAGGTATTTAAATCTGTGAATATGGATTTTTATAAAATTGACCCGATGCTATTTAGCCCAGCTAAAGTGACCGTGACTAATTTAGATACTGGCAGTGTATTTGAGGCGGGGCAGTTAAATGCTGATTTAATCGAATTGTCGTTTCGCTAATTCAGGTTGAATGAGTTTTTAGAAGTTTCTGTAGCTTGAAAATCCCTATTTTTACCGACGAGCCTGGTTGGCAAGGCAACCAGCTCAAGCTTGCATTTGCTAAACGCGATGTTGAAACCGTGTTTGTGTCACTGCAAGATTGTGTCATCGACTTGGCACAACCGAAGCCGCAAATTCATATTCCACATTTTGATAATACAACGCCACCTGCGGCTTTTGTGCGAGGCGTGGCAGGCGGCACGTTACCGCAGGTGATTACGCGTTTAAATGTGCTGCACATGCTGAGTATGCAAGGTGTAAGGATCTATAACGATGTTAAAGCCATTGAGCGTACCGTAGATAAAGCCATGACCAGTTTTTTATTACGTACGCATCATGTGGCAACACCTGCAACCTGGGTATGTGAGTCTAGACAGCACACCGAGCAGATTCGCCAGATTGCCTTGGACAATCATCAGCAACTAGTCATGAAGCCCTTGTTTGGTTCGCAAGGGCAGGGCGTGCGCAAACTATTAAGCAACGAAGCTTTACCTGTGCCTATGCAACAATTTGTTGATGGCGTGTATTATCTTCAGCAGTTAATTGAAACGGCTGAAGTATCGCATGATTACCGCGTGTTTGTGATTGGCAATAAAGTCATTGCTGCCATGAAACGTACAGGTGCTGGCTGGGTAAGCAATGTGGCGGCTGGAGGGCGTTGTGAGTCTGTACAGCCCAATGATGCCATGGAACAGCTTGCTTTACAGGCAGCTAAAGCCGTGGAAATTGATTACTGCGGCGTGGATATTATTCAGGCCGCTACGGGGGAATATTATGTGTTGGAAGTCAATAGTATTCCTGCATGGCGTGGCCTGCAGGGCGTGACGGACTTTAATCTCGCTGAAGTTTTAGTTGATGACTTGTTGAATAAACTATCAGTCAAACAAACTACAAGCCAAACAAATCGATAGGTTACATAATTAGTGGCAACATCATGATGCTTAAAAAATATACGCCAGAACAGTTAGCTAAAGCCTACAAAACCGCTTGTATGGCTGAACTGCAAGCCTTAAAACCAGGCAATGTACATGTGTTTGCTGATGGCCACGGCATGACCATTCATGATTTTATCAAAAGTGCGGATGTTTCTGCCGAGGTAATCGCGCAGCCAGATTTGACTGTGGGTGAGCGTGTTCTCTACTCAGTAGAGGTAACGCAACAAGCGGTTGGCCAAAATACGAACTTAGGTGTGCTGTTGTTATGTGCGCCATTGATTCATGCTGCTCTACATATAAACCATGAGCAAACACTACAACAAAGTCTGGTTTATACGCTAAACCAGCTAAGTGTTGACGATGCAAAGCTCGTCGCAAAAGCAATTTTATTGGCAAGCCCTGCTGGTTTGGGCGGGTCAGATGCGCATGATGTTCATGATGTGCCTAATGTTACGTTGCTTGAAATGATGCATTGGGCACAAGATAAAGATCGAATTGCATGGCAATACGCAAACGCTTATCGCGATGTTGCAGAGTTTGGTATAACGCGCTACGCAGAGGCTATGGTGAAATGGCAAAATCCGGCATGGGCGGCAGCTGCTTTATATCTTGGGTTATTGACACGTCATCCAGACACACATATCCAACGGAAATATGGTGAGACATTAGCTGTTAAGGTGATGCAAGAGGCGCATGAGGTCGAGGCTGACTATTGGGCAACAGACAACCCAAAATTGGTACAAAAAAAGCTGTTGGCCTGGGATGCTTCATTGAAACAGCGTGGGCTCAACCCGGGGACTAGTGCTGACTTAACTGTGGCCACCTTGCTGTTAGCAAGTTTGGTTTAGTTTTCATTGCAGGCCTAAATTTAGGCGACATTCTACATTCATGGTTGGATTCATAGTCGGTTCGCTTAACTCTGTACTTTTCAGGTTTATAATGCACAGTCGAAGCGAACCCGCTTGCTAATCAGGAAAACTGATAAGCACTACTAAATCCAGCAAGCTGGCAAGTATTGCTAAAAGCAACATCATGTGGAAGTTAAAGTGAAATGAAAATAGCTTTGTTAGAAGATGATCTGTCGTATGCTGAAACGATTCAAGAGTGGTTACAGGAAGCAGGATTCGAGGTAGATCACTTTGCGACGGGCTTGGATTTCTTGCGAAAATTTTCGCATTCACAATATGACCTTTGCATCTTTGATTGGGCGTTGCCAGACATGGAAGGGCCTGATGTGATGGTGAGTATTAAACTTAAATCCAGCAACTTGCCCCCGATTATTTTTTTTACGGGACGCAGTGAAGAAGAAGATATTGTACGAGTAATAGAATCTGGCGCCGATGATTACATCGTCAAGCCAGCAAGCCGACCACTGTTACTGGTACGTATCAATGCATTGCTGAGACGTACGAATGTTAAATCTAACCTTGAAGTTACTTATGAGTTTGGGTCATTGAGATTGGACGCCAAAGAGCGTTTGGCGACGTTAGACGGTGAAGAAGTCAAGTTGACCGATAAAGAATTTGATCTGGCGCTGTACTTTTTAAAAAATGAAGGCATGCTGTTATCAAGAATACACTTGATGAATGTGGTATGGGGCGCTAGTTCGGAGATAGAAACGCGCAAGGTAGATGTGCATGTTAGCCATTTACGTACTAAACTAAAATTCACACCTGAAAACGGCTGGAAATTGACGTCAATCTATCAGCAAGGCTATCGTTTGGAGCGCACGGTTTAACGCTGATCCTTGAGAATGCTCATTTTTAATATTCTTTACAATAGTAAACATGCGCCTATCAAGTAGATTAAGTGTTTAAATTATAATTTATGCTATTTTGTGATAACGACTCAATTGAAAGTTTTTACGATAGCCCGCGCTCTCGTTATAATTTAAAACGTGCGTAGCAAATTCATACAGCTTAACGATCGTATTATTACCGGAGTAGCGCTTGCGATTATTGTGTGTTTAATCGCATGGAGCGGTGCGCTCCTTCGGTTTGATAACTTTTGTTACGATATAGGCAGCACTTTTAGTTTCAAACCGGCGCCCGGTAATATTGTGATTGTTGCAGTTGATGAAGCAAGCCTGATCAGTGTTGGCCGTTGGCCGTGGTCACGTATTGTGCATGCTGAATTGGTGAACAGGCTAAGTGCAGCTCATCCGCGTGTGATTGGTCTGGACCTGGATTTTTCTGAACCAGAGCTTAATAATCCTAATGTTGATAATGTGTTTGCTGGTGCCATAGCGCAAGCTAAAAATGTAGTGTTGCCAATTTTGTTAGAGCAGTCTTACATTGGCTCTTGCGTTAAGCAAAAAATGCCGCTCCCCAGTTTTGCATATCAGGCTGCGATGCTAGGGCGCGTACATTTCTCTTTAGACTCAGATGGCATTGCCAGAAGTTTTTATCTATGGGAAGGTCTCTCGGCAGATGGCTTAAATGCAACTGGTTTGCCGCATTTTTCTCAATCAGTTTCCCAGGTGGCAAACTCGCTTCCTTCTGGCTTTGATGTTAACCCACCAGCGATTAAAGTAGCCGATCCTATTGCGCTTGAACAAGGCGGGTTTGTTTCTGCTCGATTGGCTTCTTCTCAACCGCGAAAGATTAATTTTTTTGGACCAACGGAACATTTTCAGCGTATTTCTTACACCAAGGTGTTGGCGGGTGATTATTCGCCTGATTTTTTTAAAGATAAAATAGTGCTGGTCGGTTTAACTGCGCATGATTTAGGTGATGCACTGCCAACACCAGTATCTACAATATCTCGACCGATGCCCAGAGTGGAGTTTCATGCAAATGTTATCGCGGCGATGCAACGCGGCAAGCTGGTTATTGATGCGCCATTATGGTTGACGACTTTAATAAGCGTCTTGTTGGCGATTCTGCCTCTGCTCTGGCTACCTAAACTTACGCTGGTTAAATCTTTGCTTACTGTTGGTTGTTACTTTTCGTTAGTAATGGTGCTCGCTGTGTCATTGCCACATGTGGTCAATGTATGGGTTCCCCCTTCCGGGGCTTTGGTAGCAATATTGCTGGCTTATCCTATATGGAATTGGCGCAAACTAGACTCAGCGCAGGGTTTTTTAGATATTGAATTACAGGGTTTGCGCGATGAATTGGCCTCGTTGGGGATGGAGCAAGAAGATACGATAGTAGATTTGCATGAAGATCCACTGCAAGCGCGTCTTTTGAAAGTAAAATTAACGGCTAAACATCTGCGCGAACTGCACAGAGGCAGGAGCGATACACTTGCTTTTATATCACATGATATTCGTGCGCCATTAGGTGCGGCCATGATGTTGCTTGATCAATTTGAGGTTAATAAATATTCAGAACGCATGAAGCGTATGCTTGGGCGAGCCTATAGTATGTCTGAGAGCTTTTTGCAGGCATCCCGCGCGGAAATGGCCAATGTGAATAAATTCCATGGTATGGATATGGTGGGTGTGGTGCAACAAGCCGTGGATGAAGTTTATGAAATGGCAGTCGCAAAGCAGCTTAAGCTGGAAACTTATTATCCGAAAGATAGTTTGTGGGTAAGGGGCGATTTCGGGTTATTGCTTAGGGCCGTTTCAAACATTTTACTTAATGCTGTTAATTACTCACCAATAGGCGCCGCTATTACCGTTTTATTGGAAAGAGACCAACAATTTCTAACATTAAAAATAAAAGATCAGGGGCCCGGAATCCCAGCCAGTAAAGTTTCAAAAATTTTCAAGCGTTTCAGTCGCGCAGATGCTGAGCATCAGTCACGCGAAGGTAGCGGTTTGGGCTTGTATTTTGTTAATGTGACGATTAAAAAGCATCATGGTACTGTCGCTGTGCAAAGTAAGTTAGGTCACGGCGCTATGTTTGTCGTTACCTTACCACTAGAGCGGCGCCGAGGAAGTAACCCAGTAGAAAATGACCGAAGGACTGAAGTGAAAACGTTATTTAACGACACTATCTAGTAACGACACTCTGTAGATTTTAAGATATAATCTTACCCTTGATTTTGTAACAGACTATTTGTAATAGACTAAAGTAAACCAATAATTTTTAGGAGGCATGCAATGGCTAATTTATTAGAGCAATTAAAAACGATGACCACTATTGTGGCAGATACAGGTGATGTAGAGGCGATTAAAGCAGTTAAGCCAGTGGACGCAACAACAAACCCATCATTAGTATTAAAAGCAAGCCAATTGCCACAGTACGCACCTTTAATTGAAACTGCTATTGCTTACGCTAAAGCACAGGGCGGTACTAAAGCGCAACAAATCGATAATGCTGCCGACAAGTTAGCCGTGTTGATTGGTACAGAAATTACAAAAGAAGTACCAGGCCGTATTTCTACTGAAGTAGATGCACGTTTGTCTTTCAACTTGGAAGCAATGGTGGCTAAAGGCCGTAAATTGATTCAGTTGTATGCTGATGCAGGCGTGGATAAGAGCCGTGTATTGATTAAATTGGCATCAACTTGGGAAGGCATTAAAGCGGGTGAAATTCTTGAAAAAGAAGGCATCCAATGTAACCTGACATTGTTATTCGGTTTTGGCCAAGCACGTGCCTGCGCTGAAGCTGGTGTATTTTTAATCTCTCCATTCGTTGGCCGTATCTTAGACTGGTACAAAGCGAAAAACCCAACAACAGAATACACACAAGAAACTGATCCAGGTGTAGTTTCAGTACGTGCAATTTACCAATACTACAAAGAGCATGGCTATAAAACAGTGGTGATGGGTGCTTCATTCCGTAACACTGGCGAGTTGATTGCTTTAGCAGGTTGCGACCGTTTAACGGTATCTCCAAACTTGTTGCAAGATTTAGCGGCAACAGAAGGCACTTTAGTGCAAGTATTAAAAGATAATGGCGCAACTAAAACTCCCCCAGCTAAATTGACTGAGGAAGAGTTCCGTTTTGAGTTAAACCAAGATGCAATGGCAACAGAAAAGTTAGCAGAAGGTATCCGTGGTTTCGTTGCTGATCAAAACAAACTTGAAGCAGCTTTAAGCGAAAAGCTATAAATACGTAAAGCAACTGATTGTAATTAAATTGTAATTAAATTGTAATCAAGTCGCTTTAGAATTGACATAAACAGGCTGGGCATTTACTATAAGTGTCCAGTTTTTATAGGGCTAAATTTTTAGCACTAATGAATTTGAAATTGTGAAGTTTTAGATTAGTTAATTTGAATTGTTGTGGTCTTGAACAATTCCTCATCTAACCAGAGCTTCATACAAATAAGCAATAAAACTGCAGTATCTTAAAAAACTATTAACCGGAGAACACACCATGGCATTAACCCAAATGGCATTAGATTCATTAGATTTTGACGCAACAGTTGCTTTAGCAGAAAAAGTTGCTCCGCACGTGGACATCCTTGAAATTGGTACACCATGCATCAAGCACAACGGTATCAAATTGCTTGAAGTGTTGCGCGCTAAATTCCCAAACAACAAAATCTTAGTTGATTTGAAAACAGCTGATGCTGGTTTCTACGAAGCTGAGCCTTTCTTCAAAGCTGGTGCAGACATCGTTACTGTATTAGGTATTTCTGATATCGGTACAATCAAAGGCGTAATTGATGTTGCTAACAAATACGGCAAAAAAGCACAAGTTGATTTGATCAACGTTGCTGATAAAGCTGCTGTTACTAAAGCAGTTGCTGCTGCTGGCGCGCACATCATTGGCGTTCACACTGGTTTGGATCAACAAGCTGCTGGTCAAACACCATTTGCTGACTTAGCATTAGTTGCTGGTTTGAACTTAGGCGTTGAAATCTCAGTTGCTGGTGGCGTTAAAGCTGCAACAGCTGCTCAAGTACGTGACGCTGGCGCAACAATCATTGTTGCTGGTGCTGCTATCTACGGCGCTGCTGATCCTGCTGCTTCTGCTGCTGAAATCACAGCTATTGCTCACGCTTAAGTTAAGCTTTGGTTTTAATTAACCAAGCCCAATAAGAAATTATTGAGATGAGTAATTAGAAAAATCCTGACTCAGTAATGGGTCGGGATTTTTTTTGATATTAAGCAGTCACTAAAACTATTGAATAGATAAGGATATATCATGAGCAGTCAAAAATTGATTTTAGATAGATTAACCACTATTTTGTCAGAAACAGATAACAGTAACCCTGCCAAATTACTGCAGTTAGTTGATGAAGCTGGTCGTATATTTATTGGCGGCGCAGGTCGCTCTTTACTGGTGTCACGCTTTTTTGCGATGCGCTTGGTACATGCCGGTTACAACGTGAGCATGATTGGTGAAGTAGTTACCCCGGCAATTAAAGCAGGCGACTTATTGATTTTGGTCTCAGGCTCTGGTGGCACTGAAACACTATTGCCTTTTGTTAAAAAGGCAAAATCAGTGGGTGCAAAATTGGCAGTGATTTCAATGAAGAAATCTTCACCAATGGCTGATGCAGCTGATTTGACTATTCAAATCGGTAATGACAATAGCTTCCCGCTGACAAAAGGTATGCCAATGGGGAGCCAATTTGAGCTTTCAACATTGGTATTCTTAGAAGCGGCAATTGCTGATTTAATTGCAACTAAAGGCTTAACTGAAGAAGGCATGCGTGCTATCCATGCTAATTTGGAATAAGGCAGGCAACGCAAATTTAGAATAATTTGTAGTTGTATCTTTGTAGTTGTATCAAGGGGGCAGTCATTCAATTGGCTGCCCCATTACTTTACACGTAACGCACATCAATCACTTCAAAGCTTTCTTCGCCTTTCGGCGTTGTTGCACGCACAGTATCTCCCACCGCTTTACCCAGCATGGATTTTGCTAATGGCGAAACCCAGCTAATGTAGCCTTTGCCAGGCTCTAGCTCGTCTTTACCCACAATGCGGTAAACATGCTCGGTTTCATCATCCAGATTAAACAAAGTGACCCATGCACCAAAATAGATTTTTTCTAAGTGTTGCTGGGCGCTTGCGTCAACAATCTCGGCTAAATCCATACGACGCATCAAATGACGGCAGCGGCTATCAATTTGGCGTAAACGGCGCTTGCCGTAAATGTAATCGCCATTTTCGCTTCTATCGCCATTGCTTGCCGCCCACGAAACGGTGCGCACGACTTCTGGACGTTCTATTTTATACAGCTGATGAAACTCCGCCTTGAGTGCGGCAAAGCCGTCTGGCGTGATGTAGTTTTTTTCGTCGGTAGCGGCCATGATGGTTTGGCAATCTTATTGTTTATCTAATAAATGTACATCATTTACAAAATAACTGGTTTCGCCGAAGCAACTGGTGGGTAAGCCTTTATGCTCCTCGTAAACCAAACGCACACGTTGTCCTACAGTGGCATCAATTTTTTTAGCTACGTTTTTATCTCGAACGGTAAAAAAGAACTTTTCTGCCTGCGTGCCGGGCATAGAGACTAATATCAGTTCGCCTTCATAAGTTTTACATACCCAACCTTTTTGCGACAGTTTTTGTACGTAACCGGCGCGCTCTCCCGATGAGTAAACCCAAGTGAGTGCTACCCAAATGTAAAGCACAAATAGTGCCACTGGAATAGCCGGTAATAGAATGAAGTAGTTAATTAACTTTTTAAGTTGTAACAGCATGCGGTTCTCTAAACTTGAGTCTGGGTTTAATTAGGATGAATACTTGTATTTTATTTGACTAAAGTTTTATTTGTCTAGCGTTGATTAGGCTATAGAATTGTGAAATGTCTCTCAACTCGCTAATTCTTTGCCCGTCAGCCCGTCTTGCACGCAGTATTCAAGCTGACATTGCCCGCCAACACTTACAAGAAGGGCATACGCAGTGGCATAGCCCAGCCGTACAAACACTGTCGCAATGGTTAGAGTGTATCATTGAAGCAGGTCTGCTAGACGGTGAAATCGCCATGCAAACACCACCTTATGCATTAAGTGCATTTAACGAGCAGTTGTTGTGGGAGGACGTCATCACGCAATCGCTTAAAAAGAATGCGTTTGGTGCGTTGTTTGACGTATCTGGTTTGGCGGGTGCGGCAATGGAGGCAAATCGTTACATGGTTGCGTGGAGCTTGCATATTCCACGTGAATTTGTAGCTGAGGAATCACGTCAATTTTTACAGTGGCAACAGGCTTTCAAACAACGCTGCCTACAATTAAACGTGCTTGAGAATGTGCGTTTTATGGATTGGCAGTTGAATTGTATCGCGCAAAGTACAGCGCCGTTACCTGCCAAAATTGCATTTGCAGGTTTTGATCAAACCGCACCACAGGAAAAACGGTTACGCGAGGTGTTGCTAGCACGCGGTGTGCAGGTTGAAGATTACGCTACCACTTGTATAGCGCCTGCGCAAGCACAGCATATCAATCTGGAAAACCAAGCGGCAGAGTGTCGTGCTGCGGTGGCGTGGGCGCAGCAAAGGTTAGATGAAAATCCAAATGCAAAGCTTGCCATTGTTTCACCGCGATTAAGCGATATTAGAAACCAATTGGCTGATTTGCTTGATGACAGTTTTTACCCGGCCAGTGTACGCCCCAGCTTGGCAGAAATACCACGCCATTATAACTTTTCCCTCGGTACGCCATTAGCACAGCAGCCTATTATTCAAGCAGCTTTGAACCTGATTCGCCTATTGAGCGCATATCAATTACAGCAAGCGGATGTATCCAATGTTTTGTTATCACCATTTTGGTCTGCAAGTATCAATGAGGCCGATGCACGCGCCATGCTTGATGCCAAAATGCGCGAGAAACTGCCGATGCAATTTACCTTGCAGCGCTTTATAGAATTTGCAGCGCAACAGCATGAAAATGGGTTGAGTATTTCTGGATTATTGGCACATTTACGTGCGGCTACTAATGTCTCCACCAAAAAGGCAACGCCATCGTTTTGGGCACAAACTTTATCAAGCTTGCTTACTGCACTTAATTGGCCTGGTGAGCGCAATATCAGCAGTCTTGAGTATCAAGCTGTTAATGCATGGCAAAAATCGTTGCAACAGCTGGCTAAGTTAGAGATGCTCGGCAAAAGTTTACCGATGGCTGAGGTTGCACACTTGATGCAGCAGATATGTACCGAACAGGTATTTCAGGCTGAAACCGAGCATGAACCCGCCATACAGATTTTAGGCATTATGGAAGCATTGAGCGCGCCAGTGGACGCTATCTGGTGTATGCACATGAATGACCACATATGGCCACTGCCTGCGCGCCCTAATCCGCTATTGCCTGCGTTTATTCAGCGCGCTGCCGCGTTGCCCAACGCCGATAACAACGTGCAAGCAACATTTGCCGTGACCATCCATCAGCGCTTGCTACATTCTGCAAAAAACATTATTTTTTCCAGTAGTAAAACAGAAGGGGAGAGCCAACTCCGTGCTTCGCCACTCATGAAAGATGTGGTTATCATTGAAACTGATATGCCACTTGCGGAAACTTTGGCCGAACAGCTAAGTCATGCCGGCAATGCAGGTTTAACGATGATTGATGACCACATCGCACCGGCGGTGCAAGCGGGTGACCACGTTTCAGGCGGTACCGGATTACTTAAAGCACAAGCCATTTGTCCTGCGTGGGCGTTTTACCAGTATCGGCTAGGTGCAAAAGCGTTTAAAACACCCACCAGCGGCTTAGATAGCATGGCGCGTGGTTCACTAGTCCATGATGTATTGGAACGATTTTGGCGCAAACGCCACTTTGCCGATTTACGTGATATGAGTGATGCCGATTTGGCGCAAGCCTTGATTGCAGCCACCCACAGCACGCTACAAGCTTTTGCTGCCGAAACTAATGTAGCCTCGCCTGCGGTACTTGAGCTTGAACATGAGCGACTTGCCAAGCTGATTGGCGATTGGTTGCAGTTTGAAAAAGCGCGCGGCATTGCGTTTAACATCGTGGCTTGCGAGGCGGAGAAACAAGTCTATATCTGTGGCATAGAAGTTACGCTTAAAATTGACAGAATTCACCAACTGGAAAGCGGCGGGCTGGTGTTTGTTGACTATAAAACCGGGCAGACGCCAAAAACAAAAAGCTGGGGAGAAGACCGTATCACCGAGCCACAACTGCCTATTTATGCGGCTTTTTATGTGGAAGAACATGATCAGGTTGCAGGGGTACATTTTGGCATGGTAAAAACTGCCGAGCATGCTTTTTCAGGGGTGGGTGAGGAGAACTTTGAGCTGGAGCCAGATAAGCGCAAACCTGCTTTTATCCAAGAATTTACCCATTGGCAAAACTTATTAACGCATTGGAAAAACAGCATTGAAGCGATTGCGGCAGAGATTAAAGCCGGTGAATCTGCGGTGCGGTTTAACGATGAAAATGCGTTGGCATATTGCGAAGTAACGCCGCTATTGCGCTTGCCTGAGCGCAAATTACAGTTCGAGCGGTTTCAAGGGGAGATTGCATGATGACTCACGCACACGCTAACCTTGAGGCTGACGAAAAAAACCGCTTAACTGCACTCGATTTAACTTCATTTATTGTGGAAGCGCCAGCGGGAGCGGGTAAAACCGAGCTGCTGACTCAACGCTATTTGCGCTTGCTGCAAACGGTTAACGCGCCTGAAGAAATTATTGCCATTACGTTTACCAATAAGGCCGCTGCAGAAATGCGCTTACGCATTTTGGATAGTTTGATCCGCGCCTCAAATCAAGACCAACCCGCAGAGCCGCATAAGCAAATTACCTACGAATTGAGCTTGAAAGCATTGCAGCATGGGCAATCCAAGGCGTGGCAGCTGATTGAAAACCCATCACGTTTGCGTATTTTTACGATTGATAGCTTATGCGCACACTTGGCCAGGCAAATGCCGCTTATGAGCCGTTTTGGCTCACAGCCACGCGTGACCGACAATGCAGCTGCCCTTTATGGGCTGGCGGCTGAGAAAACACTAGCCTTGTTAGAGGACGCCACACACAATAGCGTGGTAAAAGACGCGTTGCGCTATGTGGATAATGATGCCAATCAGCTTAAAGATTTGCTGATTAAAATGTTGGAGAAGCGTGACCAATGGTTGCATCATGCGCAACATGAAGTGGATGCGGAGCAATTGCAAAATACTTTGCGTTATTTGGTAGAGCAAGAGCTTGATGCCGTTGCTTTAGTTTTTAATTCACGTATTCAGTATGACTTGATGCCATTAGCCAGATTTGCCGCTAGTCATTTGCCTTGTGAACACCCGATTGCCTTGTTAAGAGATTGGGAGTCCACATTGCCAACGCATGCCGACGCCTTGCCAATGTGGCTGGCAGTCCGTGAGCTTGTGCTGACTAAAGACGATAAAATCAGGGCTAGAGTCGATAAAAACACTGGCTTCCCCGCAGAGTGTAAAGATGAGAAGGCTAGTTTTAATGCATTCTTGGCGGGGCTCACGACGGAGGGCAATTTTGCAGAGTGTTTAGCTAGAACCAGAACATTGCCTGCTGTTTCCAGTAATCTGCAAGGCTGGCAAATAATCACTACGCTTTCCAAGTTGCTCAATTTGGCGGTAGCCGAGCTGTGGCTGGTATTTCAGCGTGCAGGTGAGGTTGATTTTGTGGAGATTGCCTATCGTGCCACGCGTGCCTTATCAGATAACTTTGGTGAGCCCACCGAGTTAGCACTGAAGCTTGATTACCAAATTCAACATTTGTTAGTCGATGAGTTTCAAGATACCAGCCCAAGTCAAATCAAACTGTTGGAGCAACTCACTTTAGGCTGGCAAGCGGGTGACGGCCGCACATTGTTTACCGTGGGTGACCCCATGCAGTCGATTTATCGCTTCCGTAAAGCCAATGTTGGGCTGTTTATTGAGGCGGCTAACCATGGTATCGGTGATATAAAACTAGAGAAATTACAACTTTACCGCAATAACCGCTCCTGTCCGGCAGTCGTCGATTGGATTAACCAGACATTCGCGCCTATTTTTCCGGCAAGTGATGCCGTGATGCAAGGTGCAATTCACTATCGCCCGTTTATTGCAACCAAGCCTGATGCGATTCAAGCCGGGGTTGAAGTGCATCCTATCGTGAGCGCCGCCGATGAATCGTCAGCCATGGCAAGCCAGCGTGAAGCTGAGGTGATGATAAACATCATTCAACGCGAGCGCGCTGCAAACCCCAATAAAAAAATTGCGGTGTTAGTGCGTGCTAAAAAGCATTTGGCACCATTGGTGATGAAGTTGCGTCGCCATCACCCTGAAATCGCTTTTCAGGCGGTTGAGATTGAGGCGTTAGAGGGGCGCCAGATTGTGCAGGATTTACTTTCGCTCACACATGCGCTACACCATAGAGCTAACCGGGTGCATTGGCTTAGCCTGTTGCGCGCGCCTTGGTGTGGCTTAACTTTGCATGATTTGCATGCCTTGGCCGGGCATGACCACCACAGTAGCGTGTGGTCGCTGATGCAAAATGATGAAATTGTGAATGGTTTATCTGCTGATGGGCAAATGCGTTTGCGCCATGTGCGTGAGATTATTGCTGAGGCATTTGCTACTCAAGGGCGTATGAATGTGAGCCGCTGGGTACGTGGCGTGTGGCTGATGTTAAACGGTAGCGCCTGCCTGTGGGAGCAATCTGACGTGATTGATGTACAGGCATTTTTCACGTGTTTGGATGCCCTTGACCGCAGCAATCAGTTTTCACCCGAGCGCATGCAAACTGAAATTACCAAGCTGTTCGCCACGCCTGATAGTCATGGCGAGCATTTGCAAATGATGACGATACATAAATCCAAAGGGCTGGAATTTGATACGGTGATTTTGCCAGGGCTGGGTGCAAGCACTGGTGGTAATCATGGTGATAAGCCTTTGGTATTGTGGGAAGAAGTCCTTGTTAATCCACATCATGACCATGCGCAATATGCGTTGCTGGCCGCGCCATTTATTCCAAAAGGTGCACGTGATAAAGATAAGGTCAGCGCTTACGACTACCTTGAATCTCGCGAAAGCGCACGCGATGCAAACGAAGACGCAAGGGTGCTGTATGTAGCCGCCACCCGTGCAGAGCGCCAACTGCACTTGGTTGGTGTCGCGAACCAAAATGCAAAAGGTGAAGTTGCGCCAACCAAAAACACCTATTTGGATTTACTATGGCCTGCGGTATCCAGTGTGTATGAATCAGCAGAACCGCCACAACAACAAGCAGATGCGGAAGATAACATGGCTAACTTTACGCCACGTTTGGTACGTTTAAAGCAGCCACAAGTGCCTGCGGTATTGCAAGTGAAATATGCCGTAGCAGTAGTCACTGCGCAAAATAACTTTGCAGGTCAGCAAAACCTTGTACCGAGCCTGGACGCTGACATTGGCACCTTGGCGCATCGATATATGGAAATGATTGCACAACAAGGTTTAGCCGCTTGGTCACCAGCGCGTATTGACTCAGTTAAATCCGCCATGCAACATTGGCTTCGCCAACGTGGACACGCAGAAACAATAGTGCTGGATGCAAGCAGGCAAGTGCAAAAGTTACTTAATGTGACGCTGGAAAGTGAGGATGGCCAATGGCTACTTAAACCGCGCGGCGATGCTGAGCTAGCCATCACGACGATGCAATATGGCGAAGTTAAAAACTACATTGTTGACCGTACTTTTATTGACGCGGACACACGCTGGATTATTGACTATAAAACGATTGATTTAGCGCTAGATTTACCAGCAAGTGCGTTAAAATCTACTGCAAAAAATTATCAGGAACAGCTGAAAAATTATGCAACTCTGTTTGCAGATGAAGGCAAGCCCGTAAAATGTGCAGTATTTTTTATGGCGATAGGGAAGTTGGTATCGTTAGATTGATTACGGGCATCTCTATAAATACAATTTTCATCATTATACTGCGTTACTCAAAAAAATAATTCCTTATATATCAAACATATACCGCGTCATTATTTTTTATTCGCGCCTTGTCTAATTTAGAAACTAGTATTTATAGAGATGCCCTTAAGTTATAAAAAGCTGTTGTCCACGAAATACACCACTTTTGAAAGTTAAATAATAAATGAAAATATTCTCATTAATGTATCAACGTGCCATGGTGTGGGCGCGGCTACCCAATGCGCCATGGTATTTGAGTGCGCTGAGTTTTGCTGAATCATCATTTTTCCCGATACCACCTGATGTGATGTTAGCGCCCATGAGTTTGGCAAACCCTGCGCGTGCATGGCGCTTTGCTTTGATTACCACAGTAGCCTCGGTGCTTGGCGGTTTGTTGGGTTATTTCATTGGCGTATCATTATTTGATGTCATTGAACCGCACTTGAGAGCGAGTCATTACTGGGAAGCGTATCAAACGGCAGTGATATGGTTTGAACAGTGGGGATTTTGGGCAATATTTGTTGCGGGTTTTTCGCCGATTCCTTACAAGGTATTTACCATTGCTGCAGGCTCGCTGTCGATGGCGTTGCTGCCATTTACCATAGCCTCTGCCATTGGGCGCGGCATGCGCTTTTTTATGGTTGCAGGCTTAATGAAGTGGGGCGGGGCGAAGATGGAGGCTTCTTTGCATCAATACGTGGATCGTATCGGTTGGGTAACAGTAGGTTTGGTGGCGATTGCGGTAATCATTAAAGGGCTCCTCTAATAATTCAACTTTCGTACCGTAGGCACGCCGATCAGGGAAAACTGATAAGCACTACTAACCGTAAAGGTCATCCCCAATTTTCTAAGCTACTAAAGTAGCAAGAAAAGTGTGATAAGCCAGTAAGCTGGCATACGACTTTTCAATGGCTTCAGCCATTAGAAAATCGGAGTGCCTGTGGTGCAAGTATTACTAATCATAAAACTGATTAGCACTACTAAGCCAGCAAGCTGGCAAGTATTACTAATTTTCTAAGCACCTGAATAATTAACCTCTGCTTTAACCAACCTCTTAGATAAATTCTTTCAATAGGATTTTAACAAAATCAGTGCGCTGACTGATGGCCTCTAGCCCTACCGTGACTCTTAGTTTGTCTGGCCCATTCATGCGGCATCTTCTGTCTCGCTGCAGCAGGTTAATCAATTTCATCGGGTCAATATCGGCTTTAGGGTTAAATTGCAGCTGAATGGCAGCATCGCTGGCATCAATTTTGATAATCCCCAATGGTTTAGCCGCAATCCGTAAGCGGTGACATGCGATTAAAGCTTCGCCTTGCTCTGGTAGTAGTCCAAAGCGGTCTATGAGTTCTTCTTGCAGATTATCTAAATCATCATCTTCAACACAGTTAGCAAGGCGTTTATAAATTACCAGGCGCTCATGTACGTCTGGGCAATAAGCATTAGTGAGTAGGGCTGGTGTGTGCAGATTGATTTCTGTGGTGACGCTTAACGGTGCGTTTAAGTCAGGCTCTTTACCGGCTTTTAGTTGCTTAACTGCGTGGTTGAGCATGTCAGAATATAAATGAAAGCCAATTTCCTGCATTTCGCCGCTTTGTGAGTCACCTAGCAACTCGCCTGCGCCACGAATTTCCAGGTCGTGCATGGCAAGGTGAAATCCTGCGCCTAGGTCCTCCATCAGTTGAATCGCATCTAGGCGCTTCTGAGCCTGTGGTGTGATTTTACGGTCTGGGTCAGTGAGTAAATAAGCGTAAGCTTGGTGATGCGAGCGCCCGACGCGACCGCGTAATTGGTGCATCTGCGCTAAGCCGAACATATCAGCTTTGTTCATAATAATGGTATTGGCGGTAGGCACATCAATGCCCGTTTCAATAATCGTGGTGCAAAGTAGCAAGTTGTAGCGTTGATGGTAAAAATCACGCATCACATGTTCAAGCTCGCGTTCGCGTAATTGTCCATGCGCCACTGCAATGCGCGCATCTGGCAGAATACGCTCAAGTTTCTCGCGCATGGAGTGGATGGTGTCTACCTCATTATGCAGAAAATACACTTGTCCGCCGCGTTTAAACTCACGCATGGCGGCTTCGCGGATAATGCCTTCAGAGTAATCGGTATGGAATGTTTTGATACTCAAGCGTTTTTGTGGCGGCGTGGTGATGATAGAAAACTCGCGCAAGCCTTCCATTGCCATGCTTAACGTCCGTGGAATTGGCGTAGCAGTGAGCGTGAGTACATCGACTTCAGCGCGTAGCGCTTTCAATTGTTCTTTCTGACGTACGCCAAAACGATGTTCTTCATCCAGCACCACTAAACCTAGGTTTTTAAACTTCACATCTTTTTGAATCAAACGGTGCGTACCAATAATGATGTCAATTTGCCCTGCCTCTAAACCAGCTAGCGCTTCTTTTTGTTCTTTAGCGGTTCTAAAGCGTGAGATTTCTGCAATTTTGATCGGCCATTCAGCAAAACGATCTTTAAAGTTATTAAAATGCTGTTCAGCCAGCAGTGTGGTTGGTACCAGCACCGCCACTTGCCTGCCGCCCATCACCGCTACAAATGCGGCACGCAGGGCAACTTCTGTTTTACCGAAGCCCACATCACCGCATACCAGTCTATCCATGGGGCGGCCTGATTGCATGTCTTTGATGACGTTTTCAATCGCTTCCAACTGGTCAGGCGTTTCTTCAAACGGAAAGCCTTCACAGAACGCTTCGTAATCATGCAAGCTCAAGGTAAAGGCATGACCGCGCCGCGCTGCGCGTTGCGCGTAAAGATTGAGCAGTTCTGCCGCAGTATCGCGAATCTGTTTGAGTGCTTTTTTCTTGGCTTTCTCCCAGTTGCCGCTACCTAGTCGATGCAGGGGCGCAGACTCTGGTGGGCCACCGGAGTAGCGTGAAATCAGAAATAGCTGAGATACGGGCACATAGAGTTTGTCGTCGCCGAAGTATTCCAGCAGTAAAAACTCGGTTTCACCTTCGCCAAAATCCAGGTTGATTAAGCCCTTGTAACGGCCGACACCGTGTTGTTCATGTACCACGGGGTCGTTAATGCGTAGCTCGGATAAATCTTTGAGCATGCCTTCAGTACTGCGTGCTTTTTCTTTTTCGCGCCGACGCTGTTGGCGCACGGTGGCGGCATAGAGTTCGGCTTCGGTAATGATGGCGATGGCGGGAGTGCTGTCAGTCAGCGCAACGCCTGTATGTAGCGAACTCACGCCTAACATGACATGCGCGTTGCTCGCCAGAAATGCTGCCCAGGTTTCGCAAGTGCTGACATTAAGCCCATGTTCAGCGAAAAGCTGTGTCATGGTTTCACGGCGACCTAAGCTTTCTGCCACAATTAAAATGCGCCCTTTAAACTGGCTGATAAAGTCTGTCAGTTTGTATAAGGGTTTTTCTGCACGGCGTTCAATATCCAGCGCGGGCAGGTTGTTTGCACTTTTACTTATAGTCAATGTAACTCTGGCAAAGGCATGTGTAGCGCTAAAAAAATCTTCAGTTTTAATCAGTAATTTTTCGGGGACTAGTAATGGGCGTTCGGCATCATGCGCCAGTGTGCGGTAGCGTGATTGCGCTTCGCGCCAAAACTGTTGCGCGCTTTGGTCTAAATCACCATGCAGGCAAAGCAGGCTGTTGGCTGGCAGGTAATCGAGCAGGGTGGCTGTTTGTTCAAAAAATAGCGGTAAATACCATTCAATACCGCCAGAGGCGACACCCTTGCTGACATCTTTATAAATTTTTGCCCGTTGCGGGTCGCCCTCAAATGCTTCGCGGAATTGGCTGCGAAACAGGGTAATGCCCGCTTCATCTAATGGAAATTCGCGCGCAGGCAATAACCGGATTTCTGGCACTGGATACAGGCTGCGCTGTGTATCTACATCAAAAGTGCGGATGGTTTCAATTTCATCATCAAATAAATCGAGGCGGTAGGGCAGTGCAGAGCCCATGGGGAACAAATCAACCAAGCCGCCGCGCACGCTGAATTCACCATGACTGATGACTTGCGTCACATGATGGTAGCCCGCTTCTGCACATTGGCGTCGCAGCGCTTCAAGGTCTAGTTTTTGCCCTTTTTTGAGCATAAAAGTATTGGCATTCAAATAAGCCTTCGGGCTTAATCGAATCAGTGCCGTTGCTAACGGCACAATCACTACATCACAGGCGTTTTGAGCAATATGGTAAAGCGTAGTGAGGCGTTCTGAAATTAAGTCAGGGTGCGGCGAAAACTGGTCGTAAGGCAGCGTTTCCCAGTCTGGCAATAAATGTACGCTCAAACTCGGTGCAAAGTAGGGGATTTCTTCCAGCAGGCGCTGTGCATCAAAAGCATTGGCGCTGATGATGACAAGCGGTTGGCTGGGTTTGTTGGCTTTAAGTTTTAGTGCCAAATTTGCCAATGAAAGCGCATCTTCACCACTAGTAGCAAGTGTGATGCGACTGGCTAGACCAAGGCTTGGAATTGGCAGGGTTGTCTGCGTCATGTGTGTGGGTTATTGCCAATGTGTAAGGGCAATATTATAACGGTTGCGGCGCACCTACCGTTATATATTCCGGGATATTTTAAGCCGTTGCACCGTTACCAAGGCGCGGTATGTGAGCAGTTATCTAGAATACTCAATTGCAACATCAGCAAGTTCACTTGCCGCTTTTAATCTGGCTTCATTAAAGGCTGTGGCAACGCCAGATACACTGCCATTTTGTAATTGTTGACTCATTTCTTTGGTGTCAATAACGCCTAGTGGGTCAACCACACCCATTGCGCCTTCTACACCTTTGTCAATCACAGCTGATCCCAGATTTTTTAGCTTGTCGGTATTTGCATTTTCACTATTAATAATTCGGCCACTTAAATCAATAGCTTCTCCTGCAAATGATGCGCTAGAGGTTAAAAAGCCTGCAATGACAGCACCTTTTTTCCCTAATTTATGTGCAGCAATTTCAAGTACTTTTGCCACATCACTTTTAGCTAATTGGTCTGCATCGAAAGGTAAATGTGGAATGATTTCGTGATGTACATTACGTAAGTGATTCATGGCTGAGGCATAGTTTTCCTTAACGCCATCAGCTAGCTTTCCACCTTCAGCTTTTGCCACTTCAATCGTCCATTGCACAGCATTTTTTCTGGCACTATCTAAATCCTTGTTACCTAGGTATCTTGCATCCGGCACAAGTGCATCTGGTGAGTTGATGTGCATCGTGAGGGATTTGCCTTCAAGTAGCGCGGCCCCTTTGGTGTTTATTTCCTGTTGGATTTTATCGTTATTGCCTAAGTAAGTCGAATGTGGTTTGGCTAATACATGAGGTGTGTTGTATTGGGGTGTTGTTTCTGCCATGTTCATCTCCAATTAGGATTTAGCTTACGTAATATTTAGCTTGCAGTATAACGCTAAACATTTATTATCAATAGGTTATTAGTGGTTAAGCCGTGCCACCCACAGTCAAGGCATCAATTTTTAATGTAGGCTGGCCAACACCTACCGGCACACTTTGGCCTTCTTTACCGCAAGTGCCTACACCGCTATCAAGCGCCATATCGTTGCCTATCATCGATACGCGTTTCAGCACATCTGGCCCGTTGCCAATCAGCGTGGCACCTTTGACTGGATAAGTGATTTTGCCGTCTTCGATCATGTAGGCTTCAGCTGCGCTGAATACAAATTTACCGCTGGTAATGTCAACTTGCCCGCCGCCAAAGTTGGCTGCGTACAAACCTTTTTTAACCGATTTAATGATTTCTTCCGGAGGCACCGTGCCATTGAGCATGTAGGTGTTGGTCATGCGCGGCATCGGAATGTGTGCGTAACTCTCGCGGCGCGCATTGCCTGTGATTGGCATGTTCATCAAACGTGCATTGAGGGTATCTTGGATATAGCCACGTAGAATACCGTCTTCGATCAGCACGGTTCTATTGGTGGGGTTACCTTCATCATCCACACTCAACGAGCCGCGGCGGTCGGCAATCGTGCCGTCATCCACAATAGTGATGCCTTTAGCCGCAACTTGTTGGCCTATCAT
>JBAYTS010000029.1:0-36660 GCA_041675545.1 Methylotenera sp.
GTAAAACCATGTCCTCACCTTTAGCGCCATAACACTCAGCACTACGGCCATTCTCACCACGTTGCGCCCTAAAGCTACGTGTGTAACGGTAATCAACTAAAGTGTTAATGTTGCGATCAGCCTCAATAATGATAGAGCCACCACGGCCGCCATCACCACCACTAGGGCCACCTAAGGGCTCATATTTTTCGCGACGAAACGTAGCAACGCCGTTACCGCCATCGCCTGCGAAAATTTTAATCGTTGCTTCGTCTATAAATTTCATGTGTAGAGTGTACCAAATAAAAAAGCCCCATCAAACGATGAGGCTTTGATTATTGTTAAATTAACTTAAGCTGTAACAATAATACTAACAGTATGGCGCTTTAATGCACCTTTAATTGCAAAAGCTACTTTACCATCAGCTTTAGCATACAAAGTGTGATCTTTACCCATACCTACATTTTCACCAGCATGCATTTTTGTACCGCGCTGACGCACGATAATGCTACCTGCTGTTACTACGGTTTCACCAAAGGCTTTAACACCTAAACGTTGTGAGTGCGAATCGCGACCGTTACGTGAACTACCGCCTGCTTTTTTGTGTGCCATGATTTAATCCCTTAGCTCTAAAACTACTTAATTACAGTTGCTTACACTGCTTATTTAGCAGCGATTGCTTCAATTTTAATTTCAGTAAAACTTTGGCGATGGCCTTGTGTTTTACGGTAATGTTTACGACGACGGAACTTGAAAATCATGACCTTGTCACCACGACCATGCGAAAGCACAGTTGCTTTAACAGTTGCGCCCTTAATAATAGGTGAACCTATCGTTGTATTGTCGCCATCTGAAACCATTAAAATTTGATCCAGCGTAACAGTACCACCGACTTCAACTTCCAATTTTTCAACTTTCAATCTTTCGCCCTGAACTACGCGATATTGTTTGCCACCAGTTTTGATTACTGCATACATGATTATGCCTTTAACTCATACTTCAAAAGAATCGCGCATTATACGCAAAATATCCTGCAAAGCAAACCATAATCTCAAGCTTAATCAAAAAAATATGGCAATTGCTCTGGGGCGCTAATTCTCTCACATTTTCGCACCAAATTACACAAGCAAATTTAGGAAGCTAAATAGGCTGTGCTAAAATAATCGCTCAATTTTCAGGCTCGTACAACGTGACACTAAGTATTATTCAATCTGGCATCACTGACGACATGCGTAAAGTGGATGACGTCATCCGCCAATCGCTACACTCTGAGGTCGCCCTCGTTAATCAGGTTGCAGATTATATCGTCAACAGCGGGGGTAAGCGTTTGCGTCCCATGTTGGTATTATTGTCTGCTGGACTATTTGGCGAGATTCAAGCGCAACACCACCAACTAGCCGCCGTAGTTGAGTTTATTCATACCGCCACCCTATTACACGACGATGTCGTAGATGAGTCATCAAAACGACGCGGGCAAAGCACGGCTAACGCGCTGTTTGGCAATGCAGCCAGTGTATTGGTAGGTGATTTTGTGTATTCCCGCGCATTTCAAATGATGGTTTCAGTGCAGAACATGCGCGTAATGGAAGTGTTAAGTAGCGCCACTAACGTAATTGCAGAAGGTGAAGTATTGCAATTACTGAATGTGCACAATGCGGATATTACTGATGACGCCTATTTGCAGGTGATCCACTACAAAACGGCTAAATTATTTGAAGCAGCAACGCGCTTAGGTGCAATTATCAGCCAAGCCAGCGCGCATGATGAAGCCGCACTAAAAGCCTACGGCATGCACTTGGGCACAGCGTTCCAATTGATTGATGACATTCTTGATTTAAGTGGCGACAGCGATGCCATTGGTAAAAATTTAGGTGACGACTTAGCCGAAGGCAAGCCTACACTGCCGCTACTATACGCCATGCGCAACAGCGACAGCGCGCAAAGTCAAACGATTCGAAACGCCATTGAGCAAGGTGGGCTAGAACACTTACCACAGGTGATAGAAGCTGTAAAAAACTCCGGTGCGCTCGAGCACGTTAAAAAGCTTGCCGAAGCCGAAGCCGCTATTTGCTGTGCCGCCATTGCGCACTTTCCTGAATCACAATTTAAGCGAGCATTGATTGCGTTAGCTGATTTTGCTGTGAAACGGAGTTTTTAATTCAGCTGCGACTTGTATTTAACTCTTGAACTTTAGGTATGGAAATTAGGTGCATATTGCTCTAAGCCATAGAATCTAAGCCATAAAATTAGATTCTATGGTTAATTTAAGGTGATTTTCTCACCGCTATCTGCATGATAATAAGTTAAATGTGCGCAACTGCTGCTACCAGCGGTAAGCGAGCCGTCAAACAGCGACTGCCCTTCAACGTCAACCACGGCATAGCCATTGTGATACAAAGTCACTTCTGCCAGCTTAGGTGTTTTGGCTTTATTTTGACGCATGGCAAAACTAACGCAATTCTCTTCTTCCGCTTCAGAATAAACCTCCCAATCTTGCCCACCTGCCAATTGAGACAACCAACTTGGCAAATCAACTTCAACACGGCAAATAATAGGCTCATCCCACTCTGGATGATGCACCTCGGCCTGAGCTAGCTCAATTGCGTTACGTTGATTAGTAGTTTCTGTCATGTTATTTTCCTATTGCTAAGTACACTTATTATAATATTGATTACAATGCTTATATTTGTGACGAGTTGCATGAATTTCAAGTAGCTTGACTTGAAAATTTCACTAAATCTTAACTGAAGTCACGATTAGTTTAGTTACCGCATGACCTTCAGTAGCTAAACGATTACACGACGCCTTACGTTTACAATTGTTTAACGGCACTTTATAAGTAAATAGTTAATTAAAAATAAAAATTAAGGATTGTTATGCCTAACGGATTGATAGAAATATCTAACATACTGCAACAAAACAGCACTATTTTTATCACCATTTCCACCATTATCGGTCTAATGGTCGGTAGTTTTTTAAATGTTGTCATTTATCGACTACCTAAAATGATGGAACGCGAATGGCACAACAACTGCCTGGAACTTCAAGGCAAAGAGATTCCAGCACAAACCAGCTATACCTTATCTAAACCCCGCTCAGCTTGCCCCAAATGCGGCCACAAAATTACCGCCTTGGAAAACATTCCTGTCATTAGCTATTTAATATTGAGAGGTCGCTGCCGCGGCTGCAAAACGCCTATTAGCTTACGTTACCCGCTGATTGAAACACTCACAGGCGCACTTATCGGCTTAATTAGCTGGAAATTTGGCTACAGCAGCACGGCGCTATTTGCTTCAATTTTCACTTTTGCGCTGATAGCACTTACGTTTATTGATTTTGATACACAACTGCTACCAGATGACATCACCTTGCCGCTACTTTGGCTAGGCCTACTCTTTAACTTGAATTTCGGCTTCACTGATTTAAAATCTGCTGTCATCGGTGCCGCCGCTGGTTATTTAATCTTATGGTCCGTTTATTGGTTATTTAAGCTCATCCGTGGCAAAGAGGGTATGGGCTATGGAGACTTTAAACTGCTAGCTGCAATTGGTGCATGGTTTGGCTGGAAACTATTGCCAGCCGTTATTTTACTATCCTCTACCTTGGGTGCCGTCATTGGCATCGCTTTAATCGTACTCACAAAACGCGGCAAAGAAGTGCCAATGCCATTTGGCCCATTCTTAGCTATTGGCGGTATTGCCGCGCTGTTTTTTGGGCAACAACTTGCTGCAATTTATCTGCCATAATCAAGTATGATCGTCATTTCACTCACTGGCGGCATCGGCTCAGGCAAAAGTGAGGCTGCCAAACAGTTTAAAAAACTTGGCGTGCCTGTGGTGGATACCGATGCCATTGCGCATGCGTTAACTGCTACCGGCGAACCCACCCTTGCTGAAATCGGGCGTACTTTTGGCTTGGAGTTTCTTAATGCAGATGGCACACTCAACCGCGCCAAACTACGTGCTCATATACTTAGCGACGCCAAAGAGCGGCTTAAACTCGAAGCCTTGCTTCATCCCGCAATCCACGCCCGCGCGGTAAAGCAACTAACCGCCAATCAAAACCAGTTGCATCCACGCTATCAAGTGTTAGTCGTGCCTTTATTTTTTGAAAACAACCGCTACCAAGCCATTACGCACAAAGTCTTGGTCATTGATTGCAATGAAGCCTTACAAATCGAACGTGCAATGGCGCGTAGCGGGTTATCTGAACCTGAAGTTAAAGCCATGATGGCCGCGCAGGTCTCTAGGGAAACGCGACGAAAACTTAGTGACGAAGTGATTGAAAATAACGGTTCTGTTGAAGAATTAGCGACAAAAATTAATGAACTGCATAAAAAGCTTATTAATACTTGCATAGTTAACAAATAAATTTGATAATTCAGCTCAACTTTATTTTAACGCGTATTTATTTTTTATCATTTTAAAGTCTATATTCAGCAAAGTGCCGCTTGGGCTAAACCATTATGAAACATGCCTAGTTACGATTATCCTTTTAATGAGCGCATACGCACTTTGCTTCGCGTTGAAGATCTGTTCGCCAAAGTTTTGTATAACGCAGAAGCTAGTCACGAATATCATCACCACTGCGCGTTACTTACATTGCTGCAAATTTTAGATGTGGTTGATCGCGCCGATCTTAAGTCAGATCTATTACAAGAGCTTGAGCGTCAAAAAACTGCCATGCGATTACTCGTTGGCAACCCAGCCATTGAAGCAGACGCATTGGAGTCAACACTTTCTGACATTGAAATTGCTGTCAAAGAATTACGTGCCGAAACCTCTAAATTCGGGCAAACATTAAGAGCCAATGAATGGCTGATGAGCATCAAGCAACGCGCTGGCATCCTTGGTGGTGTGTGTGAGTTTGATGTACCTTCATACCATTACTGGCTCGGCCTTAGCGAGGATAGACGCAAAAGCGATTTGGATGCCTGGCTCAGCCCCCTCATCCCCATGCAGCAAGCAATCATCATTATTTTGCGCATATTGCGTGGTAGTGGCGCCACCAGCAAGTTAATCGCAGCAAATGGCGCTTACCAGCAAATGCTTGGTGGCACAAAGCCTGCACAAATGTTAAAAATAGAACTTGCTGAAAGCCTTACCTGCTTCCCTGAAGTAAGCGCCAATAAGTACGCAATTAATATACGATTTAATACGCTGGATTGCACCCAAAAACCACAAAAACATGAAGAAGACGTACCGTTTTTGTTAACGCTATGTAATTTATAACTTGATTACAGACATAAGGGCACCTCTATTAATTCAAGTTGCAAAGCCAGACAAGGCATGAGTAAAAAATTGTGACGCAGCATATAGTTGATATGCAAGGAATAATTTTTTATGAGCAACGCAGTATCGCGACAAAATGGTTTAAGCAGGCAAGCCGCAAAGCGGATGCTCGCAAAATTGAATTAATAGAGATGCCCTTAAAACTGAAACTTACAAAACTCGCTTGAAACACTACCATGGTCAATACTAAAAAGAAATTAGTCGCATGCCCCACTTGTAAGCAATTAGCAGAATTCTCTCCCGACAATGCGTTTCGCCCCTTTTGTAGCAATCGTTGCAAGCTCATTGACTTAGGCTTATGGGCAAGCGAAGGTTACGCAATCCCAGTTGAAGCTAAAGCCGACCAATTACCTGATGACTATACGTCGCAATAAGCTTGAAAACTACACGCTTTAATCATGCGATTAAGGCTGTTAGCATAAGTACTTGAATTTAAAAGGATCACAATGAACCACTTATTATTTAAACATTGTTTCTGCGCTTTAATACTAACATTGACAATAGGCGCTACCTTTGTGCAAGCTAAAGAGGTCTCGACACAGAATTCGATTGCAGAAAAAAATGGTGTATCTGTAGAAAACGCCTGGGTTCGTCCGACCAATCCGGGACAGGAAGTTGGTGCCGCTTACATGACGTTTACCAGCAAACAAAATGTCAATCTAGTACATGTTGAGAGTGACGTGACCAAGAGCGTTGAGATTCATAGCATGGATATGCAAAATGGTGTGATGAAAATGCGTATGCTTGAGACATTGCCGCTCGTGGCAGGCAAGCCATACCTGCTGGCACCAGGCGGCTTTCATTTAATGCTGTTTGATTTGAAAAAACCGCTGACTGAGGGCGAACAAGTGAATTTTACGCTCACTTTTAAACTTCAAAATAATATTGAATTTAAGCAGCAAGTTAAAGCGGTAGTAAAAGTAGCCAATGGGGAAGCTACTAACAATCACGATACGCATGAACACCATCACCATTAGTAGCACAAAAATATAAGCTAAGATTTCAACTATTGATCAGCCCAAGAGCTATTGATCAACCCAGGCTCCTCGTTGCATGGCAATGCCATGCGCGCCATGCAATCTAGCTGTAGGTAAATCAGCTATCTGCAAGCCACCCAAGGCAAACACCGGTAATGTATAGCCAGTAATTAAATTCGTAAAAACATCCCAACCAAGAGGTTCTGCGCCTTCATGACTAAGCGTAGCCTGCACTGGGGATAACATCACGTAATCCAAACCCAACTTAGCCGCCTGCGCCAGCTCTTGAGGGTTATGGCATGATGCTCCGCATAACAAGTCTTTTGGTTTCGTTTGCAACTGCTGCAGTTGTTGTGCGTTTAAATGCACGCCAGCGGCATTTAATGTTCGTGCCAGATTTAAATCCGTATTGATAAATACTTTGGCTTCATAGGGTTCAGCCATCTCAATCACCCGCGCCGCGAACACCATTAACGCTTCTGTAGAGAGCTGTTTTTCGCGCACTTGTATCAGCATCAAGCCGTTATTAAGCGCTAGTTTCAAGCGCGCAAAGAATAAGTCTTCGCCCCACTCGCTTAAATTGGTAATCGCATAAATTGGCGATAATGTAAGCGCCGTTAATATCGGCGCATTAGCCGGCAACATAGGTCCTACGCTAATTGTTGCAGGGTTTTGCCAGCTCAGCGCTTGGTTTTCCAAACCTGATGGCTCACCTTCCCACGCTACCACTATAAAGAAATGTAGTTTGACGGTTTTAGCTGGGCTTTCTAACGCGCCAAAAGCATCATATTTCGCTTCATAATCATAACTACGCGTAAGCCAAGGGTAATAATGAGTGACCGTAATGCCTAACTCTTCTTGCAGCTCTCTTTTTAATGCTTGAGCAGGGGTTTCATTCGACTCTACCTTGCCCCCGGGGAACTCCCAGTAACCTGCCCACGGCTTGCCAACTGGGCGCTCGCCTAGCAATACCAAGCCATTGTCACGTTGAATGATGCCAACAGACGCCTCTGTAACCACACTATCCACTAAGCGTGGTACCGAATTGATCGCATGCAATTGAAATAACCTATTTGAAAATATAAATAATCAAAGATAACCATGTATCAAGAACGATAATCTGCATTTATCTTTACGTAATCGTAAGAGAAATCACAGGTCCAAATCGTGATACTTTCTGCACCGCGATTCAACACCACGCGCACTAAAATGTCAGATTCCTTCATGATGGCAACCCCCTGCTCTTCAAGATATGAGGCTGCCCTGCCGCCTTTTTCTGCTACCAGTACATCGCCTAAGTATAATTGCAATGTACTCACATCTAAATCATCAATGCCAGCATAGCCAATGGCTGCCAATATACGACCCAGATTAGGATCTGAGGCAAAAAATGCTGTTTTAATCAATGGTGAATGTGCAATGGCGTACGCCACTTTGCGACATTCTTCTTCATCTTTTCCACGCTCAACACTTACTGTCATAAACTTGGTTGCGCCTTCACCATCTCGCACTATGGCTTGCGCCAGCTCAATAGCTACGTCAGTCAATGCATCGCGCAGGGTAATAAAATCAGCACTATTTTCTGTCACCTCTGCATTACCGGCAAGGTTGGTTGCCACCAAAATCAAGCTATCATTGGTTGATGTATCGCCATCGACCGTAATGCAGTTAAATGATTTATTCACTGCATACTGGATAATACTCGTCAATGCGGACTGGCTAACGGCGGCATCGGTCGCAATATAGCCCAACATGGTCGCCATGTTAGGGTGAATCATGCCAGAGCCTTTACTCATGCCAGTAATAGCGACCGTTTTGCCACTCAGCTGAATCTGCCTTGAAGTGCCTTTGGCAACAATGTCGGTTGTCATAATGGCTTCTGCCGCGTTGAGCCAGTTATCTTCTTCTAAATTGGCAATGGCTGCTGGCAAACCGGCAATGACTTTATCAACAGGTAACGGCTCTAAAATCACACCAGTAGAAAACGGCAACACTTGATTGGCTTGCAAGTTAAGTAAATTAGCCAACGCCTCGCAACTTTGCTGCGCACGATTTAAACCGTCTTCCCCCGTCCCAGCATTGGCACAGCCAGTGTTTACCAACAAGGCACGAATGCCCTGCTGTTGATTATCATGGCTTTGCGCCAAAAAATCTTTACATAAAATCACCGGGGCCGCGCAAAAACGGTTTTTAGTGAACACGCCCGCGACACGACTACCTTCAGCCAACGTCATCACCAACACATCTTTGCGATTAGGTTTTTTAATATAGGCTTCTGCAAAACCCAATTGCACACCCTTAACCGGCAATAAAGATGATGCTTGTGGGGCTGTGAGTTTAACGGGCATATCAATTCCTTACTTGTTTATCATTTAATTTTTAAATTTGATTAGAAAACAGGCTAAGCGCGGCGCCAAGTTGTGCCTTGGGGAGTGTCTTCTAACACAATCCCCGCCTCTGCTAATTGCTTTCTAATGGCATCTGCTTCAGCAAAGTTTTTAGATTGCTTGGCAGTCAGGCGTGCCTGGATTAAAGCGTCAACATCAAGCGCCACGGAAGCTTCGCCTTGCAAGAAATCATCTGAGTTACGCTGCAGCAAGCCCAACACACCACTCAAGCTTTTAAGCAGTCGCGCAGTTTCTGCCAACTTGGTTTTATTCACTTCGTTCGCCAAATCAAACAATACAGCCAAAGCTTCCGGCGTATTGAAGTCATCATTCATGGCATCTTTAAAACGCGCCGCCTGCGGATGCTGCCAATCAATTGCTGGCTCACCTACATCATGACCACGCAACGCTGTATAAAGGCGAGTAAGCGCCACTTTTGCATCATCTAAATGCTGATCACTATAATTAAGCGGGCTGCGATAATGCGCACGTAGAATAAAAAAGCGCACCACTTCGGCGTCGTATTTTTCTAATACGGTACGAATAGTGAAAAAGTTGCCCAAAGACTTAGACATTTTTTCATCGTCCACGCGCACAAAACCATTATGCATCCAGTAGTTCACCATTTGGCAAGATTTGCCATCATGGCTATGCGCAGCTTTACTGTGTACAGCTTCGCCATTAAAAGCTTCGCTCTGAGCAATTTCATTTTCATGATGCGGAAACTGCAAATCCTGGCCTCCGCCATGAATATCAAAGTGTGCGCCAAAATAATGAGCGCTCATCGCCGAACATTCAATGTGCCAACCTGGGCGACCCTTGCCCCAAGGCGATTCCCAGCTGGGCTCGTCGGGTTTCGCGGCTTTCCATAACACAAAATCCATGGGGTCTTTTTTGAAAGTATCGACCTCAACGCGCTCACCTGCACGTAAATCTGCTAATGATTTACCCGATAACTTGCCATAACCCTCAAAGTTATTCACCGAATAATAAACATCGCCATTAGCCGCCACATAGGCAAAGCCTTTTTCAATCAGTATTGCAATCATGTTTAACATACCGCCCACAAACGACGTCGCACGCGGCTCAATATCAGGACGTAGCACGCCCAGCTTCGCGGAATCTTCATCCATCGCATCAATAAAGCGCTGAGTTAATTGCGTGATTGATTCGTTATTTTCATTAGCACGTTTGATGATTTTGTCATCAATGTCCGTAATGTTGCGGATATAAGTCACGTCCAACCCTGATGCGCGTAGCCAACGACTCACCATGTCGAACACGACCATGACGCGCGCATGCCCTAAATGACAGTAGTCATAAACCGTCATGCCACACACATACATGCTGGCTTTTCCCGCCACAATCGGGGTAAAGGTTTGCTTTTCACGCACTAGGGTATTGTAAATTTTGAGCATAATCTGGAATGTAAATTTGATTGGGGTGTTAGTTTTGGCAAAGTTTGCTTGAAAACGCGCTAATTAGCAAAATATATTGCCTTAAACCTAAATGAGCTATTGGAGGTTAGTTAGGCTATTGATAGAATTACGTTTTATTTATTCACCCAAAAAAGTATATCACAATGAATAATTTTATTGCTGCGCTCACTCCCACTATCACAAGGTTTGTATTGGTTGTATCTGCGAGTTTCACACTATCTATTGCACACGCAGATGAGCTTAAAGATATTTCACAGCTTGCAGACCAAGGGCAAACTGCCGCCGCCATTGATAAGGTAAACGCTTACATCGTAGCCAACCCTAAAAATGCACAAGCACTATTCATGAAAGGGGTTTTACTAGCGGAGCAAGGTCGTCGTGACGATGCAATTAAAACCTTTACCGAAGTCACTGAAAAATTTCCGAACTTACCTGAGCCTTACAATAATTTAGCCGTACTTTACGCTGATCAAGGCCAATTTGATAAAGCACGCAAGGCGCTAGAAACCGCAATTAAAACCCACCCAAGCTATGCTACCGCGCATGAAAACTTAGGTGACATCTACGCACGTATGGCAAGTGAGGCTTATGATAAAGCCTTGCAACTTGATACCAGCAACTCACGTGCACAAGGTAAACTTTCTTTAATTAAAGACCTATTCGGTACCGGCAATAAAACAACGATTGCCGCGTCTAAAGATGCCGCTAAAAACTCAGTTACAAGTGCCGCCGACGTAAAAGTTGTTGCTAAAAAAACAGATGCTAATCTAGCCGGCAACGCGGATGAAGCCATTGTTGCTGCAGTTAATGGCTGGTCACAAGCATGGTCTGCTAAAAACGTAAATCAATACTTAGCCAGTTATAGCGACAGCTTCAAACCGGCTAAAGGTCAAAGCCGCCAAGCATGGGAACAACAACGCCGCCAACGCGTTAGCAAGCCATCTTCTATCAGTGTTGAGCTTTCCAACCTGAAGATTGCATCCAACTCCGGGGATGCCGCTAAAGTCCAATTCAAACAATCTTACCGCGCTGATGGTAAGCCGATCCGTACCAATAAAACCCTGCACATGAAAAAGGTAGGCGACAACTGGTTAATCGATCAGGAAATTGCGGACAATTAATAGCTAAACCATGGTAGTCAATAAAGCCTTTACCTATACACTATTAGCAGCCATCACATTGGTGCCGTGGAACGCCACGGCAGTCAATCGCTTTAGCTTTAGCAATTTACTACCTAAAACCACATTAAGTGATGCCGTCAAAGTTGCTTCAAATCTAACAGAGAGTTTGTTGGTCAAAAGCTTGCTCGAAATTTCTGAAGGTAAAAACCAGCAGGCGCTCAGCACCATCGACCAACTGATTGATAGCACGCCTAACTTTAAGCTGGCACATCTAGTGCGTGGCGATCTCCTGATGGCACAAGGTAAATATTTGCAATCATTTGGCAGTGCAAATGATAACCAGTCGGAAGAAATAAAAAATCTTAAAGAAGAAGCGCGCGTAAGAATCGAGCATTACCTCGCCCGGCAGGACATAACCAAACAGCCTGACCTACTGTTGGCGCCCAACGCACAACAAAGTCATTTAATGGTAGTGGATACTGACAAATCAAGGTTGTATTTGTACAAAAACGAGCAAGGTCAGTTGAAATACATTGCTGATTACTACATCACCGTTGGTAAAAATGGCATCATCAAACAAACTGAAGGCGATAAACGCACGCCTATTGGCGTATATTTTGCCAGTACAAAACTGACCCAACCATTGCCTGACCTATACGGTGATGGCGCCTACCCGCTTAACTACCCCAATGAATGGGATAGAGAGAATAATCGCAAAGGCTCTGGTATCTGGTTGCACGGAACCCCAAGCCACACATACAGCAGGGCACCGCGTGCCAGTGACGGCTGCGTGGTACTAACTAATCAAGACCTGAATACACTTGCCCCTATTTTACAAGCGGGCAAAACACCGGTTATTATTGCTAATAACTTACAATGGCTAAATAACCCTGCAAATAACGAAGCGCGCAAACAAACCCTTACCGCTGCGGTTGATGATTGGCTGAAAGACTGGAAATCACAAGATACTTCTAAATATCTAGCGCACTACTCTAAAGACTTTTCTAGCAACGGCATTAACCTTCAGCAATGGTCAGAGCACAAATATCGCGTACAAGCTAGTAAGCCCAAGGTTGAAATTGCACTATCAAATATCAGCATGTTTAGCTATCCGGATGACCATAAAGAACTAGTGGTCGTTGATTTTGTGCAGGACTTTAACAGCACCGCCCTCAAGAATAAAATGCAAAAACGCCAATATTGGATTCAAGAAGATAATACTTGGAAAATTATTTACGAAGGTGCCGCTTAACTGCGATTATCGCTAATTATTTTCCAACGTAATTTTCTTATCTACATAACTTATTACCAGCTCGATCAGAGTCATTACTTTTTAAGGACATATATGCGCCAAATTTATGCTTTCTTAATGCTTGCATTACTCAGTAGCTCGGCACTAGCTGCTAATCCGCAAGTCATTGTTGAAACAAACCGTGGTAACTTCGTCGTTGAGCTATACCCAGAAAAAGCCCCCAAAACCGTGGCTAATTTTTTGCACTATGTAAACTCTGGCTTTTATAAAGAAACTATTTTTCATCGCGTTATTAGTAACTTTATGATTCAGGGCGGCGGCTTTACCGCCAGCATGGCTGAGAAAGAAACACTACCACCGATTATTAACGAGGCTAACAATGGATTAAAGAATGAAATTGGCACGCTGGCAATGGCTAGAACATCAGACCCAAACTCAGCAACGGCACAATTTTTTATCAACTTAGCCAATAATCAGTTTTTGAATTTCAGAGGTCCAGAACCTGAGTTGATTGGTTACTGCGTATTTGGGCGTGTACTTAAAGGGATGGATGTTGTACGTGAAATTGGCGCAGCACCAACCACATACGTTGGCCCTTATGGTGACGTGCCTAAATCAAGCATTATCATTCACCAAATTAAGTTAAATGAAGTACATTGATAAACACTGTATTTAATTAAAATAAGCTAGTAGCCTGTTGGACATTGATTTTTTGTAACTATTTATATTAAGGAAACCTTGTGGTTAAACTGCACACAAACTTTGGCGAAATTACTTTAGAACTCGATGCTGAAAAGGCACCGATTACCGTTGCGAACTTTTTACAATACGTAGATAACGGTTTTTATGATGACACTATTTTTCACCGCGTTATCAACGGCTTTATGCTTCAAGGTGGTGGTTTTGATACTGCAATGAGCCAAAAAAAGACTGAAGCCGAAATTAAAAATGAAGCTGATAATGGCTTAAGCAACGACACCTATACGATTGCGATGGCACGCACTTCTGCACCACACTCTGCCAGTAGCCAGTTTTTCATTAACGTTGCTAACAATGAGTTTCTTAACCACACCGCGCCTACAAGTAGCGGCTGGGGTTATTGTGTGTTTGGCAAGGTCATTGATGGATTTGATGTGGTTGATAAAATTAAGCAAGTGGCTACAACCAGCCTTAAAGGTCACCAAGATGTGCCAGCCAGCAACGTGATTATTGAGCGTGCTACCCGCGCATAATCTGCCATGGCACAACCTCGAGATAAATCAGAAGTTGATTCATTAAAGCCTGATTTATCTCACCCTGATTTACCTCATACCAAGCCTTCCCATCCCAAATTACCGCTTACCGATTTATCTAATCCTTTTTTACCAAAAGTAGCTAGCTCAGATACTTACTTATTTATCTCGGATTTGCATTTATGTGCAAGTCGGTCACACATCACAATTGCATTCTTAGATTTCCTACAAACGACTGCAATAAAAGCCAAAGCGCTTTATATTTTAGGTGATTTATTTGAGTATTGGGCTGGCGATGACGATATTGAGGATGCATTTCATCAGCAAATAATCTTGGCATTTAAAACACTTGCCGATACTGGTGTGCAACTATTTCTAATGCACGGCAATCGTGATTTTCTTATCAGCCAGCGCTTTTGTACTGCCGCAAAAATCACACTAGTTAACGACCCAACTTTAGTGGTTTTACATGGCAAAAAAGCGCTTTTAAGCCATGGTGATGATTTATGTACCGATGATATTGCTTATCAAAATTTTCGCCATCAAGTTCGAGACAAAAACTGGCAAAAAGAATTCCTGAGCCAGTCATTAGAAACACGAAAAAAACAAATCGAATCCATTCGAACACATAGCGAACAAGAAAAATCACAAAAGTCAGCGCAAATCATGGATGTGAATTCAGATGCCGTGAAAGCACTATTGCAAGCCTATCATTACCCAGAGCTATTGATTCACGGTCACACCCATAGACCCAATCAACATCAAATTCAACTAGATGGACACAACATAACACGCTGGGTTTTAGGTGACTGGTATGAGCAAGGTAGCTACCTCAGTTGCGACCAAAATGGTTGCCAGGACATGCGATTATAAATCTTCACCATTAAACCCAGATTTCCCATTAGGCGATTATGCATCTACTTGAATGTCAACTTGTTGGCTTTAGTATTGATTATCAGCCTCTGACAAGTCCTAATGGAAAATCTGGGTTAAAAGTAGCTTTCCCACAAAAAAACTCGAGCTTAAGGTTGATAACCGGGTATTTGCGTATGATCAACCTCGTCGATTTGTTCCTGCTCTAAAAATTGCTGAGCATATTTTAAATAAATTTTCTCGCGTATAAAAATGTCGAATAAGTCAGGGTCTATATGATGATCAACTTTCATCCTGCCTAAAATGGCTAATGACTCTGAAAGCGTTTTAGCCTTCTTATAGGGCCTGTCTTTTGATGTTAGTGCTTCAAAAATGTCGGCAATACCCATCACACGCGCTGGAATCGACATCTGCTCACGCGTCAATCCTTTAGGGTAACCTTTGCCATCCATGCGCTCATGGTGCCCGCACGCGTACTCAGGGACGCGTTGCAGGCTTTTGGGATAAGGCAGGGACTCGAGCATATTAATTGTGACTACAATATGATTGTTGATCACCTGACGCTCTTCTGCAGTTAACGTGCCACGAACGATACCAAGGTTATATAACTCATTCTCACTTAAAAACGGTGTTAAGTTACCCTCACCGTCAATGATGGTCAACATACTGATGTCACGCACCCGCTGCTGATCCTCTGGCGTCATTAGTTCACTGCCAATATTAGCGCGCCTTAAAAAGACTCGATCTTGGTCGCACTTAACTTTAAACGCATTTAAAGTTAAGGCTAGTTCTGCAAACCTATCTTGCAAGTCTATGTTGTTAGTATTACTGCGTAGCAATAGTAGCTGCTGTTTGAGCATGTCACACTCAGCCTGCTGTTTTAGTAGCTCAAAACGCTCATCGATCAACTGAATACGATCAAAAATTGAAGACAGCTTGGTCGGCTTATCCATCACAGCCTCAGGCGTGGTCACTTTACCGCAATCATGTAGCCAGCTAGCAACTTTAAGCTCATAAAATTCATTTTCATTCAGGTTAAAATCTTTAAGTGGTCCTGATTGAGTATTAATTGCGGCCTGAGTAAGCATCATCGTAAGCTCGGGTACGCGCCGACAATGGCCACCGGTATAGGGTGACTTTTGGTCAATCGCATCCGCAATCAGCGTAATAAATGCCTCAAATAAACTCTTTAATCCTTCAATTAAATTATGGTTGGTCATAGCCACAGCAGCTTGAGATGCCAGCGATTCAACTAAGCTCTGATTAGCCACTGAAAAAGGAATGATTTCACCGGTATCAACGTCAATTGCATTGATCAGTTGCAATACACCAATCACTTCAGATTCGTGATTTTTCATCGGAATGGTCAAAAATGACTGCGAATGGTAGCCAGTCTTTGCATCAAACCTGCGTGTGCCAGAAAAGTCAAAATCCTCCACTTCATAGGCATTAACAATATTGACGGTTTTGTTATTTAGCGTGGCGTATGCAGCCACAGTTGTGAGATTAGGGCTACCATCTTCTAAATATAAAGGTAGCGGCAAAAATGGAATGGGTTTATCTGTCGTGCCACCAAGCGACATATTGAGCGTTCTGTTGCTCATAATCTCGAACTTAAGATGCTTATCGTCAGTAATAGTATAGAGCGTACCACCATCAGCATTGGTAATCTCTTGCGCACCAAGCAAAATCATTTCCAACAAACGTGAGTTATCCCGTTCTGCAGAAAGCGCTACACCAATAGCGTTAAGCCTTTCAAGGCGCCTTAATAGATAAGGGTGTTGCAAATCATTAATCATTGGGATGACATTTGCACCTTGTTAACAAGTTTAAAATAAAGTTGGATTTACGTTTTATATGGCGAGGCTACAGACGCCCACTTAAAATCTGGTTAAGATTTTATAAGATAAAATTCCATCTTAACGCCAGCCAACTCAATCACATCATGGTCGCTCAATGCTAGCGCTTGTAGACCTACGGATGTGCCATTGACGATAGGCAGAGTAAGCCCTTCAACATGCGTAATAAAATAGCCGTGGGGTCGCTTTGTAATCACAGCCACTTGAATCCCTACTTTGCCAAGCGTCGTTAACGTTTTATTCAACACCAATTCGCGCCCACTGCCAGATCCGTTTAAGACCTGTATTTTACCTACAAGGTTGCTTAAGCTGTTGGTGGGCGATGCTGTTGATGTTAACGCCGAACTACTTGTATTGGTTTTTTCACCCAGAGGCATTTCAGAACCTGTCATCGATTGTACTATTGAAGCAGGAGCAACTTCAGGTTTAGCTTTGCTGGACCTCATCGCCGACGGGTGGATCATCATTGTTTTTTCAAAAGCTGGACGGGCTTGCTCAGCCTCGACGCCTGATGTGGCATCGTCAACATACTTTAATTGATACTTGCCAAACTCAATCACATCACCATTTTTTAAAATCTGCTTTTTAATAAACTCATCATTCACTAACGTGCCATTAGTACTGGCTAAGTCTTCAATATAAAAATCGCCGCCCGATTTTACGATCATGGCATGGTCGCCACTCACGGCCAAATTATCAAGATGAATATCATTAGCTGACTTACGTCCAATATGAACACTCGCCTTGTTAAGCGGGTATTCGCTAATAAATACATTTTCGAGCGAAAGAATAAGCGTTGCCATCATCCATCCTGCTACTTTAACCAACCAAGAAAATTATCATACCAAGAATAATTACATTCAAATGTTTTTTTTACTTTAACCAGTATGACAGAAATATTATCTTTGCCGCCGTTATCGTTGGCTAACTGCACCAGCACCTCGGCTGCCTTTGTCAGGCTAAATGAATGTTCATTAAGTGCCGCTTGTATAATGCTGTCATCCACCATGTCACTCAAGCCGTCTGAGCAGAGAAGATAAACGTCCTCAAGTGCCACGTCGTATTCATTCAACTCCAACTCAACCTCAGGGTCAGTACCCAAAGCACGTGTCACTAGATTTCTATTGGCAGAGAATCTTGCCTGTTCCGGGGTAATCAAGCCCAATTTAATTTGCTCTTGAAGTAACGAGTGGTCTTCAGTAATTTGCGTTAACACCTGACCACGTAAACGGTACATCCGCGAATCGCCAATATGCCCCACCAGTAACTTATTATTGGTAAAGAGCCCCACAACCAATGTTGTACCCATGCCTGCGCACTGCGACTGCGTTTGTGACACGTGATAAATCACCTCATTCGCCTGCTTCACTGCATCTATGATTAACTGTGACTCAGACTGTTTTTTAAATCCTACCGCTTCAAGATTAGATCGATCATTTATCATCGCCTCTTTTAAATCAACAGTAATGCTTAGCACCGCCATTTCACTGGCGACCTCCCCCGCTTTATAGCCGCCCATGCCGTCTGCCAGTATGACAAAGCCCATCGTCACATCACTGGCGATTGCGTCTTCGTTATGGTCTCGCAACAAACCTACATCTGTCAGACGTACTACTTCTAAGGCATCACTTAAGTCCATATCCATTGATCTTAAAGTGGAACTAAGCCTATTTGATAAAGCACATTCATCAAACTAAAAAATTACAGGCTAGTTTCAAAAGTTAGCTACTTACCGTTTTAACTTCTAGCTCGCGTTACTTCAGTTTCACGTACCTCTGCCGCAAACTTATCCAACACACCATTGATATATTTATGACCATCAGTACCGCCAAACACCTTAGCTAGCTCAACACCTTCGTTAATCACCACGCGATAGGGAATACTTAGATCAAACATTAACTCACATCCGGCGATGCGCAAAATAGCGTGTTCGATCGGACTTAACTCAGCAACTGGGCGGTCAATAAAACTTGCCATCTTCACATCAATCACATCAAGGTGTGTCGTCACACTTTCTAACAGCTGCTTAAAGTAAGCTTCATCTGCCTTGTTGTAATCTGGGTCATCCACCATGTCACGCAATATTTGTGACATTTCAGATTGATTCAACATGCCGCGATAAACCGCTTTTAACACCAGCTCACGTGACTTTCTGCGATTTCTACTGCCATTTTTTTTGGCTGAATTATTTTTGGAAGCACTACGTTTGTTAACAGCTTGTTCTACGCTCGCATCAGGCTCAACAGCCAGACTGGTTAATGAAGGGTTATCCGCGATCATAACGCTTTAACCAAATTAAACATTTCAACTGCAACCTGTGCAGCTTCCGCACCTTTAATATGCATGCGGGCAAGGGCTTGCTCATCATCCTCTGTCGTTAATACAGCATTCGCCACTGGCACGCCTGTATTCAGCTGTACTTCAGAAATTCCGCGTGCTGACTCATTAGCCACCACTTCAAAATGATAAGTCTCACCTCTGACAATCGCGCCCAAAGCAATCAAAGCATCATACTTTTCGCTTAATGCCATGTGTTGTAACAATAGCGGCGTTTCAAGTGCGCCCGGCACTGTGGCAATGGTAATCGCATTGCTGGCCACGCCCAGTTTAAGCAATTCACTGGTACAAGCACTCAGTAGCCCGTCGCCAATATTGCTGTTAAACCTTGACAGGACAATGCCTACTTGCATGCCTGAACCATCTAAATTTTGCTTAATCTCTCTCACGTTTTAATACCCTTCAGTCAGCTTTAATTACAGAAAACCGTATTTTACCGCATAAAGTGGGTATCACTAGCGACTTAAGCTTTTGAGATGGGTGCTACTAAATAAAAGCCTTATAAAATAAAGACTCAAGCTAAAACCAAATAAACTTTAGGGCACTTCTATAAAATTAAATTGCTAAATCAGACAAGGCGCAAATAAAAAATTAGGACGCAGTATATGATTGATATATTAGCAATACTTGCCAGTTTACTGGCTTAGTAGTGCTTATCAGTTTACCTCTGATAAGGAGTAATTTTTTATGCGCAACGCAGTATCATGACGGAATTTTAATTTATAGAAGTGCCCTTTAGTGAAATAAAACCCATGCTTTTTGTAGTGTACTCCAAACCCCATAGCTAATAGGAATCAGCACCAAAGCCCAGACAAAAGCAGTGAGTACCGGGTGGTTTGCCGGCTTTAAAGTCATTGCTGCGCTAGTGGCCAATTTGCCACCATTCGCGGCTAATGATTTTTCATGTGCTAGCTGATGCTCCAACTCAAGCTCGGCATCCGTCATGTAATACTTTTCGGCAACCGGTTTAATTAACCAATTGGCAATAAAGCCCACGACCAACAACCCCGCAAGCGCCAAAAAGATAGGGCCATAAATTTGATCAAATGGCACACCGGCTTCTAGGCGTGTGTCATGCATGTAATTTACAACTACCGGGCCTAAAATCCCGGCAGTGGACCATGCGGTCAGTAATCGGCCATGAATAGCACCAACAAACTGCGTACCAAACATATCAGCTAGGTAAGCTGGTATGGTAGCGAATCCGCCACCATACATCGAGGCAATCACACAAAAACTGCCGACAAATAAAGCCAACGATTTAAAGCCTGCTACATAGGTTGCGGTGCAATACATCAATACGCCGAGAATAAAGAAAATGTAATAAGTCCGTTTACGCCCCAATTTGTCTGATGAGGTTGCCCACGCAAAACGGCCAAAAATATTAAAAATAGAAATCAAACCCACAAAACCAGCGCCGACCGAGGCCGCAGCGGCCGTTAAAACTGCGTCCTTTTTAACTTCATCAAAACCGACACCAGCCTGGCCGATGAGCGCGCCACCAAAAGTCTCTTGCAACATGGGTGCCGCGGCGCCGATGATACCAATGGCTGCAGACACATTCATACATAACACAATCCACAACAGCCAAAACTGAGGGGTTTTATGTGCGTTTTTTAAATGCACATGACGTGAAGCAATCATTGCATTTTGCTGTGTAGCTGGCGGCGTCCAATTAGCAGGTTTCCAGCCTAATGGCGGCACGCGGTAGCCTAATGATCCGCACAACATAAATACCGCATAAATCACGGCTAAAGCCACAAATGTCTGCCACACTCCAACGCTGGTCGGCGTAGAAAAATAAGTCATCATTTTCGCAGCCAAGGGCGAGCCTATCATAGCGCCACCGCCAAAGCCCATAATCGCCATACCGGTTGCCATACCGCGACGGTCTGGAAACCACTTGATGAGTGTAGAAACTGGCGAAATATAGCCTAAACCTAAACCGATGCCACCTATGACTCCGGACCCTAGCCACATCATCCACAACTGATGGGTATAGACCCCGTAAGCTGAAATCAGCAAACCACCGCACCAGCATAGTGTAGAAACCAAACCGGCTTTGCGTGGACCAGCGCGCTCTAGCCAGCCACCCCAAACAGCAGCCGAGCAACCTAGCAATACAAAAAATAAGGTGTACATCCAACCTAAATCAAATTGCGTCCAGTTACAATCAGTTGCAAACAGTGCCGTTGCTGTGCCTGATAGTTTTTCTCCGAAGGTAGTGGCGCCTGCAGCACAGGCAGCTAAGGGCTTGCCTGCGTCATCTACCAGCGCATTGCCTAGCGGCTTCCAAAATACACTGAAACCATATGCCATGCCGATAGATAAATGTACAGCCAAAGCGGCCGGTGGCACTAACCAGCGATTGAAATTTGCATTTGCTGTGATATGTTCTTTTGAAAAGAAACCTGACATCGAGTTAACTCCTTAAATCCGCTATTTTCTTGCTTTTAATTTTTAATTTATTGTATGGTGTAACAAAATGATACAAATGGCAAATTTGTTTTAATAATTTACAGTGTAGATGTTTAATTTTTGTCATGAATTTGTCACACTATCATCATAAACTTGGCTCGTATTCAAAATTTATTCAGGCAAATTGATAGGAAAACACATGTCAGCCAATATTTTAGTGGTGGAAGATGAACCGGCAATTCAAGAGCTACTGGCGCTTAACATTACGCAAGCGGGCCACCATCCAATACGCGCCTTAAGCGCTGAAATTGCTCTCGACCTCATGCGAGAAACAATCCCTGATTTAATTCTGCTGGATTGGATGTTGCCAGGCATGAATGGCTTAGAATTGGCACGTAAATTAAAGTCTGATGCATTAACCAAAAACATACCGATTATCATGCTCACGGCACGCGGTGAAGAATACGACAAAGTGCGAGGCTTAGAGGTTGGTGCTGATGATTACGTGACCAAGCCATTTAGCCCACGTGAACTTAACGCCAGAATCAAGGCAGTGTTGCGCAGACGCGCACCGCAAATGACGGATGACCCGATTGAGTTTAATGGCCTAAGACTAGACCCGACGACGCATCGTGTGATTGGCAACCAAAAAACTATAGATTTGGGCCCGACTGAATTTAGATTACTGCATTTTTTCATGTCCAATGCTGAACGTGTGCATACGCGTAGCCAGTTACTGGATAAAGTATGGGGTGATCGTGTTTTTGTGGAAGACCGCACCGTTGATGTGCATATTCGCCGCTTACGCAATGCATTGTCGGTATCAGGACATGAAGATTTGATTCAAACGGTGCGTGGTGCCGGTTACAGGTTATCGGCACAAAATAGTTAGTTTTAAGTTAATCCTACAATGAAATTACCATCACAAATAAAATATAGATGAGAATATCTGGCTATAATTAGGCAAGTAAATCTAATGAAAATTTAATCTGTGCACGATATTCGCTGGAAAGCTGGTTTATTCATCGGTGCTTTAAGCACAATCTGTATTTTTTTATGGCTGATTACCAGCACTGTTGTTGCGCTTATCATCTTTGCGCTTGGCGTTTTAGTTTATCTAACTAGCCACATCTATTGGTTACAGCAACTACAAAGCTGGCTCAAAACTCCCGTATTACAAGAAATCCCCGAGGGCTCTGGCATTTGGGAAGACGTCTATACAGCACTTCTTAAATATGAGCGTAACAACCATTCAAAACAGACTGAGTTAAACTCAGCATTAGAGCGATTTAACATCACAGCCAATGCTATTCCAGATGGCTTGGTGCTACTTGGTGCTGCCAACGAAATAGAATGGTGTACCAGACACGCTGAAAACCAACTCGGCTTAAATTTAGCGACTGATCAAAACTTACCCATTGTCAACTTAATCAGAAACAGCCATTTTATTGCCTACCTTTACAACGGAAACTTCACAGAGCCGTTCAAGCTTAAGCATTGTAGAAACTCCGAGGCTATTTTGGAGATTTTTCTGATTCCGCTAGCTAGCAAACAAAAATTGTTAATTAGTCGCGATGTGACACAAATTGAAAAAACAGACGCGATGCGTCGAGATTTTATTGCCAATGTTTCACACGAACTGCGCACGCCTTTGACCGTTGTCGGTGGTTTTATTGAAACGTTATCTGACATGGATGGTGTAATTCCTGAGAATATACGCAGTTATTTTAATATGATGCAGGACCAAACCACGCGTATGCGACGTTTGATTGAAGACCTGCTCACGCTGTCACACATTGAAAGCAATACACAACCGCCAGAAGACATGGCTATTGAAATGAGTGCGCTCATCAACATGATGTTGAATGATGCGAATGCATTAAGCCAGGGTAACCACAAAATTAGCGCGGACATCTCCAAAAACTTAAATCTAGTTGGCGCATTTGATGAGCTGCAAAGTGCGCTGAGTAATTTGGTAAGTAATGCGATTCGCTACACGCCCAAGGGGGGCGAAATTCAAATTCGCTGGCAGTTGCGCCGAGACCAAGCTGTGTTTAGTGTAAGTGACAATGGCATCGGCATTCCGCAACAACACATCGATAGACTTACTGAGCGTTTTTATCGCGTTGACCGTGGCCGTAGCCGCGAAACTGGCGGCACCGGCTTAGGACTATCAATTGTTAAGCATATTCTTACACGGCACCAGGCTAAATTAGAAATTGTGAGTGAAGTTGGCGTAGGCAGTACGTTTAGTGCGATATTTCCCAAAGCGCGTACTATACAAAAGTAGGTCGTAGCCTTGCCAATAAGAACACCGAACCCAATGAAAATCACCTTCAAATTATGGTTAAGTCTGCTAATACTGACCTTATGCGCGTGCGCAACCGACACGCCATCAAAAGCCAACAAGCCAGAAAAACCTGTACCTCAACAACAGGACCGAAGCACGCTTAACCAACTTGGCAAAGCAGACTTTGACCGAATGGCTGATGTTGAAATTCGTGAAAACACTGAAAGTTTACGACTATTGATGCTAAAGCTTTACAAGCGAAATCCTCATGAGCTCAAAAAAAGTACTGCTGACATCGCTGAAAAAATGGTAACTTGGGTATTTGATGCTAGCGCTCAACATCATTTCAAATTCACAGAAATCAACAACCTGCAAGATACCGATGCTATTTTCCTGGCTTTTAACCCTGATTTTACCGGTGACCGTGTCCTGTCATTTATTGTAGGCATGCATACCATGCTACTCAAAGCACATAACGATAAAACAGATTTTTATTTTAACGACACTTTAAATCCGCAGTATATTTACAACGTCGCCAGGAATATTGAAATTGCCGCATGGAAGCTATCTAATGCACGAAATGAAAATGGTGCGCTCTATTTGCTGAGTAATGAGATTAACGACAAAGAAAAGAATTTATCTTTCGAGCGCGAGTTTGGCAAGATGATCGGACGTACAGACCTATATGCCATTGCGCTTGCCGAAAAATCACAACGTTTCATTTCACGGGTGATGCAGAATCTTGCAACAGCGTTATTTTTGCCATTTTGAACTTGAATATAAACCAGTGAATTTAAAATAAATCAGCGGCTCAAGTCATTAAAAAAGCAATTGGCATAAATCTACAACCCTAGCCTTAAGGTGTGAAAGTAAACAACCTCCACACCTTATATCGCTCATTAGGTGACAAGCCACCCTATAAAGCATGGCCAGCCACTATTGCTGCACAGGCTCTGCCACAAAAATCTCCACACGGCGGTTTTTTGCTTTATTTGCAGACGTATCATTTGCCACTAAAGGTTCACGTGAGCCGCGTCCGTCAATCGTAATGCGACTTAAAGCTACACCTCTATTTGATAAGTAATCGCGCACACTCGCAGCCCGATTTAAAGACAACGGGTTATTAACGGCATCTGAACCAGAGCTATCGGTATGACCCACAATCGTGATTAGACTGTTAGGGTTTTTCACTAAACTACTCGCAAAGGTATCTAGTATTGTCCTGAAACTAGGGCTAATATCTGCACGACCGATGGCAAATGAAATATCACTTGGAATATCCAGTTTCAAACGGTTATCTTCAGTTTGCGTAACAGCCACACCTGTGCCAGCCGTTGCCTCTTCCATCTGTTTTTTCTGCTCTTCTTGGCGTTTAGTCCAAACATTGCCAGCCACCGCACCCGCCGCGCCACCCACAACTGCACCAATAGCAGCACCTTTGCCCTTGCCAGCAATTGCACCAACAACAGCACCTGCGCCAGCGCCAATTGCAGCACCTTTAGCTGTACCCTTTTGAGTTTCTGTCATATTGGCACAGCCGCCTAATACGGATGCAACCAGAATAGAGCTAACAATAATATTGGTACGCATGATTTTTCCTTATATTTTAAATTTACAAACCTGAACCGAGCGTTTGACAGCAAATATCATGAAAAGTTTAAACGTAAATTACGCTCAACCATACAACAGTCTTTAAATGCACCTAGACTCGTTTATCACCTAGAAAGAGGCTCTTTTTTACCTATTCAACACTGCAATATTTTAGGTAGGAACGTTGAAAATAACCTACAGCAATACCTTCTCTATCCCGCCATTATTCGCTTTTTGCACATAAGCTTGCATCCAGTCTTCACCTAGCAAGTGTTTGGCCATTTCCACGACAATATAGTCAGCTTCAATACCAGTATCTTCACCATAACGTGCCAAGCCTTGTAAGCAGCTTGGACATGATGTGAGTATTTTTACTGCGGTTTCAGGTTCGCCTACGGTTAGGCCCATTTTAGCCATGCCTTTTTCCAGCTCTTCTTGCTTACGCATTTTTACTTGTGTGGCAATGTCTGGCCGGGCTACTGCAAATGTGCCGCTTTCACCGCAACAACGGTCATTCAACTGCACTTCCGTGCCCATTAGTTTATTGGTCACTTCTAGTGGTTTGTAAGTTTTCATCGGCGTGTGGCATGGGTCATGGTACATATAGCGTGTACCTGTAATGCCTTTTAACTTCACGTCTTTTTCCATCAAATATTCATGAATATCTAACAAACGGCAACCTGGGAATATTTTTTCAAACTCATATTTTTGCAACTGATCCATACACGTGCCGCAAGACACAATCACGGTTTTAATGTCGAGATAATTCAGTGTATTGGCCACGCGGTGGAACAACACACGATTATCGGCTGTAATTTCCTGGCCTTTATCATGGTTGCCACTGGCGGTTTGCGGGTAACCGCAGCACAAGTAGCCCGGCGGCAACACGGTAATTGCACCTACTTCATACAACATAGCTTGCGTTGCCAACCCTACGTTTGAAAACAACCGTTCAGAGCCACAACCCGGAAAGTAAAATACCGCTTCCGAATCTTCCGTCACTTTTTGTGGGTTACGGATAACCGGAATCATATGGTCATCTTCTATACCCAGCATGGCACGTGAAGTTTTAGACTGCATTTTTTTTGGCATCGGGCGATTAAGAAAATGTATTACCTGTGCCTTGATTTCAGACTTACCAACGGTAGCAGGCGGTCGTTTTTTGTCGCGTAGCAAACCAAACCTTTTAGCCAAACCATGTGCAAGGCTCTGTGCTTTATAGCCCCAACTGATCATCACCGTACGCAACAGCTTAATGGTTGCCGGGTCTTTAGCATTTAAAAATAGCATGCCAACCGCAGTGCCCGGGTTAAATTTCTTTTTTCCTTGTTCACGCAAAAAGTTACGCATAGCCACTGATACATCACCAAAATCAATGTCCACCGGGCACGGGTTTAAGCATTTATGGCACACGGTGCAATGATCAGCCACGTCATTAAACTCATCAAAATGCTTGAGTGAAATACCGCGCCGCGTTTGCTCTTCATACAAAAATGCTTCTATGAGGAGTGAGGTGCCCAAAATTTTATTTCGTGGTGAATACAAAAGATTAGCGCGTGGCACGTGCGTAGTGCACACAGGTTTACATTTACCACAGCGTAAACAATCACTGATTGAATCGGCAATTTCACCAATGGCAGATTGCTCCATGATGATAGACTCTTGCTCTAACAAGCCAAAGCTTGGTGTATAGGCATTATCTAGCCCAGAACCCGCCAGCAATTTGCCTTTATTAAAATGGCCGTTTGGATCAACTTTGTTTTTGTAAGCGGTAAATGAATCAATAGTGGCTTGTTCCAAAAACTCCATTTTAGTGATGCCAATACCGTGCTCTCCAGAAATGACGCCATCCAGCCCTTTTGCCAACGCCATTACCCGCGCGACAGCCTCGTGGGCCTGCTTCATCATTTCGTAATCGTCAGAATTTACCGGAATATTAGTGTGTACATTGCCGTCACCTGCATGCATGTGCAAGGCAATAAACACGCGGCTTTTAAGCACTTTTTTGTGAATTTCATCACACAGGTCTAGAATTTTTTGATACTCGCGCCCGGCAAATATATCTGCCATTGGACGTTTAAGTTCACGCTTCCATGAAATACGTAAATCGTAAGATTGCACTGCACGGAATACATTTTCATATTGCACGTATGCCGCACCCTGCTCACCTAGTATAGAAACGGGCGCATCCAGATTGTTAAGTATCAAGCTCCAGCGCGTGCGCAAATCACTGAGTAATTTTAATGACATTGCCTGCTTGGTTTTTACCATTTCAATATCAGCATTGCCGTCTTCATCCGCCTGCAACGGCAACTCGCCTTGCATGCTCACTTCCAGGGCGTCTAGCAATTTAAGTTTATTTTTAATCGAAAGCTCAATATTGATGCGCTCGATACCATCAGAATAATCGCCCAAACGTGGCAATGGAATCACCACGTCTTCATTGATTTTAAAGGCATTGGTATGCTTGGCAATTGCGGCAGTACGCGCACGATCTAACCAAAACTTTTTACGCGCCTCAGCAGACACAGCAATAAAACCTTCGCCATTGCGTGCATTACACATGCGCACCATGCTTGATGCAACTTCGCCCACGGCATTTTCATCATCAGATGCAATATCTGCAATCAACACCATTTTAGGGCGTTGCTGACGTGCGGCCTTGGTCGCGTAACCCACCGCTTTAATATAACGCTCATCCATGTGCTCCAAGCCCGCCATAATCACGGCTGGGTCCTGCTTGGCGGTGGCATCAAGATAATCTTTAATTTCTACAATCGCAGGTACAGCGTGTGACACGTTGCCAAAAAACTCCAAGGCGATAGTGCGCACGTATTTAGGCATACGATGCAAAATAAAGGTAGCGCTAGTAATCAGGCCGTCACAGCCTTCTTTTTGAATGCCTGGCAGACCTGATAAAAATTTATCAGTGACATCCTTACCTAAGCCTACTTTACGGAAGCTAGGCCCTGGAATTTCTAAAATCTCAGGCTCAGCCAGCAAGGTTTTCATATCATCGCTATAGCGGCTGATTTTGAAACGTGCCATTTCTATATCGTGAATTTTGCCTAGATTATGATCCAAACGCTCAACTTCAAGCCACTCGGCATCAGGTGTCACCATGCGCCATGAAGCGAGGTTATCTAATGCAGTCCCCCACAACACGGCTTTTTTTCCGCCCGCGTTCATGGCCACGTTACCGCCAATACAAGAAGCATCGGCACTGGTTGGGTCGCAGGCAAATTCTAAACCTGCTTCTGTCGCCGCCTCCATTGCACGGCGTGTAACAACGCCAGCACCACATTCAATCGTCGCTACTTGGCGTGCTACACCTGGTAAAGTGCGCATTTGAACGCCAGTGTGAAGATCCAGTTTTTCGGTGTTAATCACCACAGATAGTGGTGTAAGTGGAATCGCGCCGCCGGTGTAGCCTGTACCGCCTCCCCGTGGAATAACTGTAAGCCCCAACTCGATAGACGCACGCACCAAAGCGGCTATTTCTTTTTCAGTATCTGGATTCAATACTACGAATGGATACTCAACGCGCCAGTCGGTAGCGTCTGTTACATGTGACACGCGCGCCAACCCATCGAAGCACACGTTATCTTTACGGGTGATTTTGGTAAACTTGGCGAGCGCTTTTTTACGTAAATTAGCTGTTTGCTTGAAGTCATTTTCAAACTGCGTCACTGCTTGACGCGCCGCGACAACCAGCTTTAGCACCTTGGCATTGCCTGCTCCGTCATGATCGCCACTACTCATACGGCGCTCATCAATTGCGGCAATGCGATGATGCAAGGCATCAACCAAAGCTTTACGGCGTTTAGGGTTTTCTAGTAAGTCATCCTGTAAATAGGGGTTGCGCGTCACCACCCACAGATCACCAAGCACTTCAAACAGCATACGGGCTGAGCGGCCAGTTTTACGCTCATCGCGCAATTCATTTAAAATGCCCCAAATTTCAACGCCAAGAAACCGAATGACAATTTCACGGTCAGAAAACGAGGTGTAGTTATAAGGAATTTCGCGCAAGCGCGTAGCAGGCTGAGGTTCTGCGTTTAAAATATTGCTAGATAGAGGTGCGTTCATGGGCTTTTTGATAAATAGCTTGGCTATTAAAAAATTATTATAACATGGTGAACGCGCGCAAATAAACGTAACTATCTTATGGTTATTGTCTTACGGGCACCCCTAATAATTCAAATTTCTAAGCAAAACAAGACGCGAACAAAAAATAACGACGCGGTATATATTTGATATATAAGGAGTTATTTTTTGTGAATAACGCAGTGTTGCGACGAAAGCTGAATTATTAGAGGTACCCTTATAGCCATTGATAAAGTCGGCTCATTATTTTTTAAGCGAACGCTCTAGACGAATCACAGGGAAACGTTACACTAGCATCATGAGCCATTTGTTAAAAAAATCATTATTGCCTATCATTGTTATTGCGTTGCTCAGCCTGTTGGCTTGGCAGCTAAGTAATAAGCCCACAGCGCCTAATGTCACTTTTACCACCATTGACGGTAGAAAAATTTCTACCGAGGCATTAAAAGGCAAGGTCGTGTTGGTGAATTTTTGGGCCACAGATTGCCCAGGTTGCATTAAAGAAATGCCGCAACTCATCAACACCTACCATCAGTATCATGAAAAAGGCCTGGAAATCATTGCGGTTGCCATGCATTATGATCAAATAAACCAGATAATCAATTACAGTAAATCGCAATCGTTGCCGTTTCCAGTTGTGCATGACGCTTCAGCTGAAGTATCAAACCAGTTTGGGCAAGTGAGCCTCACACCCACGGCATTTATTTACAACAAACAAGGCCACTTGTTGCAGCGCACCATCGGTGAGCTGGATTTTAATGCCCTGCAACAATTACTCAACAAGGAGCTCGGCACCTAATGCTTTGGATTAAATCGTTTCATATTATTTTTGTCACCAGCTGGTTTGCAGGATTATTTTACCTGCCTAGATTATTTGTAAACCACGCCATGGTACTGAGCTCATCCGCTCCCGACAGCGTCGCCTCTGAACGTTTAAAACTGATGGAACGCAAGCTATATCGCTTCATGTTGCCGTTGGCACTGCTTGCATTGGGCTTTGGCATTTGGTTATGGCGCGGTGGCTATGGCTTTTCAGGTGGCTGGATACACGCCAAATTAACGCTAGTTATTGTGCTTATTGCCTACCATTTTTATTGCGGAAAACTCGTCAATGAATTTAGTCGTAATCAAAACAAACATAGTCATATTTGGTATCGTTGGTTTAATGAGCTGCCGGTAATTGTGCTCACCGCTATCGTGATACTCGCAGTCGTCAAACCTTTTTAATTTGATGACGCCTTCAAATTAAATATGGACATTTTTAACTCACCCTGGCTCATCAAAATGTTAGCCAAATCCAGTGACACGCCACAAGGTCGCTTACTGGGTCTGTTTGATATTTTAGATGACTGGTTGAATGCGCCACACCTGCAGAAAACTGCTAACCTAGAGCCCGGCGATCATTCACAACTGATTGCTTTTTGTACCGAGCAAGCTAAAACTCTGGGCGCAGAAAACCCAACCATGCTGGCTGAGCATATCGTGTTGATTGCAAAAAATGCAGCGCAACAAACACTCGCACTAAAAACTTCACCCGTATTTAATCAGCATCATTTAGTCCATGCAAAAAAAGCAGCACACGCGCTTATTTTGGCACAAACGCAAAAAGCTAGCGTTTTCTCAAACCTATCGCAATCAAAACCGGCCAGATACAGCATTGCTGCTAGCTTTATATTAGTGTTAAGTGTTGCTACTGTGTGGCTTACGTTGCCGACGAAAATGTATATTCCGCAATCTAAACTCGCACAAAACGATCTGGTCACCACCACCGCTCTCTCTCAAGAAAAAGGGCTGACTGCGCAAGATGCTACCAAAATGTATACAAAATACGAACAAATGCGCCAAGGTACATGCCAGTTTCCTGAAGCATTACTGATTCCAGATAAACATAAAGCCATTTACTTAGACAATGTTGTCGGTGGTAAATTACCAACAACACTCTCCGATTTAGCCGTCGCCAACTTTTATTTAGAACAAGTACGCTGTAACTTCACCCCCATGTTAATGGCCGCCTCAAAATAGCCTGAATGGGTAACTAATAATAATAGTTGCAATTTAGCTATACAGATTAGTATAATCAAGTTATGTCTAGCCTACGTGAAAAAATACTCACCACTGCCAGCGCGCTATTTCAAACGCAGGGCATTAACTCGACTGGCGTTGACACTATTGTGGCCGTCGCAGGCACCACAAAAATGACGCTTTACAAATACTTTGGCAGTAAAGAAACGTTAATTCTTGAAGTGCTAAAGCAAGGTCACCAAGACTTTCAAAGCTGGCTGAACCACAAACTCAGCACCAACACCAAAAAACCTGGTGAGAAAATTCAAAAACTATTCGACTACATTGAAGAATGGGTCGCATCCCCTGATTTTCAGGGCGTCGGGTTTATTAAAGCCTCGGCCGAGTTCCCTAAAGAAGAAAATCCAGTGCATCAGCTCTCTTCTGAGCAATCTTTGCAATTTAGGCAATACATCAGCCAGCTAGCAGCAGAAGCTAACATTCAAGATGCTGATGGTTTAGCCTTGCAACTCTCATTGCTATTTGAAGGTGCCGTGCAGGCTGAGCAAATGAAGCGCGGCTCTGGTGCGATGAAATACGCAAAAACTGCCGCTAAAATACTGATTGATGGCGCGTTAACACACTAACGCTTAAATCAATACGCTTGCCTACACCTACCAATACCTAAGATAATAGGCGTTTTTAAAAGTCACCTATTACGCTCATGCATACACTTATCTGCGGTTCTCTCGCTTTCGACACCATTATGGTGTTTCAAGATCAATTTAAAAACCATATTTTGCCTGATAAAATTCATAGCTTAAGCGTGGCATTTTATGTGCCCGAAATGCGCCGTGAATTTGGTGGCACAGCGGGTAACATTGCTTATAACTTACAATTGCTTGAAGGCAATCCGCTGATTATGGCAACTATTGGTGAAGATTTTGCCACGTACTCACAATGGTTGAACAAAAACAAGCTGAATACGACGCATATTAAAACCATTCCCAATAGTTTTACCGCACAGGCTTTTATCACCACGGATACCGATGATAACCAGATTACCGCTTTTCATCCTGGCGCCATGGTGGAGTCGCACCAAAATAGCGTAAATGACGCTAAAAACGTAACTTTAGCGATCATCGCGCCTGATGGACGTGATGGCATGTTTTTGCATGCGCGTGAGTGTTTTGAAGCGGGCATTCCATTTTTATTCGACCCTGGCCAAGGCTTGCCGATGTTTAGCGGTGAGGAGCTTTTACAATTTATTGAAATGGCCGATTACTTAGCGGTGAATGACTATGAATCACAAGTCATTCAAGACAAAACAGGTTTATCATTAGATCAACTGGCACTTATGGTTAAAGCACTTATCGTGACATTGGGTGGCAGCGGCTCACAGATTTATGCAGATGGTCAACGCTATGATATTCCGTGCGTACAGGCCGACAAAATTGTTGACCCAACAGGTTGCGGCGACGCTTACCGCGCGGGCTTGCTATACGGCTTGGCTAAGGGCTGGGATTGGCCAACTTGCGGCAGATTAGCTGCCACCATGGGCGCGATTAAAATTGCAAGCCGTGGCGGACAAAATCACACGCCCACGCGCGCGGAGATTGAGGCCATTTACACGCAAGCATTAGTGAACGAAACCATCACGGCTGAAACCTTAACTGCTTAATGTAGTCATATTGGCATTGCTGAAATAATAAATCAATTTTTACACGAAGGGATAAGGAACAATGCGTACAACACAATTATTAGCTGTGAGCTTATTAAGCATATTTTTAGCCGCATGCGCCAGCTCAAACTCCGGCAGTGTTTATAGCCGTGACGAGGCGCGTAAAGTACAAACCATTAAAACTGGCATTGTAGAAAGCGTGCGTCAAGTAAAGCTTGAAGGCACAAAAACACCAATAGGCACTGTGGCTGGCGGTGCGGTTGGCGGCATTGCCGGTAGCTCAGTGGGTGGTGGCAGAGGGTCTGCTATTGCCGCAGTCATTGGTGCAGTCGTTGGTGGTCTTGCTGGCTCAGCTGCGGAAGAAGGCCTCACGCGTAAAGATGGCTTGGAAATCACCGTTAAATTAGATGGTGGCGCTTTAGTTGCAGTTGTACAAGAGGCGGATGAGGCGTTTCTAGCCGGTGAGAAAGTACGCTTAATTGAGAGTGGCGGCACGACAAGGGTTTCACACTAAGGCGCTAACCTTTCAGACAGATTCAGGTTTAAATAAAAACCTCAATTTAAATAAAACCTCAATGACGCGAGCTAATGCATCATTGAGGTTTTAACATTTAAAAGCCACTGTCAATAAACCGTCACTATTTTGTCATCAATTGTTAATCTTTACTGATTAAAGTTCTCTCCAACAAAAAGGAGCGATTTTATGACGCGTAAAAATTTTACTTTATCTAACAATACCAAAATAGCAAACCGCGAACACGCCCCCCAAAGGCGATTGTATGTTAGCCTCGCCCGCACACAGGCAGAAATCGAAGAAGCGCAACGCCTGCGCTATAAAGTATTTGCCGAAGAAATGGGCGCGCAGCTTTCAGGCATTGGCGGCCTGGATATTGACGGCTTTGATCAATTTTGTGATCACCTGATTGTGCGCGATAGCGGCACCAATCAGGTAATCGGCACCTATCGGATTTTAACCCCGGAAAAAGCCAATGAGGCTGGCGGTTATTACTCTGCTGGGGAGTTTGACCTAAGCCGATTAGCACACTTATTTGAGCGCACGGTTGAAGTGGGTCGTGCTTGTGTACACCAAAACTACCGCAATGGCGGCACCATCACCATGCTGTGGGCGGGGCTTGCTAAATACATGCAAATTCACAATTACGAATACATGATAGGTTGCGGCAGTGTCAGCATGTCTGACGGCGGGCATGCCGCAGCGAGTTTATACAAAAAACTGCAAGACGAGTATTTGTCACCCATCGAATACCGCGTTTTTGCAAGAAACCCTTTACCAATTCAATCGTTACATAATGATCTGCAAGTCGCTTGCCCGCCTTTAATTAAAGGTTATTTACGCCTTGGCGCATATATTTGTGGCGAGCCGGCATGGGATCCCTACTTCAACACCGCAGATATGCTGGTGATGTTGCCGATATCCAGAATCAACCCTAGATACGCGGCACACTTTTTAAAATAAGTACCTCTGCTTTGAGCGCGCTGAACTTCATGCGACCTACTCGCATGAAGCGTTACTGACCTTAGCGGTTAGCTTCTAAGGTAAAATAGTAGCAACTATTACTCAGCGAAATACCTTGCCAGCATTCAAGTTCATCCCACTTAAAACCAACCGCATCACGCGCTACTTTAGGATAAGCCGCATCATCACGCATACCCTATCGGGCTTACTGATTGCGTCGGTGTTATTTCCATTAACTAGCCAAGCGTTTAAAGCTCGATTAATTAAATGGTGGTGTCGCAAATTACTTGTCGCGTTTAACCTGCGTGTGGTTAGTTTTGGTCACATCCCTGGTAACGTAGCATCGCTATCAAACACCATGTTTGTCGCTAACCATATCTCATGGTCAGATATTCATGCACTCAACGGTTTGATTCCCTTAAGGTTTATTGCAAAATCAGAAATTAAAAACTGGCCCGTCTTTGGCTATTTAGTCAGCAAAGCCAATACCCTTTTTATTGATCGCAACAAGCGCCAAGATGCCAAGCGCACGATTGATATCGCTCAAAAAAGCTTACAGGCTGGTGATAATCTATGTTTTTTTCCAGAGGGCACTACAACCGATGGCACAGAAATCAGGCCGTTTAAAAGCAGTTTAATTCAAGCAGCTATTCTTGCCAACGCCACTGTTTGGCCAGTGGCTATTCGCTATCTTAATGCAGACGGCAGTATAAATACCAAGATTGCTTATGCTGGTGAGACAACGCTAGTCGAATCCATGCAACAAATTTTATTGCAAAAACAGCCTACTGTGGAGTTACATTTCTTAGCGCCAATCTCTCCAGCGGAATACGCAGCGATGGATAGACGTGCGCTCACATTGCATATTGAAGGTTTAATTCGTAATAAGTTAGCTTTGTAATTTATTTCTGTAGTTTTACGGGTTTATCAAGCGGGTGCGAATCTACCTGTATGATTTGTTTACTATGAATGTCCATCGCCGTGAGCTTGCCGCCCCACAAACAACCAGTATCGAGCGCATAGAGATTTTCGCGCTGTTGCAAACCCAATGCTGACCAATGCCCAAAAATCACTTGCGTGTGTTGCGTGGCGCGGTTGGGTACATCAAACCATGGCAGATAGCCATCCGGCACATCTTGCAACTCGCCTTTGAACTTAAACTCCATTTCACCCTGCTCGGTACATACTCTAAGCCGCGTCATGGCGTTGGTAATTAAGCGCAACCGCTCAAACCCCACCAATGACTCACTCCAGGCGTTAGGCCAGTTACCATACATGTGCGTTAAAAAACTCAAGTAGTTATCATGTTGCAATGCCGCTTCCACCTCTGCGGCGTAGCTTATCGCCTGTTCAGCGGTCCATTGGGGCAATAAACCGGCGTGTACCATTAAACAACCATGTTCCTGATACGCAAGATGCTGGTGGCGCAGCCAATGCAGCAAAACATCACCATCCTCTGCTGCCAACAGCGCATCCAAAGTGTCGCCTTTATGTGCGGCAACAATACCATTCGCTACTACTAAAGCATGTAAATCATGGTTACCTAGCACTACTTTCAAACTATCCTGATGTTTATAGCACCAGCGCAACACTTCCAGCGAGCCACTGCCCCGATTGATTAAATCACCTACTAACCATAGCTGATCTGTTTTTGGGTTAAATTGAATGCGCTCAAGCAAAGCTTGAAAAGCATGATAACAACCTTGAATATCGCCGATTGCATAAGTAGTCACAAGTTTTTCGCCATTTTTAAACAGGGGGTTAATCATCATCGCCAATAAAAAAGCCACTTAAAATTTCAAGTGGCTTTTTTATTAAAGTGGCTTAATGTGTAACAACATGCAGAACTAGTATTTTTAATTAAAAACCAGCACCCGCAGCGTTTGCCATATATTTCACAGTATCTGCAACTTCAGCATCAGTTAACGCCGGGTTTCCGCCTTTAGCTGGCATCATACGAATACCTTTAGTCGCATTCGTCACCAAGGTAGCATAGCCTTGTTTAATACGTGGCTCCCATTGTGCTTTATCACCTAACTTAGGCGCATTCATCAAACCGGCAGTGTGACACATAGCACAAACCGCTTTGTATACTTCTTCTCCGCTTTTACCTGCTAACGGTGCCGCGTTAACCGCTACAACATCAGCCATTGGAGACGCTGACTCAGCGGGTTTAGTTTCAGTAACTGGTGCCGGCTCAGCTGACTTAGGTGCGGTAAACTTAGCGCCCGCCGCATTCGCCATGTGCGCTACCGCATTAGCAATCTCACCATCAGTTAACGCCGGATTACCACCGCGCGCAGGCATCGTGCGAATGCCTTCGATCGCGTGTTTCACCAAGGCTTCATA
>JBAYTS010000030.1:0-33632 GCA_041675545.1 Methylotenera sp.
GATAAAGTTGATCAAATGGTGGTGGGTGGTGGTATTGCTAATACCTTCTTAAAAGCCGCTGGTTTTGAAGTAGGTAAGTCGCTGTGTGAAGACGATTTAGTGCCTGTTGCCCGCGCTTTAATGGATAAAATGAGCCAAAGAGGCGCAGCGGTACCGATCGCAGTCGATGTGGTTTGTGGCAAAAAGTTTGATGCCAATGAGCCGGCTGTCAATAAAGACGTGGCTGCTGTGGTAGCTGATGATATGATTTTTGATATTGGCACGAAATCTGCTGATGAATTAGCAGAGATCATTAAAAACGCAGGGACTGTGGTTTGGAATGGTCCAGTAGGCGTGTTTGAGTTTGATCAGTTTGGTGAAGGCACTAAAACCATTGCGCATGCGATTGCAAATACCAAAGCCTTTACTTTAGCAGGTGGCGGAGACACCATTGCCGCGATTCAGAAATATGGTATAGAAGATAAAGTTGATTACATATCAACCGCAGGTGGTGCATTTTTAGAGTTTTTAGAAGGCAAGAAATTACCAGCAGTAGAGATTTTGGAGTTACGTGCTAGAAATTAGCAGTCTTAAGTTTAAACGCCCAGAAATGGGACTTTAAAAATGGGGCTGTCAGCCCCATTTTTATTTTTGCCGTCATAAAATATTATAGAAAACAAAGGTTAGAGTTTGACGATACGTAAAACAAAAATTGTAGCAACACTAGGCCCATCTTCAAGTAGCGAGGAGATGTTGGCGCGCATGATTACAGCAGGTGTGAATGTTGTACGTTTGAATTTCTCACATGGTACGGCAGAAGATCATATCAAACGTGCTGAGATCGTGCGTAGTATTGCCGCTAAACTTGGTCGCCCAGTTGGGGTTTTGTGTGATTTACAAGGACCTAAAATTCGCATTGGTAAATTTGAGTTGGGAAAAATCACCTTAAAAACCGGCGATATTTTCATCTTGGATGCCGATTGTGAGTTAGGTAACCAATATCACGTCGGGTTGGATTATAAAACATTGCCGCAAGAAGTGATCGAGAGTGCGATTTTGTTATTGGATGACGGCCGTATTACGATGCAGGTTGACCGGGTGAAAGGTAATCAAATTCATTGCGTGGTGCTCAGTGGCGGTGTTCTATCAAACAATAAAGGTATCAACCGTCAAGGTGGAGGTTTATCTGCGGATGCGTTGACTAAAAAAGACCGTATCGATATCAAAACAGCGGTTGCGCTTGAAGCCGACTACATTGCGATTTCTTTTCCTAAATCGGCTTTAGATGTTGAGTTGGCGCGCACGCTGATAAAAAAAGCAGGCGGTACAGCCAGCATTATTGCCAAGATCGAGCGGGCCGAGGCGATAGATAACCTAGAGGCGATTATTGAGGCCTCCGAGGCCATTATGGTGGCACGTGGAGATTTAGGGGTTGAAGTGGGCGATGCGGCAGTGCCCGGCTTGCAAAAGCGCATGATTCGTATGGCAAGAGCACAAAATAAACTGGTGATTACTGCTACGCAAATGATGGAATCTATGATTACCAGCCCAATTCCAACACGTGCAGAAGTCTCAGATGTGGCGAATGCGGTGTTGGATGGTACGGATGCGGTGATGTTATCGGCAGAAACCGCAGCGGGCCAGTATCCATTAGAAACGGTAGAGGCGGTACATCGTGTGGTGATAGAGGCCGAAAAAGAGTATTTTAGTCAACATCACATGCAGAAGTTGGATCAAGTATTTGTTAAAACGGATGAGGCGGTGGCCGCTGCCGCCATTTACACGGCGCAACACTTAAAGGTTAAGGCAATCGCGGCGCTTACGCAATCTGGTAATGCGGCACAATGGTTGTCGCGCGCCGATGCCGAGGTGCCCATTTATGCGTTGTCGCCTGATAAGTTTGCACGCAGAAAACTGACTTTGCATCGCGGTGTTTATCCGTATCCAATTGAGCAAGCCAATAAAAATAGAGACGAGATTCTGCGAGAGATGGAACAAGTGTTACTTAGACAAAAAGTGGTGAGTGGCGGTGATTTAGTATTGTTGACTTTTGGCGAGCCGATTGGGCATCCGGGCGGGACAAATACATTAAAAATCATTAAAATTGGTGAAGATAGACAAACTTAAGAATTATTCAAAATTAAAGTGCGTTTATAATAGGGTTTTTGGCTTAGAAAATTAAGCTTAGCGACCAATATAATAGTGAAAATCCATGAATAGTCCCCTGTTAGAAACCAGCATCAAAAGCTTAAAGCGTATTCATCAAGGCAAAGTACGCGATATTTATGATATTGATGCCGATACGATGCTGTTGGTGAGTACCGACAGGTTATCTGCATTCGATGTGATTTTGCCTACTGGCATTGCCAACAAAGGCGCCATGCTGACGCAGATGGCGAATTTCTGGTTTGAAAAACTCAAAAATGTTGTACCTAATCATTTGACCGGCATTGAGCCTGGCAGTGTGGTGACTGATATTGCAGAGAAAGCGCAGTTGGCGAATCGCTCGGTGGTGGTTAAAAAGCTAAAAGCACTGCCGATAGAAGCTATTGTGCGCGGCTATTTAGTGGGTAGTGGCTGGAAAGAATATAAAGCCAAAGGCACTGTGTGCGGTATTGAATTGCCAGCTGATTTACAAGAAGCGTCAAAGTTACCCGCGCCACTTTTTACCCCATCTAGTAAAGCTGCCGTCGGTGAACATGATGAAAACATCAGTTTGGCGCAGTGTGAGGCGCTGATAGGCGCCGAGATGGCCGGGCAAGTGGCAACAGCTGCCATTGCGTTATATACGCAGGCCGCTGAATATGCACTGACGCGCGGCATTATTATTGCAGATACCAAGTTTGAGTTTGGTTTGGATGAAAATGGCGTGTTGCATGTGATGGATGAAGTGCTCACCCCTGATTCATCACGTTTCTGGCCTGCGTCAAGCTATGTAGTCGGCAAAAATCCACCAAGTTACGATAAACAATATGTGCGAGATTGGCTAGAAGCGAGCGGCTGGAATAAAACGCCGCCAGCACCAGTTTTGCCAGCAGACGTTGCCGCCAAAACCAGTGAAAAGTATATGGAAGCCTTTGAGCGATTAACTGGGCAGCCGCTACGTATAGATTAAGTTTCTGTGGCTGGGGTCAAATTTTGTTTAAAACATTCAAAGCGCTGACCAAACAGCTCAAACAAGAGTTTGAGGTGTATCGCTTAGTGTTAAAACATCCACAAACACCTTGGATGGCTAAATGTTTTTTAGGGTTGGCTGTAGGTTACTTGTTGCTACCCTTTGACTTAATCCCTGATTTTATTCCCGTATTAGGACAACTGGATGATGTCATTATTATTCCAGTATTGTTGTATCTAGCATTGTTGTTTATCCCCAAAGCTGTGATTCAAAGTTGCCGAGAGCAGGTCCGGCAAGTGTAATCTGCAAATTAGTGACAACTCTTTGCTATAATTGCGCCTCAAAATTTAACGTTATCCAATTAGTAAATTTATATTTAGGAATAAACAATGTCATTAAACCAAGTGCCGACCGGAAAAGATGTCCCTAACGATTTCAATGTCATTATTGAAATTCCGATGCAGGGAGATCCCGTAAAATATGAAGTAGATAAAGATAGCGGTGCAATTTTTGTGGATCGCTTCATGGGTACTGCGATGCAATATCCAACCAACTATGGTTATGTGCCACATACACTTGCTGATGATGGAGACCCAGTGGATGTGTTGGTGATGACGCCAGTGCCATTGATTCCCGGCGTGGTTGTTCGTTGCCGTCCTTTAGGCGTATTGCTCATGGAAGATGAGGCTGGATTAGATGCAAAAGTGTTGGCGGTACCCGTTGAAAAAGTATGCGGTTTGTACGGGCATCTTAAAGCACATACCGATGTATCAGAGTGGCGCTTGAATATGATTGCGCACTTTTTTGAGCATTACAAAGATTTAGATAAAGGTAAATGGGTCAAAATTAGCGGTTGGGGTGATATTGACCAAGCGAAAAAAGAAATCTTGGAAGGCGTAGCCAATTACAATGCGGCAAAAGTGAAGCCTGCATTCTAGTTTTGTTAAACCCGTCCTAGTGGTTAAAAAAAGGCAGCTTAGGCTGCTTTTTTTATTGGCGTTGACCCATCCTGAAATAAATTGACACTTTTTGAATTGCATCAAGGAGAGCAGCTAGGTCGCAACTACACCAAATAAGCTGCCAACGCCTGCCGTGGCCAGCATGGCAAGTGCGCCCCAAAAAGCCACACGTGCCGTGCCAATCCAAACATTGGCGCCGCCAGCTTTTGCGGCTAAAGCGCCAAGTGACGCCAAAAAGGTGAGCGACATGCCCGCAACATAAGTTACGGTGTTGGATTCAGAGGCAAAGAAAGTGACTAATAGCGGTAACGCGGCGCCAACGGCAAATGTAGCCGCAGACGCTAACGCCGCTTGGACAGGACGCGCGTTCATGGTTTCAATAATACCAAGTTCGTCTCTAGCATGCGCACCAAGGGCATCGTGTTCGGTGAGTTGTACTGCTACTTGGTAAGCTAAGTCAGGTGCTAAACCGCGACCAATATAAATACCTGTGAGTTCTTTTAGTTCACTGTCGTGGTCGTTGGCCAGCTCTAGACGCTCGCGTGCTAAATCAGCCGCTTCCGTATCTGATTGCGAGCTGACTGAAACATATTCACCTGCCGCCATCGACATGGCACCGGAGACCAGCCCCGCAACGCCTGTAATTAAAATTGTGTCGTGCGAGGCGCCCGCTACGGCAACACCAATCACCAGACTTGCCGTAGAAACAATGCCGTCATTGGCACCCAAAACAGCAGCACGTAACCAGCCAATGCGATGTGAACGGTGAAATTCAGAATGTTTCAACATACTTGCCTCAAGTTATAGATGTTAATGCTTAATTTTTAACCTTAGCACCTTTTGAGTCAATGCACTAAGCTGATTTTTTTAAACATGAGTATTGTGTTTGAAGATGAAAAAAGGCGACCTTGCAGGCCGCCTTTTTATTGCTGGAAAATTGATGGCCAGCAGAACTTACATATGCAAGAGCGGCACAATCAGTAAGGCCACGATGTTGATAATTTTAATCAATGGGTTAACAGCAGGACCAGCTGTATCTTTGTAGGGGTCGCCCACCGTGTCGCCAGTCACAGCTGCTTTGTGAGCATCTGAACCTTTGCCGCCGTGATTACCGTCTTCAATATACTTCTTGGCGTTATCCCAAGCGCCACCGCCAGTACACATCGAAATTGCAACAAACAGGCCCGTTACAATTGTGCCCATCAACATGCCGCCTAATGCAACAGGACCAAGTATTAAGCCGACGGCTACAGGCACTGCCACGGGTAACAGAGATGGAATCATCATTTCTTTAATCGCGGCAGTCGTGAGTAAGTCTACGGCTTTGCCGTATTCTGGTTTGCCAGTGCCATCCATAATACCTTTGATTTCGCGGAACTGACGGCGTACTTCTTCAACTACTGCACCAGCGGCACGACCTACTGCTTCCATCGCCATGGCCGCGAACAGGAACGGAATCAAACCGCCAATAAATAGGCCGATAATCACCATGGGGTCACTTAGATCAAACTTAACCGAGATACCTGCGCCTTCAAGTTTGTGAGTGTAATCGGCAAATAATACCAATGCGGCTAGGCCTGCAGAACCAATGGCATAACCTTTTGTGACTGCTTTGGTGGTGTTGCCAACGGCATCAAGCGGGTCGGTAACATCGCGCACGCTACTAGGCAATTCTGCCATCTCTGCAATACCGCCGGCATTGTCGGTAATGGGGCCATAAGCATCTAAAGCCACCACAATACCCGCCATGCTGAGCATGGACGTTGCTGCGATTGCAATACCATACAAGCCACCTAAATGAAACGCCATCCAAATTGCTAGACACACTGAAAGCACGGGCCAAGCGGTCGATTTCATCGAGATACCAATACCGGCAATGATGTTGGTCGCATGACCTGTAGTTGAAGCTTGTGCAATATGTTTCACCGGTGCGTAATCGGTACCTGTGTAGTATTCCGTAATCCACACCAGTGCTGCCGTGAGTACCAAACCAACGGCACATGCACCAAATAGTTGATTGGCTGAAATGGCTAAATCACCAGCCATTAAACCTTGCGGGAACATTTTGATAGTCACAAAATAAAATGCCGCAAGTGATAAAGTCCCCGCGACTGCCAGTCCTTTATACAAAGCAGGCATCACGTTTTTCATGCCAGGTGAGGCTTTAACAAAGAAGCAGCCAATAATTGAGGCTACGATAGACACCGCCCCTAACATTAACGGATAAATCACCCCATTTGCACCGGCTGTCGTGATAAGCAGGCTACCCAACACCATAGTGGCAATTAAGGTCACGGCATAAGTTTCAAATAAGTCAGCTGCCATCCCTGCACAGTCACCCACGTTGTCGCCCACGTTATCTGCGATTACGGCCGGGTTACGCGGGTCATCTTCAGGAATCCCAGCTTCAACTTTACCCACTAGGTCAGCACCTACATCTGCGCCTTTGGTGAAAATACCGCCGCCCAAACGTGCAAAGATAGAAATAAGAGATGAGCCGAAAGCCAAGCCAATCAGTGGGTCTAAGTCGGTGGCGGCTTCTCCGCCTAAAAACCAGTAAAAGCCGGCAACCCCTAATAAACCTAAGCCTACAACGAGCATGCCTGTAATAGCGCCACCTTTAAAAGCAACATCAAGTGCTGGCCCTATACCTCTAGTTGCGGCTTGAGCTGTGCGTACATTAGCCTTGACTGAAACATTCATGCCAATAAAGCCGCAAGCCCCAGACAGCACGGCGCCGACAACAAAACCAATAGCAGTAGTAATATTAAGAAAAACACCAATCAGAATCGCTAAAACAACGCCCACGATAGTGATCGTTTTATATTGGCGGGCTAAATAAGCGGCCGCCCCTTGTTGAATAGCATGGGCAATTTCTTGCATACGTGCATTACCTGCGGGCAAACCTGAAATCCATTTACTCATTACTGCGCCATATAGCACCGCCAGAGTTGCGGCGCCGATGGCAATCATCAATTCAACTGACATAATTTCTCCCTATCTAAATTTTTATCAAATACGATTAGTTAAAAACTTGCTGTGTTGCTTATAAAGGGTATCTTTAAATAAAGCTGCGTTAAAATAAAACCAGAAAATAAAACTAGTGTGAAATTGAACCCAAATGGTAAGTGCTGATACTTGAAATTTGCTAAAGGGTACCTCTATTAATTCAATTTCCGTTGCGATACTGCGTTGCTCATAAAAAATTATTCCTTACATATCACCCATATGCTGCGTCACAATTTTTCACTCGCGCCTTGTCTGGCTTGGTAACTTGAATTAATAGAGGCACCCTTAATGATGTAAATGATTTGTAACAGCGAACTCATTATTGCACTAATGCATCAGCCAAACAACTGCTAATCTTGACAGGTTTAGCCTAGGCGTAATTTTAGGGGTAGCTAATAGCGTCAGGTGGCGGTTAATCCGCATTTTTGGCAAGCTTGATCAGCGCGTCGCCCAATGCAGTGCCGGATAGTGATTGGCCTAGCTGTTGCAGGTGGGTTGCCGCGATTGGGCTAAGTTTTTTTAATGATTTTAGCTTAGGTTTTGGGCTAGATTTAACTTGCACTTTTACACGAATTGCAGTAACTTCGTACTCTTGCTTTTCTAGCTTAATCAATAGGCTAGGTACCAAAAGTTTAATTTTTGCAGCGACTGCATTGTTGTTTGCAAACACGGTAAAGCGCTTGTTTTCAATGCTGGAAACATGGCTGAGTTTAGCCAAGTTGTCAGGCGCAATCGCCTCCCAAATTTTTTGTGCGGTTTGAGTTTGCAGGTTGCGTGCATTGAGCGCGATTAGCTCAGGCTGCCTAAGTAGTGTATTAAATCGTTGCATGGCGGTAAGTGGTGCTGGCAATGATGAGGGGTTTTATGAATATCATCTTAGTCTCAAATAATATGGCTAAAGCAAAAACGCTTTCAGTGCTACAAGTGGGCATGATTGCGACAGTGATGGTGTTATTACCACTATTACTTACCTTGATGCTGATTGTGCCACAGGAATCCACATCACAAAAGGGGGTCAAGTCATTGATTCCTAAACACCTGAATTTTTCTTTTAATAATCCACAAAAGCATCTTGATGCCTACGCTTTACAGTTGGGTGAAATGCAGGCGCGTATGATGCAGTTAGATGCTCAAAGCGAGCGTTTAGCCAAGCTGGCCGGCGAGACAAAGCCGGCGCGTACTAATGCATCTGCGGCCAAACTGGAAGCAACACCTTTGCCTAATCAGGCAGTGGATAAAGTACTGCCCGCTAATCGAGGCGGTCCATTAGTACGCAGTGCACCCTTGTCAGAAGTGGAATTGCAAAAAAAAATAGCTGAGTTAATGTCGCAAATAGAATTTAACACAGAGCATTTAAGCGAGGTAGAAGCCAAGCTCTTGCAAAAAAGTGTACTAAAAAACACCTTGCCTAATAGCAGTCCTATCGAAGCCGCCTTTAATTCATCCAGTTACGGATGGCGTATTGACCCATTTAATGGCAATAAAGCTTTTCATGAAGGGCTGGATTTTACCGCATCGACTGGCACACCGGTTTACGCAGCTGCAGGCGGAATTGTTTCATCAGCCGAGCAAACGCCAGATTATGGTAAAATCGTCAAAATTGATCATGGCTTTGGATTAGAAACACGTTATGCGCATGGTTCAAAACTGATGGTCAAGGCTGGCCAGCGTGTTGAAAAAGGCCAGAAAATTGCTGAGGTAGGTAGTACTGGACGCTCCACTGGGCCACATTTGCACTACGAAATCAGGTTGAATGGTAATCCGTTAGACCCTAGAAAATATCTAAAAGCTAGCAATTAAAACTGACGATTAAAAAAACCAGTAATAAAGTAAAACCAGCGATTGAAAAAATAAAAGCCAACCCCAATAAACTTAACATGTATTTTTACCGCGCCTCCATTTCAAGCTTACAATCTCACTTTTAAATTTACCAACTTAAATAATTAAAGCTTTATATCCCCTAACGGAAAGTCACTCCTTCATGATCTCCAAGATGTTCAAAAAATTATTCGGTAGCCGTAACGACAGGCTGGTTAAACAATATGCGCAAAAAGTACAACAAATCAATGCGCTAGAGCCTGCGATGCAAGCTTTGAGTGATGATGATTTACGTGCAAAAACTGCTGAGTTTAAACAACGTTACGCTAATGGAGAAACGTTAGAAAAGCTTTTGCCGGAAGCATTTGCCGTGGTGCGTGAGGGCAGCCTTCGTGCGTTAGGTATGCGTCATTTTGATGTGCAGTTGATCGGTGGCATGGTGCTCAATGCCGGGAAAATCGCCGAGATGCGTACCGGTGAAGGTAAAACTTTGGTGGCAACGCTGCCGGCTTACCTCAACGCCCTTACCGGTAAGGGTGTACACGTGATTACGGTAAATGACTACCTTGCTAAACGCGACGCTGAGTGGATGGGCAAACTCTATAACTTTTTAGGGTTGTCGATTGGTATCAATCTATCGCAAATGCAACATGATGCCAAGCAGTTGGCTTATGCAGCTGACATTACTTACGGCACTAATAATGAATACGGCTTTGATTACCTGCGTGACAACATGGTGTACACGCGTGAAGAGCGTGTGCAGCGTGGTCTGAGCTATGCGCTGATTGATGAAGTGGATTCTATTTTAATTGATGAAGCACGTACCCCACTGATTATTTCCGGCCAGGCTGATGACAGTATTGCGCTTTATTCGCAAATTAACGATGTCGCAGCCAAGCTGATTCCACAAACTGAAGAAGAAGGCGAAGGTGATTTTTGGGTCGATGAAAAAGCCCAAAATGTAGTGATGTCAGAACTTGGGCATGAACACGCTGAAGCGATTCTGGCTGAGTCTGGATTGCTGATTGAAGGCTCAAGTTTATATGAAGCCTCAAACATCACCTTGGTGCATCATTTGTATGCATCGCTACGCGCACGTAACCTTTACCATAGAGATCAGCATTATGTGGTGCGCGATGGCGATATTATCATTGTGGATGAATTTACCGGTCGCATGATGTCAGGCCGTCGCTGGTCTGATGGCTTGCATCAAGCGGTTGAAGCGAAAGAAGGTGTTGAGATTCAAAAAGAAAACCAAACGCTGGCCTCGATTACCTTTCAAAACTACTTCCGCATGTACGCTAAATTATCGGGCATGACAGGGACGGCTGATACTGAAGCCTATGAGTTTAATCAGATTTACAACTTGGAAACAGTTGTAATTCCAACGCATCGCCCAATGCAACGTAAAGACGCGATGGATAAAGTCTATAGAACAGCGCGTGAAAAATATGAAGCGGTGATTTTAGATATTAAAGACTGCCAAAGTCGTGGACAACCGGTGTTAGTGGGTACAACTTCAATAGAAAATTCAGAGTTAATCTCTAAATTGCTAACAGAAGCAAAATTAGAGCATCAGGTATTGAATGCCAAACAACATGAGCGTGAAGCACATATTATTGTGCAGGCGGGTCGTCCAGGCGTGATTACCATTGCCACGAACATGGCGGGCCGTGGTACGGATATTGTGCTAGGCGGCAATCCAGAGCCTGAAATTGCTGAAATTCATGCGGATGCAACGCTTAACGATACACAAAAAGAAGCACGCATCGCTGAAATTAAAGCGGCATGGCAATTGCGCCATGATGCCGTGTTGGCCTCAGGTGGCCTACATATTGTGGGCACTGAGCGTCACGAGTCACGCCGAGTGGATAACCAATTACGTGGTCGTTCAGGTCGTCAAGGTGATGCGGGTTCTAGCCGTTTTTACCTTTCACTGGAAGATCAGCTGTTGCGTATTTTTGCCTCAGACCGTGTTTCTGCCATTATGGGCAAACTCAATATGCCCGATGGTGAAGCGATTGAGCATCCATGGGTGACACGTGCGATTGAAAATGCACAACGTAAAGTAGAAGGTCGCAACTTTGATATTCGTAAACAATTACTTGAATATGATGATGTGGCTAATGATCAACGTAAAGTAATTTACGAGCAGCGTAATGAGTTGTTAGAAGCCACAGATGTGGGTGAAACCATTACCGCCATGCGCGAGGACGTGCTGATTACCGTGATTGCCAGCCATATTCCACCAGATAGCGTTGAGGAGTTATGGGACGTACCGGCGTTGGAGCGCGAGCTTAAAACTGAGATGGGCTTGGACATTCCATTGCAAAAAATGCTTGAAGATAACCCGGATCTGCATGAAGAAACCTTGCGTGAACGTATATTGGATGCGGCAAATCAAGCTTATGCTGCAAAAGAAGGGCAAGCGAGCCCTGAGATTTTGCGTCAATTTGAACGTTCAGTGATGTTGCAAAGCATCGATAACCATTGGCGTGAGCATTTGGCTGCTTTGGATCATTTACGCCAAGGCATTCACTTGCGTTCTTACGCACAAAAAAATCCTAAGCAAGAATATAAACGTGAAGCCTTCGAGCTGTTTGAAAGCTTGTTAAATACCGTGAAAAGTGAAGTCACCAAAGTAACCATGCTGGTGCAAGTTAAAACGGAAGCTGATGTTGAAGCAGTTGAAAAACCAGTAGAAGTGGATAACGTGCAGTACCAGCATGCGGATTACGACGAAGCTCTGGCGAACGCGGCAGTAGAGGATGAGGCGCTACCCGTAGGCGGACAGCCGGTGATACGTGAAGGCATAAAGGTAGGTCGCAATGATCCATGCCCATGCGGATCGGGTAAAAAATATAAACAATGCCACGGCATTTTGAGCTAAAAATATTTTAAGTTAAAACGCCTAAGGGCGCGTTTGTAGTGTGATGTTGCGAGTAGTCATTCCACAAATATGTCCTTGGCTTTTTTAAACGGATGAGTGAAGAGAAATATGTCTGAAGATATAAAACAGGAAATTCAATCCCCCTGCATTGGCGTTTGTAGCATGGACGATACAACCGGTTATTGCCATGGATGTTATCGCACGATTGATGAGATTAAGGCTTGGTGGGATTTGACTCCAGACGATCAAAAGAACTTGCTGACCACTTTAGATGAGCGGCAGTTACAAACGGTGAGCTTTGATTAGGATTAAGCACCGGGTAGCACCACCTCAAAAGTCACATTAGAGCGACTACTGTAAATCAACACTTGCGCCAATATAGTAGCGCTTATAATTCAAGAGATGGTTTTGTAGGAGGGCAATTTATTGCGCGAACAACACTAATTATTTCGCGCAATAAATTGCATTACTTGAAGTTTAATGCGCACTTTCCCAGTTGTTACCAACGCCTACCTCAGCTAATAATGGCACGTCCAGCTTAGCGACGTTTTGCATCAGTTGTGGCAAGGTGTTTTTCACCAGCTCTAGTTCATTATCAGGCACTTCCAGCACTAACTCATCGTGTACTTGCATAATGAGTTTGCTTGCAAGCTTTTCATCTTTTAACCATTTATCTACCGCAATCATCGCAAGTTTAATCAGGTCAGCAGCGGTGCCCTGCATCGGCGCATTGATGGCGGCGCGTTCTGCGCCAGCGCGCTTCATGCCGTTGGCACTGTTGATTTCTGGCACCCATAATCTACGGCCGAAGTAGGTTTCGACATAACCTTTTTGCTTGGCAATTTCACGCGTGTTTTGCATGTATTCGCGCACGCCGGGGTAGCGCGCAAAGTAGCGTTCAATATAACTTTGGGCGGCGCTACGTTCAATGTTTAGATTCTGTGCCAAGCCAAACGCGCTCATGCCGTAAATCAAACCAAAGTTAATGACTTTGGCGTAACGGCGTTGCTCGTTATCTACCGCGTCACGTTCCACACCAAAAATCTCGGCAGCGGTGTGGCGGTGAATATCCTCATTATTGGCAAAGGCTTGCAACATGCCTGCATCTTGAGAGAGATGCGCCATGATGCGTAACTCAATTTGAGAATAATCAGCAGAAATAATATGACTGCCCATAGGCGCGATAAAAGCCTCACGAATACGGCGGCCCTCAGCCGAACGCACCGGGATGTTTTGCAAATTTGGGTCAGCGCTGGCCAAACGCCCGGTAATGGCTACGGCTTGATTGTAGCTAGTGTGCACGCGCCCTGTAGTAGGGTTTATCATGCGTGGCAGTTTATCGGTGTAGGTGGATTTTAATTTGGCTAGTCCGCGATACTCCAATAAAACTTTAGGCAGCGGGTGGTCTAATGCTAACTCTTGCAACACATCTTCATCGGTAGAAGGGGCGCCGGAGGGTGTTTTTTTGAGAGGTTTGATGCCTAGTTTGTCGAATAAAATTTCTTGCAATTGTTTGGGTGAGGCTAAGTTAAATGGCTGCCCTGCAAGTGCATAAGCCTGATTTTCTAGCGCCACTAATTTTGTGCCGATTTCATTACTTTGGATATTGAGCATGTTTCTATCGATCAACACGCCGTTGCGCTCAATGGTAAACAGCACGTTGGCGCTGGGCATTTCAATTTGGCTGTAGATGTAGTCTAGCTTTTTATCTGACGCGATTTGCGGGTACATGGCAAGGTGCAATTGCAGGGTAATGTCGGCATCCTCAGCGGCGTATTCAGCAGCGACTTCTACCGTGACTTGGTTGAAGCTCACTTGTTTGGCACCTTTGCCTGCCACTTGTTCAAAACTGATGGTTTGCAAACCCAAATGGCGCTCTGCCAAGGCATCCATGCCATGCGTTTTGTGCGATTCAAACACATAAGATTGCAGCATGGTGTCGTGTGCAATGCCGTGAAGCGCGATGTCATGGTTGGCTAGCACGTGTTGATCGTACTTAAGGTTCTGACCAACTTTTTTGATATTTTCATTTTCTAAAATCGGTTTTACTTTGGCGAGTGTTTGAGAAAAATCAAGCTGGTCAGGCGCATCAAAATAATCGTGTTTTAGTGGCAAGTAAGCGGCGCTACCGGGCTCGACCGAGAATGACATGCCTACGATTTTGGCCAGCATGGGGTCTAATGAAGTCGTTTCGGTATCAAAGCAAACGAGGTCAGTTACACTTATTTTGGCAAGCCAAGCATCTAATTGATTATTGGTTAAAATGGTTTCATAGTTGCGGCTGGTGTTTGCCTGATACGCATGCCCTTCGACCGAGCTCTCCTGAGCTTGGTCGAAGGGCGCAGAGAATGTGGTGTTAGCGTTGGTGTTAGTGTTAAATAAATCCGCGCGTGATGCGCTGGTCGAAACACTCGGCTTCACGCCGTCTGGCATGTTCTCCAGTTCACGCCTCCAGCTTCTAAACTCAAACCGATCAAATAATTCCGCCAACCTGGCTTTATCTATTGCTTGCGGCGCGAGGTCGGCCAGATTCTCTTGAATCCCCACATCGCAACGAATCGTAATCAGCTCACGTGCGGTTGGCAGCCATGGTAAAACTTTGCGTAAGTTCTCGCCCACAACGCCTTTGATTTCATCAGCATGCGCGACAATATTGTCTAGCGAGCCATATTGGGTGAGCCATTTCACCGCAGTTTTTGGTCCTACTTTTTCAACCCCCGGCACATTGTCTGAAGTGTCGCCGATTAAAACCAAGTAGTCCACCATCAAACTTGGCGGTATGCCAAATTTTTTCTCAACGCCAGCAATGTCGAGCACATCATCGACCTTTCTGAAAGCATCGCGCATGGTGTTGACGACCGTGACGTGTTCATTCACCAGCTGTGCAATATCTTTATCACCGGTAGAAATAATCACACGCACCCCCTCGCGTTCTGCCTGCTTGGCGAGCGCACCAATCACGTCGTCAGCTTCAACGCCATTTTCCATAATCAGCGGCCAGCCCAAGGCTTTAATCGCCTCATGCAAAGGTTCTATTTGCGGGCGTAAATCGTCAGGCATGCTGGCGCGGTTGGCTTTATAGTCTGGATAAATATCGTCACGAAAAGTTTTGCCTTTGGCATCAAAAACACACGCGCTATAATCTGACGGGTAATCTTTATGTAAGCGACGCAACATATTGAGTACGCCTTGTATCGCACCCGTTGGTTCATTTTGACTATTTCTTAAGTCAGGCATGGCGTGAAAGGCGCGATACAGGTACGATGAGCCGTCAACTAATAACAAAGTTTTCATATAAAAATCCAAAGGTTGTCGCAATACGTTGTTGCGCTATATTTTCTACTGAGCTTGTTAAGCTACTTGCATCATAAAACATATGTGGCGCGACTAAAAAATGTTTTGTGTCTATGTTTTGTATCTAGCCTCGCTTAATCCTTTGAATTTTTAGTTTAAAATAAAGAAACAAGGAAAACGAGATTATGTCTATTTCAAAAAAAGTGCCAAAAACCACTAATCCAGATTTGCAAGGGCAACATCAAACGGGGCATGAGTCATGGCATGCATTCGAGATTATGGCAGAGTTTGTGGATGCCACGGAGCGCCTTAAAGAAATTACCCCAGCGGTGACTATTTTTGGCAGTGCGCGTACGCCGGTAGGTCATCCTTACTATAAATTGACAGAAGAAGTTGCGCGTTTACTAAGCGATGCCGGCTTTAGTGTCATTTCAGGTGGCGGTCCTGGCATTATGGAGGCTGCCAATAAAGGCGCTTTTCCGGGACGCTCACCCAGCATAGGCCTTAACATTGAATTGCCGCACGAACAAACGCGCAATCCGTATCAAGATGTTAGCCAGAATTTCAAACACTTTTTTATGCGTAAAGTGATGTTTGTTAAGTACGCCAGCGCTTATGTGGTGATGCCGGGCGGCTTTGGTACGCTAGATGAAGTGATGGAAGCAATTACACTGATACAAACCGGTAAAACCCTTAAGATGCCGATTATTTTGGTGTGTGAATCATTTTGGCGCGGCTTGCTGGACTGGGTTAAAACAACGTTGGTGGATGAGCAAATGATTTCTGTGGAGGACTTGGATTTGATCCAGGTGATCGATAACCCGGCGCAGATTGTTGAGGCGATATTCAAACATTATGAAACACGTGGCTTTAAGTTGTCGCCAGAAGAAGAACAAGTTCAGCTTTATTTGTAATGAATAGCATTATATGGCGTGTAATTTGATAGAATAAATCGTTGCTAAGGTTTACTAATAAAGGCGGGTGTCAGGCGTATGCAAAATTGTGATCAAAACAAAAAGTGGAAGCGTGCAAATGTACTATTGATGGCGTTGTTACTGTTGCCTTTGTTGGCGCAGGCGCAAGGCAAAAAAATATCACCCGCTGATTTACAGCCGTTAGAGGAAATTCCTCCACCCACCATCAGTGCTGACGACAACGCTGATGAACCGCAAGTGACCATTATTAAAAAACAAGGTGAAACCATTGAAGAATACCGCATCAATGGCCAGCTTTATATGATGAAAATCACCCCTGCACATGGCGTACCTTATTATCTGCACAAAGAAGACCAAGACGGTAGCTGGGTCAATACCGGACCGACGCCACCTATGAGTATTCCTAAATGGACGATTTTTAGGTTTTAGAATAACGACTGCATACCAATAAAGAGAGGCAATCCTCTCTTTGTTTATTACGTTTTGTTATTCCATTTTAACTTTCACGCTAGTTTTGTTATTTCAATTTTTTTATTTTTACTCATTACTTAACCCCAATCTATGTCTGTATTTACCTCCGTTAGTATTCAACAATTACAAGTGTGGCTTCAAGATTACGCAATCGGCGAGCTTGTTGAATTAAAAGGTATTTCTTCAGGCATTACCAATACCAATTATTTTGTGACCACTACGCAGGATAAATACGTGCTTACGCTGTTTGAGCATAATACAATTGAAGAGTTGCCTTATTTCATTGATCTAATGAGTCATCTTGCCACGCATAATGTACCTTGCCCCAAGCCCATTTGCAGTCAATCTGGCACCAGTTTACACATGCTCAACGGTAAGCCTGCGGTATTGATTAGTTGCCTAAAAGGGCAGGATGTCAGTGCACCAAGCGTTACGCATTGCGCAGAAGTGGGCGCAGTACTGGCAAAAATGCATATTGCAGGCCAATCATTTGTAGCGCAAGAAAACCATCGAAACCCACGTGATGCCGAGTGGCGAACCCAAACGGCGCAAAAGGTAATCGCACATTTACCAGCGGATGATCAGCAGTTGTTGGCAAATACCTTGGCGTTTCAAGCCGCATTCGATACCACGCAATTACCGTATGGCGTTATCCACGCCGACTTGTTCCGCGATAATGTATTGTTTGATCACGATAAAGTTGGTGGCTTAATCGATTTTTACTACGCGTGTAATGATGCGTTGGCATACGACCTGGCGATTGCCGTCAACGACTGGTGCGTACAGGCTGATGGGCGCTTGGATGAGCCAAGATTAAATGCGATGCTACAGGCGTACCAGTCAGTAAGGCCGTTTACGCCAGCGGAACAAGCGGCTTGGCATAGCTTGTTATGCATTGCCGCCTTGCGTTTTTGGCTATCTCGTTTATATGATCAAATTTACCCGCAGGCAGGTGAGTTAACCCATGCAAAAGACCCTGATCATTTTAAAAACATACTTAAATTACGTACTGAATTACGCTGATATTGGTGCCTAAAAATACAGTAATGCGCGCAGTTAAATTGTGAAAGATTAAATTATCATGGCAGAAAACCCGCAAAACCAAGCCTTAACGCCTAAGCAGGTGCCGCTTGCCAACGCCTGGGCCTGGATTGTAAGTGGCTTTTATTTATTTAAAGCCAACCCCGCGATGTGGATTATTTTATTGGTGATTTATCTGGCAATTATGATTCCTCTATCATTACTGCCTGGGATAGGGTCTGTTGTGAGTACGCTGTTGGCGCCTGTGTTTGCGGCTGGCATGATGTGGGGTTGCCAGGCACTTACCCGTAATCAAGATTTAGAAATCAATCACTTGTTTGAAGGATTTAAAAAGAACACGGCACAGTTGATTACCGTGGGTGGCATTTATATGGTGGGCTTGCTGGTCATTGCGGTGTTTGTGGTGTTAGTGCTGGATAAACAAACCATTGAGCTACTGGTGCAAGGTAAGGATTTAAGCACGGAGCAGGCAGATGCTATGTTGCTACCAATATTGATTGCCATGCTTTTTATCATGCCGATTTTGATGGCGTACTGGTTTGCTCCGATATTAGCCGGGCTACATAACTTAAGCGCAGTGGATGCCATGAAACTAAGCTTTGTGGCTTGTTTAACCAACATGTTGCCATTTTTGCTCTACGGCTTGATTTTTATGGTGTTGCTCATCATAGCAATCATCCCGTTTGGTTTGGGCCTAGTGCTGGTGGTGCCACTGATGATGACAAGTTTATATACCAGCTATGTCGATATTTTTAGCATTGAAAATCCAAAGAATTCAAATTAGCCTTGGGCAATAATAAGCTTAAATTGGGTTGAGTTTAGCAAACTCCAGCGCTAGCCATTTCAAACCTTCGCGGCCAAAATTCACTTGTATGCGCATGTCACTCGCGTTACCCTCATAGCTCACCACCACGCCGTTACCAAATTTAGCGTGGGCCACCTGCTGACCTATTTTCCATGGCATGGCATTCTTTTGAGTGCTGCTTTGTTGTTTACTCATCATGGCTGGCAGCTCGCTATAATCGCGCCCACTGCCAGATCTTTTGACAGGCTTGGCATTTAAACGTTTTAACAATGCTTCAGGAATTTCATCTAAAAAGCGTGATGGAATGCCATAACGCACTTTGCCATGCAACATGCGACTTTGTGCATGGCTTAAATATAAACGTTGCCGCGCGCGCGTAACCGCAACATACACCAGGCGGCGTTCTTCTTCCAGCCCGCTGTTTTCATACATACTTTGCTCATGCGGGCATAAGCCTTCTTCTAGTCCGCTGATGAATACCGCTTTAAATTCCAAACCTTTTGAGGCATGTACAGTCATCAGTTGTAAGGCTTCACGCCCGACATCCGCTTGATGTTCGCCCGCCTCCAAGCTGGCATGGCTTAAAAACTGCGTCAGTAAATCCTGCTCTGTTTCACCATCGACATTGTTGTGGTTACCAAAATCTTGATTGGTGAATGACACTGCCGCTGTCACCAACTCTTTCAAGTTTTCAATACGGTCTTCACCTTCTCTGTCATTTTCATAATGTGCCGTTAAGCCAGACATTGTGGTGGCAAGCTCAGCCAACTCCGGCAAGCTAATGCCATAAGCGTTGTCGATCATGTGCCTGATAAGCGCTACAAAGCCTTCAATCCCTTTAGCGCCAAGTTTACCGTTGCCTACTTTGTTGATGGCCGCTTGCCAGATGCTACAATTGTCCGCGCGAGCGCTTGCTTGCAACTGCTCCAAGCTACGCGCACCAATGCCGCGTGTCGGAAAGTTAATCACGCGTAATAAAGCCGTGTCGTCATTCGCGTTAGCAATCAAGCGCATGTAAGCCAGCGCATGTTTAATTTCGGCACGTTCAAAAAAGCGTAAGCCGCCATACACGCGGTAAGGCAAATTGGCGGAAAATAAGGCATGCTCTAATATGCGTGATTGTGCATTGGAGCGATACAGCAAGGCGATGTCACCTAATGATGTGCCTTCACAATGCAGCATTTTAATTTCATCAACAATAAACTGCGCTTCATCGGTATCGTTATAGGCGTCATAGACGCGCACCGGTTCGCCTGCGCCTGCAGCCGTCCATAAATTTTTGCCTAAGCGATTGGTGTTGTGCGAAATAATCGCATTGGCAGCATCTAAAATATTGCTGTGTGAGCGGTAATTTTCTTCCAGTTTAACAATGTGCTGAATGTTGAAGTCTTTTTCAAAATCACGCATATTACCCACGCGCGCGCCTCTAAAACCATAAATCGACTGGTCATCATCTCCCACGGCAAACATACAGTTATGCTTAGTATCATCACCGTGCCCAGTCAGCAATTTCAGCCATAAGTATTGCAGTTGATTGGTATCTTGAAACTCATCCACCAAGATGTATTTAAAGCGGCTTTGGTAATGCTGGCGTATGTTTGCATCGCGCCCAAGCAACTCATAGCAACGTAATAAAAGCTCGGCAAAATCGGCCACGCCATCGCGCTGGCATTGCTTATCGTATTCTTCAAAAATCTCACGCATTTTTTGGGAATGTGCGTCATAGGCTTCCACTGCGTGCGCACGCAAACCTTCATCTTTACAGCCGTTGATAAAGTTTTGCACTTGCTTAGGCGGAAATTTTTCATCATCCACATTCATCAGTTTCATCAAACGTTTAATCACAGACAGCTGATCAGCGATATCTAAAATCTGAAAGCTCGCTGGCAAACCAGCCTCACGATGATGCGCGCGCAATAAACGGTTACAAAGCCCGTGGAACGTGCCCACCCACATGCCGCGCGTGTTAATGGGAAGTGACGCCGTAATGCGCGTAAGCATCTCTTTGGCGGCCTTATTGGTAAAGGTCACCGCCAACAAACCAGTCGGCGACACTTGCCCAGTTTGAATCAACCAGGCAATGCGCGCGGTAAGTACGCGGGTTTTACCGCTGCCAGCGCCGGCTAAAATCAGTGCGGATTGTTGCGGTAAAGTAACCGCCTCTAGTTGTTTGTCGTTAAGACCGGCTAAAAGTGGGTCTTGGGCTGGTGCACTGTATATTTGGCTGTTCATAGCGGCTATTTTAGCATGACAACATATCAATAATTTTTGATGTGATGTAGGCACGCAATGAATACTAGTATTAGATACAAACTGTTACAAAAAAGTGAGAACTAACGTTAGGCGTCACACTCTGACCGTACATGATAGCTAAATTAACCTTTAGCTACCTTTCCGCTTCTTTCCTCCCTGAGCGGAAGCCTTAGACAATAAGGCATTTTTCCCCGACTCTCATCCCCTTGAGTCGGGGTTTTTTTTGCCATTTTATATCGAATTTACGGGCCAATAAACTGAGCTATGCAACGCAGTTTTTGTGGTTTTTGTAAGGTGGGGTTTTAACCCCACGCGGAGGTGATAGCTATACTATTGCAACACGTGGGTCACAAGTGACCCACCCTACTTGGCTGTAAATAATTGATGGGACAGATGTAGTCTGTCTCGTGATGAAATTGATGCTCCCAATAGCGACGTTGCGAAAGGGTAGCGCCTTCATTGGTGTTGGATGCGGGCTTTTGGAATCACCTCGTGCAAGGCAAGGTGCATATCTTTATCGCATAGAAAGTTTTACCACTGTTTGCTTAGCATTAAATGTAGAAAAAATCCCTCATTACGTACTTCAGTATTGTTGCCAAACAATGGGCTATCGTAAGTCACTTTTTTAGGTAACAAAAACTCAATACCACTGGTGAGTTTCCATGTTTCATCTAGCTTGCGGGCAAATCCCAGCGTAATGTGTTCTTCTAAAGTTGCGGCGAGCAAAGCACTGGAGTTGTTCTTTGGCACCGGATTTTTACCGTAGTTGTAGCCTGCATATAAGGTGGTTTTGTCATTGTAAGCGTAGGCTGCACCTAGCGCATATACTATTTGGTTGTGCCAATCTTGCTGGCTGACACTTACTGTCGAGGCGGGTGCGAACGTGCTTGAAGTTTCACGCCATGTAGTCGTTACATCGTTAATGGCGTCTGCCCAGTTAAGCCAATTTATTTTGGCTGAAAGTAATAAGTCGGGATTAGGCTTAAAGGCGGCGCCAATCGCTACTTCACGCGGTAGTGCAAATCCTTTAATGCTAAGCTTGTCGTATTTAGCAATGCCAGACGCGCCGAAGTTAAATTTAGCCGTGCCGCCAGTGAGCGGTAATTCAGTTTTTTCTGTATAGCTTGCACCCAGCGTCCATTGCTCGTTTAACTTATATTGAGCGCCTAGTTTAAAGCCGAAGCGGATAGTATCTGCGCCTTTATTTTTAAAGCCCGCGAAACTAGCGGTAGGGGGAGTATGGTAAAAAAACTTTTGCTCAATGCTGGCGTAAATCAAGCTAACAGAGCCGCCTATGGAAAGATTGTCTGTCACTTGGCAACCAATGCCTGGTGTTATTTTGGCGATGCCAAACAGTGAGCTCATTTCGTCATCGGTACCAAATGGCGTTTTAATGTGTTTAAACACTGCGCCTGCACCACCTTGCGAGAAAAACCCAATGCCAGCTGTGCAGGGTAGGCTTTCCAATTGTTGTGCGTAACCACCACCGGCAAGCAAGACGTAACGATTATCGGCATGTTGATCATTGAGCGCGTCTTTGTGCGCCAAATCAGTGGTGCGTAGCAATGAACCATACCCATCAAATAATCTGCCTTTGATTTGCGCCAAACCTGCAGGGTTGGTGTTTAACGCACTGGTATCTCGCGCCACAGCGGTATCTGCGCCACCCATGAGTGTGGACTCTGCACCATAGCCAATTAAATTGATGCCGTTCGTAGCATGGCTTTGTGTCGTAATCGATAGCCCGCAAAGTATCAACACAATAGTGTGGTTGCGTTTCATTTTATTGTTATTTCCCTGATTTTATAGCGCTATACGTGTTTTCTTTTATATGGATGCACTGATTTTCTGCATAATGGTTTTTTGCATAATGGGTCTCATCATGCAATGACCTTGCGCTACTTTAATTATTCACGACAATATTTTTGTATTCTGTAGGTGCTGGTGGGTATTTATATTTTTAAGTGCTTCGAATAGTCGCTTAGAAATCTGCCAAATAGTTGTAAAAAAGCCCCGCCCAATTTAACTTGGTGCGAGGCTTTTCGTTTTTGAATGCTACTTAGGGCATTCCAGTTTCAATTTGATCGTGAGAGGCTAGCCTTATTCGATGCCCAATAACTCAACTTCAAATATCAACGTTGCATCTGGGCCAATCGCTGGGCCACTGCCGTTTGCGCCATAAGCTAATTGTGAAGGAATGGCTAACTCAAACTTACTGCCCACTTGCATTAACTGCAAACCCTCAACCCAACCCGCAATCACGCCAGTGACTGGGAAAACGATAGGCTCACCACGGTCATAAGAGCTATCAAATACCGTACCGTCAATCAGCGTGCCTCTGTAATGCACTTTTACTTTATTGCTTTTGCTTGGTTTTTCACCACTACCAGCCACCAGTGATTTATATTGCAGGCCGCTATCTGTGGTGATCACACCTTCTTTTTTGCCGTTTTCAGCCAAATAAGCCGCGCCCTCAGCTTTGTTTTTTGTAGACTGCTCAGCCTGCGCCGCCATTTGTTTTTCTTGGCTCTCTTTTTGTACTTGTTCAACCGTGTTTCTTTTTTCCGCATCAGTTAAGCGTGATGGATTGCCCGCCATTACATCGTTAATAGCAAGTGCGATAGCGTCTGTATCTAATGCTAGCCCATCATTTTTAAGCTGATGCGCCATGTTTTCACCAACAATATAACTTAAGCGTTGGGTTAAAGTGTTTAATTCAATTGCCATTGTGTGTTTCTTTCATTATTTTAAGGGGGATGCTTTTAATGCGAATGATGCAAGCAGCATAAACCATAATTATGACGGAGAATGATAGATAAAACAAAACCCGCTTGCACTGAGTTGTTTTCATGCTGAAGCTAAACGATTGGAATGAATAGGGTGGGCAACTGGTTGCCCACGCGTTGCATTATGCCTAAATTTTCCAATTACTCATCGCCAAAATCACTTGGTTCTAATAATACTTCTATTGCCCAATTTTCATCATAAACGCCTTGTTTAACGTAGCGGTGAAATGTGGAGTAAGGCCAATCTTGGACTTGTTTTACCAATTGATGCTTCACTGGATTGTAATGCAAATAATCCATGTGTTTTGCATAATCCAACTCATCTCTAATTTGATGCTCCCAATAACGGCGTTGCCATAATGTGGATTCTCGATGTTTGGCTTTGGATGTATTCATCCATTGCGGGTTGTGTAAGCGTGCTCCGCAACTTTGGGTCACATAGCGTTTAATCAGTTGCCAACGCAGTGCAAAATTGGCATCGTTAGGTGGCAATGTCCAAATGGTGTGAATGTGGTCGGGTAATAAAACCCAAGCATCTATTGTAAAAGGATGTTTTTCTCGTACTTTATTAATTGCTTGCTTTAACGCATCACGCACATCTTCATCGCACAGGAACGGACGCCTACGGTAAGTGACGACAGTAAAGAAGTAAGTGGCTCCAGCGGTGTCGGCGCGACGATAATGTGACATCGTTAGATTGTGCGGGATATTTTACGCGTGGGCAACCAGTTGCCCACCCTACTTGGTTTTATATCCAAAATGGTGGCAGCCTTGGGTTGATGGTTTTTGTAGGGTGGGGTTTTAACCCCACGCGGAAGTGTTCAGCTATACTATTGCAACGCGTGGGTCATCAAGTGCCCACCCTACATGGCTATTGTAAAAGGATGTCTTTCGCGTACTTTATTAATCGCCAGTTTTAACGCCTCACGCACATCCTCATCGCAAAGGAATGGACGCCTACGGTGAGTGACGACAGTAAAGAAGTAAGTGGCTCCTGCGGTGTTGGCGCGACGATAATGTGACATCGTTAGATTGTGCGGGATATTTTACGCGTGGGCAACCAGTTGCCCACCCTACCTGAGTTGGCTAGCTTGAGGTTTTATATCCAAAATGGTGGCAATCTTGGGTTGATGGCTTTTGTAGGGTGGGGTTTTAACCCCACGCGGAAGTGATAAGCTATACTATTACAATGCGTGGGTCATCAAGTGACTCGCCCTACATGGCTATTTATGGCCCCAGTATTACATTAGCGGGGTAATAAGTTAGACATTAGCATTTAACCAATTTGAATGTAATAACGATTGGATTAGGAAACATAATTCATGGCTGAAATCAGTTTAGTTAGCGAGGCAAATGAGTTTGTGCCTGAATACATGCCCGTTTTGATACGCATTGATCGATCTGGTCAACTCAACGATGCTGAACAAATTTGGATGGGAACAGTTTTTGTAATAGGGGTGCAAATGCTTTTCACCGCAAAACATGTTGCATTGCAATTATTGGCAGATGATCCAAGTTTAGCTAATGGAATGCCCAGCCAATTTGCATACGCAATAATTCAAAGAAGTAAAAGCAGTAAACAACTTATTTTATGGAACATCAACTCTATAGGCATGATTGATAACTGTGATATTGCGTTAATTACATTAATTGCGGCTCATAATGAAGCGAGAGATTATACAAAATGGACTGGATTGCCACTATCTTTCATTCCTCCTAGCATTGGCAGTCGAATTGCTGGAAGTGGAATACACGAAATTGTTATCAATAGTTTGCAAGTCGATGGAGATGATATTTACTGTAATCTAGACGTCAAACGATCTTTTTCCGAAGGTGTAGCTAAGGATATTCATTTTGATATGAGGGATCGTGGCATGTATTCATTCCCTTGTTTCCAAGTGGACGCACAGTTTAACGGAGGAATGAGTGGCGGATATGTGGTTAATGAGCGCAATGAGGTTTGTGGCGTTATAAGTGGTAGTTTACCTGCAATGTCAGAAGATGATGAGCATGTTTCATATGCAGCACTTTTATGGCCTACAGTTAGCTTACCCATTCCTTCTGAATGGATAGTTGGTGCTGTCGAAGGGGTGGATTATTATTTGTGGGATTATTTTCAGCAGTCAGAGATAAAGCCTGTAGGGCTGGATAGAGTAGGATTTTCTAATAATTTATTAACTGATGGGACAATTACATCTAGTTATACTGATCCTGCGGTGTAATAGATACTTAGCGTCAAATGTTAATTAAACATTTTAATTCTTAACTAGGATAATATAGATTCAACTCAGCTATTTGTCTGAATTAGTGCCAAGTTTTAGGTCCAAAAAAGGGCTACTCTGGATATGATATAGTTTTAGGCTATAGTCAAAGACTCAGTGCAGTGTCCATAATCACCTTCTTGATCGCACCATTATTTCCCAAATCATCAACCATAAAAACAGCCTCGCAATTGCGAGGCTTTTTAACTTGCAGTTAAACTATTCTGCAATCTGGCTTCAGTTCGAAGGTGAGGCTAGGCGGTGAAATCATTTACGACGCAGGCAGTACGTTAAGTACGGCAAGGAGCAAATGATGAAACCAACAACGCATCACCGATGAAGTGAAGAACAGATTTACATCATACCGCCCATGCCGCCCATCCCACCCATGTCACCGCCGCCCATTGCTGGAGCGTCGTCTTTAGGCATTTCTGCTACCATGCAATCAGTCGTTAGCATTAAGCCAGCTACTGAAGCTGCATTTTGCAATGCAGAGCGCGTTACTTTAGTTGGGTCAAGAATACCCATTTCAATCATGTCGCCGTAAGTTTCGTTTGCAGCGTTGTAGCCATAGTTGCCTGTGCCAGCTTGTACATTGTTCACAACCACTGATGGTTCTACACCAGCGTTTTGCACGATTTGGCGTAATGGTTCTTCAACTGCGCGCAATACAATCTTAACGCCAGCATCTTGGTCGTGGTTATCGCCTTTAACTTTAGCAATTGCATTACGTGCACGAATCAACGCCACGCCGCCGCCAGCAACAATACCTTCTTCAACCGCTGCACGTGTTGCGTGTAATGCATCTTCAACGCGGGCTTTTTTCTCTTTCATTTCGATTTCAGTCGTAGCACCAACTTTAATCACTGCAACACCGCCAGCTAATTTAGCCACGCGTTCTTGTAGTTTTTCACGGTCGTAATCGCTGCTTGCTTCTTCGATTTGTGTTTTGATTTGCGCAATACGTGCTTTGATGTTGGCTTCAACACCGTGACCATCAATGATAATGGTGTTTTCTTTGCCTACTTCAATACGTTTCGCTTGGCCTAAGTTCTCAAGCGTTACATTTTCAAGTTTCAAGCCAACTTCTTCAGCAATCACTGTACCGCCAGTGAGCATGGCAATATCTTCTAACATCGCTTTACGGCGGTCACCAAAACCAGGTGCTTTAACTGCTGTTGTTTTCAAGATGCCGCGGATGTTGTTCACAACCAATGTTGCTAATGCTTCACCGTCAACGTCTTCAGCAATAATCAATAAAGGACGACCAGATTTAGCGACTTGCTCTAAAGTTGGTAATAAATCACGGATGTTTGAGATTTTTTTGTCGTGCAATAACACGAATGGATTATCTAACAATGCAATTTGACGCTCTTGATTGTTGATGAAATAGGGTGAAAGGTAACCGCGGTCAAACTGCATACCTTCAACAACATCTAATTCACTTTCAAGGCCAGAACCGTCTTCAACTGTAATAACGCCTTCTTTACCTACTTTGTCCATTGCATCTGCAATGATTTTACCGATGGTTTCATCAGAGTTTGCAGAGATAGAACCCACTTGGGCGATTTCTTTGCTGGTTGTACATGGTTTAGATTGTGCTTTTAAATCAGCAATGGCTGCTGCAACTGCTTTATCAATCCCACGTTTTAAATCCATTGGGTTCATGCCGGCAGCGACTGATTTCATGCCTTCGCGAATAATCGCCTGTGCTAAAACTGTCGCAGTTGTTGTGCCGTCACCAGCGATATCAGAAGTTTTTGAAGCGACTTCTTTTACCATTTGTGCGCCCATGTTTTCGAACTTGTCTTTAAGTTCGATTTCTTTAGCAACAGAAACACCATCTTTAGTGATGGTAGGTGCGCCGAATGAGCGCTCTAACACTACGTTACGGCCTTTAGGACCTAGTGTTACTTTTACCGCATTTGCTAGTACATTCACGCCTGCTACCATTTTGTGGCGAACTTCGTCACCGAATCTTACGTCTTTTGCTGCCATGTTAATTGCTCCTAGATTCTTAAATTGCTATGTGGATATTGTTCATTAAGTTTAAATGCCTAATTACTCAACAATCGCCATGATGTCTTCTTCGCGCATGACCAATAATTCTTCGCCATCGACTTTTACAGTTTGACCTGCGTATTTACCGAACAACACTTTATCGCCGACTTTAACGTCTAAAGCAATGATTTTGCCGCTGTCATCACGTTTACCTGAACCAATAGCTTGAATAACACCTTGGTCTGGTTTTTCTGTAGCTGAATCTGGAATTACAATGCCTGATGCAGTTGTACGCTCTTCTTCTGAGCGTTTAACAATCACGCGGTCGTGTAACGGACGAATTTTCATACGGTTATCTCCATAATTAGGGTTTACTATAAAATGTGAATCAAAAATTAAAATTGCATGGGCAATACGGCATTTTAGCACTCGCATGCCTTGATTGCTAACTGGGGTTGATTTAACTGTTTTCAAGAGCTTTAAGCTTAAAAAGCGCTTAAAGTTTAAAAATATATTGTTTCAATATTGAGATGCGGCGATGGAATATACAAAATTAGGCAATACAGAACTGAATGTCTCTAAAATTTGTTTGGGCACCATGACTTATGGCGACCAAAATACAGAGGCTGAGGCGCATGCTCAAATGGATTATGCAATCGCGCATGGGATCAACTTTATTGATACCGCTGAAATGTACCCGGTGCCGCCCAAGGCCGAAACCTATACGCGTACAGAAACCATGGTAGGCAATTGGCTTAAAAATCAACCGCGTGATCAAATAATTTTGGGTGGAAAAGTTTCTGGACCTCGTCGTGGCATGGATTGGATCCGTGGCGGTCCGCCTTCACTTGACCGTACCAATATCCGCGCGGCGATTGAAGGTTCGCTCAAACGCTTACAAACAGATTATATTGATGTGTATCAGTTGCATTGGCCAGAGCGCAATGTGCCGATGTTTGGGCAATATCAGTTTGACCCTGGTCAGGAGCTTGATGCGCAAGGTCAACAGCGTGAATGGGTGTCAATCCGCAATCAGTTAGAAACGCTGGCTGAATTGATTGATGAAGGCAAGGTGCGTTATATCGGTTTATCTAACGAGCAACCTTGGGGTGTAATGGAGTTCGTGCGGATGGCCAAAGAATATAACTTGCCGCGCGTAGCCAGTGTGCAAAACTGCTACAACCTGATTAACCGAGGCATGGAATTCGGTATGTCTGAAGTGTTGTACCGAGAAAATGTGGGTTTGCTTGCCTATTCGCCGCTGGCTTTTGGGCATTTAACTGCAAAATATATTGATCACGCGGATGCTAAGGGGCGTGTCACCTTATTTTTAGGCTATGCGCAACGCTACAAAAAGCCGAATGTTTTTCCGGCTTGTGCGGCATACGCCAAGCTGGCTAGAGCGCATGATCTATCGCCTACGCAACTGGCGCTAAGTTTTGTTTACCATCGATGGTTTGTCGCCAGCACCATTATTGGCGCCACAAACATGATGCAATTAAAAGAAAATATCGGCGCATGGCAGACCAAATTGTCATTAGAAGTGATGCAGGAAATTGAGCATTTACATCTGACGATGATGAACCCGGCACCTTAAAAGGCGTAAAATACTGTAGGACATCTCTATTAATTCAATTTTTGTACCACAGGCACTCCGATTTTCTAAGCACTAAAGTGCTTGAAAAGTCGTATGTCGTTATGCTGCGTTGCTCATAAAAAATTACTCCTTATATATTAAATATATACTGCGTCATAATTTTTTATTCGCGCCTTGCCTAACTTAAAAACTTGAATAAATAGAGGTGCCCTGTAAAAATTTCAATCGTAAATTTCAATCGTTAAATAAAGAAAGCAACCATGAGCAATTTACCCAAATGTCCCCAATGCAATTCTGAATACACTTATGAAGACGGCGATATGTACATCTGCCCGGAATGTGCGCATGAATGGTCAAAAGATGCTGCCACTGACAGCGTAGATGCAGCACGAGTAATCAAAGATTCTAACGGCAATATTCTGCAAGATGGCGACACGATTACCGTCATTAAAGACCTGAAAGTAAAAGGCTCATCATTGGTGGTAAAAGTAGGCACTAAGGTCAAAAATATCCGTCTTGTGGACGGTGACCATGATATTGATTGCAAAATTGATGGTATCGGTGCGATGAAGTTGAAATCCGAGTTTGTAAAAAAAGCTTAATTGGGCATTCGAATGGGCGTTGCAATCGTATTTTGTTGTTGCGCCCGTTGCGTATTGTATGAGGCATCTCATGTTAAAGCTTTAAAAATTTAAGGCATATTTCCCATCAATTAAGAGTATGCCTTAAAATCTCCAAGCATAGTATATGGTTCTAGACATACATAACAACAGATACCGCAACGAGGGATGCTTTTGATGTGCCGTAATAACAAACAAAATATCCGTGCACATTTTTCTTTTCTGATGCGATACCTCGTAGTTTTCATCGGTCTCTTTTTATTTCTTACAGTTCCTTGTCGTGCCGATAATGGGCGTGCCCATCCAGCCCCAATTGAAGGGCATTGGTATGAAGCTAGTCATGCATCTGTAGCAATGGCCGCGCTGCCTTTAACTGGTGGCGACTTTGTGTTTAAAGGGCAATTGCATATTGCTCAATCTGGTGAGTATGTCATCGACTTTAGAAACACCAGTACATTTGAGTTTTTTAAACATACGGTTTTAGATGATCGCCAAGTTGTAGCTACGCACTTGGAAGGTGGTATTGGCAGTGCTGTTGTTAACCCTTTTGCGTTAAGGCATGGGCGGGTGTTACATTTAGAGGTGGGCAACTATACGCTGCAAACCTCACTCAAAACGCCTTATCTCATTGCGCAACCTGCCCTGTATATAGACAAACTTGAGCATTATCAGCAGGCGATTAAGCTTGGTAATGTGATCGCGCTTGTGTGTCTTGGGATATTGATTGGATTAATGGCCTATTACATTGTGTTGGGCTTGATTAGAAAGCAGATGGTGCATGGCATGTATGCACTGTTTATTTTAGGTAACCTGCTATTGCAGGGCACATCTCTGTTGGTATTTTCTGATACGTTTGGCATGCACTGGTTTTATTTGAGTGCGATGCCTATTTTATTTTCCAATATTGCTTACATTTTCTTTGTAAAAGGCCTGCTCAATATAGAGCGGGAAAATCATCCCCATATGTATCGCCTTATTCAATATGCGCTTAGCATATTGGTTGTGTTTGCGCTTTGGGGTTTATTCTCACCAAACTGGATGATGCAAATGGCACGCTACGGCGTTGGTGTTTTTCTTTTCCTGGGATTAGTGTGCAGTATTGATTTGAGTAGAAAAAAGAATATGACGGCCCGCTATTATTTGATAGCGATTCTTACTTTTTTTGTTTTAGGTATTCTGACTATCACCACTCAACATTTTGCTGGGTATACTTTTTATGTTGAGCATTTGGGTTTAGTGTCGGTGACCATAGAGGCGCTACTATTATCGTTAGTGCTCAGTTATCAATTCAGTGAGTTGTTAAGAGAGAAAGAGCTGGCATTGGCCGCACTTCAAATTAGTGAAACGCAGGCAAAAACAGATAATCTGACAGGCTTGCCAAATCGAATTGCACTAGAACAAGCGATTCAGAAGTTGCCTGAAAGCGGTAGCATTACGATGTTGGATCTGGATCATCTCAAATACTATAACGACACGTATGGTCACGCTTATGGCGATCAATTATTGCGTGATTTTAGTCTTGTGCTGCATGAGAAACTGGGCACTTTGGCTACCTTGCATCGTTTGGGAGGTGACGAATTTGCCATTACTTGTCCAACTGGCAATGAGGCTGCGATTCGAGCCGTGTTAGGCGATGCGATGGCGCATTTGCAAGCACATGGCTTTGAATCTGCAGGGGCTAGTGCAGGTACTGCTTTTATTCATGAGAATCCCGCTAATTACAGTATGGTGATGCACTTGGCAGATACGCGGATGTATGAAAATAAGCGCCTCTACAAAAAGGAGCGCCCGCAGTAGTCAGATGCGCAACATTACTTTCTTTGCACAAAGTGTACGGGTTGCGGCGCGGACATCTGTAACACTGGCTTACGGATTTTGCCCATTACGTGCATTTCGCAAGGTTTGCAGTCAAATTTCAGTGTAAATCTATCATTGCCGTTAATCAGGGTCATCGGCTCGGCGGTCACCGTGCCTTGTACGCCAATCACGCCTTTAGCTTCTTTTGGGCATAGGCCATGGCTAAAGCGCAGGCAGTGTTTGGTAATCATCAGCGGCACTTCGTCTAACTCTTTGTTAGCCTCGTAGGCGGCAGCGATTAGCCTGACACCGTGCTTCTCGTAAAACGTGCGCGCTTTTCGGTTATATACATTGGCAAGATAACTTAAGGTGTCTTCTGGGTAGATGGCACGCGGCTCTGCGGCAGCTCTGCGGGGTGGGCGTTGATAGCCTGCTGTACGCGTCTGTTGCAGTTGTTCAATAGCTTCTCTACGTAGATTGTTGATGGTAGAGGCAGGGATAAACCAGGCTTGTGTGGAGGTGATGTTGATTTCTGACACGGCGAAATCTGTGTTGCCAAGTTTGCTTAGATTCTCGCGTAGACTGGTTTCAGCTTTTTCCAGATTTTGAGCGGGTTGTTTTTCAGTGGCACATTCGGCCGTGCTACTAAAACCACACTTGTCTGCGACGGTGAGCGCAAAGCCATTGTCAGTTTCGGCAAAAGTCATTTGCACAGGAATCTTGCGCTGTGCAGAATCTTTTTCCAGTAGTCGCATGTAGGCGTGGTCACGGTTTCGGAAAACCGTCATGCCACGGCGCACGTCTTCTGGCATTTCATTGGGATAGAGGCGCTTGCCTTCTACGGTATTTACGCGCAGGCCAACCAGCTCTTTATGCACGTCAAAAAAGCATACGCCATCGCCGTTATGCAGTTCAACCGTGGTTTCAACTTCAATAAAATCTTTACCCACTTTGCTGATTTTACCTAGTTCCTCACCCGAAAATTTCGGCGTATCAAAAGCGCCGATGTCAGGCTTGCGGCCATTGACAAAGTAGTCCGTGGCGCTGCGGTTAAAGGTTTTCTCAGGTTGCGGTGTGAAGGTGTAACTGCAATCGCCAGATGATGACTTCGCTAATTCTGGTCTGGATTCCAAAATCTCATCCAGCAATTCACGGTAGTGCGCGGTGGCATTTTTTACGTAAGGTAAATCTTTGTAGCGGCCTTCAATTTTGAATGAGCTGACACCCGCGTCAATTAAGGCGCGCAGGTTCATACTTTGGTCATTATCTTTCATGGAAAGAAAGTGTTTGTCTTTGCCGATAATTCGGCCTTGTGCGTCTTCCAGCGTATAGGGTAAGCGGCATTCCTGTGAGCATTCGCCACGATTGGCACTGCGCCCGGTGTGTGCATGGCTGATAAAACATTGTCCGCTAAACGCCACGCATAAAGCACCATGAATAAAATACTCCAGGTTGCAACTTGTTGCGGCTGAAATTTTTTGTATGCTGTGTAAATCCAACTCGCGCGCCAACACCAGTTGCGAAAATCCGACTTGATCTAAAAACACGGCTTTGTCTACCGTGCGAATGTCAGTCTGCGTGCTGGCGTGCAACTGAATCGGCGGTAAATCCATTTCCAGCAAGCCCATGTCCTGCACAATCAGCGCATCGGCACCGGCATCGTATAGTTGATACGCCAGTTCGCGTGCGCCTTCCAGCTCGTTATCATGAAAAATGGTATTCAGTGCCACAAACACTTCAGCATGATAGCGGTGTGCATGTGCCACCAATCGGGCGATGTCTTGCACGGTATTCGGTACCTTTGCGCGAGCACCAAACGCTGGGCCGCCGATATACACGGCATCAGCCCCATGGTTAATCGCTTCAATACCAAAATCTGCATTTTTGGCAGGGGCGAGAAGTTCGAGATGGCGGCGGGTTTTTTGCATGTTAAAACTATAGTAATCAATAGGATGCGAACTATAGCACAAAATGGATTGACACCTTATTTTTGAGGTGTTA
>JBAYTS010000031.1:0-33074 GCA_041675545.1 Methylotenera sp.
AACGGTAGGCACTAAACTTAGCAATACCGCTGAAATTTACAAGTATTTGAACTTTGACCAAATGACAGAATATAAAGCGGCATTGGATGGTTTAAGCAATGGTAAGAAAGTGATACCTATTACTGAGTTGGCTATGAATAAAAAAAGCCTTGTTTATAAAGGCTTTTAAGGGTGTGTTAATACTCGGTGATATGAGCTAAATTATTACTCAATATTTTGTATTTGCTCACGCATCTGCTCAATTAGCACTTTTAACTCCATAGACACTTGCGTAGTCTGTACGGATACGGATTTTGAGCCCAAAGTATTGGCTTCACGATTAAGCTCCTGCATTAAAAAGTCCAAGCGCTTACCTGCGGGTGCATCACTATTTAAAATACGCTTCACTTCTGAAACATGTGCGGTTAAGCGGCTTAACTCTTCATCTACATCTATACGCTGTGCAAACAACACCAGCTCCTGCGCAATACGATCCTGGTCTATCGTTTTCAGTGTCTCTTGTAGCTTGAGTTCTAGTTTGGCTTGGTACTCTTTATTTAAAGCGGGCAATAGCGGTTTTACTTTTGCCACTAATGCTTCAATTTGCACGAGTCTATCTAAGATCAACGCCTTTAATTTTTCACCCTCACGTGCACGTGAGGCGCTTAAATCCTGCAGGCCAAGCTGTACTAATTTTTCAACCTCTTCAATCAATGAGGATTGGCTTAAATCATCACTCAACACTACACCTGGCCAACGTAAAATATCGGCCACACTAAGCTGACGACTTTGCGGAAAAAACGTCAGCGCTTTGCTTTGCATCGCCGCTAATTGCTGCATCAGCGGCTCATCCAGTTGCGGTGCCAAGTTGGTTTGTTTGCGTTGCATCAAATTGACTTTACACTCAATTTTCCCTCGACTTAAATTAGCTGCGATCAACGCTCTAATCGCTGGTTCAAATGCTCTTAGCGCATCATCAAGCTTAAAATGTACATCTAAATAACGGCTATTTACAGCGCGTAACTCTAGCACTAGCGTAGCATTTTCTAAGGGGTGCTCTAAGGCGGCAAAACCAGTCATACTAAAAGTCATGTAAGTTTTTCCTGATCTATCAAAATAAAAGTGGCATCATGTTATCAAACATGGAGGATTTCATGACAAATAACCCATCAAATATCTTTAATTCGTGTGCGTTACGCGTTATATTGTTGAATATACTCGATGACTTACCATTAACCCAGATTATCCATTAGGCGATTATGCATCTACTTGAATGTCAACTTGCCCATTTTGCGTCTTTTTTGCGCATATTTTCTGTCAATAGAATGACTATTGACCATAAAATATGCACAAAAAAACCATCAAACTGTGCGGCGTTGCCACGCTAAGTCCTAATGGAAAATCTGGGTTAAATTTTACTAAAAGAAGCCACTCCCAACGTGTCAAGCGCCAAAAACTTAGCATTACCTGCCGGCTATCAGTTGCAAGATTACGAAATCACCAAGGTCTTAAGTTCTGGTGGTTTTAGCTTTGTTTATTTAGCGCGTGACGCTGAAAAAAATATCGTTGCCATTAAAGAGTATTTACCGACCTCTATCGCGCTACGTTCAGAAAGCGCAACCGTGTTACCCAATGCGGATGATGCTGCACTGTTTAGGCATGGCTTAAAATGTTTTTTTGATGAAGGTTTGGCGCTGGCTAAAATTGAACATAAAAACATCGTACGTGTGCTTAATTTCTTTCGAGCCAATGAAACCGTGTATATGGTCATGCAATACGAACGCGGAAAATCGCTGCAGGACTACATTTTAGGACAAGTTGAATCCGTGCCGGAGAAATTTATACGGCGTGTATTCAGTGAGTTATCTAACGGCCTGCGTGAAGTCCATACACAAAAGCTATTGCATTTAGATATTAAGCCGGCCAACATTTACATTCGGCTTGACGGGTCGCCGGTATTGCTTGATTTTGGCTCTTCACGTCAAGCCTTAAGCGAAAATCAGGCAAAAATCTCGCCTAGTTTCACGCCCGGATTTGCGTCTCCGGAGCAATACTACGACAGAAAACTATTAGGTCCGTGGAGTGATATTTACAGCATAGGCGCCACCATGTACTCGTGCCTGGCGCGCACGTCACCATTGGCTGCCAACCAGCGCATTAAAAACGACTTACTGGTGCCTGCGGTTAATCTGGGTCGTGATAAATACTCGCAAGAGCTACTCGAAATTATTGATAACTGTTTGAATCTAGACTATCTCAAGCGGCCGCAAAGTGTATTCTCACTACAAAAATCCTTGTTAGAAGCGACAGCCAAACCACCTAAAAAAATCAGCTTGGTGAATAAAATTGTGAACGCCTTAAACAAACCCATTTCTATCAATAGGCCGTCATGAAATTTACTATTTTTCAAAATAGCCTACAAGGGCCACGGCCATATAATCAAGACCGGCTAGCTTACTCCTATAGTAAAGATGCGTTGCTACTGGTGGTGGCCGACGGCATGGGCGGTCATCGCCATGGTGAGGTGGCAGCGCAATTGGCAGTGACGACCATGACGGAGGCTTTTCAGCGCTTGGCCGTGCCAACACTAACCAGCCCGGCCAAATTTTTAACTGATCATATTCAACAGATTCACGACATGATCGACCAACTCACGCAAGAGCGTGACATGTTAGAAGCACCGCGCACCACGATAGTGGCGGCGATTGTGCAACGCGGCATGTTGTATTGCGCACACGTAGGTGATTCGCGGCTTTATCATTTTCGCGGCAACCATTTACTTTATCGCACTGAAGATCATTCGGTGGTGCAGTCTTTGTATAACAAAGGCATTATCAATAAGGATGAAATGACGACGCATCCTTATCGTCACAAGGTTTACAGTTGCTTGGGCGGCGATGTGCCACCTAAAATCGATCTGGCTGACCGACAGGAATTAGTTGAAGGTGATACCGTTCTGTTATGCACCGACGGCATATGGGGGGCCGTGGCTGACGACCAAATCAAGCAAATTCTTAGTGGTGCTTCTATTTCTGACAACGTAAGCCAACTGCTAAATCAGGCAGAATTGGTGAGCCAGGAGCAAGGCGATAATATGAGCGCCATTGGTTTACAATGGGGCGATAAGCTCAATAGCCAATTAGCGGTTTCTACCATCACCATGCCGATGGGCTCAACCACTACCATCATGAACCCAATCACGCGCCCGAACGATAAAAATCCTGCAGGTAGCCATGCAAAACACGAGCTTACCGATGACGAAATAGAAAAAACCATCGCCGAAATACAAAACGCCTTGCGAAAAACCAAGCGCGTGTAACTGATTTTTAACCCCCTCCGATTTAATCGCTCATATTTAAAAATTTAGGATTTAGCAATGTCAGACAGTCATCACATTAGGCCCAGCCAGCGCGCGCACAATCAGCTACGTGAAGTTGAAATCATTCGCCATTACACCAAACATGCAGAAGGCTCGGTATTAGTGAAATTTGGCGATACACATGTTTTATGTACCGCCAGTGTGGAAGAAAAAGTACCCGGCTTTTTAAAAGGCAAAGGACAAGGCTGGGTCACGGCAGAATACGGCATGTTGCCACGCTCAACGGGTAGCCGCATGGATAGAGAAGCCGCCAGAGGCAAACAATCTGGCCGTACGCAGGAGATTCAACGTTTAATCGGCCGCTCTTTACGCGCGATAATTGATTTAAAAAAACTGGGCGAGCGTAGCATTCAAATTGATTGTGACGTGATTCAAGCCGATGGCGGCACCCGTACTGCCAGTATTACCGGGGCGTATGTCGCCCTGCATGATGCCATTGCCACCTTATTAAAGAGTGAAAAAATTAGTGAATCCCCGCTCATCGATTCAATCGCGGCAATTTCAGTAGGGGTTTACCAAGGTGCAGCTGTATTGGATTTAGACTACATTGAAGATTCAGATTGCGACACCGACATGAACGTGGTGATGACAGGGAGTGGCGGTTTTGTCGAAATTCAAGGCACCGCCGAAGGCGAGCCTTTTGAGCGCGCTGCCATGAACGCCATGCTGGATTTGGCAACTGATGGCATACAGCAACTTATTATTAAACAAAAAGAGGTGCTAAGTGTTTAGCAAGCTTGTTATTGCCAGTGGTAACAAAGGAAAACTGCGGGAGATTTCACATCTGCTGAGCCCATTGCAGATAGAAATCATCCCGCAATCGGATCTCAACGTGCCTGAGTGTGAGGAGCCTTTTTGCACCTTTATTGAAAATGCCCTCGCCAAAGCGCGTCACGCCAGTAAACATACCGGTTTGCCAGCGTTGGCAGACGACTCCGGCTTATGTGTAGATGCCCTGCACGGTGCACCAGGTGTGCTTTCTGCACGCTATGCAGGAAAAAACGCACCCAACAGCCTGCTCACGCAAGATGAACGCAATAATGACAAACTGCTACTCGACATGAGTAAAATTTCTGAGCGCCATGCGCACTTTTATTGTGTGATGGTACTGGTGCGTTTTGAGAACGACCCTGAACCGATCATCGCGGAAGGCAGTTGGCAAGGTATTATTCTGCGCGAGTACCGTGGCACCGATGGCTTTGGCTACGATCCGCTATTTTTGGATGGCAAAACTGAAAAAACAGTCGCCGAACTACCGCTGGAAATTAAAAGCCGTATCAGTCACCGTGGTCATGCCATGGCAAAACTGTTGCAAAAGCTGGAAAAACTAAGCCATGACTAAACCGCATCATCAAGCATGGCCTAAATGGGTGCGCGATGACGGCAGCGTTGTTTCCTGTACCGAAAAAGTCAAAGTCATGACCGAAAACTTTGATGAAATCAAACAAATCGCCCAAGATGCACTTGAAGACGGCTTGCTGATGGAAGTATCAGAGCAACAAATGCGTGAGGCTTTGCATCAATTGGTTGAAGCGCTAATCAATCCGTATCAAAGGTGAGTGTTATAAAAAGAGTCATCGAAATAAAAGTAGATAACGGCTTTAACGTCAAGCCAGTCAATGATGTCGCCCCGCTTGCAGGGGAACAAACGCGCTCTGGTCTGACCGATACACCACCGCTGTCACTTTACATTCATATTCCCTGGTGTGTACAAAAATGCCCGTATTGCGACTTTAATTCACATGAAAGCCGCCACAAAAGCGGGGATATACCAGAAGCAACTTATGTTGATGCGCTAATAGCAGACTTGGAAGCTGCCACGCCCAACGTATGGGGCAGAAAAATCAAAAGCGTATTTTTTGGTGGCGGAACCCCTAGTTTATTTTCGCCAGAAGCCATTGATAAAATTTTAAGCCAGGTGCGCGCACTCACACCACTTGAGTATGATGCAGAAATCACCTTGGAAGCCAACCCCGGCACCGTAGATACCGCTAATTTCTTAGGTTACAAACAAGCGGGAGTCAATCGGCTATCTTTAGGCATACAAAGTTTTAATGCAGATTATTTAAAAGCGTTGGGGCGTATTCATGATGATAAACAAGCTCTCTTGGCGGCTGAGTTAGCGCTTACTACCTTTGAGCGCGTTAATTTTGATGTAATGTACGCATTACCAAACCAAACGCTCGCACATGCGTTACAAGATGCAAAACAGGCTGTGGCGCTCAACCCAGACCACTTATCGTTTTATCATTTAACTTTAGAGCCTAACACGCCGTTTTACCACACGCCACCTAGCCTGCCTGATGATGATACCAGCGCTGACATGCAAATCGCCATTGAGCAATTTTTAAGCCAACATGGCTATGAACATTATGAGACCTCAGCTTTTGCAAAAGCAGGTAAACAAGCCAGACACAACCTGAATTATTGGCAATTTGGCGACTATTTAGGCATTGGTGCCGGTGCTCACAGCAAACTTAGCTACCATGACAAAATCACGCGGGAAACGCGCCCAAAACACCCTAAAGCCTATATGGAACAAGCGTTACAAGGAAAAGCCATTGAACGCGTATGGAACATTAGCCAAGATGAGCTGGGTTTTGAGTTTATGATGAATGCACTCAGGCTCACTGATGGCGTACCACTAGGTTTGTTTCAGCAACGCACTGGGCTTAATCTCATGACGCTAGAACCGGCAATCAAACAAGCGCAAGCTAAAAAACTGCTTATTATTCAAGATGGCTACATTAAACCAACCCTGCTGGGTCAGCGCTATTTGAACGAATTACTCGAGTTGTTTTTGAACTAACGCTATAAGTATTCAACTCTTGCTAGAGGCTAGACTTGGTTGCGGTTGCAATGTGAATGCCCTGTTATGAAAAATAATAAACCTTAATTCATTACAGATGTTGCGTTTCTGTACGGATGCTATAGTGCTTAACCCGCACTTTGGCTACTAAAAGATTAAGTTCTTTTATGGTGCTACTTTACGTTAGGTTCATTAGGAAAATTATGGCAATTGCTAAAATAGTAGACGCTCCAAAAACAGACAGAGGTTCGTTTAGCACAATTACAACAAATACGGATTTATCTCAAAGGGCAACATTAGAAGAAACCATAGTAAACCTTGCTACACATTTTGGTATCGCAAAAATTTACAAGCAGAAAAGTGCCAGAGGAGGCTATTTTTACTCTGTGGAGTTATTTGGGTTCCAGAGCGCTTCGAATGTGATACTAGAACTCTCTCGAAAAATAAAAAACCTAACCCCTCATTCAAGCGGGACGCCTAACAGCGCCCCTTGTATCTTTAATTCGAACGTTATGCGTAAAACAAAATGAACATGCAGCAGGAAATTCGCATACTTAATACCTCTGTAGAACTAATAACCAACTATGTAAATTATGCAATATGCTGCTTTCCCGAAGATCGAACTGAAATAGTAAAAACTGTTCTGCCTAAAGATAGTACCGCTAAAAAATACTTTTATATTTTACTGCTTGAGGTTATTGCTGGAGTAAATAAGGAACTAGTCCCTGTAAAAGAAGATGGTGACAGTCTGCTCAATCTGTTACACAAAGTAGCTGACTCTCCGATACTTGAAAATAATCCAATTTATACAAATACTTTAAAAAAGTCGGTTGAGGAATTCGAAAGTTGGCTCAAGCATGAATTTGAATATGATATTTATTCGGCAAATATAGGAAAAGAGTTGAAAATCAGTCTCACAAGGAAAGATGCAATTTATCTGATAGGAAATAGATGCAAACACTCTCTTACCAGATCAAATGCTATTCTGAAAAAAATTACCAAAATCTATAATCAAAGCGGCGCACGTTTAGATCCTGGTACTGAGGTGCTCGTACTTGAAGACATAGACACATGGTTATTTGATGATTTTGGTGGCTACCATTTCACTAAACTTTGTGAATTAAGTGCCAAGGTTTATTACGGAATAGTTCAATATATCCGTCCAATTTATGAAAAAGCACTCGTTAAAGAAGATGATATGAGATATTCATACATAATCCCTCAGGAAGTTACTGAACAAGAGAGCAAGTTCGAATTTTATGAATTATTAAATCAAACTCGCTCACCATTTTTGCCTTCCATCGAAACATGGGAGCATTTAGTTGGGCGTTATTAAAACCAGCCAGTTGTAATGGTTAAATTTGCACATCCCGCGTGGGGTTAAAACCCCACCCTACAAAAATCGCCTACATTCAATAGCCAGCCTCGATGGAATGAAATGCAATTGAGGTTGTTATGTGAGCCCTTGATTCCGCTATGCCTGTCCTGAGTCTATCAAAGTGACTTCATCTAGGCTCGTTTTGCGGAAAAAAGTAACCAAGCCACACACAACCTCAATTATTGGCAATTCAGCTACTATTGGGACATCGGCGCGGACGTGCACCGATCCCCTTTAGCTGAGCTGCTCGCGCAAGCTTTTGATGGCACTGGGCTCGCCGCGAACCTGAAAGAAGGCGCCCTCGTCGTCTGAGCGCTCGGCTAGCACCTGACAACTGGCGTAGATTGCCCCGCGCAGTTGCTGTGCCGTCCATGGCAGAAAAATCTCGTCTTCAACCAGATCCTGCTGAAAAATTGCGACGATTATCTGGTGTAGCTTTGCGACGTCATCAGGCCGGCGCGCACTCATCACCACGCAATCCGGGTACCGTGCACGCAGGTTTGCTACACGCTCGGCTTGGGCAGCCTCATCGCCAACGTGGTCAATCTTGTTAAAAATGCGGATGCGCGGCACTATATTTGCCCCAATCTCCGCCAGCACTTTATCGGTGACTTCAAGCTGACGCTCAAACCCGGGATCACTGGCATCAATCACATGCAACAATAGCGAGGCATCAAGCGCCTCATCAAGTGTTGACTTGAACGAGGCCACGAGCCCGTGCGGCAGGTTTTTGATAAAGCCGACGGTGTCGCTCACAAGCACGCGCGGCACACTCTCTGGGTACAGCGCCCGCACTGTGGTATCTAGCGTAGCAAAGAGCTTATTCGCGACCAGCACCTCGCTACCTGTAAGTGCGCGCATCAAGGTGGATTTACCCGCGTTGGTATAACCTACCAGCGCTACTCCCGCCAAGCCTTGGCGCTCTTGTCGGCGTGCGCGTTGCGTCTTGCGCTCGGCATCCATGGCGACGATTTCCTGCTGAAGTTCGGCAATGCGATCACGGATCTTGCGTCGATCCAGCTCCGTTTGTGATTCGCCAGCCCCGCGACCACCTTCGCCGCTACGTTGCCGCCCCTGCGAGCCAGCAAGCTTGGCGGCCTCGCGCATGCGTGGCGCCATGTACCCAAGGCGAGCAATCTCAACTTGAGCACGCGCGGCGCGCGAGCGGGCATTGCGGTGAAAAATTTCGAGGATGACCATGGTGCGGTCCATCACCATGCAGCCAACCTCAAGTTCAAGGTTGCGCGCCTGCGATGGCGAGATCTCGTGATCAACCAAGAGTGTGTTGATTTCCAAATCTTCAACATTGACGACGGCTTCATCGAACTCGGATTCAATGGAATTCAGCTCATGATTCACGTAACCGTGTATTTCCTGCCGCTTACCCGCGCCAAGGTAGGCGGTCATGTCAAAACCAGCGCGCTTTTGCACGAAGGTTTTGACCATGGTGTAGCCTAGTGTTTTTGCAAGCTCACGCAGTTCGCACAGTGATGCCTCAAACTCGGCATCACTTACGCTAGGCAGTTGAACCGCCGCCACGACAGCGTATTGGGGTTTCTCTTTGACTTCTTTTTGCATTAGGAGATTGTATCTATTGAGTGAACGAGGTCAGATAGTACCTGAAAAGTAATATCTGCAAGCATGGTGTATGCGCAGGTGGCAAGTTAAGTGTGGTGTAAGCGGCGCCGAGCTGTTAAACCCGGCTTGCCATAAGATGAAATACGCACATCTTTTTTAGGCTACATTAGCTCACATTTTTATAGCTCTTGCGCGCGCTATTGCTGCTTTTACTTGTGCGGGCGCAGTGCCGCCTATATGGTTACGGCTGTTGAGCGAGCCTTCTAATGTCAACACTGCGTACACATCTTCAGTAATTTGAGTGGCAAATTGCTGTAAGGTAGCCAGTGGCAAATCACTTAAATCCACTTTTTTATCTACGGCATGGCGTACAGCAAGCGCCACTGCTTCATGCGCATCTCTAAACGGCATGCCTTTTTTCACTAAATAATCGGCTAAATCGGTTGCGGTTGCAAAGCCTTCGCTTGCCGCTTGGCGCATGGCTTCTTTATTCACAGTAAATCCCGCCTTCACCACCAATCCGTTTTCAACCACTGGCAAACGCAACATGTCGGCATAAATCTCCAAGGTCACCAATAGTGTATCGGCTGTATCAAATAGCGGCTCTTTGTCTTCTTGGTTGTCTTTGTTATAAGCCAGCGGCTGGCCTTTCATCAAAGTCAGCAAGGCGGTTAAATGCCCATAGACGCGTCCTGTTTTGCCGCGCACCAGCTCAGGCACATCAGGATTTTTCTTTTGCGGCATGATCGATGATCCGGTACAAAAGCGGTCAGCAATATCAATAAACGCAAAACGCGGCGAGCTCCATAAAATAAGCTCTTCAGACAATCTAGATAAATGTGTCATTACCAACGAGGCGGCAAAAGTAAATTCAATGGCAAAATCACGGTCGGATACGGCATCGAGTGAGTTTTCACACACGCCATCAAAACCTAATTTTTTTGCCACCAGTTCGCGGTCAATCGGGTAGCTAGTACCAGCCAAAGCCGCCGCGCCTAGCGGTAGTTTATTCATGCGTTTTTTACAATCCTGAAAACGCTCAACATCGCGTTTAAGCATTTCTACATACGCCATTAAATGATGGCCAAACGTTACCGGTTGCGCCACCTGCAAGTGCGTAAATCCTGGCATGACGGTATCAAAATGAGCCTCAGCCAAATCCAGCAAACTTGCCTGTAAGTTGCATAAACCTGAAACCACGTAATCTGTAGTAGCGCGCAACCATAACCTAACATCGGTTGTCACTTGGTCGTTACGGCTTCTGCCGGTATGTAAGCGCTTACCTGCATCACCAATTTTGTCGGTTAAACGTTTTTCAATGTTGAGATGAACGTCTTCTAAATCCAGTAACCATTCAAACTGACCAGCTTCAATTTCTTGCAGAATTTCAGACAACCCTAGTTCAATAGATTTTACGTCATCCAAACTGATGATTTTTTGCGCGCCCAGCATTTGCGCATGCGCAATTGAGCCTTGAATATCATAGGTTGCCAAGCGATAATCAAACCCCACCGAAGCCGTGTATTTTTTAACCAATTCAGCCACCGGTTCGTTAAAACGCCCCGACCAGCTGGACTCTTTTTTATTGAGCGCGCTTATTTTTTGTGTCACTTTAATATGCCTATCAGTTTTAACTTTGTGTTAAATATAAAAAATTGCTTAATAACAAACTACTTACATGCGTTAGTATAATGCAAAACATCGTTTTTTAAGACAATGTCACCTAATCAAGGTAGGGTGCCCCTATTGATTCAAGTTTCTAAGCAAGATAAGGCGCGAACATAAAAATTATGACGCAGCATATATCTGATATGTAAGGAGTAATTTTTTGTGAGCAACGAAGTCAGGCGACGAAATGGTTTAAGCAGGCAAGCCGCAAAGCGGATGCTCGCAAAATTGAGTCAATAGAGGTGCCCGATAGCCAATTCCACAAGAATATAACCATGAGAAACGCTAACCGCTTACCCAATATGCGCAACTTAGGCATTGCGCTCCGTGTACTAATCATCGTCAACACGGCGTTGGCGTTAGCGGCATTTGTGTTAAGTCTGAGTCTTACGGACTTTATGCGACAAATTGCGAGCATTTCCACACTGGCACAACCTATTCTACTCATTAGCTTGTTTTTGTTATATGGCTGCTACCCTTTGCTATCCAAGCACTCTTATCGGCAAGGCATTGCGGCCACGCTTGCCATCACATTATTAAGTGCAGCTGGGGTGTATAGTTTTTTTGCCCAGTTCTGGATTTTTAATGACCTGCCATCCTTATCGCGCGTCCTTTTTAATACCTTGTTAATCAGCGCGATTACTTTGTATTATTTTAATTTGCACCATCGCGCCTACTCGCCCGCGGTGTCTGAAGCCAGATTACAAGCCCTGCAAGCGCGCATTCGCCCGCACTTTTTGTTTAATAGCTTAAATGCGGTGCTATCGCTCATCCGCAGCCAACCTAAGCAAGCCGAAACCGCGCTGGAAGACATGGCCGATTTATTTCGTGTGTTGATGGCTGATAATCGAGATTTAGTACCGCTGGCGCAGGAAATTGCCTTATGTCGGCAATATTTAGCCTTGGAGAAATTACGTCTGGATGAACGTCTGATTATTCAGTGGCAGATTGACGACATGCCGCCTGATGCCATGATTCCACCACTGGTGTTGCAACCGCTACTTGAGAATGCGGTGTATCACGGCATTGAGCCGCTCGCTAACGGCGGCACCATTACCATTCAAATTTACACTAAACAAAATAATGAAGTCCATTTAGTGCTAAAAAACCCATATCAAGCACAGCGCGATCATCATCAAGGTAATAAAATGGCGCTTAACAACATCAAAGAGCGGCTAACTTTGCACTTTGACCTTGAGGCTTCATTAAAAAGTAAGTTATCTAACGGTGAATATAGCGTTCATATTACGCTACCGTATCACAGGCACAGTAGCGTATGACTAACAACACGATGCTCAATATTTTAATTGTTGATGACGAAACGCCGGCACGCACGCGTCTGCGTGAACTATTAGCCGACATTGGTAATATTAACGTGGTGGCAGAGGCTAAAAATGGTAAAGAAGCACTTAACCTTGTTAACCAAATGCAGTCAGACCAAGTGCGAGTAGATATTGTGTTACTGGATATCCGCATGCCTGAAATGGACGGCGTAGAGGTGGCGGGGCATTTGCAAAAACTGCCCGAGCCACCTGCCATTGTCTTTACAACAGCGTTCGATAGCTACGCCATGCAAGCCTTTGACATGAATGCAGTCGATTACTTACTTAAACCCATCCGTTTTGAACGGCTACAAACAGCGTTACAAAAAGCGCGCGCGCTGTTGCCTGGCCAAATTGATGCACTCACGCCGCTTAACTCGCAAAGAACACATTTAAGCATTAGCGAACGCAACCGCATTTTGCTGATCCCTATTGCCGATATTATTTATCTACGCGCTGAGCTCAAATACATCACGGTGCGTACGGTCGAACGTGAGTACCTGTTAGAGGAATCACTAACGCGCTTGGAGCAAGAGTTTGGTCATGTTTTTATACGGTTACATCGCAATTGCTTAGTCGCAAGTGCTTGTATTTTAAGTTATGAAAAACGTCATGTAGAAAACGAACTCCAAAATGAAGGCGGCGAAAAACAATGGGTGGCAATACTCAAAAACGTGCCTGAAACCATTACCGTTAGTCGCCGCCAACAACATTTAATTCGTCAAAATAATCACTAGCCTCATTTTAGGCTATTTATTTTTTGATTCTATTCGCCTCTATTTCAGCAATGGTTTTAGCTGCCCACTCTTTTCCACCTAAACCAAAAGCCAACGCTAACGCCAAGAAAATCGCGCCAAACACAATCACAAATAAAGAGTGAATAAGTTGCATGCCAATGCCCAACTGTTCTAAAGCTACAAATATTGCCAGGATTTGAATCCCATATTCAGCTGACGTGCTCACTGACAGTGCCGCAGGAAACTTAATGCTATGCAACCATGCAAACACCAGCTTATTGACAAAGCGTGCTAGTAACGTACCAAATATCATCACCAGAATAGCCAGAATAATGCGCGGCAAAAAGCCTGCTAATTGTTGCAATAGCCCCGCAACCTCAGTCATGCCTAATGTACTGGCACCCGTTGTAATAAACAGGATGATCACCAGCCAATATACCACTTGGCTGATAATGCCACTTAAACTCACGTTTAAGTTTCCACTATTGATAAACGCCTCGAAGCCTGATTTTTTTGCAAATTTATCAAAATGTGACAACTCTAATAGCCGCTTCACTGCAAGTCTGGCTAATTTTGCAACGATCCATCCAAAAAACAAAATAACAATCACTGCCAATAATTTCGGCACAAAATGTACAAGTTGCACCCAAAACTGGTTAAGTGATTCCATAAAAACTTCAAGTTGATACTGCATCATGACCTCCTTACATCTAGTAAAAATTTAAGTTCTAAATTTATTGAACGCTTTAAGCTTAACCTAAAATTGGAATTATTTAACTGATCATTGCAAAATTTATCACTTTATACTTGCCTGCAATCACTGTGTTAAAATCCAAGTTATGCAAAAATTATCCGAATCTAATACCCCAAAAAAACTCGTCATCGCCTCTCGAGAAAGCGCACTTGCCATGTGGCAGGCACGGCATATTCAAAGCCGTTTGCAAGCGCTATATCCCGAAGCTGAAGTCACGATTTTGGGCATGACCACCACTGGCGACCAGATTTTAGATACGCCGTTAGCCAAAGTGGGTGGCAAAGGCTTGTTTGTAAAAGAATTGGAAACGGCGCTAGCCGATGGTCGTGCAGATTTAGCCGTACATAGCATGAAAGATGTGCCAATGAATCTGCCTGAGGGCTTTATCCTTGCAGCGACTGGGGAACGTGAAGATCCGCGCGATGCCTTTGTTTCAAATGATTTTGCCTCACTTGAAGATTTACCGTTGGGTAGCATTGTTGGCACCTCTAGCTTGCGCCGCCAAAGCCAATTACAGGCACGTTTCCCACATTTAAAAATTGAATCATTACGTGGCAATTTACAAACTCGCTTACGCAAGCTCGATGATGGACAATATGCAGCAATTATTCTTGCTGCAGCCGGTTTAATTCGGCTGGAGTTAGGCCACAGAATCCGCCAATTTATTGCACCAGAACTCAGCATTCCAGCGGTAGGGCAAGGTGCACTAGGCATTGAAATTTGCGCTAGCCGCCAAGATTTAATCGCCACGCTTGCACCGCTTAACCACCCCGATACGCAAGTGTGTGTAGAAGCCGAGCGCGGCATGAGCCGTGCACTTGCTGGCAGTTGCACTGTGCCGCTTGGTGCTTATGCTATATGTGAGGCTGATAACATTCGCATTACTGGTTTTGTGGCCAGCGTTGATGGCAAACAAATGCTTATTGAAACCACTACTGGCAACAGAAACAACGCTGAAGCTTTAGGTAAGGCGCTGGCAAGCCAGCTGGTTGCAAAAGGCGCAGATAAAATACTGGCAGCGCTGTAGCCAGCACTTGGCGCTATTATGACCGCCGATTCTCTGCTTAAAGATTTGCACATCGTCGTCACGCGCCCTGTTGGCCAAGCACAGAGTTTGTGTGAAGCCATTGCCAATCATGGTGGCACGGCCATTGAATTCCCGCTCATTGCCGTTGCTCCTTTGCAGGATTATCAAGTTTTTGAGCAACAGCTTAACCAGCTTGAAAGCACGGATTGGGCAATTTTCATTAGCTCCAATGCTGTTGATTACGCCATGCCGCGCGTGCTTAAAAAATTTGGCCACGTGCCAGAAAATTTAAAGTTTGCGGCCATTGGCCACCAAACCGCTAAACAGCTCAGCCTTTATGGTGTGCATCATGTACTTATTCCACATACGCGCTTTGATAGCGAAACCCTGTTAGCCCTTTCTGAAATGCAAAATGTCGCGGGCATGACTATCGCTATTTTTCGCGGCGTGGGCGGGCGTGAACTGATGGCCGAAACATTAAAGTCTCGCGGTGCCAATGTCTATTTTGCTGAAAGTTATTGCCGCATAAATCCGCAAACCGACATCCATTTGCTCAACGAACGATGGCGGCAAGGCCAACTTAACGCGATAGTAGTCACCAGCAGTGAAGCCATGCGTTATTTGTTGCAAATGGCACATGGGTCTATTTGGCTACCGCATGTCATTTTGTGTGTAAATCATGAGAGAATTGCCGAACTACCCAAACAGCTGGGGTTAAAAGTGATCGTTGCTAGCGCACCTGGTGATGACGCTATGTTGCAATGCTTATCCCAATTGGTAAAAAATCATGACTGATCTAGCGCCGCGTAACAACCAAACTACTGTAACCTTTGAAGAAAAACGCCGGCCTTCAATGTTAGCGACAGGTACCTTGTTTTTGGTGATTATCGCCATATTGACGCTGGCTTGGCAGTGGCTAAATACACGCCACAGATTTAATGAAGTAGAAAGGTCGCTCAGCCACAAATTAGAAACTTACCAAGCACTTAATCAACAAAGCCTGGCACTGGCAAAACAGGCAGAAGAGCGCAGCACGCAGGCCAACGCACGCACGGTGTTGCTTGAGCAAAAACTGGCAGAATCGCGCGATCAGCAAGAGGTGCTGCAAACCCTATATAACCAGCTGGCAGAAAACCGAGAATCAACCGCTGTTGCTGAAGTTGAACAGCTGTTAAACATTGCCAACCAACAGTTGCAACTTGCCGGCAATGTAAAGTCTGCTTTGCTCGCGCTAGAGGCCGCACAAAAAAGACTACGACCCATCGACCTGCCACGGGCAATACAGCTACGCGACACACTAGATCTTGAAATCATCAAACTACGCGATCTACCTCAGGTTGATGTTGTCAACCTGAGTGCACAGCTCACTTATTTGTCTGAGTTATGTAGCACGCTGCCATTGATTAGCGCACGCCAGCCAACCCTCAACACCGATACAGCGCTACAAAAATCGCAAGCCTTAGAAAATAATACTTTGCAAAAGCTGGGGGCTTCTTTTTGGAATGACATCAAAAACCTGGTCACAGTCGAGCGCATCGACAAACCAGAACCTCCGCTACTAGCCCCTGATCACGCATTTTTTCTGTATGAAAATCTAAAGCTAAGGCTACTTGCCGCGCGGATTGCACTGCTGCAACACGATGAAGCCACTTACAAAGCCGATTTAAACACCGTAAACAACTGGCTCAATCAATACTTTGATACCAAACATCCCAATACTATCAAAGCATTCAAACTGCTCAAAAGATTATCAAGTAACAATATCAGTATTGAACTTCCGCAGTTAAAAGATAGCCTCGCCGCAGTTAACCGCTATAAATTGAGCCTTGAACAAACTGAGTAACTGCACTGATAAATAATGATGAAACGCAAAATACTTTGGTGGGCCCTAATGTTGTTACTGCTAGTAAGTCTAGTATGGTTAGCCGGCAACAACCAAGGCTACGTGCTAATTGTGCGCACCCCTTATCGCGTTCAAATATCATTCAACTTCTTATTGATACTTTTTGTACTGGGATTTTTCGCACTGCATTACTGCTTAAGAGCGCTACATTTTGTACGTAATATCCCTGCTAATAAACGCGGCAAACAAAAAGTTTTGCGCTTAAAGGCGGCCAATGCAGCACTGCTAGAAGGCATGCAGGCGCTGATGGATGGTGATGAAAAAAAAGCCGAAGTCGCGGCTAAATTAGCACATGATTTGATTCAACATCCTGATTTAGAAACACTCGTGCAAAAATTAGCAGCTAACGAAACAAAAGATTCTTAACGCTTGTCTTTACCCTAACGAGCATACTTCCGCTCTATTTTGTCCATGATGGGTTTAATACCGGTAAGCGTTCCGCTTGCCTGCATCTCGATTTGGCCTTCTGCATTCAGCAAGGTCACCGTATTCGAGTGCGCGACATCATCATCTGCAATCACTTTATACCGGCCATTTAGGGTATTGGAAAGCGTACGCACCAACTCACTGTTGCCACGGAGCATCTGCCAGCTGGGGCTGATTTCTCTCTTTTTTGCAAAAGCTTTCAGGGATTTAGGGCTATCTAACTCAGGCGTAAGCGTCACCAATACAAAACCAATGTCCTTGCGCTTTTGTAGTGGAATTTTACGCTCAATGCGTTTCATACTTTCTACAATGACAGGACACGCGTTAGAGCAACCGGTAAATATAAAGGCGATCAGTTGTGGCTTACCTGCCAGCGACTCCAGTTTAATTGGCTGATCATCCTGTGTTTTCCAAACACCGCCTACTTGATAGACAGAATCACTCGGCAACACAGGTTCGGCAAAGCTTTGGGCGCTAAAACCAAGCACACACAGCATTATTAAAATTTTCATCATGCGCCTTTTAATGATAAACATCTTGTGCACAACGGAAACCCAAGCTACCGAGTGTAAATTTAGCGTTCAGGCTAGAGCGAAACCCATAACGCATAAACGCGGCATAATCACTGGGGTCAACTGCACCCGCACTGCCAGAGGCGCAATAAAGTTCTTTGTTCACGCTACTATCATCGCGTGATTCGCCACTAATCAAACTTGAATTAAAGTCTTCCGTCCACTCCCATATTAAGCCGTGCATATTATGCACCCCCCAATAATTAGGCTGCTCTTCGCCAACTTCAACTAAAGTTTGCTGTGCCGCTTTAGCATACCAATCCAATATTTTTTGGTTATAGCCTTTTTCTTGACTGCCATTTTTTTGCGTACTTGAAGCCTGCGCCACATATTCCCATTCAGCGACCGTAGGCAACCGCTTTTGCTGTGCCTGACAATACGCTTGTGCCGCATACCAAGAAACAAAAACAACCGGCTTATTAACATCTGTTGCGTTCGGTTCAAACTGGCTGGAAGCTTTTACCCAATGGCTTAAATAATTTTTTTCGACGAAAAGAATAGGCGCAACATCGCGCTGCCACTTAGTATGTTGTGCTACAAACTTTTGAAAAGCCTGATTAGTCACTGGTTTTTTGTCTAACAAGAACGAAGACACTCGCACAACGGGACTATCTGTGCTTAAATACAGCGGGCGGTATTCACCCGCTGTAATCGTAGCCATCTCTTGTGCCAAGGCGCTATTTGAAAACAACGCCATTAGTACAAAGTACCAGCGTAACATCTTCATGTTTACCTATTAACCGTGCGCGTCAGTTGCTGGCGGCGGCGGGAGTTTGCGCTGTTTGTCAACTTGCGCAGGCGTTACTTGGCCGCCCTTATTGCCAAAACTATTCAGCACGTAGGTTAAAACATTTGCAATTTGGTCATTATTCAATGCGATGGCTGGCATCACACTGTCATAAGTTTCGCCGTTTACAGTGATTGGACCTGAACGACCATGCAGCAATATATCAACCGCACGATTGTGATCAGCATTTAAGTAATCAGACTTAGCTAATGGTGGAAAAGCATGTGGAATACCCTCACCTTTAGCCTGATGGCAAGCTAGGCAATTAGACTCATACAGGTTTTTACCAAGCGCAATTTGCTCGTCTTTAGTCAGCACTTTAGCAACCGCGGCTTCCGTAGGATTCTTAATTGACTGCGCAGCCGAACCTTCTGGTAGGTAGACTTTATCGGCTTGCTTACCTGAGTAAATAATTTTATCTTCAGGCCCATTAACCTTCAGCATGCCCAAGGCGCCTTTGTTAAAGGCTCGGAAAATCGAATGATCTACCATGATAAATGTACCGGGCACATCTACCTTAAACTCTGTGATTGCAGCGCCACCTGCAGGTACTAGCGTGGTTTGAACATTTTTATTAACCAGATCGCCGCCTTCTACATAAACCTTGTCAAAAATCTCACCAATCACGTGAAAAGAAGAAACAAGGTTAGGACCGCCGTTACCAACAAACAGGCGTACGGTTTCACCAACATTGGCAGTAATTGCTTTATCACCGTTAAGCGCACCTACTGAGCCATTAAATACCACGTAATCAGGTTGCTCTTTAATGGCTTTTTCCATATCAAACGGCTGCAAACCAGCTTCGCCATATTTACCTTTAGTGTAAAAATCGCCCTGCATTACATAGTATTCACGATCCACTTTTGGCAATCCGGCTTTAGGCTCCACTAAAATCAAACCATACATCCCGTTGCCAATATGCATCCCCACCGGGGCAGTTGCGCAGTGATACACATACAAACCAGGGTTCAATGCTTTAAAACTAAAGGTAGAGGTATGCCCAGGTGAGGTAAATGAAGATGCTGCGCCGCCACCAGGGCCAGTAACCGCATGCAAATCAATGTTATGCGGCATTTTTGAATTTGGACTATTCGACAAGTTAAACTCTACTTCATCGCCCTCACGAATACGCATAAACTGGCCAGGCACTTGTCCGCCAAAGGTCCAAAACATATAATCTACGCCATCAGCCATGCGCATTACTTTTTCTTGTGTTTCCATATTTACCACCACTTTTGCAGCATAATTTCTAGCTACAGGCGGGGGGACATTGGGCGCTTGTGTCAGCACTGCTTCAATCACGGGTAATCGACTTGTTGCACTGGACGCTTGATTGGCACTGCTGGATGATGACTGCTCGTTGACTTTACCACCGCATGCAGTAAATGCAAATGTAGCGCTTATCATACTGACTAACACTTTTAGTTTGAAATTATTCATGCTTACTTCCCCTTGATGTTGGCTATACTACTTTAATACACCTGTGACAATCTGTCACACCACGCAGGTCAGAATAACAGCTAACACATCAATTACCTTGACTAACATCAAGATTTTAAAAACAACATCACTTCACATAATCAGGCTCCATCGCACCATTTTATTTAACCCAGATTATCTATTAGAGAAAAACCAGCGCCCTTGCCGATGGGCGGTTAGGATAGGGTTAGAGTTGCAAGCCTCAATGAAGTGAAATGTAATCGAGGGAATTGTCACTTAACCCTTGATTCTGGCTTCTCTTCATCACGGCTACAGCCCTCCCACTTTCTCGTTATTCACTAGCTTTTTGGGCGGCTTAAATATATTGCTAAGACTCGTTTTATCTAATCACCTTCATAGTGTCATCATGTACAACTGCTAATTCAAAGTACTTGCCGACAATTGATTGCGCTGGTTTGTGCGATAATTCACAGCGTGAAAATTCATAAAAACTCATCTCAAGCTCGGTATCGCTGGCTTAATAAGCCTTTTTCAAGTCATTTATATAATACATGGCTAATCGACAGAGGCTCACTTACTGCGCGTTTACAGCAGCGCTATGCTAACTTTGTGGTCAAACCTGTTGCAATGAAATATACCAAACCCATCCAAGATGAAGTTGCTTTGTTTTACCAGTCTGGCTACAAGGTTGCTTTGATCCGCGAGGTGTTGCTGATGGGCAATAATCAACCCGTGGTATTTGCGCATAGTGTGTTGCCAAGTGCCAGTCTGCGAGGCGAATGGAGTGACCTTGGTAAGGTGGGGAGTAAGCCGTTAGGGGCGATTTTGTTTGCTAATCCCAAGGTGAAGCGCACGCCGTTGAGTTACAAAAAGCTAACACCAAGTCATGCACTTTACAAACAGGCGGCGCTCTATTTGCAGCAGGCGCCAAGTTACCTTTGGGCGCGACGCTCTATTTTTAGTTTGAATTGCGCCAACATTATGGTTACTGAGGTTTTTTTGCCACACATCATTACGCCAATAAGATGACAACATGAATATTGCTGATTTAACTAAAAAAGTAGATGCTTATGAGCGCTTGATGCGTTTAGATAAACCTATCGGTATTTTATTGCTGCTATGGCCTACGCTGTGGGCGCTGCTGATTGCTGGTAACGGCAATCCGGATTGGATTGTAGTGATGATTTTTGTCACGGGTACGGTGCTGATGCGTAGCGCAGGTTGTGTGATGAACGATATTGCAGATAGTCAATATGATGGCTTAGTTGAGCGTACGCAATATCGGCCGATTCCAAATGGTGAGATCGGCAAAAAAGAGGCCTATGTATTAGCGGCTATGTTGAGTTTGGTCGCGTTTGGTTTGGTTAATCTACTCAATATGTTAACGGTGAAATTATCCATACTGGCTTTGTTTTTAGCGATTACTTATCCATTGACCAAGCGGTTTTTCGTGATGCCGCAAGCGTATTTAGGTATTGCGTTTGGTTTTGGTATTCCTATGGCATTTGCGGCGACTAGCAATAACATCCCTCCAGTTGCATGGCTACTGCTACTGGCAAACGTATTCTGGGCAATTGCTTACGATACCGAGTATGCAATGGTTGATCGTGAAGATGATTTAAAAATAGGCATCAGGTCTTCGGCGATCACTTTTGGGCGTTTTGATGTGATTGCGGTGATGTTGTGTTATGCCATTACCTTGGCATTGCTGGCGTTAGCAGGCTATTGGTTGTTAATGGGCGTGGCTTACTATATTGGCCTAACTGTAGCTACCGGAATAGCGCTTTATCATTATTTTTTAATTAAAAATCGAGCCAGAGCCAACTGCTTTCAGGCCTTCTTGGGTAATAATTGGCTAGGCCTCGCTGTTTTTGCAGGGCTAGCAGCGCATTACCTAATTCAGCTTAGGTAAATCCCACTCAATGACATTGGCTTCTTTTTGCTTGTTCTCATCAGATGCCTCATCAAGCGTTAAACTTTCTGTGGCAGGGTCAATCTCTGGCTGTAACGTGGCCTCAAATAAACTGCCAGTAGGTGTAGTGAAGTCGAGCGAATCGGACTGAGATGACAGATCTATTTTTGGCGCAGATTGATCTTCTAAGTCCGTATTTGTATTAAGGGTAGGGGCATCGCCAATTACGTCAGTTTGAATCTCTGGAGCTTCATCAAAATCTACCAACATATCCACTTCGTAAGAGAGTGGCGTTTGGCCTTGCGGCGTGACATCATCTGAAACTAACGTGGCATTAACAAGCTTGGTATTGACAAAAGCCGCCTCATTAAAAGCGGAGTTATCTGAAGCAGGCTTAGCCTTAGCAGGCTGAACAAAGCCATCTTGTTCTTTAGATGTATTTTCGCCTAGAATTTCTGCAATTTGTTTCAGGAAAAACAACTCTTCAAACGTGCCGCACTCAAAGCCATCTCTAGGTTGTGCGTACTGGTTGTAAATGAGGTCACTTAAAAATCCAACCGCAAATTGTGAACCCCAAACACCTTCCAAGCGCGAGACGATATGAGGAAACTCCTCAATTGAAGACTCATCTGGTATAGCCGCTTTTGCAAAACCGGGCATTTTAATGTTAAAAAAGTGTTTGCACTCTGCTACAGCATGGTCATATTCAGCTTCGGTACCGTCCGTCACAATCAGGCTGAATAGTTTCAGCCAAGTTTTTGGTGATTCAGTGGGGAAGTCGCTTAGATGATTTTGCAGTAGCTGAATCGCCAATGCGGGGCGGCCATGTTCAATAAACACGTCAGCATTTTCTAGTATATTGTCACCGCTATCACTTGCATCATCGTTGATAGAGAACGCGTTATAATGGTTTTGGCTGGATAAGTGAAGAGGTGGGAGGGGATCAAGCGTGTGATTATCAAAGGCTAAATCTTCTGTATAGTCAGTTGTGTATGTCGTCGAGGCGCTATTCTCAACGGTATCGTCAGCATCTTCTTCAGCGTCGAACCAAATCGCCTGTTCTTTAGCAAGGCGGTCACGTACGGATTTGCGTCGCAACAGTTCAGCTACAGCTAAAGCAACAATAATGCCGATGGCAATCAATATATTTCTTAACCATTGTGATTGTTGCGCTGATGATTCAAGGTCAGCATGTTTCGCTTGCGCGGCTTCATCCAATAATTGTGCATTTTTGGTCTGCAAATTAATAACTTGTTTTTCTAAATGCGCCAGACGGTTAGCCATGACGGTAATCTCATCCATTGTGTCTGAATTGGTAAGCGGTGCAGAGGCTTCAACGCGATTAAAATCAATCTGAGTTTCTAGGCGAAGTGATAACTTTGGTTGGCTAACAGACTCATTTGGGCTGAGGTTGCCACCTGATATAGTGAGATACGGCTTACTGGCGTTGACTGATGGTGTTATTTCAGATTTTGCTACCGAAACTTTATTATCCGCAATCGAGGGTGCTGATTTTTCTGAATCCATCAATTGTGGGCCGGTGTATGACAGCGCCAATTTTTCATCAATGCCCTGGCTGCCAGTTGCATTCTGTTTAAATTTTGTTTTTTTAGCGGCCTTATTTTTGACCTTTTTTTCTTTAGCTGGCTGGTCCAATGGCGCTATATTAGTTTCTAAATTGACAGTCTCACCCAAGTGCGCCTGGGGGGTTAATGGAAGCGCGTTGTGATTGCTGATACTGGTGTTGCTAGTCACGGGCTGTTCAGGTGCGCCACGGTCGGGGCTAGCTGTTAGTGATGCCGGATCAAGTAACAGTACATACTCGCGCTTAAAATTAGGTTCGCATTCAAATAGTACGCGGAGATTAACAATAGGTTCGGTAATGACGCTAGGCGTTGTGATATTAAGTTGGTAGCCGTTACCGTTTTGTTTTAGCGTAACATTGGCTTTTTTAAAAGCAAGGGTATCACTGGCATCTGTAACAGAAAAGCAGCCTACATCTGGCGACTTTTCAACATCTGTGACATTAATTTTGGCAATAAGAGGCTCACCTAAGTAAGATTTAAGCGCAACATCACCAATGCCAAGCGCGTGGCTTAGATTGGCATAGGTTAGTAAAAGTAATAAGAAAATTCTCAAAATATGTTTATTTTCAATTTGTTAGCATATAATTTATTGGGTATTGCCTGGGGTGTGCTATGATTATCATTCGATAGAAATGCTACTGACCACTCTAGCATAATTTGTGCCAACAGGCATAATTTGCACTTGCTGAATTACGTAGCGTTCGGTCAGATAATTCGATGATTTTATGTGGTTTGTCATGCTTAACTCAGGGTTAAATGCTGGGGTAAATAAAAAAACGTGTTATGTCATATAATACTGTTTGACAGATCGCATTGCTTTGGCATAAAATCCGCCTCTTAATTTTTTTAGCTCATAGTATTGGTAACACGATGAAAACCTTTTCAGCAAAGTCACATGAAGTGAAGCGCGATTGGTTTGTGGTTGATGCCACAGACCTGGTACTAGGCCGTCTAGCTAGCGCAGTTGCACACCGTTTACGCGGTAAACATAAAACCATTTATACGCCTCACGTTGATACAGGTGATTATATTGTCGTGATTAACGCCGACAAATTAAAAGTCACTGGCAATAAAGCTGACGGTAAGCTTTACCACAGCCACTCAGGCTATCCAGGTGGTATCAGCACAACAACATTCTCTAAAATGCAAGATCGTTTTCCAGGTCGTGCTTTAGAAAAAGCAGTAAAAGGCATGTTGCCTAAAGGTCCTTTAGGTTACGCAATGATCAAAAAAATGAAGGTTTATGCTGGCGACAAGCATGACCACGCGGCGCAACAACCGCAACCATTGACCATCTAAGGATAAAAAATGATCGCTAAATACAATTATGGTACAGGCCGCCGCAAAAGTTCAGTAGCGCGCGTGTTCTTAAAGTCAGGTAAAGGCAACATCATTGTTAATGACAAGCCAGTTGATGAGTATTTCTCACGTGTTACTGCACGTATGATTTTACGTCAACCATTAGAGCTCACTAACAATCTTACCAGTTTTGATATTATGGTAAATGTAATTGGTGGCGGTGAGTCTGGTCAAGCTGGTGCGGTACGCCATGGTATTACGCGTGCTTTGATTGACTTTGATGCTACATTGAAAAGTGCATTGTCACATGCAGGTTTTGTAACACGTGATGCACGTGAAGTTGAGCGTAAAAAAGTTGGTTTCCGCAAAGCGCGTCGTCGTAAACAGTTCTCTAAACGCTAATGCATTAAACGCTATTGAGCGGTTAGAATTTAAAAAGGTCGCTCAGGCGACCTTTTTTATTTTTTATAATCCTAAAATGGCTGTTGCCCAAGAAAAACACCAAATACACGAGCAAATTCAAATAACTGCGTGCTTTTGGATAAGGCCTAATGGGCGGGGCTGGCAAGCAAATTTAATGTGTAGTTTTATCGCGTGGCTTTTGTGTTTTTGCGAGCTTTCACCATTTCGTGCGTGAACTGCTTTTCTGGGATAATTGCAGGCATGACGCTAAATTTTAGGGTTAGTGATGAGATGTTTTGTTAAGATAACGGTATGACAGCTAAAAAATTAAAAGTGGGTATTGTTGGAGGCACTGGTTACACAGGTGTTGAATTGTTGCGTTTATTAAGCGTACATCCCAACGTGACCTTAACGGCGATTACCTCACGTGGAGACGCCGGTTCCGCTGTGGCAGATATGTTCCCAAGCCTGCGTGGCTATGTCGATTTGGCTTTTTCAGATCCAGCACAGGCTAATTTGAGCGAGTGCGATGTGGTGTTTTTTGCAACGCCACATGGTGTTGCTATGGGCCAGGCACAAACGCTATTGGATGCTAACGTAAAGCTTATTGATTTGGCCGCAGATTTTCGTTTACAGGATACCGCTGTTTTTGAAAAGTGGTACAAATTGCCACATAGTTGTCCAGATATCTTGCGTGAAGCAGTTTATGGTGTTCCAGAACTTTATCGAGAAAAAATTAAATCGGCGCAAGTTATTGGCAATCCGGGCTGTTACCCAACAACGGTTTTGTTGGGGTTGGCGCCTTTGCTGGAGCAAGGGTTGATTGATTATTCTGCACCGATTATCGCGGACTCTAAATCAGGCGTATCTGGTGCAGGCAGAAAAGCAGAAGTAGCAACATTGTTTACGGAATCCAGTGATAGTATGAAAGCATACGGCGTGGCGGGGCACCGCCATCATCCGGAAATTCATGCGCAACTGACTCAACTGGCTGGTACTGAGCTACAGTTTATTTTTGTTCCACACTTGATCCCGATGATTCGAGGCATGTTATCCACTATTTACGTTAAACTGACCGAAAAGGCTAAAGGCGTTGACTTGCAGGCTTTGTATGAGCAGCGTTATCAGTTTGAGCGTTTTGTTGATGTAATGCCGACAGGAAGTCTGCCTGAAACACGTTCAGTGCGTGGATCAAACCAGATTCGCATCGCATTGCACAGGCAAGCAGAAGCGGGCTATTTAACATTGGTTGTTGTCCAAGATAATTTAGTGAAGGGTGCGGCGGGCCAGGCGGTACAAAATATGAATATTATGTTTAGTTTGCCTGAAAATACAGGCTTAGAAGTCGTCCCATTACTGCCGTAGCTATACTTGAATGAAACCTGTTAGAAGAAGAATCAGAAGCCATTTTGGTTTAACAGCAAAGCAAGTCGCTGTCCGATCCAAGCGGCCATGGTATTTTCAGTGGGGTGTCGCAGTCATTTTTATCGTGCTGGGTTATGTCATCGCGTATTGGCAATTTACTGGCGGCGGGGAAAGTATTCGTGATAAGCTGAAACAAGCGACTCTTGAAAATCAAGTATTGAATACCAAGATAATACAGGTAGAACGTCAGTTGCAAGTTGAGCAAGCGGCACAAGTTAATTTAACAAAAGCGTTAAATCAAGTGCAGGATGAAAATATACACATTAAAGAAGAGTTGGTTTTTTACAAACAAATGTTGAATGGTAAAAAATAAAGCCCGTATCGATAGGTTGATCAATCAACTTTAATAACAATTTTGGATGAGAATCAATATGTTTTTTAAGAAAAGTAATAAAGTTCAAAATAGCATTGATACCTTGATTGGTGTGGATACGCGGGTGGAAGGCAATATAATTTTTTCTGGTGGTTTACGTGTAGATGGCGCTGTGCTGGGTGCCGTGAGTGAGTTGAACGACAGCCCAAGCACGTTGATACTAAGTGAGCATGGCCGAATTGAAGGCGCTATCACGGCCTCAAAAATAGTGATCAATGGCACGGTGCTGGGGCCAGTAAAGGCTGTCCAGTTTATAGAGCTACAAACCAAAGCGCGCATTACCGGGGATGTTACTTACAACTCACTTGAAATGCATACGGGTGCGGTGATTGAGGGTAAGTTGGTTTATGCGGTTGATCGTACAGAATAGCGTAGTGTGCATGCCGGCTTGATTATGCTGGCGTGTCGTAGCATAATGATTTTATTGAAACTTTAGGAGTACAACATGAATACAGTCGCTGATTTAGAAAATATAGAAATTCCTGCACCATTGGTTTTTACTGATAACGCAGCTAAAAAAGTGAAAGAATTGATTGAAGAGGAGGGTTCGCCAGATCTTAAACTTCGAGTGTTTGTAAGCGGTGGTGGTTGCTCTGGCTTTCAATACGGATTTACTTTTGAAGAAGAAGTAAATGAAGATGATACGCAAGTGCAAAAAGACACGGTAACGTTACTTATTGACCCGATGAGTTTGCAGTATTTGATGGGCGCTGAAATTGATTACCAAGATAGCTTGCAAGGCTCACAATTCGTGATTCGCAACCCGCAGGCCGCCACAACTTGTGGTTGCGGTTCGTCTTTCTCGGTATAAGTTTTAATTTGAAATACAAAAAGCCAAGCTACATTGCTTGGCTTTTTGTATTTACTAGACTGAAAACTTCTAAATTTAATCAGCGTTCTTCAATCGGTACAAGTTCACGTCTAGTATTACCCGTATAGAGTTGGCGGGGGCGCCCAATCTTATGCTCATGGTCAGCGTTCATCTCGCTCCATTGCGCTATCCAGCCTGCAGTGCGAGCCAAAGCGAAAATGGCGGTGAACATGCTGTTGGGAATTCCCATGGCACGCATCACGATGCCGCTGTAAAAATCGACGTTCGGGTAAAGTTGCCGTGAAACAAAATATTCATCTTCAAGCGCAATTTTCTCCAGTGCCATGGCTAGTTTAAACATGGGGTCGTCATTCAAGCCTAGCTCTGCCAGCACTTCATGGCAGGTTTTACGCATAATAGCCGCGCGAGGATCCATGTTGCGATAAACACGGTGACCAAAACCCATCAGTCGGAACGTGTCAGTTTTATCTTTAGCACGCTTTATAAATTCACCTATGCGTGAAACATCACCAATTTCTTCCAGCATTTTAAGCGTAGCTTCGTTAGCACCGCCGTGTGCAGGCCCCCATAGTGAGGCAATGCCTGCAGCTATGCAGGCAAATGGATTCGCACCACTGGAGCCAGCAAGTCTTACCGTAGATGTTGAAGCATTCTGCTCGTGATCAGCATGTAAAACCAGAATTCGGTCAAATGCTTTCGCCAATACTGGGTTTGGTACATAGGGTTCACAAGGGGTGGCAAACATCATATGCATAAAATTTTCAGCATAGTTTAAATGATTTGCCGGATACATGAATGGCTGACCAATAGTGTATTTATAGCTCCACGCGGCAATGGTTGGTACTTTTGCCAGCAATTGGTGTGCAGTGATTTCACGGCTCAGCGCGTCGTGTATATCACCCTTGGTATGGTAAAACGCAGACATTGAGCCCACGACGCCAACCATGACGGCCATTGGGTGTGCATCGCGCCTGAATCCTCTAAATATGTTAGAGAGCTGGTCATGTAGCATGGTGTGGCTGGTTATTGTACGAATGAACTCTTGTTTTTGTACGGCATTGGGCAGTTCACCGTTAATCAGCAGGTAAGAGGCCTCCGTAAAGTCACAATGCTCAGCTAGCTGTTCAATCGGATAACCACGATAGTAGAGCAGACCTTTTTCGCCATCAATAAACGTAATATTTGAATTACAAGCTGCGGTTGACATGAAACCCGGGTCATAGGTAAACACGCCATGTTTACCTAGTGTGCGAATGTCAATCACATCATTGCCCAAGCTGCCTGAAAGCATAGGCAGCTCAATGGGGGCGGCACCGTTATCAAAAGTAATCGTGGCTTTGGTGGGTCTGTTTGTCATGGCGTTTCTACAATTCTAATCATCATTAGGTCGTGATTATACTTTATTGAGGCGTTCTGATAAATTGTTAACGCATTACTTGGGTTAATGCTGGTAGATTGCACCTAATATACGTGCGCCTTTAGCGCCCGTGACTTCTGGTAAATTAGCAGGGTGTTGATTTAGGCATTGTTTCGCTAACCAAGCAAATGCAACGGCCTCTGCCCAATCAACGCCTAACCCTAAATCGTCGGTTGTTGCCAATTTAATATTACCCAGCAATGATTTTAGGTGCTGTTTTAACAACCCGTTTCTAGCGCCACCTCCACATAAATACACTTCATCTACAATATGGCAATGCTGTACCAGTGTGTTATATATGCTGTGCGCGCTAAGCGCCACTAAAGTGTGCGCTACATCTTTGGGCTGATAGCGTTTGTTGAGCAGAAAGGCGTTGAGCCAGGTGGCATTAAATAAATCACGCCCAGTGCTTTTAGGCGGTGTTAATGAGAAGTAAGGTTCGGCTAACATCGCCGATAACAGTGGTTCAATCACCATGCCTGATTTTGCCCATGCGCCATCTGCGTCAAAATCCAAGTTAAGGTGCTGCTTAACCCAAGCATCGAGTAGCATGTTACCAGGGCCGGAGTCAAAACCTAACACCGCGCCAGTGCTGGCAAGGTAGGTAATGTTAGCGATGCCGCCAATGTTAATAATAGCGCGATTAATTTGGGGATTGAAAAACATGGCGTGGTGAAAGGCGGGAACCAAAGGCGCGCCTTGACCGCCTGCAGCAATATCACGGCTTCTAAAATCAGCTACTACGGTAATACCTGTCAGTTCAGCTAATAATGCAGCATTGCCAATTTGTAAGGTAAAGCCGATGCCATCCTTAAAACCTGGGCGATGTCTAATGGTTTGGCCGTGGCAGCCAATAGCCACAATACTGCCAGACTGGAGCTTGGTGGCAGAGAGTAGCTGATTGACGGCTGTAGCATAAAGCTGTGCAAGCGTATTGCCCATCAGCGCGGTTGTTTCGAGCTCATTTTGTGTGGGGTGCTGCAATGCCAAAATTTCAGCACGCAATAATGAAGGGTAAGCTAAAAAATGGGTATGAACAACGTTAGGTTGATGGGTGTCATTAAACTCAACTAGGGCTACATCGACCCCATCAAGGCTGGTCCCTGACATCAGTCCGATGAAAAGTGTACCAGCCACGGGGCCGTCTTATGCTGGATATGACTATTCTAGCGCCGCGATATTGCTTGCGTCTAGTAGTCTAAGTTGCGCTGTGAGCTGATTACTAACGTTGTCAAACGCAGCCTTGTTATGCGCCTCAATTGCATTCGATTTAGGTAATGCCACGGTCATAGGATTGCGATGCTGGCCATTAAGTAAAAATTCATAATGTAAATGTGGCCCGGTAGCGGTGCCAGTCATGCCAACAAAGCCGATAATCTCGCCTTGGACAACTTTAGCGCCACGACGTAAACCCGCTGCAAAACGTGAGAGATGTCCGTACACAGTACTAATGCCATTAGTGTGCTTAAGTACAATCACATTGCCATAACCACCTTTTTTACCTACAAAATCAACCACAGCATCACCGGATGCTTTTACGCGCGTTCCTGTAGGGGCAGCCATGTCTACACCTTTGTGTGCCCTAATTCGCTGTAACACTGGGTGAAACCGCGCTAAGTTAAAGCCGGAGCTAATGCGCGTAAATTCTAGCGGGGAGCGTAAAAATGATTTATGCAGGCTTTTACCTTCAGGCGTGAAATACTGCATTTGGTTATTACCGTCACGGTAACCTATGGCTTGATAAGTTTTGCCGTTATTTACAAACTCTGCGGCTAATACATCGCCGGTTTTGAGTAATTGACCTTGGTCGTAGCTACCCTCGTAGATAACGTTAAAGTGATCATCGCGGCGTAAGTCGGTATGGAAGTCAATGTCGCTTTCAAATATATCGGCTAGCTGAATTGCGATATGGTCAGGGATATTGGCGTCATCCGTAGCGCCAAATAGAGAGCTTTTGATTTTGGCTGACTTCAATATGGCCCGCACTTCAAGGTCGTGCGTAATTTTGCTCGCGCTATAACCATCTGCGGTGAGGTTAACCATGATGAATTGGTCGGCTTTAACTTGATATTCAAATGAGACTAAGTTGCCGTCACTATCGGTTTCAGCTTCAATTTGTCTGCCAGGAATAAGCGATGTAGCAATTTCTCTGGCGATTTCGTCATGACGGATAAACTCAATAACATCACGATTACGAATGTTAAGGCGAGACAATAGGCTATTTAATGTGTCATCGCGACGGACATGATCTTTATACCAATAGTTTTGCGTGGGCGATATCCCTGCAGATATATCTAAGCTAGCTGCATCGATTACATCGGGCAGTAAAATTTCTTCTATGATTGCAGTGGTTTGGATGGTGCCTGTGAGTGTTTGTGGCGCAATACCGAATGCAGTGTAGATGCCAAACAATGGTAAACAAGAAATCGCCAAAATCCAGCGCAGCTTCAACTTTCGCTCAGAAACTAGATTAGGCTTAGATTCAGCTTTATCGGTATTTTGCGCTAAAATAGAAAATTGAGTTGAATTGTTTTGATTAGGCTCGTTAGTATCCACGGACTGATCCTTGTAATAATTTATTTCGGTCGTAGATACTAACAGAAAACGTAATTAAAACAAGTAAATGAGTCGTAAAAAAATAATTGAGTTTAAGGGCGAAAGTACGTGAACATTGACATTGACATTGACCAACAGCTTGCAATCATCAAGCGCGGAGCAGATGAGCTTCTCATTGAGGCGGAGTTGGTTGAAAAGCTAAAAAAGAATAAACCACTCAGAATTAAAGCTGGATTTGACCCTACTGCGCCAGATTTACACTTGGGCCATACCGTGCTCATCAATAAGTTGCGTCAATTTCAAGAGTTGGGCCATCACGTCCTATTCCTGATTGGTGATTTTACTGGCATGATTGGTGACCCCACAGGCAAAAGCACTACGCGCCCACCGCTTACCGGCGAGCAGGTGCAAGAGAACGCAAAGTCTTATGCCGCGCAAGTGTTTAAGATACTTAAGCCAGAGCAAACTGAAGTAGTATTCAACTCTAAATGGCTAAACGAGTTGGGCGCGGCAGGTATGCTTAAACTGGCGGCCAGTCATACCGTCGCGCGTATGCTCGAGCGCGACGATTTCACTAAGCGCTATAAATCCAACCAGCCGATTGCGATTCACGAGTTTTTATACCCTTTATTGCAAGGTTATGACTCGGTAGCGCTAAATGCAGATCTGGAGCTTGGCGGCACTGATCAAAAATTCAACCTATTAATGGGGCGGGAATTGCAGAAGCAGGCTGGTCAAAGTCAGCAGTGCGTGTTGACGATGCCTTTGCTAGAAGGTTTGGACGGCGTTAATAAAATGTCTAAATCACTTGGCAACTATATAGGTATCGCAGAAGCGCCCGAAGTGATTTTTGCTAAAATCATGTCGATATCAGATGAGTTAATGTGGCGCTATATAGAGTTACTATCATTTGAATCGCTAGAAACAATTGCAAAATGGAAGGCGGATGTTGCTACAGGTGCCAATCCAAGAGACACCAAAGTTCGTTTCGCGCAAGAGATCGTGACGCGTTTTCATTGCTTAGCAGATGCCGAAAAAGCATTGGCGGATTTTCAAACGCGATCAAAAGGTGGCATACCGGACGATGTACCTGAAATTAAAATAACAATAGATGCCGATAGCGTAGGGGTTGCGCAGTTGTTGAAGCTTGCAGGCTTGGTTAGTAGCACATCGGAAGCCTTTAGGGCTATTGAGCAAGGCGGCATTAAACTGGATGGCGAAAAAGTAACCGATAAAGCGCTAACGCTAAATAAAGGGCAAACGGTTACGGCGCAAGTTGGTAAGCGTAAATTCGCAAATGTAACAATTTTGTAACACTGTAAATAGTCACTTGACCAAACTCATAAGCCATGTAGAATGCGCACCTCGCTAACAAAACAACGTTAGCGACGCGCTACAAAATACGGTCAACAATAATTAAAAAGTATTTAAAGATTATAGTTGACGGGTTTTAAAATCCCTGTAGAATGCGCGCCTTCGCTAACGAAACAAGTGAACGAAGCGCTGCAAAATA
>JBAYTS010000032.1:0-32110 GCA_041675545.1 Methylotenera sp.
AATCACCAATACCGCACCTAAATCATCCGCAATGGCGAGCGCCACTAAAAAGGTAATCAGCGCCTTGGGTACGCGGTTTGCGAGCAACACTAATGCGCCCACAGCAAAAGCAATGTCAGTTGCCATGGGAATACCCCAACCGCGCGCAGCATCCCCAATTGGATTAAATGCAACGTAAATGAGTGCGGGGACAATCATGCCGCCAATGGCTGCGATGATTGGCAGGGCGGCTTGGCGTAAATTAGATAATTCACCCACCAATATTTCACGCTTTAACTCCATACCCACCACAAAGAAGAAAAGCGCCATCAAGCCATCATTTACCCAATGATGCAGGCTCATATTAATGCCCCAGCTCGCTACATTAACGCTAACGGCTGTATGTATTAAATGTTGATAAGCGTCGGCAAGCGCGGTATTGGCTAATATAAGCGCAATAATGGTCGCGCCTATCAGCAAGAATCCGCTGGCAGTTTGGCCGTGGATGAATGCCTCAAAGGGCGTTGCAACACGTCTGAAAGTGCGCTCCCATGGTGCGTAAATTAAACCCTGCTCAGATGCGTTTAAAGATTTTTTGTGTTCAGCCATTCTTGGTTATCCTGTTTCTAGCGTTATGCTGTTTTATATCATACAGCACGAGTCAATATGCAAATAATGACTTGTATGCATCAGTATTGTATCGTTAATGTTGTGGAGGCTTATGTGCCTATCATTGCTTTTAAGTTTGCACGCTTATGGTTAACTTAGTCAACAACGAGTCTAATGCTATCTGTTTGAATGCGTACTTTTAACCATTCAATAATTCGATATCGATCACTGTTACTTAATTTACTTGAAGCTGTGATGTTAAGTACGATTTGTTTACCATCAGCTTTATCGTCGTCAACTTTCCATCGTACTGCTTCAGAAAACAGCACTTCTCTAATTTGCGGATATTGTGCATGGAGTTCCGCTGAAATGTTTCTCCACATGGCTTTATTGGCAGAAATCCCCTGTAGCTCGGCTTGCAGGTTTTGAATGGTTTTATTTTTTTCATCCAGTGCGTGCAGGTTGTCTTTGTATAACTCACTAACAATATTGGATTTTAAGGCCGTAACATCAACGGTATTATCTTTGGATTGATGTACGAGTAATTTGGTATGATCAAGACCATATGACATTAAGCGCGCTTCAATATCCTTGAGTTTTTCGTGGCTGATAAGATCGCCGATGAGTGCCACTTCTATTTGCCTTTTTGCCGGGGTAATGCTGCGCTCCGTTAAATGCGCCTGCTCAAACGTCAACTCTTTGCTAATGAATGTTCTGGCTCTCGAACTAAATACCTCTTCTTTCACCAATTTAACCGCGAGATAAACACTGGGTAGCAAAGTTAGTAGCACTATCGCAGTCAGCACGCGACTGACACGAGTCTCTGTTTTCTCATCGACAAATAATTTGTGCGATGGATTTAGCACCCAAATAATCAGAATGGCTGCAAATGCGATAAACACACAGTTGATTGAATACAAGTAGAAAGCGCCAAAAAAGAACTCCCAGTTACCATTTGCCAAACCATAGCCCGCAGTACACAGTGGAGGCATCAGCGCAGTAGCAATGGCGACGCCTGGAATAATATTGGTTTTTTCACTGCGTGTAGCCCCAATGATGCCGGCAAGTCCACCGAAAAAGGCAATGAGCACATCCCAAATAGTAGGGCTAGTTCTCGCTAACAACTCAGACTGTGCATCAGCAAGTGGTGTTAACAAAAAATACAGCGTTGACACCAGTAAGCTGATTAAAGTGGCAATACCAAGGTTTCTGAATGACTTTCTTATAAGCGCCGCATCATAAATACCTACGCCATAGCCAATGCCCATAATTGGCCCCATTAGCGGGGAGATAAGCATGGCGCCGATGATGACGGCAGTAGAGTTTACATTGAGTCCAATGGATGCAATCAAAATAGCGAACATCAATACCCATAGGTTAGTGCCTCTGAGCACGACACCTGACCGTATGCTATGGTCGATTAGCCCGTCATCAGCTTTATCTTCAATCAAGCTAAAGCGATGCCTGATGGCGATAATGCCGCGCCTAAACAGTGGGACGAAATAACTAGCTTCAGACATGAAAACACCTTAAGTTGAAATTATGAACCACAATGCGTATGCATTGTGATTTGGATGATATGGTTGGCGTTAGACAGTGTTTATTCACGTATTAGAAATGTTAATGGGCTTGGTGCCAGTATGAGTGCTGAGGCTGATAACTAACTGCTGAATTAATCTCTTCCAGAGGCGGAGTTAACTGCAGAACCGTTAAAGTTTAGGTTTATCCGTGAGGTCGGCTTCTGTGGCAATCGGTTGATTTTGGTGACTTAGTGCGTGTTCCAAGGTGGCAATTTGTTGTTTGGATTGATTGGCAATGCGCTTGTTACGCATTACTGCTGGTAACACGAGTAGAGCGCCAATCAACACGCCCAATGTTAGCGCTACTGCAATGGCAAAGGCAGTCACAGTTTTGATAGACCAAACAATAAATACCAAGTCAATTGGGTGCATATTTTGTATCGTAAATACGGTAGCCAATACGATAAGAATTGTTAGCATGATGTTACGCATAATTTCACCTTCTTTCTCTGATTGGGTTTGTTAGCATTTAAGACCGATTTTTGTTGCATTGTATTGTTATAACTTTTTAATAAGAAATACAAATCCTTCTTCATTTTTCACATTATCGAGCAACTCAAAAGGGTTGTTCGCAACTAAAGTTCTAATATTTCTAACGGTACTTTCTTTGCTGGTGACTACTTTTAATACCTCACCTGAAGCTAAGGTATCCAATGTTTCTTTAGTGCGAATGGTCGGCACTGGGCTTTCGTCGCTGGTTACATCCAGCATTACATTGAATTGAATCATCATTCACTCTCCATCAGGCACGGTGTGCTCATGTTCGTTTGACGCATCTAACCCATCAGTGTTAATTTGATCACCTGTAATTTCACGTAGTAGCTTAAAAATCTCGCGACTACTTTTAGGCGGTTTATTGGCGGCCAGCTCTTTTTGTGCATTACGCACTAAGGTACGTAGTTGTTGAATATCTGTTTTTGGGTAAAGTGCAATAAATTCTGCCAATACATTGCTATCCGCAATCATGCGGTCACGCCAGCGTTCCAAGCCATGAAAATAAGCGTTCTCAGCCGTATGTTTGCCATCCCAACGTGCTAGTTGCTCTAAAATCGGTGCGTTATCAATGTCACGCATTAATCTGCCTAGATACTGGCGATGACGTCGAATTGCGCCATTGGCAGTAATTTTTTTAGTGTCGAGCACCGCTGTTAGTACGGCATCTGGCAGGTCTAATTTTAGCAGCTTATCTTTAGGCAGTTCGGTGAGCCGCACGCCGAGTGCCTGCTGCTCATCCGCCTCCGCTTTGAGTTTTGTTTTACTAATAGGCTCTTCTGCGTTTAATTTAGATGCTAAATTCGCATCATAACTAAAATCAATGCCGGTCTTTGTCTTTTTAGGTTTCATGTTGCGGTATTATAACAGCCTTGGCGTTTAGTTTTTAGCGTACATTTTCATCCTAAAAAAGATAGTAGAAAGCGTTATGGCAGATTCAGGCTTTAGTTACTCATTAGATCAAATTAAGCAGATGTCGGAAGACGTGCTTAAAATCGCAAAAAAATCAGGTGCGAGTGCGGCAGAGGCCGAGCTAAGCTTGAGCATCGGGCAAAACGTATCGGTACGTATGAACGAGGTTGAAAATATTGAGTACAACCGAGATAAAGGCATGTCGGTCACGGTGTATTTTGGTCAGCAAAAAGGTCATGCCAGTACCTCGGATTTAACCCCTCAAGCCTTAAAAGACACGGTAGCTGCCGCTTGCAACATTGCTAAATATACCGCTAAAGATGCATTTTGCGGGCTAGCCGATGCCAGCTTAATGGCAACTGATATTCAAGATTTGGCATTGCATCATCCCTGGAATCTTTCGGTAGATGAAGCTATCGCCATTGCCAAAGAGTGTGAAGCGTCCGCTTTGCATGTGGACGCTCGCATTACCAATTCTGAAGGGGCGAGTGTTTCTACAGGCACGGGGTTTTTTGCTTATAGCAATAGCCATGGTTTTACGGGCGGATACCCTAGCTCACGGCATGGTATTAGCTGCTCGGTGATTGCGGAGTCAGATGCGAATATGCAACGCGATTATTGGTATAGCACTGCACGCGCCGCGGCTGATTTACAAAGCGCAGTGGCCGTCGGCAAACTTGCAGGTGAGCGTACAGTGCGCCGCCTTAATGCAAGAAAAATTAAAACATGCCAGGTGCCGGTGTTGTTTGAAGCGCCATTAGCCAGCGGTTTGATCTCTAGCTTGGTGAGTGCTATTTCTGGAGGTAACTTGTACCGTAAATCTTCATTTTTACTTGATAGCCTAGGTAAGCAGATTGCGTCACCATTACTGAATATTAATGAAAACCCGCATATAAAAAAAGGGTTGGCGAGTAGCCCCTTTGATAGTGAAGGGGTGGTAACAACACCACGTCAGCTGGTAAAAGATGGCGTATTGCAAGGATACATGCTGGGTAGTTATTCAGCCAGAAAGCTTGGTCTACAAACAACGGGCAATGCGGGTGGCAACCATAACCTGATTGTGCAATCCGGTTCGTTGGACTTTGCTGGACTGCTTAAACAAATGGGCACAGGCTTGCTGGTGACCGAGCTGCTAGGGCACGGCATGAATATGGTGACGGGTGATTACTCCCGCGGTGCTGCAGGTTTTTGGGTGGAAAACGGTGTGATTGTGCATCCAGTAGAAGAAATTACCATTGCTAGTAACATGGCAGATATGCTGAAAATGATTGTGGCGATAGGCAATGATGTGCTGGTGCAAGGCTCAAAACAGGTAGGCTCGATTTTAATTGAGCGGATGACAGTGGCGTGTGAATAAGGCAATTTATTGCCTATATTCCACGGACAAGACCTTTCACACTTTGCTTGCCAGTTTACTGGCAAGCAAAGTGTGAAAGCCAAATATTAGCCAGCTTGCTGGCTTAGTAGTGCTTATCAGCTTGTTCAGACCGGCTTACGGTTTTACAGCGTGTGAATAAGTTGGTTTAGCGTGCAATTAAGCTACGTTAAGTTTTGTCTAATGCCTTGTCGGTTAACCCGCCAGATTAAAAACAAGTATTTTAGCTTTGCTACCTTATTTGCCAGCGATTGACTTCATAAACAAAACAGCCCGCTTATGCGGGCTGTTTTGTTTATATTAGAACGAGCTATTTAACCTCTACAACTTCTGTTGCAGGTTCGTTAACTTCTTCAAAGAACTCATCTTTAATCAAGTCGGTTGGCACTAAGCCATCTTGAACTTGGCTTGCACGTCTTTGTAAGTAAGCATCACGCATGAAAGCATATGGGTCAAGCGAGGCTTCATCCACTAAATCTGTTGCGTCTAACAGTTCTGCGCGCTTGTCTAAAAATTGGACAGCACGCAATTGGTTGTGTAATCGTATTTCGCCAATGTTATGTGTGTAAGTAATTGGGTCCGTGGTGGCAGAGTCAAATACCAGACCCGTGGTATCTCGAACGCTAGATGGACCTAAAAGTGGCAACACCAAATAAGCCCCAGAGTCTACTCCCCAGTGTCCTAATGTTTGACCAAAGTCTTCTTTATGGATCGCTATTTTATCCATACCTGTAACATCAATAAAACCAGCCACACCAAAAGTGCTGTTAATGACAAAGCGCCCTGCTTCACTGAAAGCATTAGAGAATTTAAACTGTAACAGGTTATTCAGTACGCTGGTAATAGTGCCTAAGTTATTAAAAAAGTTATTGATTCCTCTGCGTATAGGGTCTGGCGCAACGGCTTTGTACGCGGTGGCAACTGGCTTAAACACGGCTTTGTCAGTGACGTCGTTAAATTTATAAACGCCACGATTTATACCTTCTAAGGGGTCTTTATTGGCTTGAGAAGCGCAACCGACCAACATTAAAGCAAGCAGGCATGCTGTGAATATATTTAATAATTGTTTATGCATTGTTAGAGTTCTTTTTAAAGTGTTAAAACACCATTTCGCCATTATTCATGAGCTGGAAGCTTATGTCTATCAATATAAAGTACTAGAGAATACAGAAAGTTGCATTTATTGCATAAATGTAACACAAAATATTTTTTTTGCACTAATGCTACAGTGCATTGTCTGTATTTAGCAGGAAATACAGTGCTAATCGTTTATTTTAAATCAAGTTGATTCAAATTCAACTTAATTGCTAACAGTTGTTTTTTTAGTGAAGTTTTTTATTGGTTCACTATATAGTGCCAAAGCCAGTGTGCGCTGTGCGGCATGATCGACAATTGGCTTGGGATAGTCATGACCAATTACCAGGTTAATGGCTGATTGGCGTAACGGCGGCATTAGCCATGGTGCATGTATTTCTTTATCGTTGCAGTTGGTAAGTTCTGGGACATATTTGCGGATAAACCGACCATTAGCATCAAAGCGTTCACTTTGTGTGATGGGGTTGAAAATTCTAAACCAGGGTTGCGCGTCGCAGCCGGTAGAGGCCGCCCACTGCCAGCCGCCATTATTGGCGCTGAAGTCAAAATCCATGAGTTTTTCAGCAAAATAGCGCTCGCCCCAGCGCCAGTCGATGAGCAGGTCTTTGACTAAAAAACTTGCTGCCACCATGCGTAAGCGGTTATGCATAAAACCAGTGCTATTGAGTTGGCGCATCGCGGCATCTACTAGTGGGTAGCCAGTTTCTCCATCGCACCATGCCTGAAAATAGTCTGGATTATTGGGAAATGGTAATGCCTCAAACTCTTGCTTAAAGGCTTTGCCAACGGCTAGTTGCGGATGATGATGCAATATTTGAAAGTAAAAGTCGCGCCAAATCAGCTCGGAAGCCCAAGTTTCAGCACCGGCACCCCCTATTTGTAAAGCGGTACGTGCCAGATGGCGAATAGAAACCGTGCCAAAGCGTAGGTGCACTGATAAATATGAAACACCTTTAACCGCAGGAAAATCTCGTGCTTCTTTGTAGCGTTGAATACGTGCTACAAAATTTGCAAATAAGGCAGCGCCTCCGCCCATGCCCGTGGGTAGGCGCATGTCTGATAAATTCGTCCGTTGAAAGCCAAGCGCTTCAAGGCTGATTAAATTGGTGGTTTGTGGTTTGGCTAAATGGTGCAGATATGCGTCGACTGGGTAAGCTTTTAAGTAAAAGTCGTTTACGGTATTAAGCCACCTGTTTTTATAGGGCGTAAATACGCTATATGGCTTACCTGCCATGGTTAAGACTTCATCTTTTTCAAAGATTACCTGATCTTTGTGGTGATGAAAGGCTATGTTGCTGGTTTGGAGTTTTGACGCTACCTGAGTATCACGTGCAATAGCGCTGGGCTCATAATCACGATTGGTAAATACAGCTTGCACTTGTAGCGTATTTGCTAGGGTTGGAATTTCATCCACAGCTCTACCATGCAGCACGATTAAATCCCCGCCTTTGTTTTGTAGTGCGGTTTTGAGTTCGCTTACGCTCTCCCAGATAAATTCTACGCGGCGGTCAGCTTTATTGGCGAGTTTGTCTAAAATGTCAGTATCAAACACAAAAGCGCAATAAACTTGGGCTGAGTGTTTAAGTGCATGGTAAAGCGCCGCGTGATCAAAATCGCGTAAATCGCGACGAAACCATACTAGGGATTTTTGATATTGCATGAGCTGTAACGCCAATCAGAATAAACTGATAAGCATCACTAAGCCAGCGAGCGGGCAAGTGCTGCTAATCAGAATAAACTGATAAGCATCACTAACCGTAAAGGTCATCCCCAATTTTCTAAGCTACTAAAGTAGCAAGAAAAGTGTGATAAACCAGCAGTTGGCAAGTGTTGCTAATCAAAACAAAGCGCTTAGTTTAACTCACTTGGCTCAAGGGTACGCTTTTATCCTGTGGCGAAGTTTAGACTTCGCCTAACTTTAATTTAGTTTCTAGCGCCAAACATGTATTTCTCTTGGATCGCTGGCGCTACCTCAACTGGGGTTGGTGTAAGTAAGCCGAGGAGTTGCTGTAAATCTAACGATAATAAAATAAGCGCTTCGTCGCCAAATTCATTCACTTGTTCAAATACCTCAGCTGCATATTGGCTATCTCTAACCAGCTTGGCAGGATTCACTGCACCAATTGTTTTTCTCGCTGCAACAGAAAACTTAGACAGTACAACTAGACATTGATTATCCATAAAGTTATCCCAGAAAAATTGCTAAAGAAGTGCTTATCGATGGCGAATGCATTATTGTTGTGCATAGATTCGACAAATAAAGCATTTCACTGCTCATATGTCTATACTAAGCATTTAGCATGCCAAAAGGCAGGGAGGAGTTACTCTCGATGGTAAGGGTGGTTTTGAATCACTGAATGCGCACGATACAGTTGTTCGCAAAGTAGTACTCGCACAAACGCATGCGGTAGGGTTAGTTTAGATAAGCCCCACAGCCAGTTAGCTTGCTGCTTTAAGCTTGGGTGCAGGCCATCTGCGCCGCCAATGACAATGCTGACATCGCGGCCAAGGGTTTGCCAAACCTTCATTTTATCGGCGAGTTGCAGGGTGGTGGCATCCTGCCCGCGCTCATCGCAGGCGATTAAATAATCACGACCTACTGCTTCTAAAATTCGCTTGGCTTCTGCTTCTTGTACCACGGCACTATTTTTGCCGTCCGCGCGTTTGTCTGGTTTGATTTCGATGATTTCAACACTGAGTTCGCGCGGCATACGTTTGATGTATTCTGCGCAGGCTGTTTCAACCCAGCCTGGCATTTTATGACCCACAGAAACGATACGGAGCTTCAAACATTAGCCCTGAAACTGATTGATAACGGAATTATTCCGCTTTAATATGTCCGCGACGGCTTTCTGCCTCGCCCCATAATTGCTCAAGATTGTAATAAGCACGGGTAGCTGGCACCATGATATGAACAACAATGTCATCTAAATCCACTAACACCCATTCGCCCTCTTTTTCGCCTTCAGTGCCGCGAATGGCATAGCCTTTTTCTTTAAGTTTTTCACGTACATTATCGGCTACAGCCTTGGCTTGGCGGCTAGAGTTAGCTGATGCCACAATCATGTAGTTGGTCATGCTGGTGAGTTTGCGCACATCCATCACGCTGATATCAAAGCCTTTAATATCTTCAATCGCATCGACTACTGCGAGCTTCATGGCTTCTAAATATGCTGCGTCTGATTTTGCTGTATTTAAGTCTAGTGTCATTTAAGCGGCCTGTACGGGAATGGCATTGCGTTGAGATTGTATGCGGTTTTGATGATCGACATATACGAGTTTTGGCTGAAAGTTTGTAAGTTCATCTTCATGATAAATAGCATAACTTGCAATAATAATAATATCTTTAGGGTCTGCTTTGTGCGCAGCGGCACCATTTACGGAAATAATGCCAGAGTGACGCTCAGCAAGAATAGCGTATGTAGTAAAACGCTCGCCATTGGTAACATTATAAATACTGATTTGTTCATATTCACGGATGTTTGCAGCCTCGAGCAATTCTTCGTCAATAGCACAGCTACCTTCATAGTGAAGCTCAGAGTGCGTCACATGAACGCGGTGCAACTTAGATTTAAGCATGGTTCTTTGCATGTGCTTAACCGTTTTTAAAAGGGGACTGCATTATAGTCTTTTCAATCACTTAGCGCAAAAATCAATATTATCGATCAAGCGCACGTTACCTAATTTAGCAGCGCCCAATACCACTAGGTTTGAGTCATCTTTCGTGGCAAGCGCCAATGTGTTAGCTGAACGCACGGAAATATAATCAACCAGCCAACCTTTGTCATTTAATGCCTGTATTGCTGCCTGCTCCAAGTTGGCAAAGTTGGTATTGCCTTGTTTTATTGCGCTCACAATTTGCTGCAAACACAGCGGTAGTTGTGCGGCTGCTATTTTTTGTGTTGAAGATAAATAGCCGTTGCGCGAGCTCATTGCTAGGCCACTCGGTTCGCGTACGGTGTCGCCCGCAATAATTGTTATAGGTAGATTAAATTGTTTGACCAACTCTTTAATCACAAAAAGTTGCTGAAAATCTTTTTGTCCAAATACAGAAACTTGTGGTTGCACGATATTAAATAACTTCATCACTACAGTGGCTACGCCGCTAAAGTGTCCGGGACGTGAGGCGCCGCAAAGCTCCCTAGCCATTGGTGGCGGCGTAATGGTCATGGTTTGATTAAGATTGTTGCCATCAAAATCTGCATAGATTTCTGCAACAGATGGTGCAAATACAATATCCGCACCTGCAATTTTCAGTTTTTCGCAGTCCGCCTCTAAAGTGCGCGGATAGCTGGCCAAATCTTCATTGGCGCCAAACTGTAGCGGATTTACAAAAATACTCACGACTACACATTGGGCATGTTGTTTGGCAATTTCTACCAAGTGAATATGCCCCGCATGCAGGTTGCCCATCGTAGGCACAAAGCCAATGCCAGGTTGGGCTTTAAGTACATTTCTTAATTCGTTTACGGTGTGGATAATTTGCATGGGTTGACTGCTAAATTGGGCTTTTTGCGGTAAATTCAATAGCTGTGCTCAGGCGCTGGAAAATTTTTATTTTTCACCGCTTGCACATAGTTACTGACCGCTTGCTGAATGCTATTGGTGTCTCGCAAAAAGTTTTTAGTAAATCGTGGGCTTTTAAATTCGTGAGGGGCTTTAGAAGCCGGTCCGGTGTATATACCTAGTAAATCCTGTACCACTAATACTTGCCCGCTGCAATCTACCCCAGCACCAATGCCGATGGTAGGCACTTTAATGCTTTCAGTGATTTTTTTAGCCAGAGCTGCCGGCACCATTTCCAGCAACACAAAACTGGTGCCTGCGTCACTCATGGCTTTTGCATCATTAAGAATCTGCTCGGCTGATTCTTCTGTTTTACCTTGAATTTTATAACCGCCAAGTTGGTTCACCGATTGTGGTGTAAACCCCAGATGAGCGCAAACCGGAATGCCATGCTCAATCAAATAGCGAGCAGTGTTGATTCGGTCACCACCGCCCTCAAACTTCACCATGTGCGCACCAGATTTAATTAACCAGGCGGCATTTTTGTAAGCAGCTTCGTTATCGTGTTCGTAACTGCCCACTGGCATGTCGGCCATAATCAGCGTGTTCGGTGCGCCCGCTGCTACACTTTTAGTGTGATAAGTCATGTGGTGCATGCTTACATTGAGCGTGTTTTCTGCACCTTGCAGCACCATGCCGAGTGAGTCACCCACCAGTAGAATGTCCACGCCGGCATGCTCCATTAACTTGGCAAAAGTGGCGTCGTAGCAAGTGAGCATGGCAATTTTCTCGCCACGATTTGCCATTTGCTGGATTTTGGTTAATTTCATGTGTCAGGCGGCTTGTGAATAATTATTCAAAATTTGGATTAAAGAATTCGCGCTGACCTTTAATCTGCATAATGCGATTTAATAATAAATCCAGTGAGCTATCATTTTTTAGTATGTTGAGTTTTTCATTGTTCACAATAAGTACGGGCGACGCATCGTAGTTATGAAAAAACTCACTGTAAGCATTGGCTAAACGCTCCAAATATTCACGCGGAATATCCTGCTCGTAGCTCACATTACGCGCCTCAACACGCTCTACCAACGCATCGACAGGCGTTTGCAGGTAAATCACCAAATCTGGCTTGGGTGACTTTAACTGCAAATGCTGGTAAATTTGATGATACAACGCATATTCTTCATCATCTAAATTCAGTCGTGCAAATATCGGGTCTTTTTCTAAAAAAAAGTCTGCAACAATGGGCTTGGCAAACATGTCGCGCTGACTAATATCTTTAATCTGGTTGGCACGCTGAAATAAAAAGAACAGCTGTGTCGGTAAGCCGTAGCGCTGCGCATCTTGATAAAAGCGCGGTAAAAATGGATTGGACTCAGCTTTTTCAGATAAATAATCTACTGGAAATTTATCTGCCAACATTTTTGCAAGCGTGGTCTTGCCGCTGCCAATAGGGCCTTCAACCACGATGTAAGGAAATTTGTTAAAAATACTCATGTTTTTTTAAGCTTAAAGAAGTCTGTTAATACCCAAGGATAACTCGGGCGTAATCAATGGTGCTATTTTGCCATGCTTTGGCAAAATAAGATGCGGTGCGATTTCAAATAGTGGCAGCAAGACAAAGCCACGCGTATGCATGCGCGGGTGCGGCAACGTGAGCTTAACTGTATTTAGCACGATATTGTCATATAACAATAAGTCGCAATCCAGCACGCGCGGCGCGTTGATATAAGGGCGCTCACGTCCTGCTTTATTTTCAATTTCATGTAGGGCGTCAAGTAATACTTGTGGTGACAGCTTCGTTTCAATTTCTGCCACTGCGTTAATAAAGTCAGGCGCAACATCAATGCAGTCAATGGGGGTTGTTTTATAGAGTGATGATTGTTTAACTAGCCGCGTGTCAGGTAAATGACTTAAAGCAATGAACGCTTTTTGTACTTGTTCTATCGGGTTTTCTAAATTGCTCCCAAGTGCAACAAATGCCTGTTTCATCATGCCTCTGTCGTGGCGCTGGTTTTTTTACGGTTTCTTTTTCTACGTTTTTTAGGTGCGGTGTCCGCTTGCAACATGGCAGCACGTGTTTCGCCTTCAGCATTGGCGAAGTTTGTCCACCACTCGCCTAGTTCAGCAGGCAATTCACCTGACTCGCAACGTAATAATAAAAAGTCATAGCCCGCACGGTAGCGTGGGTGCGTCAGTAAACCAAACGGGCGCTTGCCAGCACGTTGTTCAAAGCGCGGCTGCATGCCCCAGATTTCTTTCATGGTGGCGGTGTAACGATTATGAATGGCTAATTTTTCTGCCTGCGTGGCAATCACTTCACTCATCGCCATGTGTAGCGCGGGTATTGGTGGTGCTTCAGCTTTATAAGTTTCCCAAGCGGTTAAGACTTCATGCCAGAGTAAGGTGGCAAACAAAAAGCTGGGGTTGGCTGATTTTCCCGATGCGATGCGATCATCTGTATTTTGCAGTGCCAACATAACAAAACGCTCACCCATGGGCTGTTCTAATACGACATCTAGCATCGGCAGTAAGCCGTGGTGTAAATGTTGCTCGCGTAGTGCGCTGACGCTTTCAATGGCATGGCCTGATAGAAATAACTTCAGCATTTCATCAAACAAGCGGCTAGGAGGCACGTCTTGCAATAGGTCCGCCATCTTGGCAATTGGCGCCATCGTCGCGGCATCAATTTTAAGCCCAAGTTTCGCAGATAACCGCACCACGCGTAACATACGCACCGGGTCTTCTGCATAGCGGGTTTCGGGTTTGCCTATCATGCGTAAAACACCTGCTTGAATATCCGCAAAACCTTGGTGGAAGTCGAGCACTTCTTGGCTGGTTGGGTTGTAGTAAAGTGCATTGGCAGTAAAGTCGCGTCGTGTGGCGTCTTCTTCCAGGCTACCAAAAATGTTATCGCGAATAATACGACCGCTCTCGTTAGTATGTGCGTCGCCCTGTGACTCATGATGACCACGGAAAGTGGAAACCTCAATCGTTTCATCGCCAAATAACACATGCACTAAGCGAAAGCGCCGACCAATAATGCGCGACCGTCTAAATACGCGGTTGACTTCTTCCGGCGTAGCATCGGTGGCAATGTCAAAATCTTTAGGAACGCGATTGAGCAATAAATCACGCACGGCACCACCTACAATAAAGGCTTCAAAGCCTGCTTTTTGTAAGCCTTCAATCGTCCTGTGTGCTGCGCTACTTAACAGGCTACGGTCTATCTGATGTTTTTTGTACGGGATGATGACTGCGTTAGATTTATTACTGCCGCTTCTTTTGGCAGATTTCTTTGTGCCAAGCAGGGGGCGACTTGAGTGCTGCGATTTTTGGGTTTCTGTTGGATGGCGCTCGGGTTTTACATGCCCGGTTTTAGCGAGATTGGGTTTAAAAATTTTGTTGAATAGTTTTCTTATCATAGTGAAATTATAGCTTAAATTCAGGCTGGCTCATTTTTCCACAGTACATCGCTGATGCCAGCCTCTTTGTTAAACACGCGGCACAGCACAAATAGCAAATCAGACAGGCGGTTTAAATACTGTAGTGAAATTTCAGTGACTTTCTCATTGCGATGCAACTGAATCAGCTTACGTTCCGCGCGACGGCAAACGGTGCGCGCAAGGTGGCAAAAAGCCGCGGCTTTAGTGCCCCCCGGTAAAATAAACTCTTTTAACGGCTTTAATTCGTCATTCAATGTGTCGATTACTTGCTCTAAATCATCGACACGCGCTTGTTGCAAAATCACATACCCTGGAATGCAAATTTCGCCACCTAAATTAAATAAATCATGTTGAATTTTTGTGAGCATCGCTTCTAAATTGCCAGGGATAGATTCGGTCAGTATTAAACCGATGACTGAATTTAATTCATCCACATCGCCCATTGCATCAACACGAATACTATCTTTGCTAATGCGGCTGCCGTCACCTAACCCTGTGGTGCCATCGTCGCCGGTGCGTGTGTAAATTTTACTTAGCCTGTTGCCCATCACTAAATCCTTTATAATTTGCGTATTGTAACTGATGACCACCTTGCTATGACTGCTCAATCCGCAATTCATGATGTGAAGAATAGGCCAATTGCCGTATTTGATTCAGGCGTGGGTGGCATTTCTGTGTTGCAGCACATTCATGCCTTGCTGCCATTTGAAGCATTGTTGTATGTGGCGGATAGTAAATACGCACCTTATGGCAATAAAACCCCCGCAGAAATTCAGGCACGTTGTTTTGCAATAGCAGATTTTTTAATCGCTAATGATGCAAAGGCGATCGTGGTCGCCTGTAATACCGCTACCGCAGCGGCAATTAACGCGATGCGTGCCAAATACACATTGCCGAACCATATGCCAATTATCGGTATGGAGCCCGCAGTAAAACCGGCGGCAGAAGCTTCTAAGAATGGCATTATCGGTGTGCTTGCGACCACGGGGACTCTCAAAAGTGCGCAATTTGCAGGCTTGCTTGAAAGTTACGGGCGCAATGTCAACGTGGTCACGCAAGCCTGTGTGGGGCTGGTAGAGTGTATAGAACGTGGTGAAATTGCCGCCGAAAATACTTTGCGCTTGGTTGAGCAGTATTGCCGGCCACTGCTGGATGCAGGTGCCGATACCATTGTGCTGGGCTGTACGCATTACCCGTTTGTCCGCGCTTTGATAGAACAAGTGGCTGGACCCGATGTCACGCTGATTGATACCGGTGCGGCAGTAGCCCGGCATTTACAACAGCGTTTATTAGCGCTTGATTTGCTTTTAGATAATGAGCAACTTGCCCAAGTACCCACTTGGGAAAATAAAGAGCCGTCCTGGAAAAGTAAAGTACAGTTTTGGACTAATAGTGAAGCGAATAATGCAAAGCAGGTAATTAGCCAGTTGTGGGGACAAAGTGCTGAAATAAGCACTTTTTAATAAGTACTTTTTAAGGTGCTTTAGCCTTGTCATTACGATTTAGCCAAGATTCTCCTGATAGGAAATCTTGGCTAATGTAAGGTACTGATTTTAACAATGGTACAAAACTAATGTTACAAAACTAACAACTATCCAAAAAAGTCTTTAGCTTTGTCCACCCAGCTTTTGTTTTTTGGACTGTGCTTGCCAGCATCAGCCTGCGTGCTTTCTTCAAACTCACGTAACAGCTCTTTTTGGCGGGTGGTTAATTTTACTGGCGTTTCTACCACGACATGTACCATTAAATCGCCATGTTCGCTTGAACGTAGTGGTTTAATGCCTTTGCCGCGTAGCCTAAATACACCACCGGTTTGGGTTTCAGCAGGAATCTTCATTTTAGCTGAGCCGTCTAAGGTAGGGACTTCAATTTCGCCACCCAGTGCTGCGGTGCTAAAGCTGATAGGCATTTCGCAATGCAGATTACCGCCATCACGCTGAAACATATCGTGCTGTTTGAGGTGCACAACGACGTATAAATCACCGGTTGGGCCACCGTTCACGCCAGCTTCACCTTCGCCACTCAGGCGTATTCTATCGCCCTCATCCACGCCAGCAGGAATTTTTACAGATAAGGTTTTATTTTGTTTAACACGTCCCGCGCCGTGGCAAGCTTCGCATTTGTCGTTGTCTCTAATCATCTTGCCTGTGCCGTGGCACTTAGGACAAGTTTGCTGTACAGAGAAAAAGCCTTGTTGCATACGTACTTGGCCATGACCCCCACAAGTGGTGCAGGTAACAGGCGCTTTGCCTGATTTTGCACCAGTGCCTTTACAAGGTTCACAAGTAGCTTGCACGGGAATACGAATTTTAGTTTCAGTGCCTTTGGCGGCGTCCTCTAATGATATTTCCATGTTGTAGCGTAAATCTGCACCGCGATACACATTACTGCGTTGGCCGCGTGCGCCACCGCCAAAAATATCACCGAAAATATCGCCGAAGGCATCACCAAAACCTGCGCCGCCAAAGCCGCCTGCGCCTGCACCTTGTTCTACGCCAGCATGACCATACTGGTCATAAGCGGCGCGTTTTTGATCATCTGACAGCATTTCATAGGCTTCTTTCGCCTCTTTGAACTGTTCTTCAGCTTTCGGGTTATCAGGGTTGCGATCAGGGTGATACTTCATCGCTAACTTGCGATAAGACTTTTTAATGTCTTCTTCAGAAGCATCCTTGTTCACGCCCAGAATTTCGTAATAATCTCTTTTGGTAGCCATAATAATAGGGTCTAGGGGTTAGGATTTAGGGACTAGGGTTTTAAAAAACGTCTAGCGTTTAGCGGAACTGAAAGGGAAAAAGCTGGGGTTAGGTTTTCCCTAATCCCCAGCCCCTAACCTCTAGTCCCTACTTAGTCTTTCTTTACTTCTTCAAACTCAGCATCTACTACATCACCATCCACGGTTTTTTCATTTTCAGTGCTTGGTTGCGCGCTTTGCGTATTGGCTTCAGCTTGTTCTGCTGCGTACACTTTTTCGCCCAGTTTTTGTGAAGCTTCAGTTAAGGCCGTGGTTTTTGCTTCAATCGCGTCCTTATCATCTGATTGCAATACCTCTTCAACCTCTTTCAGTGCGGTTTCAATCGCTTCTTTTTCAGCGGCGTCTAATTTGTCGCCATGCTCAGCCAATGATTTTTTCACTGAATGCACCATGCCGTCTGCGGCATTACGCGCATCTACCAGCTCGCGATATTTCTTATCTTCATCCGCATATTTAATGGCATCTTCTTCCATTTGCTGAATTTCAGCTTCAGATAAACCACTATTGGCTTTAATGGTAATTTTGTTTTCTTTACCAGTCGCTTTATCTTTGGCAGAAACATGCAAAATGCCGTTGGCATCAATATCAAAGGTCACTTCGATTTGTGGCATACCACGTGGTGCAGGTGGTATGTCGCTTAAATTAAATTGACCTAGCGATTTATTCGCCGCTGCTTTTTCACGTTCGCCTTGCAACACTTGAATCGTCACTGCACTTTGGTTGTCGTCAGCAGTTGAGAACGTTTGCGATGCCTTAGTAGGGATCGTGGTGTTTTTCTTGATGACTTTGGTCATCACGCCACCTAGGGTTTCAATACCTAAAGACAATGGTGTTACATCCAGCAACAATACATCTTTAACATCGCCTTTAAGTACACCACCTTGAATCGCAGCACCTACTGCCACCGCTTCATCAGGGTTGACATCTTTACGTGGCTCTTTGCCAAAGATTTCTTTCACTTTTTCTTGCACTTTTGGCATACGGCTTTGACCGCCGACCAAAATCACATCAGTGATGTCGTCAATTGAAACGCCAGCATCTTTAATTGCCATGCGGCATGGTGCCATGGTGCGTTCAATTAAATCTTCAACCAATGATTCCAATTTTGCACGTGTGATTTTTACCACTAAGTGTTTAGGGCCAGTGGCATCAGCCGTAATGTACGGTAAATTTACCTCAGTTTGCGTCGCACCAGATAGCTCGATTTTTGCTTTTTCAGCAGCTTCTTTTAAGCGTTGTTTAGCTAATAAATCATTGCGTAAATCCAGGCCGCCATTGTCTTTTTTAAACTCATCAGCTAAAAAGTCGATCAAACGGTTATCAAAGTCTTCACCACCCAAAAATGTATCGCCATTAGTTGAAAGCACTTCAAATTGATGCTCACCATCAATGCTTGAAATTTCAATAATAGAAACGTCAAATGTACCGCCACCTAAGTCATACACGGCAATTTTACGGTCGCCTTCTTGTTTATCTAAACCAAAGGCTAGTGCCGCCGCTGTAGGTTCGTTAATAATACGTTTAACATCCAGACCCGCGATACGGCCTGCATCTTTAGTTGCTTGGCGTTGGCTATCGTTGAAGTAAGCTGGCACAGTAATCACCGCTTCGGTGACTTCTTCGCCCAAATAATCTTCGGCAGTTTTTTTCATTTTGCGCAAAACTTCAGCAGAAATTTGTGGCGGCGCCATTTTAACGCCGCGTATTTCCACCCAAGCATCGCCATTATCAGCTTTAGCAATGGTGTAAGGCATTAAACCGATGTCTTTTTGCACTTCTTTTTCTTCAAAACGGCGACCAATCAAACGCTTAACTGCATACAGCGTATTTTTTGGGTTAGTCACTGCTTGGCGCTTAGCTGGTGCGCCCGCTAAAATTTCACCGTCTTCTTGATACGCAATAATAGAAGGTGTGGTGCGAGTACCTTCAGAGTTTTCAATCACGCGTGGCTTGCCACCTTCCATTACAGCTACGCAAGAGTTTGTTGTACCTAAGTCAATACCAATAATTTTGCCCATGTTGTGTTCCTTTTACTTTAATTTTTAAATTAACCGCCGATAAACGCAGGGGTGCTTCATTTGCGCTGATGCAGGCGGCTTAAATTCTTAACCTTGTTTATATAATGGTGTTTGTTTTTACAAATTCAAGTGCTTTGGTTTTATCCGCTTTGCCTAGTTTTAGGTTTGTATTCATCGGCGGTTAAAATCAGTTTTTGAATTGATTATTTAGCCACCATCACCAATGCCGGGCGTAACACACGATCATTCAATGTGTAGCCTTTTTGTAGCACGCTAGTCACGGTATTTGGTTCGCCGCTGTTTTCAAGCATGCTGATCGCTTGATGTTTGTTGGGGTCAAACTTTTCACCCACTGGGTTGATTTCGGCGATGTTGAACTTATCAAACACGCTGGCAAGTTGCTTTGCGGTGAGGTCAACACCATCTTTGTAACTTTGCACGTCTGCCGCCTCGATTAACAAAGCTGCATCTAAACTATCTTTTACTGCCAATAACTCATTTGAAAACTTCTCTAAGGCAAATTTACGCGCTTTATCAATATCATCCATGGCACGACGGCGAATATTTTCACCTTCGGCTTTTACATAAAGTACGTTGGCCTTTGCTTCTTCTAAAGCGGCCTCCAGCTCGGCAATCCTGTTTTCGGTTGATGTCTCGACCTCAGGCGTTGGATTATTTTCGGCAGCGATTTCTACTTCAGGCTGCGTTGCAGATTGTTCTTCTTGCATGTGTTTCCCCGGTTATTATTAACACTGAATACAAAATGGGGATGCGATTTTTTATTTCAAGCGTAATCGTTTAAGTTTTTAGAAATTAGTATTGAGAATTTTTTTGAGTGCTATGGTGACATCCTCGACGGATGGAATTGTGCCAATATTTCCAAGGTTAATGGCAGGCGCCTGTGCGCCGGCGTAAACGCCTGTTAGTGCTGGATTAGTGTCTGTGTAAATGGCAATGGTTGGAATGCCAAGCGCAGTTGCCAGGTGTGATAACCCAGTATCTACACCAATAGTGGCCTTGGCTTGACCGATGATGCTAGCTAATTGAGAAATTGTTAACTTAGGCAGTACTGTAGCGTTGCTAAGCGCACTTGCAATGCGTTCTGCGCGCTTTAGTTCAGCTTCGCTTGCCCAAGGCAAACGGAGCTCAATTTTCAGCTCGGCTAACTTGTTGCCTAATGCAATCCAGTATTCTGTAGGCCATAACTTGCTGTCACGGCTAGTGCCATGCAAACCAACAATATAAGGCGTGTTAAGTGCTAGTTGCGATTGCTTGGCGGCTGTAATGCCGTAATCAGGTAGGCCACTTGGGATAGCATACCCCAACGCTAGTGCTGCCAATGTGCGATTACGTGCGACTGCGTGCTCAGCGCGTGAAACTTGATGTGTTGTGTCGTAAAAATAACTGGCGAGTGGTTCTCGCGCAGAGTTTTTATCGTAGCCATGTTTTTTGCCCTGGCTCCAATGCGTGAGTAATGCACTTTTTAATAAGCCTTGGGTGTCCAATACGATGTCATATCGCTGTTGTGAAAGTTGCTGTTTTGCCACTTTGATTTCTGACCAGGTGTTTCTTGTGAATATTGCTTTGCGCCAACGGCGAATAGCGACTGGAATTACTCGCTTAACGGCGGGGTGTAGCTTTGGAATATCAGCAAAGCCGGCCTCTACCACCCAGTCAATTTCGGTGTCAGGATAATGGCTCAGGATGTCATTGATAATAGGTAAATTATGAACAACATCGCCTAAAGACGAAGTTTTAACAATAAGCAATTTCAGCATAATCGGCATTTTCGCATACAATTCAGCTTTAAGAATCAGTTGATCATAGCGGTAACCCTATTTTGAAGTTTGCATTCCTAATTTTTAAAGTGTTTCCCTATGGCGGCGTGCAGCGCGACATGCTGCGCATCGCGCTTGATTGCGTCAATGCCGGGCATGCGGTCACTATTTATACCGGTGAATGGCGGGGCGACATGCCTGACGCGCGGATTAACGTGGAGATTTTGCCTAGTCGCGGTTGGCTGAATCATCAGCGCCATCAATCGTTAATTAACGCCATGCAGCAAGCTTTAGTCAAAGCACCGGTGGATTTGGTGGTGGGATTTAACCGCATGGCAGGGCTAGATGTCTATTATGCGGCTGACCCGTGCTATGTGCAGCGTGCGCATGAAGAGCGCTCTTGGCTGTATAGGCTGACGGGGCGTTATCGTTTTTTTGCCGCAGCTGAAAAATCGGTGATGGACGCGCAAGGTAATTGCCAGGTTTTACTGCTGACCGAACGCGAAAAGCATAGTTTTCAGCAGTGGTATCACACGCCAGATAGCCGTTTTCATTTGCTGCCACCTAGTATTCCTGCTGAAAAATTTGCCAATAAAAATCGTGAGCAGTGCCGTGCCTACGCAAGGCAGCAATTTAATTTGCCTGCAAACGCGCATATCGTACTAACGGTAGGTTCAGCTTTTGCGCGCAAAGGCGTGGATAGGGTCATTGATGCTATCGCCGCCTTGCCCAAAGCTTTGCAAGATAGCACTTGGTTAATTTCGATTGGTGAATATGAGTCGAATAGTAATATGCAAGCGTATTGCGAAAAACGTGGCGTCGCACACCGCTGTATTCATGTTGGTGGGCGAGCAGATGTAGCAGATTTAATGGTGGGAGCGGATATATTTGCGCATCCTGCACGCTCTGAGCTGGCAGGGATTGTGTTGATTGAAGCGATGACTGCAGGTTTGCCGGTATTGGTGACAGATGTTTGCGGCTATGCTTCACGCGTTGCTGAAGCGAATGCGGGGGTGGTGTTGCCATCACCTTATAGTCAATTAGAGATGAATAGTGCGCTTGCCATGATGCTGCAATCACCGCGGCAAGTTGAATGGCAGGCGCATGGTAAGCAATATACTGGACACATTAAAAACACTTCGTCTGCGTGTGCAGAGGCTGACTATATGATTAACTACGCCCAGCAAAAATTAGCACAAGCACATCAAGAGGCAGCGCCACGTGGATAAACTCGAGTTACCCGCAAATATTCGTAGCCTATTTAGTGCAGATGCTTTTGCCAAAATCATGCAGTTGCAAGGTCAAGTTTACCGAGACGTAGCGGGGCGCCGTACCATTCAGCTTAAGTTAGCAGGCAGTAGCTATTTTGTTAAACAGCACTTTGGTGTTGGCTGGCGCGAAATTTTTAAGAGTTTTTTAAGCTTTAAAAAACCCATTTTAGGCGCACAGACTGAGGTATATGCGATACGGAAACTTAACGAAATCGGCATTGCTACCACGCCTCTGATTGGCTATGGCATCAAAGGCATTAGCCCTGCAACGCAGCAATCTTTTGTCATCACTCAAGATTTAGGCGACATTATCTCGCTGGAAGATTTATGTGCAGGTTGGGGCAGCAATCTGCCAGATACCAATTTTAAGCGGTGTTTGATTATTGCGGTGGCCGAAGTGGCGGCTAAACTTCATAAAAACGGCGTTAATCATCGTGATTTTTACCTTTGTCATTTGTGTTTGGATGCGCAGGCGTTAAAGCAAAATCAAATTAAGCTTTATTTGATTGATCTGCATCGTATGTTGATACATCACAAGACTTCGATGACTGACAATATGAAAGATATAGCCGCGCTGTATTTTTCAAGTATGGATGCCGGCTTAACACTGCGTGATTATCTGCGCTTTAAGCGATATTATTCCAGCGGTGTTAGTGGTTGCACGCCCGATTTTTGGCAGCAAGTTGAACACAGAGCGAACAAACTCTATGCTAAATTTCATGGTGATAAATTTCAAAAAAGGTTAGCAGCTGAAAAAGCTGCATTAAAAAAATGACAACTCTATTTATAGCACCGCAACATCAAACTACGTTAGAGCTTAATCAACTTGCCGAGTTTGATGCAATCTGGAATGTTAAAGTTGATTGGTTTGAAGCGCCAAATGAACGTCGCGGCGGGTGGAGCGGTGTAGGTCGCATGCAATTAAAAACGGCATCAGGGCTAAATCTAGGAGTGTTTTTAAAGCGACAAGAAAACCACGAGCGCCGCACTTTAATGCACCCGATTAAAGGTGAGCCAACCTTTGCCTGTGAGTTTAAGATGATGCAGCACTTGGCTAAACATCAAGTTCCTTCACTTAAAGCTGTAGCTTTTGGTCAGCGCAATTTCAATGGCAACATGCAGGCACTTTTGATGACAGAAGAGCTGGTTGGGTTTATACCTTTAGAGCACGCGGTGAGCCAGTTGTTTGCTGAACAAAGACCTACGCTCAACGTGCAAAAAGCGTTGATTAAACAAGTAGCTTCTACTGTAAGTAAATTACACCAGTCAGGTGTGCAGCATCGCTCTTTATACCCCAAACATCTGTTTGTTGATACGTTAAATGTGCAGGACGCGGTGGTGATTGATTTGGAGAAATCACGTACTAAATTATTGCCATTTATGCGCACATTTTATGATCTATCTACCTTGAATCGTCATTCGGAGCATTGGAGTAGAACAGCTAGACTGTATTTTTATAAGCAGTATTTGGGTGTTAGTCAACTTAATTTATGGCAGAAGTTTGTGTTGAAAATGATTGCTAAGCGTTCTTCACGTAAAAAAACACATAAAACTGCTAAAAAAACGTATCAAGGTACAAAGTAGTATAATTCGATTTTTTATTTGGATCGTTGAAAATGACTGAGCCCACCACCTATCGCGCACGTACTAATTATGATGAGCGCAAAGCTACAATCTATCAGCAGCGTAAAGTTCACAAGCATGATAGTGAAATGAAGCTACTGGATCGTGCTTTTTCTATTATTCCTAAAACGTTAGAAGTCATTGATTTGCCTTGTGGTGGCGGTCGTGTGTTTTTACGTTTGGCAAGTCATGGCTATAAAGTAAAAGCGGGTGACTTATCTCCAGAGATGATTAAAATTGCGCAAAAAAATGCGGATGTAGCAGGTTTGGGCATTACGGTAGATCACGCGGATGTGGAAAACTTACATTACGCAGATAAAAGTATCGATGCGATTGTTTGTTTTAGACTTTTTCAGCACTTCCCAACGCCGGCCATCCGTCAACGTGCGGTGCGCGAGATGTGCCGTGTTGCCAAGCAATACGTAGTGATGTCATATTTTAGCCCTTACTCATACACACAAGCCAAATTGATATTACGTGAAAAACTAGGCGGTAGGAAATTACGTAAATATCCTACCAGCTTGAAAGAAGTAGAGGGTTATTTTGCAAACTCGGGTTACCGTTTGGTCAAAGATTTTGCAGAGTTGAATTTGGTTAAAACATTGCATTTGGCTATTTTTGAGCGCATCTCTGATTAATAATTTACGACAGCTCTCATCTGGCGGTGAGTCTGGTTTTAGTGTTGGGCTGCCTGGCGGCCCAACTTTATTTTGCGAGAAAATCGTACGCAGAGTGCCGGGTAAGCGTCTTGTTTGCCAAGGTGTTTGGGGTCAGCAGGCAGTTTATGCCAAGTTGTTTATTGGAAGTGACGCTGCCCGTTATTTTGAGCGTGATAAATGCGGTGTAGAACGTTTGTTCAAAGCTGGGATAGCAAGCCCAGCGATATTGTTTTCTGGCTTAGCTGAAGATGGCAAGACGCACATCATAATATTCGCGGCGATAGAGTCAGCGCACAATGCAGAAGATATCTGGCGGGAGTTGGATTCACCCCAACGTTTGAATTTGGCGCATAAGCTAGTGCAAACCGTAGCACTTCATCATCAAGCCGGTTTATTGCAAACTGATTTATACCTCAAAAACTTTTTAGTCCAACCAGTACTAAACCAAGAAGATTTAATTTACACGCTTGATGGCGACGGAATTCGGTCAATATCACCGTGGTTTAAAAAACGTCAAAAATTGCGCAACCTAGCGACGTTATTTTCTAAAATGGATGTGCTTGACGACGGTTGGATTACAGCGCTTTATGCGCAGTATTGTTTGCAGTTGGGTATTACACATTCACCTGTAGATGTGGCTGAAGTTTTGGATTTAACGCAAAAAATTCGGCACCAAGTAGCCACAGGTTATGCGGATAAAAAAGTCTTTAGAAATTGTACTGATGTAAAAGTAATGCGCAGTTTTAAATGTTTTCAGGCAGTAGCAGCTGACTTTTGTGTTGAAAGCCAAGCGCTGACATCGTTAGATTCATTTTTGGCAGAGGCTAAACTCAATCTCAAAAATGGCAATACCTGCACCGTCGGCAAGGTAATGCTTGCGGGTCAATCGGTCATCATCAAGCGTTATAACATCAAAAACTTTTGGCACGGGCTAAACCGCGCTTTTCGCGTTAGCCGTGCTGCAAAATCATGGGCGAATGCGTATCGATTGATTATTTCAAATATCGCCACAGCTAAACCATTAGCCTTGGTTGAAATGCGTTTTGGGTGTTTTCGCCGTCGCGCTTATTATTTGAGTGAGTATATTGATGCGCCTGATGTGATGCAGTTTTTTGCACAATCAACCAAACTGGAAGACAGGCAGACTGTGGCGCGTAACCTTGCTACTTTGTTTTATAAGCTGTATTTGTTAAAGTTTTCGCATGGTGACTGCAAGGCGAGTAATATCAAAATCGTTAATTTAGCACCCGTACTGATTGATTTAGATGGCATGCAAACCCACTTTGGCGGTGTTGTTGGTGATTGGTGGTTTGAGCGTAAGCATATTAAAGACTTAAAACGGTTAATGAAAAACTGGGCAAATGATGCCGAAGTTACGCACTTGTTGAAGCAGGCATTTGTGCAGGAATACACAGCGCAGCATCCTGGTGAAGATGACCGTATCTTAATTCGCGCAGGCGTCGTCTAAACCGCGCAAGCCTCGCTCAAACAAAGTAAAATAATGAAAAATGAACTCACGAGAGTATTAGCATGATAGTTTTAGGTTTATCTGGTGCATTAGGCCATGACGCTTCGGCGGCTATTTTGGTTGATGGCAAAATTATTGCGGCAGCAGAAGAAGAGCGATTTATTCGTGATAAGCACGCCAAGAATAAATTTCCTTACGAAGCGGCTAAATTCTGCATGCAGCAAGCTGGTGTTAAGCCGGAAGACGTTGATGTCGTTGCGTTCCCTTATGCTGAAATTCCACTCACTACCAATGCGCGTTGGCATTATGCTAAACGTCACTGGTATGCGCCGGATCGTGCTTTAGATGCGATTTTTAATGGTAACCGTCGGTTCCGTCGTAATCGTGATAAATCGTTGAAGTTAATGGCTGATTTAGGCTTAACCAAGGCTAAATTTGTCCCCGTTGAACACCACTTGGCACATGCCTCCAGTGCTTATCATTTAAGCGGATTTAAAGAAAAAACAGCCATTGTTGGTATTGATGGTAAAGGCGAGTACGCAACCACTTTTTTTGGCTATGGTGAAAACGGAGTAATCCATAAAATTAAAGAGTTTTATGATCCGGATTCATTAGGCGGCATGTATGGTGCCATTACCGAATATCTTGGATTTGATATGTTGGACGGGGAGTTTAAAGTGATGGGCATGGCGCCTTATGGCGATGCCAGTAAGTACGATTTATCACGATTAGTCACGTTTGAAAATGGTGAGTTGACCGTCAACACCAAGCTGGTGAATGTGGTCGGTTTGCGTCGCTATAAAGAAAATGGTAAGGGCTATTATTTCACGCCAGAACTCATTGAGTGGCTAGGTCCTAAACGTCATGGCGATGAAATTGATGACCCCTACATTCACTACGCAGCTTCGGTGCAAGCCTTGCTCGAAGATGTTGCGTTGAAGATGATAGATTATTATCTAGGCGATATTATTAAAGAAACCGGGCGCATTGCAATGGCGGGTGGTGTGGCGCTTAATGTTAAATTAAACCAGCGCATTATTGCGATGCCGCATGTAAAAGAGCTGTTTGTGCAGCCAGCCTCAGGTGACAACGGCACCTCACTGGGTGCGGCTACTTATGCGGCGCACTTGGCAGGTGAGACGATTCAAAAAATGGAGCATGCTTATTTAGGCCCAGCCTACACTACGGAAGAATGCATCGCCGCATGTGCGGCGCACCCTGAAAAACCCGTATTTACCCGCGTGGAAAATGCCGCACAAAAAGGTGCGGAGTTGTTGGCAAGTGGCAACCCCTTAGCATGGCTACAAGGTCGCATGGAATTTGGTCCGCGCTCACTTGGTTGCCGCAGTATTTTGGGTGACCCAAGTTACCCGGGTGTGGCAGACCGCATTAACGCGCAAATTAAATATCGTGAGCGCTGGCGCCCATTTTGTCCAAGCATATTAGACCGCGTTGCCGTGGATATTTTACAAACTGAGCATCCTGCACCTTACATGACATTTACCTTTGATGTGAATGACGCTTGGAAATCACGTATTCCTGAAGTAGTGCATGAGGACGGCACTGCCCGTGTGCAGGTTGTTACGCGTGAAACTAACCCACGCTACTACGCGCTGATTGAACATCTTGAGCAGCTACGCGGTGTGCCGGTGGTGCTAAATACCTCACTTAACCGCCGTGGTGAGCCGATGATTTGCTCACCTAAAGACGCGCTGGATATGTTTTATGGTTGCGACCTAGAGTATTTAATCATGGAAGATGTATTGGTGACTAAAAAATAAATGGATAGTATTCGGAGTTAAATACATATCTATTTACGTCAAACAAAAGCCGCCTAATCAGCGGCTTTTGTTTGACGATAAGCCTCAGTTTAGCGATAATCGGGGTTAATGTTTTTTCTTAACTTAGTTAAGTTTTTACTAAGTTCCGCAAGTTGGTTATCTGAGTAGAGTATCTAAATTATGAAACAATCCCATTTAGAAGTTACTGAACGTATCATAGAAAAAAGCCGCCCAACGCGTACGGCTTATTTGCATCGTTTAGACGAAATTGTGAATCGACCACGCGGTGCCGACCGCTTGGGCTGTGCGAACGTAGCGCACGCTTTTGCCGCCATGCCAACTAACGATAAGTTGCGTGTGGTGGTAGAAAAAGCACCTAACATTGGTATTGTGACTGCCTATAATGAAATGCTGTCAGCGCACCAGCCGTATGTCAATTACCCTGATATTATCCGCGATGAAGCGCATAAATATGGCGCAACCGTGCAAGTTGCGGGTGGTGTGCCAGCCATGTGTGATGGCATCACCCAAGGCGAGCCAGGCATGGAGCTATCACTCTTTAGCCGCGACACCATTGCCATGAGTACCGCCATTGCGCTTTCACACGATGTGTTTGATGCTGCATTGCTACTTGGTGTGTGCGATAAAATCGTTCCGGGTTTATTGATTGGCGCATTGCAGTTTGGCCATTTGCCCTGTGTGTTTGTGCCGGCAGGCCCAATGAGTACAGGTATAGATAACACCACTAAATCAAAAGTGCGTGAGCAATACGCGCAAGGTAAAATAGGTCGTCCAGAATTGCTGGCATCAGAGTCTGCTGCTTATCATAGCGCAGGTACCTGTACGTTTTACGGTACAGCCAACAGTAACCAAATGTTGATGGAAGCCATGGGCTTACATGTGCCAGGTGCTGCATTTGTACATCCTAACGATGGCATGCGTGAATTGCTCACACGTGAAGCGGTAAAAATGGTGCTGGAAAATACCAAGAAAAAACAATTTACACCGATTGGTCGATTGGTTGATGAGTATGTGATTGTGAATGCAATGGTGGCTTTGTTAGCCACAGGCGGCTCTACCAACCATCTCATTCATTGGGTGGCCATTGCGCGTGCAGCAGGTATTATGATCGACTGGACAGACTTCTATCACCTTGCAAAAACTACGCCATTATTGGCGAGTGTGTATCCAAATGGCAAAGCCGATGTGAATGAGTTCCAATCTGCGGGTGGTCCTGCGTTCGTCATCCGTGAGTTGATTGATGCAGGTTATATGTTCCCGGATGTGTTTACTGTAGCTTATGGTGGTTTGCGTGATTACGGGAAATTACCAGTTAAAGAAGATGACAAGCTCGTTTGGAAAGACTTGCCAAAAGAAAGTAGCGATGAAACCATCGTGCGTACTGCAGCTTTTCCTTTCGATGAGTCTGGCGGCTTACGTTTACTTAAAGGTAACTTAGGCCGTAGCGTCATTAAAATTTCTGCCGTGCCTGCAGATCGTCATATTATCGAGGCTCCTGCGATTGTGTTTGATGCACAGGAAGAATTATTGGCAGCATTTGATCGTGGTGAGTTGGAAAAAGACTTTATTGCCGTGGTGCGCTTCCAAGGACCTAAGGCCAATGGCATGCCTGAGTTACATAAACTAACGCCACCGTTAGCTGTTCTACAAAATAAAGGCTTTAGAGTGGCTATCGTGACAGATGGCCGCATGAGTGGCGCATCAGGTAAAATTCCAGCCGCAATCCACTTGACGCCGGAAGCATCTGCCGGCGGCCCGTTAGCCAAAGTGCGAGATGGCGATATTATTCGTTTAAACGCAACGGTTGGTATGGTTAATGTGCTAGTCGATGAAGATGAATGGGCTGAACGTGAAATAGCCGAGCTTTCAGACAGTAAACGCCATAGCAACGCACACGGCTTTGGGCGTGAGTTGTTTGGAGGTATGCGCAAAAATGTATTGTCCGCCGAAGAAGGCGCAATTACTTGGCTGTAAACTTTGCAAATCAACCGATAACGTCGTTACATTTTACTTGCCGTACTACTAGTACTGTCTGCATTCATGTGTCTAGTTCTCGGCTGATTATCAAAGTTTAGGTGACCGTTTATCGTAAAATAAAACCAACCAAAATATCAAACTAACATCCCCTCGCCCTTTAAGGGAGAGGGCTAGGGTGAGGGTAAATTCTCACACTTAAAATAAAATTTAAAACATTTATTCAATAGGTAGAAAAAAATGAGTACATTAGATTTAGCCAATTACGGCCCAGTGATTCCAGTGATCGTTATCAACAGAGTAGAGGACGCTGTACCAATGGCTGAAGCGCTACTGGCAGGTGGTATCAGAGTGCTGGAAGTTACGTTGCGTACATCATGCGCGTTAGCTGGCATGGAAGCTATTGCCAAGCATGTGCCTGACGCAATTTTAGGTTCAGGTACGGTACGTAACCTTAAAGATGCGCAAGCATCACTTGATGCAGGTTGTAAATTTGCCGTAAGCCCTGGTTACACCAGCGAGTTAGGTCAATTTGCACGCAAAATAGGTTTGCCATTATTGCCGGGCGTTTCTACCGGCTCTGAGATCATGATGGCGAATGCTGATGATTATTATTTCTTAAAACTATTCCCAGCTGTTGCGGTGGGCGGCATTAACTTACTTAAAGGTTTTTCAGGTCCGTTTGGCGATGTCAAATTTTGCCCTACCGGTGGTGTAACCATTGAAAATGCACCACAATTTTTAAGCCTGCCTAACGTAGTGGTTTGTGGCGGTACCTGGCTTACACCTGCAGATGCTGTGGCGCGTGGCGATTGGGCGCATATTACTAAATTAGCGAAAGAGGCGAGCGCGATTAAGTCAGCCTAGTAAAAGTAGTTAATTTGGCTTGATTTAAGTACACGTAATAATCGGGCTTTGTACTAACTTTAGTGCAAAGCCTTTTTTATTGTTTTTTTGTTGGGAATGCGATTTGCAAATTGATATTAAAAAATACAAAACCATCGTGTTTGACTGCGATGGTGTGGTGCTTGATTCTAATGTAGTCAAGACAGAGGCTTATTTTCGCACTGCCAAAAATTTAGGTGCAACCGACGCACAGGCGCAAATGTTAGTGGATTATCACGTGAAATTGGGGGGGATATCGCGCTATCACAAGTTTGATTGGTATTTGCGTGAAGTGATGCAAAAACCTGTCACTGATGCAGCTATTCAAGTGTTATTAGATGAATTTGCCCGCGAATTAGAAGTAGGGCTCATGGAGTGCCCTATCGCCGAAGGTCTGCAAGCCTTACGCGAAGCTACGCTCAACGCTAACTGGATGATACTTTCAGGTGGAGATCAGCAAGAAATTCGTACCTTATTTGCAAAGCGTAAGCTAAGCCACCTATTTGATGGGGGCTTGTTTGGCAGCCCTGATAACAAAGATACAGTACTAGCACGTGAAAAATCGAATGGTAATTTGCAACTGCCCGCTTTGTTTATTGGTGACAGTAAATACGATTTTGAAGCGGCAACGCGAGCAGGTTTGGATTTTGTATTTTTAAGTGATTGGACCGAGGTGGCTGATTGGAAAGACTACTGTAAGGTGAATGGCATTCAAGTGAGAAGTAATATTTCAAATTTAATGGATTAAATTCCAGAGGGTCGCGCGGTGATAATTTTTGAGGGTAACTGCTTTCTTCCAATAGGCTACCGTGCAACTTCAAGGGCAATTGAGCCAAATGCGAAGACTGCAATCCGCCTTTATTTTTTCTAATTGCAGGCTTTTAAAAAAGCCTAGTTGAGCGGGATTATTTTTTACGAAGAGTATATTCATTGGGTAGCGCTTATTTTTATACTTAAAGTTCTTTGTTGGGGTTATGGTATAGCTATTCTAGCTGACAGACTAATCAGTAGTTAGTCAGAAGTGTTGCCATATATCTTTGTATAAATATGGCGCGCCAATTCAAAATCTTCGTGGTAGTCAATATCTACCACCATGTTATCTGAGGCAAACAAATACGGGTTTACACCAATATGGTAATTAAACCGATTAACGGTAGCGCGCTTTAAAATAAATAAGCTCCATAATACAGAGTAAAGTTTTGGTAGATCTTGTGATACTTTATGCCAATAGCCAAAGTTGTAATTAACGGCATTGCCTTTTTCATCCAGTAGATGACCTTTAAAAGGTTTTACTGCAACTAATGAGTCGTAATCATCCCTAACTTTATTCCATACCTCCAAGGCTTCTTTGAATTGATTAAACAGTGGTGAAGTGACTTGAATCCACATAATGTCATCGTCGCCTGGCAGTGGTGCGGTGAGGGCTTTGACAAGGTCAGGCTGGTAGATTTTGTTACCCGTTAATGATTGATCTCTCAGCATGAAGTGAAATCCATACTTTTCACACAATGGGCGGACTTTCTCTTCATCTTCAGATGACACATAAACATTATCAGCCACTTCAAATTCTAAGATTTGCTTTGCTTTAATATCAAACAAAGAGTCGTCATTATAAAAAGGACGGATGTTTTTTAGTGGTATGCGCGTAGAGCAGGTTTGTAATGGAATGATTATTTTCATAATGGTTATAAATGTCGCGTGTTAATGGTTGTTTTGGGCGATTCGTAGTGCTTCTTCGAAGCTTATTTTGGGAATGATTTCATGTGGTAGTGTACTATCTTTTGATAGATTATAGACATCAAATCCTGTTGCCACGCTGGCGCGCTTGGCTTGCTCAAAACAGATTCTAATATAGGGTTCGTAATCTCGCATAAAATCAG
>JBAYTS010000033.1:0-31129 GCA_041675545.1 Methylotenera sp.
CTGAGAGAGTCGAGAGGGCTGAGAGAGTCGAGAAGGCTGAGAGAGTCGAGAGGGCTGAGAGAGTCGAGAAGGCTGAGAGAGTCGAGAAGGCTGAGAGAGTCGAGAGGGCTGAGAGAGTCGAGAGGGCTGAGAGGGTTGAACATCATGAAAAGCATGATTGATTGACAAAAACTGCAATATCTATAGTTTTTTTTCTAGTATGAAATTAAAATATCAACCTATGAAAAACAACAAGATGATTATGGTTATTGCGATAGCCTTTTTATATACTCCCCTCACACCAACTCTGGCATTTGCTGAAGGGGCATTTAGCGCAACTAGCGGCGTAGATTACAGCACTGGTAAATATGGGCAGTCACAATCTACAGATATCACCTATATTCCACTAACAGGCAAATATGAAACTGACTTAACAACAGTTAAATTAACTATTCCATGGTTACAAATTACAGGGCCTGGCGATGTAGTAGGCGCTGACGCAACGCTCATCAGTAATCTTAGTAACCAAAAAAGAACAACCGAGTCGGGGTTAGGCGATATTGTGATCGCTTTAACACAGACCGTTGCCAATATCGGCGAATCAAGCCCTTTAACTCTGGATCTAACGGGTAAAGTAAAGCTGGCCACCGCATCCAGAACCAAAGGCCTAGGCACTGGAGAGAACGACTACATAGTTGCGTTAGATGGCTACAAACCAATCAGCAGTAGCGCAACACTATTTGCAGGCCTAGGCTACAAAAAAACTGGAGACCCTAAAGATTTAGCTCTGAATAATGTATGGTTTAGCTCATTAGGTCTTTCATATAAAGTTAACCAAACATCCAGCGCGGGCATCATGGCAGATTACAGACAAGCCTCCATCAATAGCTCAGAGCCACTACGTGAAGTTACTGCCTTTTTTAGCCATAAGTTTAGCCCTGACTACAAATTACAAAGCTACCTTACTCATGGTTACTCAAACGCCAGTACCGATTGGGGTGGCGGCATCATGCTAGGGCATACTTTCTAACATACGACCTTAAGCGAAAATGCATGGATCGCCAATTCACCATGCATTCTCAACATTAGCCATCTCACATTAGTTACCCAGCATTACCTAGAAAATCCAGCACCCACTTTCAATTCCGACCATGATTTTGAAACATGGCACCGCTCACATTGGCGTCCAAAATTACCATCATGCACATCATCGGATGAGTGACAATCACCACACGCTACAGGAGTCGCCAGTTTTTTACCTTTAGACGGCGCTTTGTGACACTCATAACAACTGATACCTTTGTGGCCGCCATCTAGTTTGAACTTAGTATCCTTATCATGGTTAAAATCCCATATTCCCCAGTCACGCGCATTGTGACAAGCTTTACACTGCGAACCGAGCCGCAGTTTGTGCACATCTTCTTTTGCATGACAACTAACGCATTCTATTTTGACATCTTTAAATGCAGGGGTTAAATGGCATTTTTTACAATCTACTTTGTAATGCTTTCCTAATAATGGAAATTTAGATTTATTGTGATCAAATTTTGCATCGGTCCAGGACTTTTCATTGTGACAATCTTCGCACTTATCGCCCAACTGCCCTTTATGCTTATCATCTGACTTATGGCAACTGATACAAGTGGATGCCACTTTGTTTTTAAACAGATTAGCCTTGTGACATGAATCACACTTCACTAACTTATGCTTGTGTAGCAAACGATACTTTGTGTCACGATCATGATTGAATTTGATGACGTTTTTCCAATCTTTTTCTTCATGGCAAGTTTCACATTTATGTTCGTAGCGTCCCTTATGCCCTTTAGCATCATCATCTTTTTTGTGGCACGCATAGCAATCGGCTTTAAGATTTTGACCATATAACTTGCCCGTATGACAATCAACACATTTTGCCGTTTGATGCTTATCACGTAGGGCATACTTGGTATCTCTATCATGGTTAAACTTCGAAGCGTTCTTCCAGTCCTTCTCTGTGTGGCAGCTTTCACACTTCTCACCAAAGTTGCCTTTATGTTTATCGTCGCGCTTATGACAATCGTTACACAATAATGGGAGCTTTTCTTTTAAGCCATTTTTGTGGCAGGTTTGGCATTTAGCCGCCTTGTGTTTATCGCGTAAGGGGAATTTAGTTTCATCATGATTAAAACCTGGTGTAGTCGCCCAGTTTCTCTCGTTATGGCACTTTTCACAGCGGTCACCTAAGCTACCGTCATGCTTATCATCACTACGATGACAAGATACACAACTTGTCGCTAACTTTAATGTAGCCGCATTAGGCTTATGGCAACTCTCACACTTGGCAGACTGATGTTTGCCACGCAATTGGTATTTAGTATCTTTACCATGGTCAAAAGTAATCTCTTTCCAGTCCTTAGCCGTATGACAATCAGCACATTTAGCGCCAAACATCCCTTTATGCTGATCATCTTTCTTATGGCATGAATTGCAGTCTTTAGGGGCTTCACGGTATTTTTTTGTTTTATGGCACTCATCACACTTCACATCACCATGCTTACCATCTAACGCAAATTTAGTTTTATTATGGTCAAAAGAGTCCTTGGTATCTTTCCAGTTTTTTTCGTTATGGCAGTTCTCGCACGAGGTACTCAAAGTGCCTTCATGTTTATCATCTTTTTTGTGGCATGAATTACAGCTACTGGGTGCATCGCGGTATTTTATTTTTGGTTTATGGCAATCCTTACACTCGGTTTTGGCATCCGCATGTGCGCCCTTCAAACTAAAGTCGGTTTCTGAGTGTTTAAAGGTTTTTTCATTGATCGGCGCAATCTGTGTGGCGCGGCCCTTGTGTTCAGTATGGCACTCGACACAGGTACGCTCATCTTTCATCCGTCCATGAAAGCCATTTTTCTGGGTAACATCCTGTTTGATTTCTTTGTGACAATCTTTACAAAGCTGATTCTGACCATCTTTATCAAAACGCTTATGACATTTTTGACAGTCGTCCTCCCACTTAACATGGCCTTGTATCACCTTGCCCGGCATCATCACGGACTCAAGCGTATCTCCGCTGGCATTGAATGACAGAAATAAAGTAAGTGCAAAAAGACTAATTAAATATCGCATAAAGTAAAACCTACTTAGTACATATGCACCCAAATAATGTGAAATATGGCGGTCGCCACCATCATATACATCAATGGAATATGCAAAACATGCCAAGCGGAGAATATCTGTTCAAACTTTTTAAATTGCGCCACTGTTTGTATTTGGATTAAATATTGACTAACTAATGTAGCGGCCTCTTTCGCCACATGATGCATGCGCTCAGGGGCTAATTTCTTATAGATATAGCGTTTACATTGCCATGCAAGCACCATGCGGCGAATATCAAAAGTTAAAAACAACCAAACACCCTCAAAGAAATTACGGTTCTTTTGTAGTGCCAAATACTCAAAGTGAGTGATTCTCTTTTCCACTTTAGGAAAAAAATGTAATTTAGATTGCACATTGCCCGTACTGCCAGCCAACTCCTCCCGCGCCTCTTTCAGCGTATTGCGGCTGCCGTATAACCCTCGGTGAATGCGCGTATAGGCGAACTTACCGATTAACCCACTGCTGGCCACCAATACCATGCAATAAAATGCAATTGACGCATTGAGTGAGCCCAACCTAAAGGTGGTATGAAACAAAATAAATATAGGCCCCAACACGCCTAAAATCATATGCAAACGAAACCAATATTTAAGCTTACCCAAGCCTTGCATAAACTTAAGATGTTTACGTAGCGAATACATTAACAAAGTAAGTAGCATCAACCCACCAGCTAACCCCAAGTTGTAACCCAAACCAATACCAGGTTTGTAGTATTGTCCATGCGCAACCTTCCAGCCAATAAAAGCCAAGGCGACCAATAGCATGAACAACACTAACTGCTCTAATATTTTTAACACTCTATCCAACGATACAACTCCTTATGCTTAACTGACAGTGCATTACCTAAGCTAATTTTTACAATGATTATTATAATACTGCTTATAAAATTTGACGTGTGAAATTTTCACACATATTATAAGCGCTATTCTATATCATCCACATTGCCTCATGAAGAATTTAACAAAAAGGTGATAAAGCTTTAATAAAAAGGCTTACGCAAAACATAAAGCCTAGAAATCATCTGGAAAACTCAATGACTGATATGTCAAACCAAACTTTACTAATTTACCTCATACCCTTACTACTAGTAATGTCGCTCTACATCATGCACCACCGGAAACTAAACCGCCGGGGTAAAGCGCGTTTGCACGAGGCAAGTGAGTCAGGGTTAACAGAGCCCGCCTCTATCCATCCTGTCATCGACCCCACCCGCTGTTGCGGATCTGGCGCATGCGTCAAAGCCTGCCCCGAAAAAGCATTAAGCCTGGTCAACGGCAAAGCAGTGCTAACTAACCCGACACACTGCATAGGTCATGGCGCTTGCTTAGAGGCATGTCCAGTTGAAGCAATTCAACTGGTATTTGGCACTGAGAAACGCGGAATGGACATCCCCTTTGTTTCGCCAACATTTGAAACCAATGTCAACAATATTTTTATTGCAGGCGAGTTAGGCGGTATGGGGCTCATTCGTAAAGCCGCGGTTCAAGGCAAACAGGCGATTGATTCTATTGTCAAAAAAATTAACCCACACAATGATCTAGATGTTGTCATTGTAGGTGCAGGCCCCGCTGGGCTCTCTGCCTCGCTTGCCGCAAAAGAGAAAGGCCTGAAATTTGTTACTATTGAACAGGAGGAGTCGCTAGGCGGGGCTATTTTCAAATACCCTAGAAACAAAGTAGCGATGACGCAGCCAGTAAACTTACCTATTGTCGGCCTAGTCGAAATGTATGACATCAGTAAAGAAGAGTTACTCGGATTCTGGTTACGCATCATGAATGAACAGGCGCTGCCCGTTAAGTTTAAAGAGCGCATGGAAACCATCCGTAAGACAGAACATGGTTATGAAGTAAAAACCGCCAATTCCACCTACAAAGCCAGCAACATTTTGCTTGCCATTGGCCGCCAAGGCACGCCACGCAAGCTCAACGTCCCAGGGGAAAATCTTGCTAAAGTCATCTACCGTTTGGTTGACCCAGAACAATTTAAAGGCCAGCATGTACTCGTGGTTGGCGGCGGCGATAGCGCAATAGAAGCGGCAATCACTATTTCAGAACAATCAGGTTCCACTGTCACGCTTTCTTATCGTAGTGAGAGCTTTGGGCGCATCAAACCTAAAAATCGTGAAAAACTTGAGCTGGCAGTAAAAAATCATCAGATTCGAGTCGAGCTTCAATCGAATGTAAAAGAAATATTGCAAGACACTGCAAGCATTGAACTGGCATCCAAAGAAACTGTGGAAATACCCAATGAAGCAGTCATCATTTGCGCTGGCGGCGTTCTGCCTACACCCATGCTAAAAGAAATTGGCGTGATGGTGGAAACGCACTATGGAACAAAGCCCGCTATTGCAAGCTAGATCAATTAGCTATCGGCTACAAATTAAACACACCCTACATTGCGCAGGGTGTCAATTAACACTATCCTATACAGATGCTAATTATTTATTGGCGTGAATTTAATGCCACGGTCGCTGCAACCGCAATTCCACCACGTTGCAACTCAACTGGCACTGTTTGCCCAGCATAACGCTTTACCGCCGCAAATAAATCATCCGCACTTACAAGCGCAACCTCACCAATTTTTAATAGGGTATCGCCTTTTACGACATTTGCTTTAGCTGCCGGTGACGCTTTTATTACGGCAATAATTTTTAAACCTGCCTCTTCTTTAACCACTTCTTGTGCATTTTCTTCGACTTTTTGTTTTAGCTTAATAATATGCACACCCAGCAAAGGCATCGGTAATTTAGCCCAATAACTCGCATAATACTGGTATTGCGTGGGCTCTTCTTCTAAATCATTAGAATCAATTTCGCCGCCGGTTTTAGCCGCCTCTTTAATCAACTGCAACTTAGAACTGGCTGTTTTTGCAGACTCATATTTGCGATACACCAATACGGTATCAGCCTTAATCATTTTTGCGTGTGCCAACGCCAAATCTGAAGAGGCCTCAGTCGCAGAAAAACCAGAAGAGCCAATCATGTCATACCCATTTTCCAGCATACTGATGTTGTCATCTGCTTTGTGGTTACTCACAAAAATTTCAGGCTCTGGATTTGCCTGCAGCGATTTCAGATGATTGGTGTTTTGCTCTTTGTAGCTGGCTGTGTAAGGATTTACCTCCGCAGCATCAATTTGATTAGCAAAAATGAGCACGCCTAGACTTAACAAACTAAACAACATAAATCGTCTAAGTGAGTTTTTATAGGTAAAGGACTTAGCGGTAACTGCTGGTTTAATTAAATTTTTATTGGTGATCGGTCGCATAAAATATCCCTAATGGTTGACAATGGTATGATTAAGCTTTGCTTCAATATCAAGACACTCAAATGACAAAACAATTCATTACAATTGGTTTAGTTTCAATTAGTGACCGTGCAAGTAGCGGCGTTTATGAAGACAAAGGCATTCCTAGCCTACAACAATGGTTAAAACTTGCACTTGTTTCACCCTTTACGCTAGAAACGCGCCTAATTGCGGACGAACAAGACGACATTGAAAGCACGCTAAAAGATTTAGTTGACTTTCAAGGTTGCCATCTCATCCTCACCACTGGTGGCACCGGCCCTGCCCTGCGCGATGTAACACCAGAAGCCACGTTAGCCATCGCCGACAAAGAAATGCCGGGCTTTGGCGAACAAATGCGACAAATTAGCCTGAATTTCGTGCCTACAGCTATTTTGTCGCGTCAGGTTGCGGTAATCCGCAAGCAATGTTTAATCATCAATTTGCCAGGGCAACCCAAAGCCATTGCACAAACTCTGGAAGGCTTAAAAGATGAAACTGGCGCAGTTAAGGTCCACGGTATTTTTGCGGCCGTGCCGTATTGTTTGGATTTAATTGGCGCACCCTACATTGAAACCAATGAGGCTGTTGTCACCGCATTCAGGCCAAAGAAATAATCATGGCTTCAGAGTTTGATTTAATTGCGCAATACTTTACCCGCCCCACGCACCAAACCAAGCTAGGTGTAGGCGACGATGCCGCACTGATCTCAGTTTCGCCAGGCATGGAGCTTGCTGTTTCAGCGGATATGCTGGTAGCGGGCACTCACTTTTTTAATGATGCAGATGCCTATAAGCTCGGCTGGAAATCACTCGCAGTAAATGTTTCAGATATGGCGGCCATGGGCGCAAACCCCAAATGGGCAACACTTGCCATTGCGTTACCTGAAGTGAATACAGCGTGGCTAGCTGAATTCTCCCGTGGCTTTTTTGCGTGCGCGGATGCGTTTAATATCGATTTAATTGGCGGCGACACCACGCGCGGGCCACTAACTATCAGCGTACAAATCATGGGCGAAGTGCCCATTGGACAGGCCATTAAACGTAGCAATGCAAACGTCGGCGATGAAATTTGGGTATCAGGACATTGTGGCGATGCCGCTTTAGCGTTGGCGCACATGCAAGGCAAACTAACATTGCCTGTAGATGCGCTTGCAAGCTGTGCTGAGGCGTTGCACACGCCGCAACCCAGAGTTGCGTTAGGCTTAGCCTTGCGCCAAATTGCAAGTAGCGCCATTGATATTTCAGACGGCTTATTAGCTGATTTAGGGCATATTTTAGAACGCTCAAACGTCGGCGCCACTCTAATGTTAAGCCGCGTTCCACATTCTGCATATTTAGCCGATAAACTTGCAGGCGCAGGGCACCGCAACGAAGGTGCTACCAACGCATACGATAAAAACGTTCTCAATATGCTACTAGCTGGTGGCGATGATTATGAGTTATGCTTTACCGCACCCACTGAAAAACATGCTGAAATAAGCAGTTTAAGTGAAAAGCTAGCCCTGCCATTAAGTTGCATCGGGCGCATCACCACAAACACAGGCTTAATTGTGCATGGTTTTAATGATGAAACTTTAGACTTTAAGGAAACTGGTTTTGACCACTTTAGTTAAGCCACGTCACGTTAAACTACCCAATGTGCAATTTTTATTTCAACACCCAGCCCATTTTTTCGGGCTAGGCTTTGGCACTGGGTTAGCCTGCAAAGCGCCTGGCACATTTGGCACGCTGATTGGCTTACCTTTATTTTGGTTAATTTCTGCATTTGCTTTACCCACTCAATTTGTCATTATTTCTGCGCTATTTTTAATCGGCATTTATTTTTGTGACGTGACTGGCAAAGCGCTTGGCGTGTCAGACCATGGCGGCATTGTTTGGGATGAAATCGTCGCCATGATGTTAGTGCTCACTTTCACACCAATCCAGTGGCAATGGTGGATAGCGGCATTCTTGCTATTTCGTTTATTTGATATTTGGAAACCGTATCCAATACGCCAATGCGATGCAAAAATTAAAGGTGGTTTTGGCGTGATGTTTGACGACCTTCTCGCCGCGATTTATGCAATTGCCAGCTTGAAGGGTCTGCAATGGCTGATGATAAATTACACACATTAGCCACGCAGTTAGGTACCGCACTCAAAGCGCGTGGCTTGCAACTAACCATGGCCGAATCCTGTACAGGCGGCATGGTTGCGCAAGCTGTGACTAGCGTAGCAGGCAGCTCAGCATGGTTTGACCGTGGCTTTATCACCTACAGCAACTCATCAAAACAAGAGATGCTGGGCGTATCAAACCAAACCTTAACGCAATTTGGTGCGGTAAGCGAACAAACTGCCTTTGAAATGGCGACAGGTGCATTAAAAAATAGTCACGCACAGATTGCAGGCAGCATTACCGGCATTGCCGGACCCGATGGCGGAACTTCTGAAAAACCTGTCGGCATAGTGTGTTTCGCCTGCTCAGCGTTAGCCAACGCCACATTAACCACGACCCAATACTTTCAGGGTAACCGTGAACAAATAAGGCAGCAGGCGACTGCGTTCATGATGACCGTGCTGATTGAGCAACTTAATAAGATAAACGAACCGCACTTGCCAAATTAAAATCGCTGACACTAGCAACTAGCCGCATATTTTATTTTTAAAAAATCAAATAGAAATACCCACTTATAAATCCCCGCAATGCTTACGTTAAACCGTAAATTATGGAATAATTGACAGCTATTTTAAGCTCTTCAAAATAAAGGTAAAAAACCAATGGATGATAACAAAAGCAAAGCACTTGCCGCCGCTCTCGCGCAGATTGAAAAACAGTTTGGCAAGGGCTCTATCATGCGTATGGGGGATGGTAGTATTGGCGAAGACATTCAGGCAGTTTCCACGGGTTCGTTAGGTCTTGATATCGCGCTGGGCATAGGCGGTTTACCGCGCGGTCGTGTGGTGGAAATTTACGGGCCTGAATCATCAGGTAAAACTACATTAACACTTTCTGTTATCGCACAGATGCAAAAAATGGGTGGCGTAGCCGCGTTTATTGATGCTGAGCATGCGCTAGACCCACAATACGCCGCAAAATTAGGCGTAAATGTGCCTGATTTACTCATCTCACAACCGGATACGGGTGAGCAAGCCCTTGAAATTGTAGATATGTTAGTGCGTTCAGGCTCTGTGGATATTGTAGTCGTTGACTCGGTAGCTGCGCTTACACCGCGTGCTGAAATTGAAGGCGAAATGGGCGATTCACACATGGGCTTGCAAGCACGTTTAATGAGCCAAGCCTTGCGTAAACTAACCGGCAACATCAAACGCACCAATACGCTGGTGATTTTTATTAACCAAATCCGCATGAAAATCGGCGTGATGTTTGGTAGTCCAGAAACCACCACAGGTGGTAATGCGTTGAAATTTTACGCTTCTGTGCGTTTGGATATTCGTCGTACTGGCGCAATTAAAAAAGGTGATGAAGTCATCGGTTCTGAAACGCGCGTAAAGGTTATTAAAAACAAAGTAGCGCCTCCGTTCAAACAGGCAGAATTTGATATTTTGTATGGCGAAGGCATTTCACGCGAAGGCGAAATTATTGAACTTGGTGTGAATGCAAAATTTGTAGAAAAAGCCGGTGCTTGGTATAGCTACAATGGTGAAAAAATTGGCCAAGGTAAAGATAACTCACGCGAATATCTAAAAGCGCATCCAGCAATTGCTAACGAGATTGACGCGAAAATTCGCGCTAATATGAAAGCGTTAGCAGAAGCGATGCCAGCAGTGCGCGCAGAAGAAGATTAAGCCCCACACGTTCCCTGAGCTTGTCGCAGGCTATTAGGTAAACTCAGGGAACGTAAGAAATAGTAAGTGTTGGTTTTAGCGCCATTAGCATCCTAAGATCTAACCAAAAGGTGTAATTAAATAGAATTTCAACCAAAAAGTTTACGACAACGAGCGCTGGATTACCTTGGTAAGCGTGAGTATTCATATTTTGAACTCGCGCAAAAGCTTAAAACCTATGCCGAAGAAACAGAAGAAAGCACGGCCGCTGAACAGATTGCAGCAATTTTAGATGACTTTAAAGTGCGTGGCTGGCTATCTGATGCGCGCTTTACCGAAATGTTAGTCCATGCCCGTAAAACGAAATTTGGTAGCGCAAGGGTGGCGAGTGAATTGCGAGAAAAAGGCGTGGCAGATGACTTAATTGCCAACGCGGTGGCTGAAGTAAAAATAACTGAATTAGATAATGCGCGTGAAGTCTGCCGCAAAAAATATAAAGCAAGCCCTATAAGCCGTGAAGATTGGGCAAAGCAGGCGCGGTTTTTACAAAGCAGAGGGTTTGGCTTTGATGTAATCAAAAAAGTATTGAACGAAAAAATTAACGATAACTAAATAATGACAATTAAACTAAGCAATAACCCATCAAGCAACGAAATCCGTCAGGCATTTCTGGATTACTTCGCCTCCAAAGGTCATCAAGTTGTGGCGTCCAGTTCACTTGTGCCGCACGGCGACCCTACCCTGCTATTTACCAACGCGGGCATGAATCAATTTAAAGACGTGTTTTTAGGTTTTGATAAACGCCCTTATACCCGCGCCACCTCTAGCCAAAAATGTGTTCGTGCTGGTGGCAAACATAATGACCTTGAAAACGTAGGCTACACTGCTCGTCATCATACTTTTTTTGAAATGTTAGGTAACTTTAGTTTTGGTGATTACTTTAAAGATGACGCGATTGCTTACGCTTGGGAGCTGCTCACAGAAGTTTTCAAGCTCCCGAAAGACAAACTTACCGTTACTGTGTACGCCGATGATGACGAAGCCTACAACATTTGGCATGACAAAATTGGTGTGCCTGCCGAACGTATTATCCGCATTGGCGACAACAAAGGGGCACGTTACGCATCTGACAACTTTTGGATGATGGGTGACACTGGGCCGTGTGGCCCATGTACTGAAATTTTTTACGACCACGGCGACCACCATTTTGGCGGGCCTCCAGGTAGCGCAGATGAAGACGGTGACCGTTTCATTGAAATCTGGAACAACGTGTTTATGCAATACAATCGCGATGAAGCGGGCGTGATGCATCCGCTACCTAAACCTAGCGTAGATACTGGCATGGGCTTAGAACGTATATCTGCCGTGCTACAACACGTACACGCCAATTACGAAATTGATATTTTCCAAGGCCTAATTACTGCTGCCGCGCGCGAAACCAACACTACGGATTTAACTAGCCCTTCACTAAAGGTACTGGCTGACCACATCCGTGCTTGCTCATTTCTAATTGCCGATGGCGTGATTCCAGGCAATGAAGGCCGCGGTTATGTGCTGCGCCGCATTATCCGTCGCGCGATTCGTCATGGTTACAAACTAGGCGCACGTAAGGCATTTTTCCATAATATGGTAGCCGACTTAGTGCGTGAAATGGGTAATGCATACCCAGAACTAAAAACAGAGCAAACGCGTATTACTAATACGCTCAAACAGGAAGAAGACCGCTTTTTTGAAACTATTGAAAACGGTATGGCGATTTTAGAGTCCGAACTTGCTGTTATGGACAAAGCCAACAATTCAGCATTCAACGGTGACTTAGCCTTTAAACTGCATGATACTTTTGGTTTTCCGCTTGATTTAACAGCAGACATCTGCCGCGAACGCAATGTTACCGTGGATAGTAGCGCATTCGATGCCGCCATGACACGTCAAAAAGAACAAGCACGCGCCGCAGGTAAATTCAAAATGACGGTTAATCTTGAATACAGCGGTGCTAGCACTGAGTTCAAGGGCTACAAAACATTAGAAACCACAGCTAAAGTATTAGCACTTTACAAAGAGTGTTCTGCTGTAGATCAGCTTTCTGAAGGTGAGCAAGGCATTGTAGTTCTGGATGCTACACCATTCTACGCAGAGTCTGGCGGCCAAATTGGTGATAGCGGCATACTAAAAAGCGACAATGGCATTTTTGCAGTAGAAGATACACAAAAAATTCAGGCCGCCGTATTTGGTCACCATGGGATTTTAAAAACGGGCACACTTAAAGTGGGTGACACTTTAAAGGCGAATGTAGATTTAACCTCTCGCACAAACACCATGCGCAATCACTCTGCTACCCACTTGATGCATAAAGCCCTGCGTGAAGTATTAGGTGAACATGTTCAACAAAAAGGTTCATTGGTAGATGCTGATAAAACACGTTTTGACTTCGTGCATAACGCACCGATGACAAACGATGAAATTCGCCGTGTTGAAGCGATTGTGAACGCTGAAATTCTGACTAATGTTGCTACAGAAGCGCGAGTGATGGATATTGAATCTGCACAAAAGACCGGTGCCATGATGCTGTTTGGTGAAAAATATGGTGATGAAGTTCGCGTATTGGATATTGGTTCAAGTCGCGAGTTGTGTGGTGGTACCCATGTAAGCCGTACTGGTGATATTGGGCTATTTAGCATCACGGCAGAAGGTGGTGTCGCGTCAGGCGTGCGCCGTGTAGAAGCCGTGACTGGACATAATGCACTGCGTTATATGCAGACCATGGAAACCACACTGGGTGGCGTAGCTGGCACATTAAAAGTATTGCCCACAGAAGTACCTACACGCGTCAACAGCTTACTCGACCAAGTACGCCGCTTAGAGCGTGAAATTGCCGCAATTAAAGGTAAATTAGCCTCATCACAAGGTGATGATTTAGCAACGCAAGCCATTGAAATTGCAGGGGTTAAAGTATTAGCCGCAACACTTGAAGGTGCTGATGCCAACACCCTGCGCGAAACGATGGATAAGCTAAAAGATAAACTAAAATCTGCTGTCATCGTCTTGGCAAGTGTGAATGATGGCAAAGTAAGCTTGGTTGCTGGCGTTACCGCTGGTTTAACCGCTAAAATTAAAGCCGGTGATTTAGTAAACGTTGTAGCGCAACAGGTAGGCGGCAAAGGTGGCGGAAAACCAGATATGGCGATGGCAGGCGGTACAGATGCCGGTCAATTGTCAAATGCATTAGCAAGTGTTGAAGGCTGGGTAAAAGAGAAACTCGGTTAAACGCAGGTAGACATAAGATCAACACAAGATCAATACAGATTTTTGTTGAATCTATTTAGAAGTTATTTTTATAACCACAATGCTACAGTAAGCAGTTAAATGATTGATAATTTTTTAAGAGTTATTGGCGTTTACCTATATTTATCTTTAGCTAAAATTTAAGACTTAATTTATGGCACTAATCGTACAAAAATATGGCGGCACCTCAGTCGCAAACCCTGAGCGTATTCGCAACTTAGCCCGCCGCGTGGCGCGTTATAAAGCTATGGGGCACCAAATTGTCGTCGTTGTTTCAGCCATGTCTGGCGAAACCAATCGACTCCTTAGCCTGGCAAAAGAAATCATGCCCGAGCCAGACCCGCGTGAGTTGGATGTCATGCTTTCTACCGGCGAGCAAGTAACCATCAGCATGACAGCACTCGCCTTAATGGAATTAGGGCTAAAAGCCAAAAGCTACACTGGCGCACAAGTCAAAATTTTAACCGATGATGCATTTACCAAAGCGCGCATTTTAAGTATTGACGACAACAACATTAGGCAAGACCTAAATGATGGCTATGTCGTTGTCGTTGCTGGCTTTCAAGGTGTAGATGCTAAAGGCAATATCACCACGCTTGGGCGAGGCGGCTCAGACACCACTGGTGTAGCACTCGCCGCAGCATTAAAAGCAGACGAATGCCAAATCTACACCGATGTGGACGGCGTTTACACAACCGACCCACGTCTTGTACCAGAAGCGCGCCGTCTAAGTAAAATTACTTTTGAAGAAATGCTAGAACTGGCATCACAAGGCAGTAAAGTCTTACAAATTCGCTCAGTTGAATTTGCGGGAAAATACAAAGTGAAGCTACGCGTGCTATCCAGCTTTGAAGAAGAAGGCGATGGCACACTGATTACATTTGAGGAAGAAAACAACATGGAACAACCCGTCATTTCAGGCATCGCCTTTAACCGCGACGAAGCCAAAATTACTGTATTAGGCGTGCCAGATAAACCAGGGATCGCCTACCAGATTTTAGGTCCAATTGCTGAAGCTAATGTTGATGTGGATATGATTATCCAAAATACGGGCGCCGACGGCACTACCGACTTTACCTTTACCGTGCATAAAAACGAAATGAACAAAGCCTTGAGTCTCTTGCGCGATAAAGTTCAAGGCCATATCGGTGCACGTGAAATTAGTGGTGACGACAAAATTGCAAAAGTATCTATCGTTGGTGTTGGCATGCGCTCGCACGTTGGCATCGCCAGTAAAATGTTCCGCATACTCGCCGAAGAAGGCATTAACATTCAAATGATTTCCACTTCAGAAATCAAAATTGCTGTCGTGATTGATGAGAAATATTTAGAACTAGCGGTACGTGTATTGCATAAAGCGTTTGAGCTAGAAGAAGCTTAACCTTATTTTCAATTTTAATAATCATATAGTCACTAGATTTAACTTTTGATTGATTATGCCATTGATTTTTTAGAGCTAATCAAGTAATATCGCGCCCTCAATTAAGAAACTTTAGTTGAAGCGTAACAAAACGGAGAGCTGGCCGAGTGGTCGAAGGCACTTCCCTGCTAAGGAAGCATACGGGCTTAAATCTGTATCGAGGGTTCGAATCCCTCGCTCTCCGCCAAGGTAATATAACTTAAAGATTTTAATTTTATCTTTAAAAAATTGGCAGTATGCCGTATAATACTGCGCATGCGCCCGTAGCTCAGCTGGATAGAGTACTTGGCTACGAACCAAGGGGTCGGGCGTTCGAATCGCTCCGGGCGCACCAAATACCGGTAATAATATCAAAGGGTTAACTTCGGTTAGCCCTTTTTTATTGCACGGAACGTAGCCCAATCGTAGCTGATTCGTTATCCTTCACCGCATGTATCGAAGAAAGCCGATCTACATACTCCGTTAAATGCTCACTAGATAGGTGCGCATACTTCCTCACCATCTCTACACATTCCCAAGCACCTAACTCTTGCAACACATGCAAAGGTGTACCTGCTTGCACATGCCAGCTTGCCCAAGTATGCCGTAAATCATGCCAGCGAAATGCTGAAATGCCGACTTTGACTAACGTAGCCCGCCAAGATTTAGTATTCACTTGGATGACTGGCTTACCTTGGTAAGTAAACACATGTATTGGGTGTTTGCCGATCTGCTCTCGAATAACGATGACAGCGGCAGCACTCAAAGGTACAGCAATTGCCTTTCTAGCTTTTGCCTGATCTGGATGTATCCAAGCAGTACGCCGCACCAAATCCACTTGTGACCACTGCAAGCCCGTAACATTTGCACGCCGCAGCCCTGTTTCAAGTGAAAATCTAGTCATTGCAGCTAAATGACTGGGTAATGCCGAAATTAAACGACTGGCTTCATCTCGTGTTAGCCAACGTACGCGCCTTTTAGGTTCTGGCAACATACGCACTCTAGGCACTCGATCTAACCACTCCCAATCTAAAGAAGCTTTACGCAATACAGCACGTACAACTTCCATGGTTCGGTTCACGGTGCTATTTGCAACTTTGTCCGCGATCCGTTTTGCCATGATCCTTTCAAGCAAATCACGGTTAATTTCATCTAGCATCAAATTACACAGGAATTTATCTAACCAACGCAAATGGGTTTTATCCGTAATTTGTGTGGTCTTACCTGTCGTTTCCGCAAGATAACGTATAACTGCGTCTTTCCAAGAATGGCGTGGTTTAACACCGAGCCTTTCCTGATCCCACAATGAAGCTTTTAGCTTGTCGTGATACTCTTGAGCTTTGGCTTTGTCGTCAGTGCCAGTGCTTTGTTGTACTGGTCTTCCGTTGTGGGTAATTTTGATCCACCAATAAGGTGAATCCTTTCGTTTGAAGAGTGACATTGTGATACCTCCACTTGTTCACCCTGCAAATCCCGCCGCTTGTATTGTGATCTTATATAGTCAATCAAGTCAACATCTACAAAAACCCAGCACTTACCAATTTTAGAGGCAGGCACTGATCCAACTCTGGCTTTCTCTCCTAAAGTAACCGGATGTACTTTCAAAAATGAGGCAGCTTCTTGCAAGGTGAACGTTTTCATATTAATTTACCTTGCTTGCTACCACAGGCATTTGTAAGCGTTTAGGCTGACCATCTTTACGTAATTTCTCGATCACGTTATAGGGTGAACCTTCGACTTCAAGCATGACATTAATCAAACGACCGTACGCAATTGACCCACAGTCAACCAAATGTTTATATGAAAGCTTGGTCTCTTTTTGAACTGTTTTAATACGACACATTTCATCTTGTATCCATGACAATGCTTTTGGATATCCGCCAGCAACATATTTACCCGGATCAATCAACACATCCCAAGGCACTACACGATCAACATTATGTAGCTCAAGCTCCCAACGCACCCAAGGATGCCACTCTTGACCGCACTGCATCCCTTTCTCATAGACTCTTAGTAACTTGCCATTTTCACGTTTGCCAATATATAAAGTTCTACCTCTACCATCAGGTTCAATCCAATTACCATTTTGTCTACATGATGGTTTATTACCGCCATTAGTAAAGTTACCAGCTTTGTATTGCTCAACTGCCCAATCAATAGAATGAACACCTTCAAAATCATCAACAGCACCATCCCAACGGGTAATTCTGGCGCCATAGCTATCTCGCAATAGCTGGACTAAAGACTGCCAGTTAGGAATAGTGTGGCACGCTTTAGCTGGCAGCATGAGTAAAGCAGTATCGCGCTGTCCTCCATAACAGAACTTTGCACCATCATCGCCCATTTCAAAGGAGTGCTCATAGCCATTCATTCCCTTACCCCTGTTTGTGATTTTTAGAAACTGTTTGCCCGCAATATTGGAAAATTCTTTAAAAAATTCTGACAAGCTAACTTTGCCAGTATTGAACGGAAACGAGCAGTTTAGATAATCGGTAATAGCTGCATATCCCGGTGTGCTTGACGATGGAATCGGATGAGCAATTGCTACAACTCTTTTACCAACAATTGCCAACTCAAAACTTTCCGCTTCATCGGGATTTTGGCTTACGCTTAATCTTTCCCCCGGTATTACTACACCGGGAACCTCAGCATCGAACGTTTCGTGCGTCAGGTGCTTGCGCACCTGTACGCCGAACTCGTCCGAGCTGTTGGCATTTCCTACAGTTGACTCAGTATTACTATTTGTATTTTTAGACATGATGACTCCAATCGGTTAATTGACGACGGAGTTCATGAGAAAAGAAAACGCACGCATGACTCCACCGTCTGGTTAAAGACAATGAAGTCACAGGTACTAGTTGCGCAGGGCTTATCCCTGAAACGGCTTATCTGCATAGACAGGCTAATCGGGACTTTGCTTTACCTTTCCATCTAGGAGAAGGATTTAATTTGCCCGTACCATTTATCTAGCAGCACACTTGTAACTAGGGCGCACTCATCTTTGCAGACAAGATAGCCTATGACATTAGGAATAATACAATCTTGAGATAATCAACGCAAGATGAGGGGGTAAAATCAGTCAAAACCAGTTTTGCAACTATTTATTGACTGTCAGTCAATAAATAGTTGCAAAACTGGTTTGTATATGTTTAAATACAAATACACGAGTGTTACCACTCGGGTTTGTTCTTTAATTTGTTACTCTTTAATTACTGAAAACAAATATTCGCGAGGCAATAAGCCTTTTTTTTAAAAGGCGTCTTCTCCAGGGAAGACTCATTAGTAGCAAAATGTTCGTCGCTAGGCATCCTAGTAGCGAACAGAGTAAGCCAATTATCAACAAATGGGCTTGCAGTGCAGAAAAACTGGTGATGGGTTTGTTGTGTCGAGTTGGCTCTATTCGGCGATATTGTTTTTTGGGCTTGGGCAATTTTGCCCGAACAGGAGAGTTAACTATGAAGTTAGATTCATTAAAGAGCTGCATTACAACGCTTGTTGAATTACGTAATGCATATAACGGCCAACTCGATACTAGTGCAGTTGAAAGGCTTGATGAAGTGATTATTGAACTGCAAAGTTTAATAGAAAGTAACGCAGATGTAGATGCATTCAATGTAGGTACAAAAGCATTACGAATCATTGCGGATATATTAGCCGTAGTAACAAATTTGACTGATTTGATGTAGTCAGATGATTTACCAACATTGCACAACAAACCCATTCATTGTGGTGAGGAATTATGAACTTAGGTAGAGCAATAAAAATGTGTAGGTCTAGCAGAGGCTTATCACAAGCTGAATTGGCAGATAGGGCGCAGTGCTCCATCTCTTACTTATCATTGCTGGAAAACTCACAGCGCGATCCTACTTTGTCAGTTATTGAAAAAATTTCACAGGGCTTAAATGTTCCAGTAGGGATACTATTTTTCTTAGCCGCTGATAATAGCGAGTTATCTGGAATAGATCCTGATCTTAAAGGAAATATCGCAAGAACCGCCTTGGAGTTTCTCAGTGAACACAAACCCCAACCAACCTTACTATAACTCAAAACCAATTAGAAACATTGCAGCGTTAAGTAAAGCACTAAAGCTTGAAGAACATGCCTTACTTGAAATTGTTAGTATTGTCGACAGCTTATGGAAACCGCCTCTCGAAATAAAAAAAGAGGATGGCAGCATAAGAGTGGTATTTGACGCCAAGCCAAGATTAAAAGCGCTACATAAAAGAATACATGCTGAAATTTTGTCAAAAGTAACTTACCCAAACTATATTACTGGAAGCGTCAAAGGTCACGACTACAGCACCAATGCTGCAATTCATGCCAACAAAACAATAGTGATTACCGAAGATATTAAAAGCTTCTTCCCCAACACTAGCATTAGTTTGGTTAAAGAAATCTGGCAACATTTCTTCGGCTTTTCTGATGAAGTTTCTCAGATTCTAACAAAACTAACTACCAAAGACGGCTGTTTACCTCAAGGTGGCGTATGCAGTTCATACCTTGCAAATTTAGCATTTTGGGATTTAGAGGGTGACCTATTTGCTAATTTCAAAACTGATAATATAGATTATTCAAGATATGTTGATGACATAACTATCTCAAGTTGCAAAAACTTGAATAACTCTATAAAAACTAAAGCAATTGCAAATATATTCGGCATGCTAATTAAAAAAGGCTACAAGCCAAAAAGAGCTAAACACGAAATTCACACGCACGCTAGACCAATGATAGTAACTAAGCTAATGGTGAATGATAAAGTTTCACTTACAAAAAAAGAGCGAGACAAAATAAGAGCGGCTGTATATCAGATTGAGAATAGAATTAAAAATGGTGAAAGAGGTTACAAGATTGCCAACGATATAACAAAGGCTAGCGGCAGAGTTGGCGTTCTAAATAGGTTTCATGAAATTGAAGGAAAGCAGCTGAAAGTACGTTTGAAGAGTTTACGAGATATTCTTAGCAAATGCCCAATACACAACACAACCACTCCAAACCAAAATATCATTTCTGAAGAATCTAATGAGTGTCTATTTAGTTAGTAGTAGCAGAGCTCTCAGTTGAACTGTTTTTTTGAAACTGATTGTAAATACTCAAATCAAAAATAGTGGCTGAAATAATCCTCTCCTGCTTGATAACCAGTGAAAACTCTTTTTGTATTTCGCTATAATGAGTTGTAAAGATAACCTTAAGTGTATCTTTATCTCTGTAACCACTAATTTGCGGGATGAAGTTTATTTCTTGATCTGCACCTTCTGATTCATTCGGTTCACCCATACTTGCAATGCATCCGACATAAACTTTGCGGTCATCAAGAGACACCATTAAAGCTTTTCCTGTTTGCATTGAAGTGTAAAGAAGTTTATCTAAAGGACTGTCTTCAAATAATTTACCCATGATTATTAATTTTAAGTCGCTCTCATTCAGCTTATCATCACCATTTAGTGTCCTGTTGAGCCTCCAAAGCGTCACACTCTTGTAAATCCAAGACATAAGGATTGGAACAATGATAATCATAGTGATACTTAGAACGAGAGTCCACGCAATTGACAACGATGAATTTACATCAGGTTTAAATTTCGTACTGTCAATGAAGTGTGCAATGAAATCAATATAATTGTCACCAAGTCTAATGTGGAAAAATGATATTGGTAACTCAAGAACAAATATTAAAAATGAATTTAAAAGGAAGGCTATAAAGAGCCCTATAATTCCATGGTAAGCACTCTTTAAATATAGATACTGTCCTTCGTATCTATGTAGCTTTAGGAAAAGTTCAGGATGTTTATGACAAAAACTAAAACCTCCAACGAGGATTGGAAGGATTAGTAAAAAGCCCATTAGATGACAACTAATTGCTTTGTTGCAGATAAGTTTCTTTTGAAATCTTCAGAACTGATAATTTCTTCTGAATTAATAATAACAGTACCTCTACCAACCACTTTAACCGATGGATAGTTTTTCTTCATGTTCTGAACCATTCGAATCAGATGTTTATCTTCTTCTGAAACAGGGAATAAACTACGGAACATTTTCATTTTTCATCCTTTCTGATTAAGGCAAGTGTAATACTAAATCTAATTACTTTGAATATAAATTAAAAAAAAAGTTGCAACCACGTAGTGACAATAACAATTATCATCTCAATTGAAGCTCTGAATTCGACCACTATCAATCATTTATCGTAGCGATTTTGTAGTTCATCTATACTCTACTGCATGTAATTTAGACTCAATTAGACTTTAAATCAATTTGGAGGAATTTGCAAGGCATTGATTATTAAAAATAATTTATTGTCATGGCATACTACGAACCAAGGGGTCGGGCGTTCGAATCGCTCCGGGCGCACCAAATACCGGTAATGATATCAAAGGGTTAGAGGCAAACTGCTTCTAGCCCTTTTTTATTGTATGGGGACTTTATCCTGTCTTGCTTCCCTTGCAACCATCACCAAACTACGATTTACCCGATGGCTCTCATTTGATATTCTATTGAAGGCCTCATATAGCTCGCTTACCTGAGCTACTGAGTGGTGTGCAGTCATGCTTGGACGATTATGCCAAGCAAGGCTAGGTGTCTACCAAATCGTGGGAAGTCCAAGAAGTCCACACGAGCTTTGCAACCGACCCCTTAGCTGACAGTTGACCAGTTATGTAATGCAAGTTCTATGACAGCTAAAAGTTCTGCCTTACTTGCTCCACTTGTTGCTTGTACCGACAAGCCTTGGTGTAATGTAGTTAAATATTTTGCTAAGTTAGCAGTGTTTGCAGATTTTGGTAAATCACCTTTTACTATTGCCAAGTCGAAACGATTTTTAATATGCTCTTCTAATTGTCGTCTACGCGAAATAAGCTCACTCTGTATAAAATCAGCCCCTTGTCCACAGCTGAGCGCTCCTTGTACAACCATACATCCAGATGGATGGCTTTCGTCACTAAAGAACTCTACTGCACCTGTCAAAAACTTCTCTGCAACTAGTTTAGCTGTAGGTTCATTTAACGCCTTACTTATAAAACCTGCTGGTCCAGAAATATACTTTTCTAGCACTTTTTGAAACAAAGCCTCTTTATTTCCAAATGCAGCATAAATGCTCGGCTTATTAATACCCAATGCCTCAACAAGCTCAGACATAGAGGCACCTTCGTATCCACGTGACCAGAATACGTGTAATGCATTTTCTAAAGCCTTGTCTTGATCGAATGCTACTGGGCGGCCACGGGGCTTACTAGTTTTCTTATCTTTTTCAATTTTGATTTCAGTATTCATTTGCGTCAATTTTAAGTTTTTTATTAATTAATGTACCAATAGGTATAAATATAATTGACAATGCGTTTTTATTCAACTATTATTTATTTACCATTCGGTACATAAATAGCGTAAGCGATTAAAAACTATTAAATAAGGATTAGAAAAATGACACAGCATACAAGTAAAGTTGCGTTTATTACAGGTGCAAATCGCGGCATTGGATTTGAAACAGCAAAAGGCCTAGGTGAACTTGGCGTTACGGTAATTCTTGGCACAAGAGATTTAACAAAGGGTCAAGCCGCCGCAATGGAACTACAGTCGCTTGGAATTAAAGCAGATGCTATTCAATATGATGCGGAACAAGCGAATTCTGCAGTAAGTGTTTTTAATTACTTCAGTAAGAATTTTGGTAAGTTAGACATTCTTGTCAATAACGCTGGTATTAACAAAGAACAATTAATGGGAAAGAATAGTAGTAGCTCTGTAAGTCAAGAAGTGCTGCATAAGACTTTTCAGACCAACCTGTTTTCAGTTATCGAACTTACTCAAAAACTGCTACCTCTCATAAAAAAAGCAGCTGATGGTCGAATAGTCAATCTATCTAGCATTCTAGCCTCATTGACTTTGCATAGCATGCCAAACTCACCTATAGATCCAGCAAAGGGATTTGCATATAACACTTCAAAAACAGCTCTAAACGCTTATACCATTCATTTAGCACATGAATTACGTAATACTAATATTAAAGTGAATTCTGCTCATCCTGGCTGGGTTAAAACTGAACTAGGTGGTGAAAATGCGCCAATGGAAGTAGCTGATAGTGGTAAAACAAGTATTCAATTAGCCACATTGGACAGCAATGGCGCTAGCGGTGGTTTCTTTCATGTAGGTGATGCGTTGCCTTGGTAATAGTTATTTATCCTAGAGGTAGGTCACCATGCTCGTGATATGACCTTCTGATAAAAGTATTAGGAGAACAAATTTAATAACCGACTGCTTTGGACCCGTTCCAGAGATTGACGAACCAAATCCATGAGACTATTTTTCCGACCTAGGCGACATTCAGCGTGGCTAATTCGTAGTTCATCTACACTATTTTGGATGTATTTCAGCCTGCTTTAGACTGCAAATCAATTTGGCGAGATTTACAACGCATTGATTATTAATAAAAATTATTTCCATATCTTTCTACGAACCAAGGGAGCCGCGTTAAGATCGCGGCGGGCGCATCAAATACCGTTTATAAAACAAAGGCTTACAGATTAACGTCTGCAAGCCTTTGTTTTATTAACTTATCCATGGGCACTTTGATGGGAGTATGCCGGAAAATTAGCACCTAAATCCAGTGCGTTAAGGAGACTACATGTTGATCCTTTATCTAGTATCTACATTTATTTAAATTAGTGTAACTAAAAAGCCAGCTTTTTGAGCTGGCTTTTAAATTTAGATCAACTTGAATAAAGTCGACTTGTTTGCTCTGTTGATTACAGTGACAACACCCATGCTACAACTGTTTTAATATCAGCATCTTTAACTTGTGGGCTATTAGCTGGCATAGGCATAGGACCCCAAGTACCGCTACCACCTTTTTTAACTTTTTCAATCAATTTAGCTTCTGCAGTTTTGTCGCCTTTGTATTTAGCTGCAACATCTTTGAATGCTGGACCTAATACTTTTTTATCTACACTGTGGCAGGCTAAACAGCCGCTTTTTTGTGCTAAAGCTTGAGCAGCCGCCGCGTCTGCAGCATTTACCTGCGCTGTCAATAACAGTGAACCAGCGGCAGCGATTGTTAATAGTAAAGCTTTCATGCTATCTCCTTGAATTAACGCCTAATAATATTTATAGAATTTACAACCTGTTTATCATACCCAAAATTCAAATTTTTACCAATGACTTAAATCAAGTATCAATATTAAATCTGGCTGATCAATCGTGATAAATCATCAACACTTTGTGAGCATTCAACGCCTCTACAAACCCATGCGTTGACATCCTCTGCCCAACTTCTTTGCAACGTTGCGGGTAGCGCTTTTACAGTTTCATCTAAGTAAAAAAATAAATGATGGGGATAATAATACTGCCTGAGTGCATGCTGCCATTTTTGTAACTTTACAGATTTTCCACGCAAAATCACCATGGTTGGTGGTGTTAAGTATTCATCTAAAGCGTGCGTTAAACTGGCACAACCTGCCGGGCTACGTTGAAGCACAGCATCAAATGCTTGCAAGGTGCTCTCTGCCGCTTGCAAATAACGCGGCTCTCCGAGTATATGCCCCAAGCGTTGCAAAGCAATTGCGGCAATACCATTGCCGTTAGGGGTTGCGTTGTCATAACCTTGTTTGGCGCGATGAATTAAAGTCTCATGGTGATGCGCGGTAAAATAAAACCCGCCGTCTTCAGCTGCAAAATTTTCTAGTAACGCCTCGGCTAAATCTTCAGAAAACTGCATATCTATGTTTCTGTAATCAGCCTGCATTAACTCAATTAAGGCATCAAGTAAAAATGCGTAGTCATCTAAATAGGCATTAAGGTGCGCTTTATCGTCTTTGCAGGTTGCCAATAAGCGGTCATCTAACCACAATTTTTCGCGAATAAAATCCACTGATTCTTGCGCTAATAATACCCAATCAGCGCGATTGAACACGCGCCCTACGCGGCTTAAGCCTTTAATTACCAAAGCATTCCAGGAAGTAAGGATTTTATCGTCGCGCCCAGGATGGTTGCGCTTTTCACGTGCAGCAAATAATTTAGCACGGGCACTGCTCAGAAGATCCATATCATCAGCGCTCGGCACGGCTGCCAAATAAGGGTGCCATGCATGGGTTTGAGAATGAGGATCTTCAAAGTTTGGCGCGCGATCAAAACCATAGCAACGGCTAGCCACTACAAACTCTTCAGGTGTCAGCAAAGCTTTCACTTCACTTAGTTGCCAAACGTAAAATGCACCCTCTTCACTATGTCCGTGTGCATCTTGTGAATCGGCATCGAGCGACGAGTAAAATGCCCCTTGTGGTGAGCGCATTTCTCGAACTAACCAGCGCACAGTTTCTTCGATCACGCGCGCGTAGATTGCTTTATCCGCAGCATTTTTGCTAAGTTGCCAGCCATCGGCATACAAACATAACAACTGAGCATTGTCATACAACATTTTTTCAAAATGCGGGATATTCCAGCGTTCATCTACAGAATAGCGACAAAATCCACCGCCTAGCTGGTCATAAATGCCACCCGCTGCCATGGCTGAGAGCATTTGCAATGCCATAGTCTCGGCTTGATTATTGCCAGCTTTAGCCTGGTGCAGTAATAAGGTCACCTCAGCAGGATTTGGAAATTTTGGCGCTGAACCAAAGCCGCCATACTCAAAATCAAAACCAGCTTTCAATTGCTCAAAACCCTGTTTAACCGTGTTTTGATCTGCCGTCACCATAGAACTTGCAACGGGAATAGTCCGCGCCAAAGCCTGTGCGAGCTGACGGTTTTGCATCGTCATATCGTCTTTTCGCTCATGATAGTAAGCTGCCACCCGTGGGATAAGCTCGCAAAATCCAGGCAATTGGTAACGCGCTGTTTTAGGAAAATACGTGCCTGTAAAATACGGTTCTTGATTAGGCGTTAAGAACACTGTCAGTGGCCAGCCACCGCTTTTGTTTGAAAGCAGGCTATGTGCGGTTTGATAAATTTGATCTATATCAGGGCGCTCTTCGCGGTCCACTTTGATGTTGATGAAATTTGCGTTCATGATGGCAGCGGTTGCGTCGTCCTCAAACGACTCATGCGCCATCACATGGCACCAATGACAGGCAGAATAACCAATGGAAAGCAATATTGGCTTGTTTTGTGATTTGGCTAAATTAAGCGCCTCTTCACCCCATGGATACCATTGCACAGGGTTTTGAGCATGCTGAAGCAAGTAGGGGCTAGTTTCCTCTGCAAGACGGTTAGTCATACGCAATTAGTCATCTCGTTTATAGTGCCTCTACGCTATATTCCACCGACATGGTATGTGTTCTATTTGGCGAAATCACCACTGAGTTTTCAAGTGCATTCGCGGTTTCTACACACACGGTTTTGCGCCATTCGTCCCCATTACCCATATCGCCCATGGCGTGGGCTTTTTCTGCGCCTGGCGACCACACCACCGTGGTATCACTGCCAGATTTACCCACACGAATCACACGGTTATAGATTGGGTCATGCACTAAACAATCTGAATTATGATCCAAGTAAACACGATCAAATTCACCGTTAAACTTTAAGATATTGTGCTCAACATAACGCTGATAATGGCGCAATTTATCGGCAAAAATGCAGTCTTGCAAGCCGGTAATTCTGATATTTTCAACATCACTCACATTGAGGTAGGTATGAAAAGCTTCACCGATTAAAAATGGATGGTCGGCTTTATTGGTGGTAGATAAATCAATCTTCAACCGCTTACCGATTGTCACTACCATGGTCAGTACATAGGCATAAGAAAGCTGCCGTTTGGTTTCGGCTGTTTCTTCCATTTGTAACACAATGCGCGTGGCATCGGTATCGGTAGAATCTGCATCAATCAATTGCCATGGAATCACCCGCGCAAACCCATGCGGACATAACGTGCTATCGGTAGGATGCGCGCCAAACCAAGGCCAGCAGACAGGAATGCCACCACGTAATGAGCGTCCCTTTATGTATCTGGCATGATCTGACAGCCAAAGCACAGGCTGTTTTTCACACTTGGGTTGCCAATGAATCACATGCCCACCTTGCAAGGCGATTTTAGCAGTGGCTAAAGGATTATCAATTTCCAAATACTGTAAACCATTTGCATCCTCAGTCACTTTTACATGGGGATGCAGGGCGGAGCATGCTTGCTCGCTTTTTTTTCTAAATATATGTTCTTCTAACGAGTCCAATGTCATACCTTACCTTATTAAAATATAATTTTAGAGATTAGTGTTTTAGTTTTAATCACAGTCAATCTCTAAATAATAATTATTTCATTATTTTAATTTACGCTTACTTTTATATCTGCCCTTATTTCTCAATCTGAGAAACATCGCGTACCGCGCCGCGCGCCGCGCTGGTACTCATTGCGGCGTAAGCACGTAACGCTGGAGAAACTGCACGCACACGTCCTAGCGGCTTCCAAGCTTCTTTACCTTTGCCTTCCATTTTTGCGCGGCGATGCGACATTTCCTCATCGCTCACAACCAAATGAATAGTGCGGTTTGGAATGTCGATTTCAATGGTGTCACCCTCTTCAACCAAGCCAATCGCGCCACCTTCAGCCGCTTCTGGTGAAGCATGGCCAATACTTAAGCCAGACGTGCCGCCTGAAAAGCGACCATCTGTCAGTAATGCACATACCTTACCCAAATCTTTAGACTTTAAATATGACGTTGGATACAACATTTCTTGCATGCCAGGGCCGCCACGTGGGCCTTCATAACGAATCACCACCACATCGCCCGCAACAATTTTATCGGCCAGAATCGCTTCTACTGTAGCGTCTTGGCTTTCAAAAATACGCGCACGACCTGTGAACTTAAGAATGCTGTCGTCCACACCCGCAGTTTTAACAATACAGCCATCTAAGGCAATATTGCCGTACAACACCGCTAAACCACCATCTTGTGAGTAGGCATGCGCTTTATCACGAATGCAACCTTCTGCACGGTCGTCATCTAACGTTGGGTAAAGCATACTTTGTGAAAAAGCAATCGTCGTTTTAATGCCACCTGGTGCCGCGCGATAGAATTTTTTCACGTCTTCATCCTGCGTGACCATAATATCCCATTTGTCCAAGGCATCGCCCATGGTGGCGCTGTGCACGGTTGGTGTGTCGCGGTGCAGCACGCCGGCACGGTCTAACTCGCCCAAAATACCCATCACACCACCTGCATGGTGTACGTCTTCCATGTGATATTTTTGTGTAGCTGGTGCAACTTTGCTTAAACAAGGCACTCTGCGTGAAATACGGTCGATGTCACTCATGGTGAAATCAATTTGCGCCTCGTGCGCTGCGGCTAATAAATGCAACACGGTATTGGTTGAGCCGCCCATAGATACATCTAAAGCCATCGCATTTTCAAAAGCTTTAATGTTGGCAATGCTACGTGGCAACACTGAATAATCGTCTTGCTCGTAATGGCGTTTTGCGATGTCTACAATCAATCGACCCGCTTTTAAGAATAATTCTTTACGTGCGCCGTGCGTAGCAAGTGCGGAACCATTGCCAGGCAAGCTTAAACCAAGCGCTTCGGTTAAACAGTTCATAGAGTTTGCGGTAAACATGCCAGAACAAGAACCACAGGTTGGGCAAGCTGAACGCTCAATCGCCTCGGATTTTTCATCACTGACTTTGCTATCAGCCGCGGCTACCATGGCATCGACTAAATCCAGCTTCAAATCTTCACCTTGCCAGTTAACTTTACCGGCTTCCATCGGGCCACCAGAAACGAACACCACAGGGATATTTAAACGCAAAGCCGCCATTAACATACCCGGTGTGATTTTGTCGCAATTTGAAATACATACCATCGCATCAGCACAATGCGCATTCACCATATATTCCACGCTATCGGCAATTAAATCGCGGCTAGGCAGGCTATACAACATGCCACCGTGACCCATCGCAATGCCATCATCCACGGCAATCGTATTAAATTCTTTTGCCACGCCGCCTGCGCGCTCAATTTCACGCGCCACTAACTGGCCTAAATCTTTAAGATGAACATGACCTGGTACAAACTGCGTAAACGAGTTACAAACCGCAATGATAGGCTTATCAAAATCGCCATCTTTCATGCCAGTAGCGCGCCATAAAGCGCGGGCACCCGCCATGTTGCGGCCATGAGTAGTAGTATGTGAACGATAAACAGGCATGGTAAAAATCCGTTAAATTAGAAACAGTTAAATAAAGTGTAATTTTAGACTAGCTAGCCTTAACTAGCCAAAGAAATGTGAACTATCTTAGTATAGAATTTTGACGCATCCAAGTAGCAAAACTGACCTCATCCATGTCGCCTGAGGCAACGGCGAGCATGGTGAGCGTAGCGTCCACCCGTGTCGCTTTTAATTTATAGCCGTTCAGCCCCAAAAACAAACCAACCGAAAGAAAAGCGGCTCGTTTGTTACCATCTACAAACGCATGATTTTTTGCGAGACCAACACCGTATGCAGCAGCTGATTCTGCGAAACCTGGCGTGCCATTCATCGCCAAATTAACAGCTCGATTGAGCACAGAATCCAGCAAGCCTTCATCTCTAATGCCAGATGCGCCGCCATGTAACGCCAAACTCTCATCGTGCAAAGTGATGAGCAAACGCTTATCTATCCACCGAAATTGCATCATGTCTACTTCGCTAAAGCATTGAATGTATCGCGGTACTCACGCATAAATTCACGCCCAATATCAAGCTGCTCTTCAAAATTTGGATCATGCGGCGTAATCGTTACAGCGCCTGGCGCATCGGTTAAAAACACCGTATCACCTTTTTCAAGCTTTAAGCGTGCCAATACCTCTTTAGGCAGAATCAAGCCTACGGAGTTACCAATTTGGGTGAGTTTTAAAGTTTGCATGGCATAGCCCTCAAATTAAATGTTATAACAAAAGTTATAATATACGAACCATATTAAAATACAACAACCTGTAAGCGCTTAAGTTTATTGTAAGAGCGAATTTATTCGCGAAAGAAAACAATATTGCATTTCGCGAATAAATTCGCTCTTACAATAAATCTACAAAACATCCAACGGGCTACTCACTCCGCGCCCGCCTTTATTCAGTACATGCGTGTAGATCATGGTAGTGGCAACATCAGAATGACCTAGCAGCTCTTGCACGGTGCGAATATCGTAGCCACCTTCAAGCAAGTGTGTAGCAAAACTATGGCGAAACGTATGTGGTGTGGCGAGTTTATTGATTCCGGCATCTATGACAGCCTTTTTAACTGCGCGCTGAATGAGCTTTTCGTCCAAATGATGTCGGCGTTGCCGCCCACTACGCGGATCAATCGAATAACTGCCAGAACAAAACACATATTGCCAAATCCAGCTATTAGCTGCGTTAGGGTATTTTCGTTCCAGTGCGTCTGGTAAATACACCTCAGATTTCTCCTTCGCAGCATCATCCTCAAACAAGCTTTTACGCCATTCCAAATGAGTTCTCAAAGGCTCAACCAGAGATTGTGGCAACATCGTTACCCTATCCTTCGCCCCTTTACCATCGCGGATTAAAATTTCACCACGATCAAAATCAATATCCTGCACCCGCAAACGGCAACACTCCATAATCCGCATACCCGTACCATAAAGTAAACGTGCAATCAGCCCATAAGTACCTTGCATACGCGTAAGAATATTAGTGACCTCAGGCTTAGAAAGCACCACAGGCAAACGCTGCGGTTTTTTTGCACGCACCACCTCATTCAGCCAAGGCAATTCAAGCTCAAAAATCTCACGATACAAAAACAGTAACGCCGACAATGCCTGATTTTGCGTAGAAGCCGAAACATTGCCCACAATTGCTAAATGCGTCAAAAATGCCTCCACCTCTTTTGCGCCCATCTCACGTGGATGACGCTTATTGTGAAAAAGAATAAACCGTTTAATCCATTGCAGATATTGCGTTTCTGTACGGATGCTGTAATGTTTAACCCTAATCTTATCCCGCACTAAATCCAGCAGTTTTTGGGGTGCAGGTTCCGCAGGTGTATTTTCTGGTTGCATAACATCGCCTTATTTTGAATAATATGATTATTATTAAATAGTTAGTAAAATGACAAACAAAATTATACACCTTAAAAAATCAAGTTATGCACCGCTCTCGGTGCCTACTCAACGTTAGGCGGCAGAAGGCATCTGATGCGTACATTCGAGTTCTTGATCGCCTGCCTCGCACTCGCACTGCTGCCTCTTCGCACGGCTCAGTCGTCACCGGACGTTCCCGACCAGACATTGGCATGGGTGACGGACGAAGCCAAAGCGACGCGCGTCGTGTTCCGGACGTTCGACAGCAAGACCATCGGCGGGAAGGTGAGCTATCACGTC
>JBAYTS010000034.1:0-30843 GCA_041675545.1 Methylotenera sp.
GCTTGGATATCATGATTGTACGTGAGCTTACAGGTGATATTTACTTCGGCCAGCCACGTGGTATTTCTACGCTAGAAAACGGCGAGCGTGAAGGCGTGAACACCATGCGTTACAACGAATCCGAGATTCGTCGTATTGGACGCGTCGCTTTTGATATCGCCATGAAGCGGAACAAAAAAGTGTGCTCAGTGGACAAAGCAAACGTGCTGGAAGCCACTGAATTGTGGCGTCAGGTAATGATTGAGTTGTCAGCAGAGTATCCTGAAGTTGAGTTGAGTCACATGTATGTAGATAACGCGGCGATGCAATTGATCCGCGCACCTAAGCAGTTCGACGTGATGGTAACAGGCAATATTTTTGGCGATATTTTATCCGATGAAGCTTCGATGCTTACCGGTTCTATCGGCATGTTGCCTTCAGCATCGCTGGATGCCAATAACAAAGGTATGTATGAGCCGAGCCACGGTTCAGCGCCAGACCTCGCAGGTAAAAATGTGGCTAATCCACTGGCAACGATTTTATCTGCGGCCATGATGTTACGTTATACTTTTAACGATGAAGCTAATGCACAACGGATAGAAAATGCCGTTAAAAAAGCGCTGGCGCTTGGGTTTAGAACCGCGGATATCTGGACAGAAGGTACCAACAAAGTGGGTTGTGCCGAGATGGGCGATGCCGTGGTAGCTTCTTTATAGGGGCTGGGGACTAGGAATCAGGGGCTAGAAAATAGTTTGTAGGGTTAAGCGTTAGGGGTTAAATGGTGAATTTTCAGCCTTAGCCCCTAAACCCTAGCCCCTAGACCCTTAAATGATAAGAAAGATAGAAAATGCTTAAAGTAGGCTTGGTAGGATGGCGCGGCATGGTTGGGTCAGTACTCATGCAGCGGATGATAGAAGAAAATGATTTTGCGCACATTGAGCCGCAATTCTTCACTACGTCTCAAGTAGGTGCTAAAGCACCGAATGTAGGTAAAGATTCAGCGCCATTAAAAGACGCGATGAACATTGCAGAACTAGCGCAAATGGATGCGATTATCTCGTGCCAAGGTGGCGATTACACTAGCGAAGTATTTCCAAAACTCCGCGCAGATGGCTGGGCTGGTCATTGGATCGACGCGGCCTCAACGCTGCGTATGGAAAAAGACGCTGTGATTATTCTTGATCCAGTCAATATGCATGTGATTCAAGATGCCTATACGCATGGCAATAAAAACTGGGTGGGCGGTAACTGTACTGTTTCACTCATGTTGATGGCTTTAAATGGTTTGTTTAAAGAAAATTTGGTTGAGTGGGCAACCTCAATGACCTATCAAGCAGCATCAGGTGCTGGCGCACAGAATATGCGTGAATTACTCAAGCAAATGGGCGAGGCGCACTTTGCCGCCAGCGAGTTGTTAGCTGACCCAGCATCTGCGATTTTAGATATTGACCGCACGGTAGCCGGTACATTGCGCGATGACGCTTTCCCCGTTGCCAATTTTGGCGTGCCACTGGCTGGAAGTCTTATCCCATGGATTGATAAAGATCTTGGCAACGGTCAAAGTAAAGAGGAGTGGAAAGGCGGCGCTGAGACTAATAAAATTTTAGGTCGAGAAGCTAACCCCATTATTATTGACGGTCTTTGTGTGCGCATAGGCGCAATGCGTTGCCATAGCCAGGCGCTCACAATCAAACTTACCAAAGATGTGCCATTGGATGAAATCAGCCAAATGTTAGCTGAGGCTAACCAATGGGCAAAAGTGATTCCCAATGAACGTGAACCTAGTATGCGCGAGCTTACACCAGCCGCAGTGACTGGAAAATTAACGACGCCAGTCGGACGTTTACGTAAATTGAGCATGGGAAGTGATTATTTGTCTGCATTTACGGTAGGTGACCAATTGCTGTGGGGTGCGGCTGAGCCGTTACGCCGTATGTTGCGGATTTTAATAGAAAAGTAGTGAGGATTACCCCTTCATTGTTGTCTAAATCATAACAATGAAGGTCGGTAGCCAGATAGCGGTTGGAATATAATGTGCATTATGAGCTTGCATAGCTAACTGTTTGATGTTATTTTCATATTGCAAATTTTTAGTTTGATTAAAGGTAGCAATGTGCATAAATCGAAAATAAAGCAAATCTCGTTGGCTGTCTGTTTGGCATTTATACCTTTTTATGGTTTTGCTGCAGGGTTAGGTAAGCTAAACGTAAATTCAGGTTTAGGTGAGCCACTTCGCGCTGAAGTGATGCTACTATCAGTCACACCAGAAGAGCTTTCAACAATGGTTGCTAGCATTGCTTCTGAAGAAGCCTACGCCGTCCAAGGCATCTCTCGTCTAGGTATTCATAGCAACATTAAAGTAGATTTAGCTAAAAATGCAGATGGCGCACCGATCCTGAGGCTGTTCACCAATCAACCTATCAGCGATCCGTATTTAGATATGCTTATTCAAGTAGATTGGGCATCGGGTCGCTTATTGCGCGAATACACGATTTTATTAGACCCACCTGGCTATAAAGATGCGCTTAGTAGTGCATCAACCTCAACAGTTTCACTTCCATCCGCAGCAAGCAAGCAAAACCGGGATGTAATCGCTAGTGCTGCTAGTTCAAGTGCATTTGATGAAGCACAACAACCTTCTAAAAATTCCAAAAAACCAAGTAAGCAAATTAAAGCACAACAAGATCAAAGCGAAGTTGGCGGCGATGCAGCGCAAAATCAACTGATTTCAACACGTGGGGATACCTTAAATTCACTTGCAAAAGAAATGCAGGTTGAAGGGGTGAGCCTGGATCAAATGCTCGTAGGTTTATTTGAGCAAAATAAACAAGCTTTCACCAACGGAAATATGAACCGGCTTAAGGTTGGGCAGATTATCAAAGCGCCTTCAAAAGAAGTTTTGACGGCCATTGGAGCACAAGAGGCTAGGCAGGCGATTAAGGTACATTCGGCCAACTGGAATGACTATCGTAACGCTTTGGCTGGTAACGTGGCTGCAAAACCAGTCATTGAAGAAGTCGAACAAAAGCAATCTGCATCTGGAAAAATTACCACCGCTGAAGATCAAGCTGCTCCGATTAAAGCTGGTGCGCAAGATGTAGTTAAATTGTCGGCTGGCGAGAAAGACAATACAAAAGCCGGTAAAGAGGGTGGTAAAGATACAAAAGATTCAGCACTACAGCTTTCAGTATTACAAGAAGAAGCAATAGCGCGTGAAAAAGCATTTAAAGAATCACAGCAACGGATTAGTGCTTTAGAGAAGCAAATTGAAGATATGCAAAAGCTGTTGGTTTTGAAAAACCAAACCATGACAGATTTGCAAAAAAATGCTGAAGAAACGGTTACTACAGTTGAGGATAAATCGGCAGATAACCAAGTCAAGGCAGTCGCTGAAGTGGAACCTGCAGTAAAACCAGTGCCGCCAGTAGTTAAGGCGCCGGTTGAAGTAGTGGCAGAGCCATCATTTTTTGACGGTCTATTTGGCGATGCAGATATAACGCTATTAGGTGGCGCTGCTGGCATTACGTTGCTGGGCGCTGGCTGGATGTTTCTACGTAATAAACGTAGAAAAGATTTAGACAGCTTTGAGCGGGGCATTTTAACTTCAGGTGGCCTGCGCGCAAACACCGTGTTTGGCAATACTACGGGTAGCTCTAGCAATTCAGATACATCATTCTTGACGGACTTTGCTCAAAGTGCTGATGGCAGCATGATAGACACTAACGATGTTGATCCTATCGCTGAGGCCGAAGTTTACATGGCGTACGGCCGTGATGCGCAAGCAGAAGAGATATTAAAAGATGCTATTTTAAAAGAACCAAAACGCTACGAGTTGCATTTAAAACTACTAGAAATTTACGCGAGTCGTAAAGATGCAGCTGCATTTGAAACCATCGCTGGCGAACTTTACACAACATTAGGGGCAGATGATCCTACATGGGCAAAAGTTGCTGAGCTTGGTGTCACCGTTGAGCCTGAGAATCCGCTGTATGACATTAGCAATATAGCCAGTGCTCACGTGTTGGCAGCTGATAAGTCTGATGTTTCTGATCTCGATGAAGTTGCTACATCTACTGAAGATGGTCTCGATTTTTCATTAGATACAGTAGAACCGATTGCCGATAACAAATCCGTAATTGAGCCAATTATTGATGATGCTAATTCCGCTGTCATGCAAAGTTTTGCAACAACAGAAAGTGTTGATCAAGACCAGTCGTTTGATTTGGGTAGTGTTGATGTTGCTACAAGCGAAAATGTTGCTGAGCTTACTGATGCTGATTTAGCTGGTTCTGATTTGGTTGGTACTGACGAGCAAGATGTTAATGCTATTGAGCTGGAATTACCTGAAATTGCTTCAACAGAAGTGGCATCAGCGACAGCGGATGTTGTTGATGTGTTAGAGGCTAGTAAGCAGGTGGTTGAAGCGGATAGTAGCAATGATAATTTGATGGATTTTGATATATCAGATTTCAATGTGAAAGAGGAGGCTTCAGTTGAGCCTCTAGCTGAAACCCTAATTGAACCACCCCTAGCCGAAGCCGTTTCTGCTTCAGCGGTTGAGGATGAGCCAGTTTTTGAATTTGCAAATACGTTTGATGTTGCGGCTAACTTAAATCTGCCTACTGAGGCTGAAAAGCCGGATCAAGAAATAAGCAGTGATGCTGTTGAATTTGGTTTGGAATTTGACGTTCCTGATGTTGTAACCGATGTAGTGGCTACAAACCTGGCCCCCGAGGCTCAAACTCAGTCGACCCCGGAGCTCGAGCCTGAGGTTGAGGAAATTTCTTTTGATTTTCCGTTGGAAGAAGATGAAGCGTTAACTGATGACTCTGAAAGCTTGGCGCTAGGTAATGAAATTGATGCTAATGCGTTTGATTTTTCAGCAATTAGTTTGGATTTAGGCGAGGATGATGTAAAAGCTGAGGAAGGATTTGCTACGGATGACTTATCTGTTGAATTAGCAGCGCCAACCGCATCTGAAAATCAAGATGTTGATATTAAGCTTGATTTAGTCGCAGCCTACATTGATATGGACGACAAAGAGGGCGCGCGTGAATTGTTAGATGAAGTGCTTAAAGAGGGTGGTCCGCAACAGGTGCAGCGTGCTGAGCAGTTATTGGCAAGTTTGGCATAGTTAACGCAATTTAGAAGATTAAGCCGAGCTAAACGCTCGGCTTTTTTTATCTAACTTAAACGCTATCAATTTAAACCAGGATTGTTCCACTAGGCTTACCGCCTTGCAAGGGCTAAGGATGCGGTGAAACGTGGCAATATCGCTACGCTATACCAATCATAACCTTTCCCCTGCAAGCGGGAAGGAACTGTTTTTCTCTAATGGACAATCTGGCTTAAATGGTTTTTAATCGCTGATCAGCTATTTTTCAGATATCCATTTTTAGTTCAATATTGGCTCTCGTTTACCGATGCACCCTATTATAAAAATATTAAGCTTTATTTTGACGCTGTTACTTATGAACTTTTTGAGTAACTCGCTATTGCACCTACTTTTTCTTGGTGTTTGTATGGTTGCAATGAGCTTGCAAATACGTAGCTTTACGCGCGTTGTGATGCGTATGCGCTGGTTGTTTATTTCGATATTGGTTATTTACGGATTTGGTACGCCTGGTGAATTGATTCCACATATTCCCCTTGATTTTGCACCTACTTTTGATGGTTTGAAGTTAGGGCTACTGCATATCGAAAGAATAACTATTGCCTTGGCTACGCTTAATATATTGTTTATCACCGGTTCAAAACAAGACTTAATTCTTGGTTTATATATATTACTTAGCCCGCTCAAATATGTAGGGTTAAATATAGAAAAATTTGCCGTAAGATTATTTTTAACGCTCGAGTATGTTGAGGACTTTGCTACGCAGCGTCATAAGCCGTTTGACTTAAATCATTTTGATCACCTTTATTTAAGTGCCGATGATGTATCGAGTGACAAAATAGTTGTTTTTAATCAAATACCTTTTAGTCTATTAGATAAAGTTTTGATCGTAATTTTTATGATGATAGCTTCAATTTGTCTGGTGTTGGGATTGCGCTCGTGAAATATGCATTAGGGCTATCTTATGATGGCGCAAATTTTTGTGGGTGGCAAAGCCAGCCGAATGCCGGTGCTGTGCAGGATGCATTAGAGGCGGCCATTGCAAGCATCGCTCAACATACAGTTAGAGTGCATGCCGCAGGTCGCACTGATACAGGTGTGCATGCACTTGGTCAAGTGATACATTTTAATACAGAGGCTGTACGCCCGATTTCTGCATGGGTGCGTGGCGTAAATGCACATTTGCCGCCAACAGTACGTGTGGAGTGGGCGCATCAAGTAGCCGATGACTTTCATGCTAGATTTTCAGCTTTTAGTCGTAGCTATCAGTATTTGCTAGTCAATTCATCGGTAGCACCTGCGCTGATGGCAGACAAAGCTGGCTGGTTTCATTTGCCGCTGGATTTTTCAGCAATGCGTGAGGCCGCCAGTTATCTGGTGGGGCAGCATGATTTTAGTGCATTTAGAGCCTCTGAATGCCAGGCAGCGTCACCAATCAGACATTTAACAAAAGCCGATATCGGTGTGGCTGGACAGTATTTTATATTTAACTTCTCTGCAAATGCTTTTTTGCAACATCAGGTACGTAATATGATCGGCGCCTTGATTTACGTGGGTAAAGGCAATTATCCACCTAGCTATATTAAAGAGTTATTACAAAAGCGAGATCGTACGTTGTCGCCGCCAACTTTCTCACCTTGTGGATTGTATTTAACGGGTGTCGGGTATGATGAAAAATGGGGGTTGCCTCAACGCTCCCAACATGGCTTGCAGGTGCTTATTTAGCGGTACAATAGCGCCTTGTGATTTAATGTTGTTGTTAAAAATCTTGTGATATAGCGCGTCAGCTTAAGGATAACGCTTTGAGAGTTAGAGTTAAAATTTGTGGCATTACGCGTGTGGAAGATGCTTTAAACGCAGTGGCTAACGGTGCAGATGCCATTGGTTTGGTATTCTACGCTCCCAGCCCGCGTTGTGTCAGCATTGCAGCAGCGATTGAAATCGCCAATAAAATCCCTGCTTTTGTGAGTGTGGTTGGCTTATTTGTGGATGCGGAAGCCAGCTTTGTTGAAGCGGTGGTATCGCAAGTAAAATTAGATTTACTGCAATTTCACGGTGACGAAACACCTGAAGCCTGCGCGCGATATAGACTGCCTTTTATCAAAGCAATTCGCGTTAAGTCAGACACAAATTTGGTACAATGTGCACAAGATTTTTCTGCAGCCAAAGCCTTGTTATTGGATAATTATACCGAAGGTGTAGCAGGCGGTACCGGGCACGTATTTGATTGGAATTTAATTCCAGCAACCTTAGCAAAACCTGTGATTCTTGCCGGTGGTTTAAACGCACAAAATGTGGCGCAGGCCATTACACGGGTAAAACCTTATGCGGTGGATGTAAGCGGCGGTGTAGAAATTTCAAAAGGTATTAAAGATACAGCAAAAATTGCTGCATTTATGCAACAGGTTTATATGTAGTAGGTTTCAGGCAGTAAGCTTTGAGATGCAAATAAGTTAAAGTGGAGAGTAAATAATGCAGCTTTATGACATGCCGGATGCACGTGGGCATTTTGGACAATTTGGCGGTACGTTTGTAGCAGAAACATTGGTTGAAGCGTTGGAAGAGTTGCGCATCATGTACGAAAAATATCGTCATGATCCTGAGTTTTTAGCTGAATATGCGTATGATTTAAAACACTTTGTTGGTCGTCCTAGCCCTATTTACCACGCAAAACGCTTGTCAGATAAAATTGGCGGTGCGCAAATTTACCTGAAACGCGAAGATTTAAACCATACAGGTGCGCATAAAATTAACAATACTATTGGTCAGGCATTGCTGGCTAAGCGTATGGGTAAGCCTAGAGTCATTGCAGAAACCGGCGCCGGTCAGCATGGTGTTGCCACCGCTACTATCGCTGCACGTTTAGGCTTGGAGTGTGTGGTGTATATGGGCAGTGAAGATGTTAAACGTCAAGCCCCTAATGTATTCAGAATGAAACTACTGGGCGCCACTGTGGTGCCGGTAGAAAGCGGCTCTAAAACACTGAAAGATGCGCTGAATGAGGCAATGCGTGATTGGGTGACCAATGTGCATAATACGTTCTATATTATTGGTACGGTTGCAGGTCCGCATCCGTATCCGATGATGGTGCGTGACTTTCAGGCAGTCATTGGTATTGAAGCTAAAGAGCAAATGATGGAAATGGCAGGTCGCCAGCCGGATGCAATTGTTGCATGTGTTGGCGGCGGCTCTAATGCCATGGGTATTTTTTACCCTTATATTGATGTACCTAATGTACGTTTGATTGGCGTTGAAGCGGGTGGCCTTGGCATGGAAACCGGTCAGCACGCAGCGCCATTAACAGCCAATAGTCCGGTAGGGGTGTTGCATGGCAATCGCACCTATTTAATGCAAGATGCCGATGGCAATATTATTGAAACGCACTCAATTTCAGCTGGGTTAGATTACCCTGGTGTTGGCCCAGAGCATGCATGGCTAAAAGACATTAAACGTGCTGAGTATGTGGCAATTACTGATGATGAGGCCATGGCGGCGTTTCATAATTTATGCCGTACAGAAGGTATTATCCCGGCACTTGAATCTAGCCATGCTTTAGCACATGCTGAAAAAATGGCTAAAACCATGCATAAGGATCAGATTATTCTCGTTAATTTATCTGGTCGTGGCGATAAAGATATCAATACCGTTGCCAAACTTGCAAACATCACTTTATAAAATGCAAATCTCGTACCGCCGGCACTCCGACTTTCTAAGCACTAAAGTGCTTGAAAGGTCGTATGCCACAATACTGCGTTGTTTCGCAAAAAATAACCACGCACATATAACGCATATGTTTCGTAGTTATTTTTTACTCACGCCTTGTTTTGTTTAGATATTTGCATTTTCTAACTAATTAACTAGTACATTTAAACTTTAACTGACGCCTATTATGTCCCGTATTCAATCTGTATTCGCAACACTTAAACAACAAGGCAAAACCGCCTTAATCCCTTATATTACGGCAGGCGATCCTCATCCTAAACATACGGTCAATTTACTGCACACGCTGGTTAAGCATGGCGCTGATATGATCGAACTTGGTGTACCGTTTTCTGACCCAATGGCCGACGGCCCTGTCATTCAACGTGCCAGTGAACGTGCTTTGGCCCATAAAGTAGGGTTGACTGCAGTATTGGCTATGGTGAAAGAGTTTAGACAAACCAACCAGACCACACCGATTATCTTGATGGGTTATGCTAACCCGATAGAAGCCATCGGTGCGATAGCTTTTGCAGATCGTGCAAAAGCGGCAGATGTAGATGGCGTGATTACAGTTGATTACCCACCAGAAGAATGTGGTGAGTTTGTTAAAGAGCTTCGTGCACGCGATATAGATCCGGTGTTTTTATTGTCACCAACCACTGAACCTGAACGCGTTGATTTGATTGTGAAGCAGGCGAGTGGTTTTGTGTATTATGTGTCGCTCAAAGGTGTTACCGGTGCGGCTAATTTAGATATTATTGAAGTGACTAAACGCGTTGCTTCTATTCGTGGGCAAACCAGTTTGCCAGTAGGCGTTGGTTTCGGCATTCGTGATGCGGCCACAGCAAAAGCAACGGCTGCGATTGCAGACGCTGTGGTTGTAGGTAGCCGCATGGTACAAGTCATTGAAGCGTCAACGGATGAAAATTTGCTTAGCAATGTTGCTAAGCTGATGGATGAATTAAAAACGGCAGTAGATGCTGCGTAATTGTTAAAAAGGATGCAACTATGGGCTGGTTAAACAAGCTACCACAAAAAATTAAACGTGTTGTCGGCGCCGACAAAAAAACCGTACCTGAAGGGCTGTGGAGTAAATGTCCATCATGTCAATCAGTGCTGTACCGTAAAGACCTGGAAGATAATTCCGAAGTATGCCCAAAATGTGCGTATCACAACCGAATTGGCGCACGTGCACGTTTAGCGCAATTGTTAGATGTGGAAGGTCAATTTGAGATCGGTGCTGGCGTACAGCCAGTAGATACGCTCAAATTTAAAGACAGTAAAAGCTATGCGGATCGTATTAAAGAGTCGCAGAAAGCCGTAAACGAGAAAGATGCGTTGATTGTGATGCAAGGTAGCATTAAATCAGTGCCGGCAGTCGTGGCGGTATTTGAGTTTAAGTTCATGGGCGGCTCAATGGGCTCGGTTGTGGGAGAACGTTTTGTGCGCGGTGTTCAAGCCGCGATTGATAACAAAATGGCTTTTGTTTGTATAGCAGCCAGCGGCGGAGCGCGTATGCAGGAAGGTTTGTTTTCGCTGATGCAAATGGCTAAAACTAGTGCCGCACTTACGCAACTAAGTGCAGCAGGATTGCCTTACATATCAGTGCTGACAGACCCTACTATGGGCGGTGTTTCAGCAAGTTTTGCCATGCTAGGCGATGTGATTGTGGCTGAGCCGCAAGCATTGATTGGTTTTGCAGGTCCGCGTGTAATTGAACAAACCGTGCGTGAAACGCTACCGGATGGCTTTCAGCGTGCAGAGTTCTTGTTAGAACATGGCGCGATTGATTTGATTATTGACCGCCGTGAAATGCGTAGCAGACTCGCTGGAATATTAGCTAATTTAATGCGTTTGCCGGTAACTGCTTAATTGACAAATAACGTTGGCATTATTCGTAGCCTGAAATTGATGCAGCTTGCTAAAGGTGATGTAGATGCCTAGTGATTTGGTTCTTAGAGATAGCGACTTGGCGCCTAAAGATATAAATGCATGGCTAAGGTACATTGAAAGCCTGCATCCTAAGTCTATCGCAATGGGACTGGCACGTGTTAAACAGGTTATCGCGCGCTTAAAGTTGCAGAAAAAATTTAAAGTTATCTCTGTCGCAGGCACTAATGGCAAAGGTTCAACTTGCGCAATGTTGGAGCAGATTTATACGCAGGCCGGTTTTGCTGTGGGTTGTTATACCTCGCCTCACTTGTTGCGTTATAACGAGCGTGTTCGAATTAACGGCATTGAAGTGAGCGACGAGGCGCTGTGTGTAGCATTTTCTGCAGTTGAAACAGCAAGAAAAAGTGGAGAGGTCATCGCGCTCACGTATTTTGAGGTGGGGACATTAGCCGCAATGTGGCATTTTGCGCAAACTGGGATTGATGTCGCGATTTTAGAAATTGGGTTGGGCGGTAGATTAGATGCAGTGAATGCGTTTGAGCCTGATTGCGCCATCGTGACCAGTGTTGACTTAGATCATCAAGAGTTTTTAGGCGAATCACGCGAGGAAATCGGCGTTGAAAAAGCCGGGGTGTATCGTCAATCAATACCAGCTATTTGTGGAGATAGTCATCCCCCACTAAGTTTAATAAACCATGCCCAACAAATTGAGGCTGATTTTAAGTGCATCAATCGTGATTTCACCTATATCAGGTCAGCGGCTGATTGGTGTTATTTGTCAATGGGGCGGGTCATACATACTTTGCCATTGCCAGCGTTGGAGGGCCATTATCAACTCAATAATGCTGCATGCGCGGTAGCGGCGGTAGAGTCGTTACAAGCATACTTACCTGTTACCACCGCGTCTATTGCTAATGCAATGCGTCAGGTATTTCTAGCGGGCCGTTTTCAGACAGTGTCTAAGACGCCTTGGGTGATTTTAGATGTGGCGCATAACCCACACGCAGCGCAAGCCCTTGCCGAAAATCTGGCAGTATTAAAGTTAACAGAACGCACGCACACTAAAACTTTGGCAGTATTTGCAATGTTGGCTGATAAAGATATGAAAGGTGTTGTGAATACGCTAAAAAATGAAATCGACACTTGGTATGTTGCCAATATTGACCATGTTCGCGGGGCTTTGGCTTCAGACTTGGCTGCCATTATTGCGGAAATTATGCCTAATGCCAGCATTAAATGTTTTGATACAGCGGCTAAAGCCTACGAGCAAGCTTGTATCGATACAGAAACCTGTATTGATAGAAATGAAAATGATAAAATAGTCGTGTTCGGTTCATTTTTTACCGTTGCAAATGTAATGCAACATTTGAATCAACGCGCAAATCCTCATCTTTAAGGACGCAGTAATGCCCCCAGATCTACCTAATGACCAAGCTCTGAATCTTAAAAAACGTGCCCGTCGGCGCTTGGTGGGTGCAGTAGCGCTTGTGCTGTTGATGGTGATTGTTCTGCCGCAGATATTGCAAGATAGAGTGGCGATATCACAACACGAGAGCATTAAAATCACGATGCCTGATACCATAAGCACTACAAACCCTGAGCCCATGATTGGGCATGAAAATAAGATTGAAATTAACGAGGTTTTAGTGCCGGACCCAGAAGCTGTGGTTGAAAATGTTATCGAAAGTAAAGAGAGCGACACTCAATCTGTTGAAATTAAAGAGCCAGCACTCAAAGCGGAAAAACCTTTACCACCAAAAAATCCTGAAGTTAAAATTGCAGTAATTAAAAACAATGAGAAAAGTGCAACCTCTAAAAAGCCTGCCGTTAATGTAACGGATACGACGCCCCCTCAAAAGCACGATGAGCATTTCACAGTACAAGTGGGCGTGTATGCTGATATTGCCAACGTAAAGCGCATACAAGATCAATTAAAATCAACTGGGTTCAGCACGCATACGGAAAAAATATCCACGCCTAAAGGTGAAAACATTCGTCTGAAAGTAGGCAATTTCACATCTCGTCAAGCGGCCGTAAATGCCTTAGATAAAATCAAAGGAATAGGTCTAACTGGAATTGTTGTTAGCAATGAATAACGTTGTTAATCAGTCACGCTACTACCCGTTCAATCGATTAAATCAGTGGGTTAGAATAAAACGATGACCAGTTTTGATTATGCAGTATTGATCATCATCGGCTTATCCATCATATTTAGCGTGATGCGAGGCATGGTGAGGGAAGTGTTGGCTATTTTAGGCTGGGTAGCTGCATTTTATGTAGGCAGAACTTACACTGATCAAGTTTTGCCGATGATGCCCATTGATATTCCTAGCGAATCATTACGTGTATTAGCCGCATTTTTAGTGCTTTTTTTAGCAACGTTGTTACTGGCGAGTTTATTGGGTATCGCACTTTCTGCAATTATTAGAAAAGTAGGTCTTGGTTGGCTTAATCGCTTGCTAGGTGCCATGTTTGGCGTGATTCGTGGATTGCTTGTCGTCTGTGTATTGGTGTTCTTAGCTGGGCTGACTAGTGCCCCTCAAGATGAACGCTGGCGCAATGCGATGTTTAGCGCGCCGATTGAAGCACTTGTGATTAGCATATTGCCGTGGATACCTGAAAACATTGCCAAGCATGTTAAATACGACTAAAAATTATTATAAAAAATCATCATTCAATTACAAAATTAACCAATTAAGGCTTTATTCATGTGCGGAATTATAGGCATTGTAGGTAAAAATCCAGTTAACCAATTGTTATACGATGGTTTGCTGGTATTGCAACATCGTGGACAAGATGCCGCAGGTATCGTCACCACCGATGGCAATACTTTTTATATGCATAAAAATAACGGGCTCGTGAAAGATGTTTTTCATACACGCCACATGCGTAATCTAGTGGGTAATGTGGGTATTGCCCATGTGCGCTATCCTACAGCGGGATCATCTAGCGCAGCTGAAGCACAGCCGTTTTATGTGAATTCTCCTTTCGGCATTGTGCTTGGTCACAACGGTAATTTAACCAATTCAGTACAGCTTAAACAGGAAATGTTCAAGCAAGACCTGCGTCATATCAACACCTCTTCAGATTCTGAAGTATTGCTCAATGTACTTGCGCATGAAATTGAAAAAACTGCCCCTAACTCAGTGCTTAATACCGACATGGTGTTTGATGCAGTTGAAGGTGTGCATAGACGTTGCAAAGGTGCATATGCTGTGGTGGCGATGATTGCCAATTTCGGCTTACTTGCATTTCGGGATCCTAACGGCATTCGCCCATTGATTATTGGCAAGCTGGAATCAGAACAAGGCGCAGAGTATATTGTGGCGTCTGAGAGCGTTGCATTAGATGTGTTAGGCTTTAAAATATTGCGTGATGTAGCGCCTGGTGAGGCGGTATTTATCGACATGGACGGTAACTTTTATTCTCGTCAATGTGCTGAAAATCCAAAACTTAACTCTTGTATCTTTGAATATGTTTATTTAGCGCGGCCAGATTCTGTGATTGACGGCATTTCTGTGTATCAAACCCGTTTAGACATGGGAACTAGCCTCGCGGAAAAAATCAAGCGTGAATGGTCTGATAAAAAAATAGATGTTGTTATACCGATTCCTGATACTAGCCGCCCAAGTGCGCTACAGGTCGGCATTAGCCTAGGTTTGGATTATCGTGAAGGATTTATTAAAAACCGTTACATTGGACGTACATTTATTATGCCGGGGCAGGCGTTACGTAAAAAATCTGTGCGCCAAAAACTTAACCCGATTGGCGTGGAGTTTAAAGGTAAAAATGTACTGTTAGTCGATGATTCGATTGTGCGTGGCACAACCTCGCAACAAATCGTACAAATGGCACGTGATGCCGGTGCAAATAAAGTTTATTTTGCCTCAGCGGCGCCACCTGTTCGTTATCCCAACGTATATGGGATTGATATGCCCAGCCGGGATGAACTGTTGGCAACAGACCGTACTGATGAGGAAATCTGTAAAGAAATCGGGGCGGACGGGCTAATTTACCAAGATTTAGATGCGCTGATTAAAGGCATTAAATTGAGTAACCCCGCCATTGATAATTTTGACTGCTCATGCTTTGATGGCAAATATATCACCGGCGATATTGATGAAGCTTACTTGGCCAACATTGAGGCGGCGCGTGGCGACGGTAATCAAGTGCAAAAGCCAGCTAACTCCAGTACGCAAATGGACTTAAATTTGATTGATAGCCAGGAGTAGTAGGCTTCTTGAAAATAGTGGCCCTTATTTGCGCTTGCAAGTAAATATCAAAATAAGTATCAAGCTGAAGCTTGACGTTGTAAAAGGTAGGGCTTAATATGTAATGGCGCTGATTTGAGTGGCCAACTTTAAACAAAGCCTTACTCAGCTTGCGAGCGCATAATAAATTCTGCTAAAGCGAGAACCTAAAACCCGTTTTAGCCCATTGCTATCACGGGTTTTTTATATTTAGAATTTGAGGGCATTATGAATAAACAACAATATCACCCCAATACATTATCGGTACGTGCAGGTAGCGAGATGACTGAGTTCGGTGAGAATTCAGAAGCTTTGTTCCTGAATTCCAGCTTTAGATTTAACAGTGCCGCGCAAGCTGCCGCTCGCTTTGGCGGAACAGAGCCTGGTAATATTTACTCGCGCTTTACCAACCCCACTGTCACCATGTTCCAAAATAAGCTGGCTGCATTAGAAGGTGCAGAGCAGTGCGTGGCAACATCAAGCGGCATGTCGGCGATTCTTGCCTGCGTGATGGGCCTTTGTAGCGCAGGCGACCATATTGTTGCTTCACGCAGTATTTTTGGCACCAGCGTACAGTTATTTGGCAATATTTTAAAACGCTGGGGTTTAGAGGTGACATTTGTGTCATTGACCAATCCAGATGAGTGGCAAGCCGCTATCACATCAAAAACCAAACTATTTTTTGTAGAAACGCCATCTAACCCGCTTACTGAGGTTTGTGATATCAAAGTGTTAGCTGATATTGCGCATCAAGTCGGTGCGCATTTAGTGGTGGATAATTGTTTTTGCACACCAGCAATTCAGCGGCCATTGGCACTCGGTGCAGATATTGTGATCCATTCCGCGACAAAATATATTGACGGGCAGGGCAGATGCCTAGGGGGCGCTGTGCTGGGCTCTAAAGTACTCATGGAGCCTGTATATGGCTTTTTGCGTACGGCAGGTGTCACGATGAGTGCATTTAATGCATGGGTATTTTTGAAAGGACTGGAAACGCTGTATATCCGTATGGAAGCACACGCTAAAAATTCTTTGGCGTTAGCTACATGGCTAGAGGCACAGCCGCAGGTGGCACGTGTGCATTACCCCGGCTTAAAATCTCATCCACAACATGCCTTGGCCATGCGCCAGCAAAGCAGTGGCGGTGGTATTGTGACGTTTGAGGTTAAATCTAACGCCAATCAAACCTCACAACAGGCTGCTTGGGCGCTAATTGATGCGACACAATTGATTTCAATTACCGCCAACTTGGGTGATACCAAAAGCACAATTACGCATCCGGCAACGACAACACATAGCCGTGTAACGCCCGAAGCGAGAATTGCCGCAGGTATTACCGATGGCTTAGTGAGAATTGCCGTGGGCTTGGAATATATTGAAGACTTAAAAGCGGATTTGGTATTCGCAGGTTAATGCTGATTCACATTTATACAGTTAAAGCTGGCAACTGGTTGTTAGCCAGCTTTAGGGGGCCTCTATTTATTCAAGTTTTTAAGTTAGGCAGGGCGCGAATAAAAAATTATGACGCAGTATATATTTGATATATAAGGAATATTTTTTTATGAGCAACGTAGCATAACGACAAAAATTGAATTAATAGAGGTGCCCTTTAATGATTGTACCAACCTAACCCTGATGCAACGGTCAATTCGTTCATTAACGATAGAATGCAGATAGCCTACCAATGAAAAAAACACTCATGAACCCGCGTACTTTTTTTGCTTTACTGCATGATATGGCGGTGGCAACAGTCGCTTGGGTCGCGGCTTACTTGTTGCGATTTAATTTTTCAATCCCTGATTCACATTTTCAGGAAATGTTGCAATCAATGCTGTGGGTGGTCGCATTGCAAGTCGGCGTGTTTATTGCATTAGGTTTGTACCGCGGTATGTGGCGTTTTGCCAGTGTGCCTGATCTTAAACGTATATTTTTAGCGGTTGGTTCAGCGGCAGTGTTGGTGGCGGCGGTTTTGTTTATGGTGAAAACTGCCACGGTGGTGCCGCGCTCAGTTTTGATTCTTGACCCGCTATTACTTATTTTAATGATGGGTGGCAGCCGCTTTGCCTATCGCGCTTGGAAAGAGCACCAGCTTTATGGCGTGAGCTTAAGGCAGGGTAACCCGGTGATTGTGCTGGGAGCAGGTGATGCGGCAGTTGCCTTGGTTAAAGATTTGGCACGTAGCACGCAATGGCATGTGGTTGCGATGCTAGATGACGATGCAACCATGTTGGGTCGTGAAGTTTTTGGCGTAAAAGTGAAGGGCGCCATACAACAATTAGAGGCTGTGTGCCAACGTTTGGGTGTCGCGCACGTGATTGTGGCAATGCCTTCAGCATATCATCAAAAGCGCCGTCAGGCGATTGAGCTTGCCAATGCGCTGGGGTTAGAGGTGCTGACAGTGCCTGCGATTGATGACCTAATGAGTGGCAAAGTCAGTATTTCGCAAATCCGAAAAGTAGATGTAGAAGACTTGCTGGGGCGTGATGCAGTAAAGCTTGATAACACTGGCTTACAAAATCTGATTGCCGGGCATACGGTATTGGTTAGCGGCGCAGGCGGTTCAATTGGCTCGGAGCTATGTCGCCAAATCGTGAAATATCAACCTGCCACGTTAATTTGTCTGGATATTTCAGAGTTCGCACTTTACCAGCTTGAGCAAGCGTTAAGCACATTTAACTTACCGACAAAGTTGTTATATATGACTTGTGATGTTAAAAATAGCGTACGTATTACAAATCTATTAACGCAATATCAACCAGCAGTCGTGTTTCATGCCGCAGCTTATAAGCATGTGCCGATGATGGAAAATGGCAACGTGTGGGAGGCCTTGTCGAATAATGTCATTGGTACGCATACGCTGGCTTTAGCCTGTAAACAAGCTGGGATAGAAAAGTTTGTGTTGATCTCAACTGATAAAGCCGTTAACCCAACGAATGTAATGGGTGCTAGTAAACGTTTGGCGGAGATGGTGTGTCAAGGCTTGCAAGGTTCCACAGGTACGCGCTTCGTGATTGTGCGCTTTGGTAACGTACTGGGTAGCAGTGGTAGTGTCATTCCTAAATTCCGCGAGCAAATAGCCAAGGGAGGACCGATAACCATTACCCATCCTGAAATTACGCGCTATTTTATGTCTATTCCAGAGGCGGCTCAGTTGGTGATGCAGGCAGGGCTAATGGGTAAGGGCGGTGAAATTTTTGTACTGGATATGGGCGAGCCCGTTAAAATCGCTGATTTAGCCATGGATATGATTCGATTGTCAGGGTTAGAGTTAGATGAAATTAAAATTGAATATGTAGGTTTGCGCCCTGGTGAGAAGCTTTACGAAGAGTTATTAGCTGATGATGAACACACCATGCCTACGCCACATGAAAAACTGCGTATTGCGCAAGCAAGAACCACAGACACCGCATGGGTCAATAAGCTACTGAAATGGATCGAAGGCGCACATAGCACCAAAGAAAATCTTATCAAACTTGAGTTGGCAGTTTGGGTTGAGGAATATAGTCCGCAAATTCAGGCAGGCATAGAGATACGCACCCAGGCCTTGAGCGAGCAGGTAACTTTGCATTAACCATTCTATTTAGATAAAAAGTGTACGAAGTTTATTAGGTAAAACAATCTGCGGTGCAATACCCGCGCCATAGTAGGAAATATAGGCTCCAATATATGCATTTAACTGATCCTCAACAATTGCTCGCACAATCTGAACTTATTTATTCATCTGAGGCGGTTGCAACAGAAATTGTGAGATTAAGTAAAGAAATTACGCGCACGCTCGAACATAGCCGGCCCGTAGTTATTTGCGTCATGGGAGGCGGCGTTGTTTTTGCTGGACAATTGCTAACGCAGCTCTTATTTCCATTAGAGTTGGACCATGTGCATGCCAGCCGTTACCAAAATGCAACCGTGGGTAAGACACTCTGTTGGAAATCACTCCCAAAGCTAGACTTATCTGGACGCACAGTATTGTTGGTGGATGACATTCTGGACGAAGGTATTACTTTGAAAGAGATCCAAGACAAATGTTTAGCACTTGGCGCCTTAAAAGTGTTTTCTGCAGTATTGATTGAAAAAAAACTTGGACATGCCAAACAGATTAAAGCCGATTTTGTAGGGCTTGAAGTGCCTAATTGTTATGTATTTGGTTATGGTATGGATGTTTATGGATGGTGGCGCAATTTACCTGCGATTTATGCGCTAAATTTAGAGTAATTTTTAGTTTTGGCACGAATTTCTCTTTTTGGTGTTGTTGTAAAATTGACACTAGAGTTGACTTGTTAACGATTAAATCAATAGCCTTCTAAAATTATCTTATAACTATTTGTTTTTATTGAATTAAATATCTGGCATTTATTATGCATTGGTGAGTGTACGTGAGCAAAGTTGCTCATCATACGGTGCCTAATTATTATGGATATAGAAGTTAATAATAAACTTTGGAAAGATATTTTTTCCGTCATACAGCACGCTGAACATATTGAAACTCATTTCGATTTTTTTCAGTGGATGCAAAACAATATTACCAGCTTGATTCCACACGATGCGCTTGTAGTTGCCTGGGGCGATTTTAGCGATAAGCGTATTGGTAAAAACTTAAGTTATGACGTCACCTCTCATTTAGAGGGTGTCAACACGAGTGCATTGTGGGCAATATTAGATCAAATCGGCGTCTGTACCACACATTTGCATAAACGTTGGGTCAATAATGGTCGCCAGTGGTATGTGATTGATGGTCTTAATGGTATGGCTGCTGAGTATGATTTTAAAACCATATTTCCTGGCAATCGCAATGAAATGTGCTCGATATTAGTTTATGGGGTTACTGATTGCCGTAGTAAAAATGAATGTTTATATGTGTTTTTAGGTAAACAGAAATCATTTGAAGTCAATGGCTTAGCGATGCCTCTACTTATGGCTCATATAGACTATGCACTCAGAAAAATCACGCCGCTTGCACCCGCGGATAGTTCAGAGAAATGTTCGCCCGTGGTTAGTCTGTCCAGTTTAAGTGAGCGAGAGCAGGAGGTGATTGATTGGATTAAAACGGGTAAAACCAATCAGGAAATTGGCATGATCTTAAATATCAGCCAAAATACAGTTAAAAGCCACCTTAAACGCATCTTTCAAAAATTAAATGTGGGTAAAAGGGCACAAGCGGTTGCCCTGCTTGCCAATTTAAAATCAACAAAACCAGGTTACAACGCCCTTAACTTCACACGCTAATCATAAGCGACTCATCCTGCAGGTGGTGCTTACGGCTAATCAGAGTTTATCGACCTGTTTACGTTGAACCAATGCTGGCCAGCATCAGTTATCATTGAGGCGATGAGCGATATTTTACGCGCTATAGAGTAGAATATGCATTTGATTGGTGCCCGGAAGAGGACTCGAACCTCCACACCCTAAGGCACATGGACCTGAACCATGCGCGTCTACCAATTCCGCCATCCGGGCAATTAACTTAAGTATTTAAATACTGTAGCCAATTAAGGCGTTGAATTCTATATTAAAGGTGAGCTTTGTCAATGACAAATCATAGAAATAGTCACAAAAGTAAAAGAAGTAATGATCCTCATGCTGCGCGTGAAGCGAGCCGCTACGACACGCCGTTGCCGAGTCGGGAGCTGATATTGAGCACCATGGCTGACCAAGGTGTGCCGTTGGGTGTTGAGCAGCTCTACGCGTTACTGGAGATTAGTGATGCTGAGCGTGAGGTGTTTAATAAGCGTTTGAATGCGATGGAACGTGAAGGTCAGATTATTCGAAACAGGAAAGGTGCGCTGTGTATCGCGGATAAGCTCGATTTGATTGCTGGCGTGGTACAGGGTCATCCTGATGGATTTGGCTTTTTAGTTCCAGATGATAAAACCAAGTGTAATGGTGAGGATTTATTTCTAAGTCCTAAAGAGATGTCGCAGGTGATGCATGGTGACCGTGCCATGGTACGCATGAGTGGCTTGGATAGAAGAGGCCGGCCAGAAGGCAAAATTGTAGAGGTGCTTGAACGCCGCACCCAAAAGCTGGTAGGCCGTGTGATTCAAACCAGCGGCGTAACCGTGGTGGCCGCTGAAGATAAGCGCATTAACCTTGATATATTGATTCCATATCATTTAGATATGGGTGCAAAATCTGGGCAAGTGGTGATGGTGGAGCTAACAGAGCAGCCATCTTCACACGCAAAGCCGATGGGCAAAGTAGTGGAAATTTTAGGTAACTATGCTGATAGCGGCATGGAAATTGAAATTGCGCTACGCAAGCATAATCTACCACACGAATTTAGCGCAGAAGCCGTGAAACTGGCAGAGTCTTATCCTAAGTTAGTACAAGAGGCTGATTACAGCGGCCGTATTGATTGCCGTGAAATGCCGTTGATTACGATTGATGGTGAAACGGCGCGCGACTTTGATGATGCTGTATATGCACAGCCACAGGGCAAAGGGTGGCGGTTAGTGGTGGCGATTGCCGACGTGAGTTTTTATGTAAAGCCAAACGATGTGCTGGATAAAGGTGCGTTTGAACGTGGTAACTCCGTTTATTTTCCGCGACGTGTTATCCCGATGTTGCCAGAGGCTTTGTCTAATGGCTTGTGTTCATTAAACCCTGATGTTGAGCGTTTGTGCATGATCTGTGACATGCAGATTGACGGCGCCGGCATTGTAAAGCAATTTAAGTTTTACCCCTCAGTGATGCGCTCAAAAGCACGCATGACTTACAATCAAGTGTTTGAAATCTTGCAAAATCCAAAAGATGCGTTGGCACAAGAATACGCTTGGTTAGTACCGCATTTGCATGATCTCAATAGCGTTTACCAATTGCTACAGACGCAACGTGAAAAACGCGGTGCCATTGAATTTGAGTCATCAGAAACCATCATGATTTTTGACGATAATGGAAAAATTGAGCGTATTGAGCCAAGTACACGTAATGAAGCGCATAAGCTGATTGAGGAATGTATGCTGGCAGCCAATGTTTGCGCTGCTGAGTTTCTAAAGAAACATGAACATCCTGCTTTGTATCGGATTCATGAAGGCCCGACACCTGAAAAATTAGAGCTGCTGCGCACGTTTATGGGTGAATTTGGCTTTGGCGTAGGGGGTGGAGATAAACCTCACGCCAAAGACTACGGTAAGTTATTGGACAAGATCAGAGAGCGCCCTGATGCGCAGTTATTGCAAACGGTGTTATTACGCTCTATGCAGCAAGCTGTGTATAGCCCGGACAACGTGGGCCACTTTGGTTTAGCGTATGAGGCTTACGCTCACTTTACATCACCAATCCGCCGTTACCCGGATTTACTCATTCATCGTGCAATTAAAGCGGTATTAAATGGCGATCGTTATAAAGCTGGGGACTGGAATAACTTAGGTATGCAATGCTCGATGACTGAGCGTCGTGCCGATGATGCTACGCGTGATGTGACCAATTGGCTTAAGTGCTTTTACATGCAGGATAAAATTGGTGAAGTGTTTGAGGGTACGGTCGCAGGCGTCACCAGCTTTGGTTTATTCGTCGCACTCGATGGCGTGTATGTAGAAGGCTTATTGCACGTTACCGAGCTTGGAAACGATTATTTCCATTATGACAAAGCACGCCATGAAATGGCGGGAGAGCGGACTGGGGTGCGCTACCAGTTAGGCGACAGGTTGACCATTAAAGTAGTGCGTGTTGATTTAGAAACCACTAAGATTGATTTTTCTTTTGTTAATGAAAACAATGAGATAAGCCATGAACTTAATGTTGATTCTAAAAAAATAAGCATGCGTATTAAAACGGGCAACAGCGGTAAATCTACTGTAAAATCCACGCCTGGTTTTGATGATCCAAAGTCAGAAGCTACCAATTTTGGTGGTAAGTTTGGCAATAAGCCTAAAGCTGAGTCATTTGAACCATCAAGACGGAAGCCATCGCCTTCAGGCAAATCTAAACCACAAAGTAAAACCAGTAAACCCAAAAAAGTAGCGACCAAAGCTACTGCAAAAGCAACTAAACGTAAGGTAAAAAAATGAGTGATGCCCGTATTTTATTTGGCTTTCATGCCGTATTAAGCCGTTTGCGCCAACATAGCGCCAGCGTGCAAGAGATTTTAATTGACCGTGACCGCCTTGATGCCCGCATGAAAGATTTGCTGAAAATGGCAGAGTCTGCTGGTGTGCGTACCATGGAAGTAGAACGTAGCCGTTTAGATGGTATGGCTGGCATGAATGGTCGTCATCAAGGTGTGATTGCACGCGTGGTAGATACACCTATACCATACAAAGATATACACGATATTTTAGAGTCTGATTTAACCGAACCGCCGTTCTTTTTGATTTTAGATGGTGTGGAAGACCCGCATAATTTAGGCGCGTGTTTGCGAGTGGCCGATGCCATGGGCGTGCATGCGGTGATTGCACCTAAAGACAGAGCCGTTGGCTTGAACGCAACCGTACGTAAAGTTGCCTGTGGCGCAGCAGAAACCGTACCGTTCATTGCGGTGACTAATCTGGCTAGAACGATACGTGAGCTCAAAGAGGCCGGGGTTTTTGTAGTAGGTACCACCATGGACGCGCCAAGCAACTTGCTCAATACCAAGCTAGATGGTCCAATTGCTTTAGTGCTAGGCGCAGAAGGCGATGGCATACGCCGATTAACCGCTGAAACTTGTGACGCACTAGTGACAATTCCAATGTTTGGCTCAGTTGAAAGCTTAAACGTAAGTGTGGCCAGTGGTATTTGCTTGTATGAAGTGCGCCGCCAGCGTAGCTTGACTGCTACTAAACTTGCAGTTTAAGCTTGTAGCTTAACTAGGATAAGATGCTGACTGACAATAATAGTCATCATCTTACCTAAGTTAAACCAAAGCCTCTGGATTTCTACCGCGTACAAACGGTGCGTGACTTACTTTTTAGAAGGACGTAATTTCAGGACTTTCTAGTTAGAGAAATCAACCACGCAAAGATCGGCTTGAATTTAGAGCAGTTGCATCGTGCTCAGTGTTCTTGTTCTGATCTTTTTTAATAATTCGGCATCAGTAATGAGCGATTCTCCATAACTTGGTACTAAAGTTTTCATTTTTTGCTGCCAGGCATCAGATTGCAGTTGCGTTTTAAAACAGCGTTCAATCACGTTAATCATGGCTTGTACAGACACAGATGCACCAGGGGATGCGCCAAGCAAAGCAGCAGCTGAGCCATCTTTTGCGCTGATGATTTCAGTACCAAACTCAAGCTTGCCACCTTTTTCATCACACTTTTTGATCACTTGAACGCGCTTCCCAGCGTGGGCTAACTGCCAATCAGACTCAACCGCCTGTGGATAAAACTGGCGTAAATATTCTATGCGTGAAGTATGTGATTGCAGTGCTTCGCCCATGAGGTAGCGTGTTAAATCCAGATTGTGCCAGCCAGCGCCTAGCATGGCTTTGAGATTATTTGGTTTGATTGACTTTAACAAATCCCAATACGAACCTTGCTTTAAAAACTTTGTGGTGAACCCGGCATAAGGCCCAAACAGCAGGGCAGGTTTGCCATTGATAATGCGGGTATCCAAGTGTGGCACAGACATGGGTGGCGCGCCCAATGCGGCCTTACCATAGACTTTGCTGTCATGTTGCTTAACAATGTCAGGATTGCTGCATACCAGCCATTGACCACTGACTGGAAAGCCGCCATAGCTTTTGCCTTCTGGGATATTAGCCTTTTGTAATAACGCTAATGCTCCGCCCCCTGCGCCTAAAAATACAAAACCGGCATCAATCGTTGTCTTGTGTTTATTGGTAAGGTCTTTTAAGCCAACCTGCCAACGTCCGTTGCTTAGTTGTTTTAAGCTTTGTACTTCAGTATTGAGATTAAGGTCTAAATTATTTTTAGTGGTTAATGATTTAATTAAGCTACGTGTTAATGCACCAAAGTCAACGTCACATCCATAACTTACACGTGTTGCCGCTACGCATTGATTGCTATCGCGTTGCTGCATCATCAGCGGCATCCAGCTTTTTAGCTCAGTTATATCATCACTAAATTCCATATCCTGAAATAAATGATGTGCCTTGAGTCGCTGATAGCGCCTGCGTAAAAACTCAACATTATCATCGCCCCAAACAAAGCTTAAATGCGGTGTTGTATTGATGAATTTTTTTGGAGTAGGCAGTGTATTTTGTTCAACAAGGTAAGACCAAAATTGTAGCGAAACCTCAAAAGAAGCGTTAATGGACAATGCGCGGTCAATTTCCACAACACCATCAGCACGCATCGGTGTGTAATTGAGTTCACAATAGCCCGCGTGCCCAGTGCCGGCATTGTTCCATGCATCCGTACTTTCTGCGGCAACCTGAGGTAAGCGTTCTACCACCATCATACTTAGTGAGCTATCTAATTCAGATAACAATGAGGCTAGGGTGGCGCTCATGATGCCGCTACCGACTAATAAAACATCTACTTTTTTTTCAGTCATAAGGTTTCTATTTTATAAAACGATTCTCAAGTTTGACTTGAAATTTTGCGCTTATTCTTTTTCTTTAGATGATGGTTTTGATATGGAAAGCGCCGTATCAAGTGTGTGCTGATTGGAACTTTCACTTGAAATGGATGCGTTAACTGTTGCATGCACGCTATGAAAGTCATGGCAGGACATGCAACCGCTGGCAATGCGTTTGTGTTTTGGGCGCTTGCCAGAGTGACAACGCAAGCAGGAATCGCGGTCGGGCATGGCTACATCTGCGCTGGTTTCTGAAGACTCTACCTGATGACACGAATCACATTGTTGTGTGCGATGTGACGCATGTTTAAATCGCGCCTTGCTGAACCAGTCCTGGTTAATTTGCAATGGCTTGACGCGCCATGGTAACGCATCTCCTTTGTTTGACGTTTCAACCACATGGCAGTAGGCACAACCGTCTGTTTTTAATTTTTCTGAATAGCGCTCAGCATTTTTTGGCGCCAATAATTTTAGCGTATTTATCACTATTTGCTCTGAGCCATGCGGCACATCAAGCTTCGTGTCCGCGGAGCCCACCTTGAGCTCGCTCGCATGGCAAGCCGCACAATCGCGCTTATAAGCGATTGGTTCAAATTGCAGCTCTTTACCTTTTGACTGGTGGCAAGTTGTACATGAAAGCTCACGTACATCCCACATGCCGTTAGGGCCCTGCACTTTTCCAATATGCTGCGAATGCGGAAAATTTAGCCCAGAATTTTCATTGAGCCGTGCTTTTTCAGTTTGCGGGATTCGCTCAATTTTCTCATTATTATCATGGCTGCTACCTGTTTTGAATGTGAGTTTAAAGCCAGGATGGTCTTTATCAAAATCATGAATATCCGATAGTTTTGTGTTGGCATTAATGGCTTTAATGTTGCCGTGACACTTAATGCACATGCCATCATCTTGCCGTGTTAACGGTTGTGGTGATTTGTGTTCACGATGACATTCACCGCAGCGTGTGCTGCCTAAAAACTTGCGTTTAGCCTCAAAAGCATGATGCTGTAGCGCGGAGTCGGTAATGTGCGGTGTCGTGTCGCGATGACACTGCATGCAGGATTGGTCAGTGACCTGTTGTGTCAGCGTTTGATGGCAATTGGCGCATTGTGAGCCAAAATGCCGATGCGCATTTGAAATATGCCCTGGACTCCACACTCGATCAAAACCAAAGGGCAGTTCTGCCATGGTGTCGTGTAATTTTGGGATTAAATTTTGTGCTAACGGTAACGCTAAAAACAATAGCGCAATCAATGCCGCCATCCATATCGATAAACGTCTTTTAAATCGTGTCGCTCCTGGTAGCGGTTCGTGTGTACGTGATTTGATGTTTTGAAAATCATCAGGCAAGCTGTGCGCCAGCGCGAGCGATATTGATAAATCGATATCAGGCGGTGTTGGCTCTACCGTTAACAGATACGGCCCCACCATGACTTGCGTGCCTTGTGTTAGCGGAATGTTTTGCCTGGATGCAGAGTCAAATTCTAACTCGCCATTAAGCGCTATTAAATGTAGCTCACCATCATCACGACGCTTGATTACCGCGTGGTGCATAGCAATGCGTGGGTCAGGCAAGTGAACGGTGCACTCTGCACCGCGACCAAACGCGATTTCCTCTGCGGCCAATGTGCGATAACTCCGCATGGGTAAACCACGCGAGTTTTGGGTGATTTTAATTAACAGACAATTGATCATGCGTTACCAATAAGCAAAAACAGCAATGACATGCGCCAGCATCGCCACCAGTAATGCGATGGTGAACGGCACATGAAAATATAACCAAAAACCTAATCGAGCGCGATACATTAAATCCTGGCGCGCGCGCCTGACCAAAGACTCGCGCCGCACCATGATTGAATATAAATCTCGATACAATTTACGTTGCTCAGGGGATAGTGTGTTGTCCACTGTCGAGAGTTGTTGAACCGCGATGGCGGAAGGGCAGTTTGGTTGAAATCCTCTGAGTTGCTCTAGCAAGCCAATACCGATAGAAGTTTCGCCGCAAGCCCGCGCAACAACGTTATTGATGTGGTCTGGCATCAATAAAGCAATTTGTCGGGCTAACTTGTCAGATTCAGCAATGCGTAACAACAAGCCATCCAAATTATCCTCGCCCATGTTCTCGGTCATTTGGCGTGGATAAATCATGTAAGTGTAGTTACCAAAAAACCCACTGATAACGACGATTAACAACATGGCGTAGGCAAATGTATGAATGTTTAGTCCAAAGTGAAAGCCGCTATGCAGGGTGACAATAACCGTAAGCGCGGTACCCAAGTAAATGTGCGCAGATAGCCAGCCTTGTGTGGCGCCAGAACCACGGTAACGCCGCTTTCGCACGCCATACCACGCCATCCATAACACCATCAACGCCGAAATCGTGCCGAGTCCATAGCCAAGCCAACTGCCGCCATAATACCCAACTGCTGGCTCAAATAATAAATAAGCAGCAAAAGCGATAAGAATGATAACGACCGCTAGTTTAAAATAGAGGTAATTTTTAAAGTCAAAAATGTTGCTGCGTTGCATGCAAATAGTGCTTTCTAAGTTTCATCTAAGCCAAGTAAAGCGACTTCACCAGAGGTGCCGCTTGCATAACCCAACAAACCTTCAGGATTAACGCGTAATGCAGCGCCAACAGGGCAGGCACGTACGCATACAGGGCCATCGGTGATATCTTTACACATATCGCATTTAACCGCGACCTTGCTACTATTGGTTGTGGGTAATGCTTTAGGCTCAATTCCCAACATAATTTGCCACAGGCTACGCTCTGGCTGGTCTTGAATCACAGCCATTTGAATCACGTCATATGGACAATTCTGCTGGCAATTGCCGCAACCGATACAGCTATCATCGATATAAACTTCGCCATGTGGTGCACGGTGAATCGCGTCTGGCGGACAGTCTTTCATGCAATGCGGATGCTCGCAATGACGACATGAAGTAGGCACGCGGATGTTAGCAAAAATAGGCCCAGTGTCACGGTCTAGTCGCGTTGCACCGCCATGGGTATCGGCACAGGCTTGTTCACAGTGATTACAGCGAATACACAGCGACTCATCAATCAGCAATACATCAGTTGCCTCGCCAACGCCTTGTTGAATGAGGAACGAGATTAAGTTGGATTGCGTAGATTGGCTGGTAAACGCACCGCTACCATCCGAGGCACTTTCAAGTTGTTGACGTTTTTCTTGTTCTTGTAAATGATTAAGGTAGCGTGCATCAAGCGCGTTACGAATTTCAGGATTACGCGCGATGATGTCGCGCATACGATCCGCTTTAATCAATACGGCCTCAGTGGCTACTGCTGCACGCACGGTGGCGTAGCGGGGCTCGCCAGAAACCAGTGACATTTCTCCGACATAGTTACCCGCAGCCACATAAAACAGCACCACCTCGCGCCCGCCTATCATGCGGGATACGGTCACTGAACCACTTTGAATCAGGTACAAACCATCCGCTTCATCACCTTCGTGAAAAAGGTCTTCACCGGCTTCATAACTTTTAAGCGTTGCTTGAGTGGCAACATCATTAAGGTCATCTTCACTTAAGGAGAGCCCAATACAAACTTGAACCACACTTTTAATAGCGACTTCGTTCAGCATGCGGCGCATGGCCTGCACCGAGCCTATCAGCTTTTGCATCACACGCCGTGGCGTTTCGATAATGACGCACTTGGTACGTGCGCGCACTGTGCCTGGCCTGCGGCGACCAGAAACCAAAGCAAGTTCGCCAAAAAAGTCGCCAGCTTTAAGTGTGGCGTCTGGTTCGTTATTTTCATCAATCAGTACATCTAATTCACCTTCAATGATAGAAAAGAAAGTGGTGCTGTAATCGTTGCGTTTAAAGATAATATCGCCTGGTTCTGGCAATAAAATATTACTTTCTAACACCAGTTCACGTAATTGCAACGTATTGAGCATGGCGAGAATCGGCACGTTTTTTTGAATTTTATACAGCACATCATCAACCCCACGATCGTTGCAAAAGCTTGAAAACTTTTCACGCAACAAAGTAGTATCAGCCGGCTCTACATCATTGCCAAGAATATACTCAATAACCTCATAGCCTTGGTTGATGCCTTGCTTAATTAAAGGATAGCCTGCAAGTGCGCCAATAATATAGAGCCCGGGTACATTGGATTCATAACTGGCAGAAAGTAGCGGCAGGGCACCCACATCATCTGTCGGGAAAGCAATGCCAAAGCTCTCCAATAAGGGGCGCGATGGCAGTGCACCAAGCCGCGCAATGATACGATGGCACGGAATGTGTTCAACCCCCTTGGGCGTACTGGCAAATAGGGTGATTGGAAACTCGCCTGTGGTATTTTCTTCAATGGATTGAGGTTTAGTTTCGAGCAACCAATCTATAGCACCTTTTTGCCGAGACTCCATTAACTGGCTCAGGTTGCTTTCTTTCAAATTACTAAAGTCTTCAGCGCGGTTAAGTATGATAACCTGGTTTTTATTGGTAAGTGCCAGCGCGTTTTCTACACCACTATCACCACCGCCAACCACAATAATGGTTTCATTTTGGTAAGCATCCGGGTCATCCAATTGATATTGTACTTGTGGTAAATCTTCACCAGGAATCCCAAGTCTGCGTAGATTGCCTTGCACACCAATGGCAAGAACCACGTGATTAGCGGTGAACTTGTCGCCGTCTGCCAGCTCAACTACAAGCTTGTTTTTAAGGCGTGAAATCGCCACCACTTTAGCTTCATAGCGCACATTAACGTTGTGATCTGCAATGGATTTTTCCCAATTTTCAAGCACAGTTTCACGTAATGATGCCGTAAATGGAAGCGGGCTACGAAGAGGTAATCCACGCGGCTCAGACATCACCAGTTTACCGCGCTGATAGCTACGAATCGTGCTCGCTACAGTTTGCGACGCCTCTAGTAATAAGTATGAAACACCATGCTCGGCCGCTCGGATGGCCGCTGATAATCCACTGGGTCCGGCTCCAATAATAATGACGTTAAAATGTTTGGGCATGAAGTCTTCGATTGTCTTTAAATTTCGATTTTAAAAAGCGTATAGATGGTGTCATATACGAGGCGATAAGTCAAAGCTGAGTGGGGCTAAAGTGCTTTAGTGTTCAAGCTTTGTAATGTGTTTTTCTTTTGGTTGCTTTAGGCAAAGCCTAAGGTTTATTTGCCGAGACTAAGCGCGACTTTTTATCTTAGAGTTGAGCGACTGTATTTTTTTTGGCACAGATATATAAACGTCTATAAAAAATTAGCTGAACATCATCGGACTCAGCTGGTTATGTTGACTACAACGCCTGAAGCGTTGAGACAAATGCTCGCTCAGTTCATGGCAGCCGGTATTTGCGGTGGAATACTTTAGGTATTTAATTAGATGTTTATTTCACCCTATCATTTGTTACAAATAACGAACACAAAGCCAATAACTGGCTGATAACGCACTAAATATTGGCTGTATACAA
>JBAYTS010000035.1:0-29680 GCA_041675545.1 Methylotenera sp.
GCAAAACATCTGTTGGCATATCCTTCTGGATTGCCGTAAATATAGTCCAGCACTTCAACATCCTGCTTGCCTTTGCCGTCAAATTCGTAAGTATTAAAGGTAAATGAATGCCAGATTCGGGTGTCACCAGTAATAGCCTGGGGAGTAGAACAGGCGGCAAGTAGCAGGAACATGCCTAACAGTATAATTTTTAAGAGAAGGTTTTTATTCATGTTATTTCCTTTTTTCTTTTTGGCACTTCATCAGTTTGATTCGCTTGCGTATCTGGCAATGTCACGGTCGTGCCACCTATATTTAAAATAGGCGTCTTTTAGATCAAAAAAAATACAGCGCTTCAAAAAATTGCTTAACTTAGCCGAATGATCCGCCAGTAAACTTTTTAATATCTCTCATTTGCCGCTTAGTCGGGCGCCCTACCCCACGATCACGCAGAGCATGTTCACCTTCACCCGTCAGTTTTGCATTCTCTCGCTTTGCAATGCTTGCCGGGGTTTCTGTAAACAGTAATGCTGCTTCTGGTGCGCCTTTACGTATGTTGGATAGCGCTTGCACGCTGACTTCAATTTCAAAATCACGGTTGCGGATATGGATAACTTGTTCAAGTTTTACTTCTTTTGCAGGTTTTGCACGGTCGCCATCCACATGCACTTTACCTGTTTCAATAGCAGCAGTTGCCAGACTGCGTGTTTTAAAAAAACGTGCTGCCCATAGCCATTTATCTAGCCGGCATTTTGAGTCAAGTTCATTTACCATGTTAGTAAAGTATCCAACTATGTTCAGTCAAACATTCTTAGGATTTTTTTGGTGAGTTTGCTTCTACGGTTAGCTTAAAACCACTAAGCACTTGTTCTGCCAGCTTATTCAGCGCTTGCAAGCTGTGTCCAGTAAGCTGTGAAATACCCTCTGCAATGGTATTCATTGTGATAATTTGAAACTGGCCATTTTCAACGGCCTGAATCACTTCATCGCTCAGCATTAAGTGGCGCATATTACGCTCAGGCATCATGACGCCTTGGTTGCCATCTAGACCGATATCTTTACAAACCCTGAAGTAACCTTCAATTTTTTCATTGAGTCCGCCAATAGGCAGCACTTCACCATGCTGATTGAGCGCACCGGTCACGGCTATACCTTGCTTAATTGGCACTTGCGCTAATGATGATAGTAAAGCGAATAATTCAGCACATGAGGCTGAATCACCATCTACACCGCTGTATTCTTGCTCAAATACTAATGAGGCGGTGAGGTTAAGCGGGTTCATGTTTGCAAAATTAGTGTGTAGCCAGCTTTGCAATATCATGACGCCTTTATCATGCGTGGGGCCGCTCATCCTTACTTCACGGTCTATGGTAAGCACGCCACGGTTACCTGCATAACAGTTGGCTGAAATGCGCACTGGAGAACCAAAGCTCGCTTCAGAAAGGTCAATATGTGTGAGGCCGTTAATTTGCCCGATACACTCACCGTGTACGCTGATGATGAGTTCTTTGTCGATGATTGAATCTCTAATGTGAGATTCAATATAACTATGGCGTGCATATTTGCGTTGTATCGCTGCTTTTACGTCTTCAATCTCTACCAAAAGGGCGCCGCGTAAACTAGCCGCTGCAGCGCTTTCTAGTAGCAGTTTTTCTAGCACGGAAAATTTGGTGCTCAATCGCGTCTGGTCTTCAATCAATCTATGCATGGCTTGCAATAAGCCAGTGACGGCTTCGGCCGTAAAATGATGGCAATGATGCTGCTGACATTTGTGTGCAATAAACGCAGAGTAAGCGGCATAGTTGTCTGCCCCGGCTTTAACTTGATCTGCAAACTCGATTTTGATGGGGAAGTAGTCAAAAAAGTCAGGGGTGATACCAAGCAACTCGTAGTAGTCTTCTCGCGTGGCGATCAATACCAATTTAACGCTTACAGGAATGGCTGCCTGTGCGTTAATTAGGCTACTGCCTTGGTTGCTACTGCTGCTTAAATCTTCAATTTGCAGGGTGCCATTACGTAAAAAACGATGCAGTTTTTCGAGTATATGCGCCCCATTTTGCTCATCTGCCAAAATATCACGCAAATGTAGCAGTAAAGTGCCCCCATTGGCGCGTAGCAGATTGCCCGCGCGCAAACGCATAAAGTCTGGAATATTACTGGCTTCACTTGCGCTTTCAATGCCGCCAAATAATGACTGCAAGCTTGGGTCGTTATCGTACAACACGGGTGCATGATGTTCGAGCTGATGTTCTACCAATACATTCGCGCGGTAACGTCCAAAAAAACCCTCAGTTAGCAATGCTTCCAAGTTGCTGTCGCCATCTGCACTCGAGCTAGGCGGCAAGGCCTCCAAGGTGTCTAAAATATCCTGCTTTAGCAAACTGAAATAATGCGTCGGCATTTTATCGGGCGCAATGAGCGTCAGGCTCGCTTCAATTGTGTTTAATTGCCCTGCCAAAAAAATTTCCAATGGTGCCAGCGAATTTTGCTGAACTTTAGCCTCTAAAAGCACCGCTAAGTCTTTGGCAAAAGTACGCACAAAGGCATCTAAAGCTTGCTTTAACTGTGACCCCGCGCCAGCCGGCAACTTTAAAAACAAAGGTTTGCCATTGCCGTCAAATTGATACAAAGCGACTAAATCACTCGCTGCAGGTAGCTTGCTGGCAGCTTCATGCATCATACTCAGCATAAGCGTGGTGCGTCCGGAGCCAGGCTCTCCTAATGCCAACAGATTAAAACCCGATTGCTTAATGCTTAACCCAAATTCTGCCGCTTTTTTTGCTTCAGATTGCGCAGTCCAAGCAGGAAACTGTGCCTGATTCTGGTCAGCGCTCAGGAGTTCTGATGTGTCAACAAAGTTAAATTGTTTAGCATCAATATTGAGCGTGAGCTGTTGCGGTGTTAATGTTTTTTGCATATTGTTTTTCATTGTTTTAATCATTATTCAAAATGATGAATAAATTATTTGCCCGCACCCCAGCGCTCTCGCGCCACGTCATCTGTTGACTTAGCCTCTACCCAATGCTCACCCTGTGGCGTTGCCTCTTTTTTCCAAAATGGCGCTTCTGTTTTTAAGTAATCCATCATAAATTCACATGCAGCAAACGCTTCACCACGATGCGCACCGCTTACCGCCACCAATACAATCTGGTCACTAGGCTGCAATGTGCCAACGCGGTGAATAATCAACGCATCCGCAATATTCCATCGCGTCTTGCCCTGATTGATAATCGACGCTAAAGACTTTTCTGTCATGCCAGGATAATGTTCTAGTGTGAGTTGCGATACTGCATCGCCATCATTCATATCTCGCACCAAACCAATAAAACTGACAACTGCGCCAATATCTTTATGGTTTTTATGTAGCTGGCTGATTTCAAAGCCAGCATCGAAATCTTCGGTTTGAATGCGTACTGTCATAATAGTAGGCGCTATCCGCCGGTGACCGGTGGGAAAAACGCCACTTCATCACCATTGCTAATGGACGCATTGTCATCCACTAATTCATGGTTAATCGCAGCACGCACTTTTAATTTTCCCATCAACATTTCACCCCAAACATCGCCACGTTTAGCTAACAATGCTTTTAATTTAAGTATCGTCATCGGTTCGTCAGGCAGGTTTAAATCTTCAGTTGAATACTTAAGCGCTTCTTTGAGCCTTGCAAAGTAAAATAATTTAATTTTCATAATGTTATACGTTTAATTTAATCTTCTTTATCATCTATAATATCCAGCAAATCTGCCGGGCTTTTAGTCAGTTCCACACGCTCAATTTGGGCAAATCGTTGTGTAATCTTCTGGCTTGAAATATGCACGTCTTGTGCATTTTCATGCGCTTGGCGAATATTATCCGCCAGTTTTTTCATGCGTGTATCAAAGCGGCCGAAGTCTTTACTGAGCTTGCCAAGCTCTTCTTTAATCACATGAACCTGCTTACGAGTTTCTACGTCTTTAAGTACCGCGCGTGCAGTGTTGAGTACCGCCATTAGTGTGGTAGGTGACACCACCCACACCCGTTTATTCATGGCGTATTCAATCACATCTGCATGGTACGCATGCAACTCGGCAAACACGGCTTCAGCCGGGATAAACATCACCGCGCCGTCGGAGGTAACGTTAGAAATAATGTATTTTGTGGCAATGTCATCTACATGTTTTTTAACGTCTATCTTAAACTGCTTTTCTGCCAAGAGCTTCTCGGCATCGCTGAGTTTGCTATCAAGCATGCGATGATAATTTTCAAGCGGAAACTTGCTATCCACCGCCACGGTGCCTGTCGGGTCAGGTAAAAACAATGCGCAATCAGCACGGGTGCCGTTTTCAAACGTGTATTGCATGGCAAATGAGTTCACAGGCAATACATTGCGCACCAGGGCTTCTAACTGCACTTCACCAAAGGCACCGCGTGAGCGTTTATCACCCAGCAACTCCTGCAAACTCACTACGTTAGTGGTTAAGCCATCAATTTTCTTTTGCGCTTCATCAATGGTGGCGAGCCGCGCCATCACATCAATAAAGGTTTGATTGGTCTTTTTAAAGCCTTCATCCAGGCGCTCTGATACTTTACCGCCTATTTGCTCCAGGCGGCCATCTACTGATTTGGTTAAAGCCTCGATACTAGCTGTTAACTGCAACGTAGCATTGCGCATGGTAGATTGAATAAGCGCTTGTTCAGCCTGGCCTTGCTCTGCAAGGGTGGTGTGCAGCTTCTCTAACACTGTTTCACGTGTAAGCGACAAGCTGTTATTTTGCGCCAATTGTAAGGCTTGCATGGCGTCGCGCGTGGCTTGTAGCTCAGTTGCCACACTAGCGCGCAAACGCTCGCTCGTTTCATGTGTAGATGCGCTCAACCGATCACCAAGCTTGTTTAATCCATCGTTAAAATCAAGCAACATGGCACGATGCTTTTCTTCTAACTGCTGCAGAATGACGATGTTTTGATTAGTCTTGTTTTCACGCCATATTTGCCACGCAAGTAACAATAAAATAGCCACAGCGATAATTAATATAAAGATTTGTATCATAGGGCTGAATTATACCTGATGCGCTTTAGGGGACCTCTATTAATTCAATTTTTGTCGTTATGCTGCGTTGCTTATAAAAAATTATTCCTTATATATCAAATATATACTGCGTCATAATTTTTCATTCGCGCCTTGCCTAACTTAAAAACTTGAATAAATAGAGGTCCCCATTATTTAAAACTCATGAACTAACTCCCCGTTTAAATCACGATAGTCATGACAAAAAAATATTGATTAAATGTAATTTATAAGATACATTATCTCAATGAAAATAATACATACCACGCAGTTATTCAATACTTGGTTTAACGGACTGCGTGACAAAACAATAAAAACTCGCATACAAGTACGTATTGACCGTGCTGAACAAGGTCATTATGGTGATTTTAAGCGTGTGGGTGATGGCGTTAATGAAATGCGCCTGCACTTTGGTGCTGGTTACCGCTTGTATTTTATTGAACATGGCTTAGAGATCATAATATTACTGGCCGGTGGTGATAAATCTTCTCAAGTTAATGATATTGAAATGGCACTTAAATTAGCCAGTGATTTAAAAGGATAGAAAATGAAAACTAAACAATTACATAAATGGGACTCTGCAGAGCATCTTAAAGACGAACAGGATATTGAGCTTTATCTGCAAGCATGCATGGAAGATGCTGGCGATGATCCCGCATTTATCGCTCACGCTTTAGGCGTAATCGCGCGCGCACGTGGCATGACACAACTAGCAAAGGACACTGGGCTAGGTCGGGAGAGTTTGTATAAAGCGCTTTCTGGTGAAGGCAATCCTAGTTTAAGTACCATTACTAAAGTCGCTAAGGCTTTAGGCTTAAAACTACATTTACAAAGTGCATAAAAGCATTTTTAAAGGCGCTACAATAAATGATTAAACTCAAACTACTGCTAAATCATTGGCTTGCCGGCATCACGCACAAGCTACATAACAACTTTTATTTGTATCTCAGCGCCCTGCTTACTGTGTTTATTCTGCTGGATGCCAGTGTGTTTCATGTGGGAGAAAACATGCGCGACCGCGCTTTTGACCTCATGGTTAAAAACCGCATTGTTGTGCCCAAGCCAGACCCCGATATTGTGATTGTTGATATTAATGAGGCATCATTGAGCGCTATGGCAGGCGAATACGGTCGCTGGCCATGGCCCAGGCAAGTGCTGGCTGAGTTTTTAGAGAACATTGAAGCACAGCAGCCCAAAGCTGTTGTGTTTGATATTCTGTTTAGCGACCCTGATATTTACAACCCTGACAGTGATGCTTACTTTAATGAAGTCATTGCCGCTACGAATAATACGTTTTTTCCGTTACTGCGCTTAGCACCAGAAAGCGACCACTTAAGCCTCATCAAGCCCAGCATGATTCCCGGCATCAAGCGCCGCGCCAGTGCTGAAGGCGAAGATAATACAGGCAAACCTATTGCCATCGTTTTACCACATTTTGAAGCCGCACTGAATTCAACACGCCTAGGCACCCACAATATCTACCCTGATAAAGACGGCATTGTGCGTGAGTACAGACTTTGGCACGATGAAAACGGCTGGATATTGCCCTCACTACCTTTAGCCGTGGGGAACTTTGCACAAATTAACTCTCTATCGCCACCACAGAATATGCTCATCAATTGGCGCGGTAAGCCTTTCACTTATCAGTTTGCCAGTTTCAGTGATGTTTATACAGATATGGCAAGCAAGGTTAAAACACGTCCAGCGAACGAATTTACCAATAAAATTGTGATTATCGGCTCTACCGCACCATCACTATTTGACATTAAAGCCACCGCCATGGCTAAAGCCTTCCCTGGTGTTGAAATTTTAGCCACTGCCATTGATAACGTAAAACACAATGATTACTTAAAAGTATGGCGCGGCAGTATTCCTTATATTTTAATTAGCCTCACCCTGGTTTGGCTGACAGCGCTAGCATTCTTCCGCAATGTAGATCGCGATAAGGTCATGACTATTTTCAGTAGTAGCCAAATTGGCTTGCTCGCATTGTCATACCTTGCCATTAACTTCACGCATACTTATTTAGACTTTACTGGGCCGATTACTTGGGCTGTGATGTATTTTAGTGTGGCAAAAATTTACGCACTCGCCAATGCACGTGCCATGCAGCGATTATTAGCCAACGATGTAGAATCAGGCAAAAAAGGCGCGGCTATTTTATTGATGCCTATCGTGATAGATAGCACGCTACCGCTGAGTGACAGCATGCTCAAAAAACTTCAGCATAAAATTGAACAGGCACTGCAACAGACGGCTACGGTAGAAGTTTTAAAAGGCACTCAAAGCGGGATTTGGGGCCTATTTGCTGACATCATTACCGTCAGTTGGGCGTACCAGCATGATAACGAGATTGAGGCCGCAAAAGCCCAGCAAGACGCAGAACAGTTAGGCTTGAAGTTAAAACCGTTATTACAAAATATTGGGTTGCCTAACGATGCTACAGTGCGTTATGTACTGCACGCCAGCACCCTTAATACAGAAAAACCGATGGCAAGTCAGTGGCGTGCTTTATTTGCACAGGCTATTATCAAACTCGAAATATTAGAAAGAGAACCGTTATGATCAAAAATCTAAAACCACTGCTCATTACAATTTTAATGCTACCCATGTTACACGTGGGGTTTAGCATAGCCGCAGAAACTGGCAGCGCCCTAAAAAACGACAATCTACGTGCTGAACCCTATGCCGACGCTAAAATTGCAGGCAATTTTACGCGAGGCGAAAGCTTGGTTATTCTTCAAAAAAAAGGCGCATGGCTACAAGTTAAAACTAAAAAAAACACAGGCTGGGTAAGGTTATTGTCTGTAAAACGTGGTGCCGCTACTACTACCAATAAAACAGCAGGCGCATTAGCAGTGGCCAGTGGCCGTGCGGGCACCGGGCAAGTGGTTTCTACCACTGGCGTGCGTGGTTTAAGCGAGCAAGACCTTAAAGCCGCCAAGTTTAATGAATCTGAAATCAAAACCTTAGAGAGCTATACGCTTAGCGCCGAGCAAGGGCGACAATTTGCCAATGCCGGCAAACTAAAAACCATTGCTTTTGCTAATTTAAAAGCGGGTAAAGGAGATTCAAAATGAGAGCACTCGTGAAAAATAAACAGTCAAATTTAGCGCATAAAAACTTATTAACCGCCAGCCTGCTTGCTGGCTTGCTTAGTGCTTTAAGCTTACCAAGCGCGGCTTTTGATTTAAAAGGTGCGCTGAAAGACGCCGTTCAAAAAGAAATAGGTCAAAAGCCAGAACCTGTAACGCCCGCTGAAACACCTAATTCCAATGCGAGCGCAGTTGATGCCGCAACTACAAACAATACAACGACGTCAGCAGAAGCCACGCAACCGGCATTTAACTGGAAAAACCCTAGCAAAGATGAAGAAATTGCTTTAGGCCGCGAAATAGCTGGCAACTTACTAGGCGCCGCACCGCTGGTTAAAGATGCAGCACTACAAAAATACGTGAACGCTGTAGGGCGCTGGGTAGCGTCACAATCTGAACGTCCAGACCTGCCATGGCGCTTTGGTGTGCTAGAGAGTGACGACCTGAATGCCTTTGCCGCGCCAGGTGGCTATATCATGCTCACCAAGGGTTTGTATCGCCAACTAACCAATGAAGCACAATTAGCGGGTGTGCTGGGCCATGAAATTGCGCATGTCGTAAAAAAACACCAGCTTAAAGTTTTGCAAAAACAACAGCTCTTAAACGCAGGTGCTGGCTTTTTAAGCGGAAAATACGCTAAAGACAATGAGCTAATCAGCAAAGCGATTGGTAGCGGTGCTGAGATTAGTGCGCGTAGTTTAGATAAATCAGCAGAATATGAGGCAGATAGACTGGGCTTAAGTTATGCCACACGTGCGGGTTATGAACCCTACGGCTTGCCAGACGTGCTACAGGTGTTAGGGCACAGCAGTAAAAATGATGATAGCGTGGCGTTATTATTTAAAACGCATCCCCACCCAGATGAGAGGCTTAGCGCGCTGAGTGATGCGGTTGGTAGCAGGTTAGATAGCGTAAAAAATGGCAAAACACTAGAAAATAGGTTTTACCAACTTAAAAACTAAGCTTGAGCAGCCTCATTTTATGAGGCTTTTTTTTCGAAAAAAAATGTTATTTTCGCTAAGTCCAGGCTAGTGCAATCTAGTTTGACATTGTTATTTTGATGGGTGAGAATCATCTGGTGAAACCAAGGTTAAGGATTAAAAATGACGCTTAAAAACAAAGCAGAAAATTCAACCGCATTATCGAGTAAATCCTCCAAAACACCCACTGTTGTTGATGGGGATGTACCCTCTGAAGTTACTGTAGAGGGCATTGAGACTTTTTCTGTGAATAAAAAAGTTTCTGCAGCACGTGAGTCAAAATCCACAGCGGTAGAGGATATTATTAACCGCATATCAAGCGGTACAGACAAGGCATCATTACCTGACGCCTTGCAAACTATTTTAGATGGCGCTTCTCCGGATGATGTTGCGGCATTAAGTAAAGCCATTGAAAACACTAAAAACATTAAGTGGCAAAGAAGCAGCTTGCATGCGGATCAATCGCTGTCCAAAGACTGGCGCGATGGTGGCTACCCTTATAAAAACCTACTTTCAAGAAAGTCTTACGAGAAACAAAAGTATCACTTACAAGTGGAGTTATTAAAACTGCAAGCTTGGGTAAAAGAAACCGGGCAACGGGTGGTTATTTTGTTTGAAGGGCGTGATGCCGCCGGCAAAGGTGGCACCATTAGACGCTTTATGGAGCACTTAAACCCACGTGGCGCCCGCGTGGTAGCGCTAGAGAAGCCGAGTGAAGTCGAACGTGGCCAATGGTATTTTCAACGTTATGTTTCACAATTGCCCACCGCGGGTGAAATTGTAATGTTTGACCGCTCTTGGTATAACCGGGCGGGCGTAGAACGCGTGATGGGGTTTTGTAACAATGATGAGTATTTGGAATTTATGCGCCAAGCCCCTGATTTTGAACGCAACCTGACGCGTTGCGGTATTCATGTAATTAAGTTCTGGTTCTCAGTCAGCCGTGAAGAACAGCGCAGACGTTTTAAAGAACGTGAGTTACATCCGCTCAAACAATGGAAGCTAAGCCCGATTGACTTAGCCTCGCTCGATAAATGGGATGATTACACCAAGGCGAAAGAAGCCATGTTTTTTCATACTGACACCGCGGATTCACCTTGGACCGTGATTAAGTCGGATTGCAAAAAACGGGCGCGTCTCAATGCAATGCGTTACGTTTTGCATAAGTTGCCGTATAACAATAAGGATATTATCTCGATTGGGGCGTTAGATCCGCTGTTAGTTGGCCGCGCGCACATTGTGTATGAGCGCGGTGAGCATAACCAAGTATTACTTTAACAATGGAACTGATCAATAGCTAGGTAATCCAGCTTGGCTATTGATCTTTCCACAATTTCTGCATCTCAATAAACATAAAAGAAGCGGTCCAAGTGATGAGCACTAATCCAGTCAGTGCCTCAATACCAGCCAAAAACCTGATATCCCCTCTGGGTACAATGTCGCCAAAACCCAATGAGGTGTAATTGACAAGCGAGAAATAAACACAATCCATCAAGCTACCGTCAAAATGACCTTCTAGCGAGCCAAAGCTACCTTGACGCACCATCAAATAGTAGCCAAACGCAAATAGCCAGATTTCAATGACATGCGCCAACAGTGCGCCAAATACACCCACCAACACACGCAACCGGTGCTTAATATCAAGCTTGGGGATCAAGATGGTGAGTTGGTTAAGCGCCTCAAAGTGAACTAACACCGCAGCCGCGACTAACATACTAATGAGGATAAATGACACGGTCATTAAATGACTTTCACTAAAATTCTAAAATTGACGGCTCAAGTTGACGTAGCTTAGACTAAATTACGCGCACGCAACTCCGCCTTGACATAAGCATAGTAAATTGGCGCGGCAACAATGCCTATCAAGCCAAATGCGGCTTCCATGCACAGCATGGCAATCAAGAGCTCCCACGCATTAGCGCGAATTTGGCTACCCACAATACGTGCATTCAAAAAGTATTCAAATTTGTGAATCACCACTAAATACAACAATGAAGCGAGTGCCACACCTAGCGACTGACTCAAACTCACCACTACAATCACCGTGTTAGAGATTAAATTACCAATGACGGGAATCAACCCCACCACAAAAGTAATGACGATCATGGTTTTGACCAAAGGTAAATGCACGCCTGCCATCGGTAAAACCACAACTAAATAAATAGCGGTAAAAAAAGTATTGATGGCTGATATACGAATTTGCGCAAAGACCACGCGCTTAAATGCATCACTGAATAAGCTGCTACGCGCAACCAATGCGCCTGCAAACGGCTTAAAGCGATCGATGGTTATCGCCTCGCGCAGAGCAAGCATGCCGCCAATAATCATGCCGAGAAGAATATGGGCTGTAGCGCGCCCAGCCTCTGCGCCAACCACTTGCAATTTATCGGCATGCAAACGCAACCATTCTGTTACCAACTCTTTAAAGGCAATGGCATCGGCAGGCAAATGCTCAAGTAACCAACTAGGCAGTATTTTGCGTGAGTCTTCAATAATCTGTGCCATTTTTGCCAGCAATACGGTCACGCTACCTGCATCTGAGCGCAAAAATGCAACCAAACCCGCCCCAGCCAAACCAAGTAAGCTCACAATAATAAACACTAAAATACCCACCGCCCAAAGTTTAGCGCGATTACTCGGCCGCTTGCTTGGAAAGCGCCGTGCAATATAAGGCGTAATGATGTGCACCAATTGATACACCAGCAAACCCGCTAACAACCCAGGTAGTAGGCTAAATTTCACCACAAAAAATAAGGCGAAGGCTGTTAGTACCCATGATGCAATTTCATGAACAGAAGGCGGTAGTTGCGAATTTTTAGTCATATCTGTCTCATGGTGTTAAGTGTTAACTTAACGATCACCTTTATTAAAAACGCTTAAAACGATTCAAGAAATTAGCTGCTTCATCGACTGGCAATGATAGTACCAAATCAATCTGATCATTAAATACTTTAGTGACAACACTACCGTTACAGTTGGCCAAAGCTCTGGTCACCAGATCCATTTGTTTATACTCAATCGTTAACTGAACCGTCTGCATCTGCACAAAAGCCGTGGTGTTCGCACTATCCAACGCTAACTTTGCCGTACCGCCATAAGCACGCGCTAATCCGCCAGTGCCTAGATTGATGCCGCCATAATATCGAATAACCGCCACGCAAACGTTAATTAAATCACGCCCTTCTATCAACTTTAACACTGGCATGCCCGCGGTGCCAGAAGGTTCACCTGCGTCTGAAAAACGCGGCACAATGCCGGCTTCAGTTTTAAGCCGAAACGCATAAGCCAAATGATGTGCGGTTTGATGTTGTGCCGCAAATGCACGCAATGCCGCGCCTACTTCACGCTCATCTGCACAAGGCACTGCCATGGCAATAAAACGTGACTTAGTAATCGTTTGCTCGGCAAAGCCAGCTCGCGCTATTGTGAACAACTACTTGCGTCCTCCTAAAAGGCTGCCCAGTATGCCACGCACAATTTGCCGCCCGAGTTGTGAGCCTATGGCACGCGCCGCGCTTTTTGCTGCGGCCTCGAACACGCCATCTGAACGGCTACTTGAAGACGACTTTTTATCACCATCGCCACCACCAAAAACACCGCCCCAACTAAACCCTTCTTCCTCTTTGGCTTCAACGGCGGATTGTTCTGCACGGTTCTTTAAAATTTCGTAAGCAGACTCACGATCGACTGCTTTTTCATAAAAACCAAAAATGTTTGAAGTCTTGATAGTTTCACTGCGTTCAGCATCCGTCGCTAGCCCGATACGACTAGACGGCGGGCAAATAAAAGTACGCTCAACTGGGGTTGGAATACCTTTTTCATCTAAAAATGACACCAAAGCTTCACCCACGCCCAACTCGGTAATCGCCGTAGCAACATTGACTTTGGAGTTAGTTCTAAACGTATCTGCCGCTGATTTTACGGCTTTTTGGTCACGTGGCGTGAATGCACGCAAAGCATGCTGTATGCGGTTACCTAATTGCCCCAACACCACATCAGGAATATCCAGCGGGTTTTGGCTCACAAAATACACACCCACACCTTTTGAGCGAATCAAGCGTACCACTTGCTCAATTTTTTGCAGCAAGGCCTGTGGCGCATCGTTAAACAACAAATGCGCCTCATCAAAAAAGAACACTAATTTAGGTTTATCTAAATCGCCTGCTTCCGGCATTTGTTCAAACAGCTCTGACAGCAACCATAACAACAAAGTGGCGTAAATACGGGGAGAGTGAAATAACTGATCACTGGCCAAAATATTCACGATGCCTCGCCCTGCCGCATCGGTTTGTATTAAATCATCTAAATTTAGCGCAGGTTCACCAAAAAATTGATCTGCGCCCTGAGTCTCCAGCTCAAGTAAACCACGTTGCACCGCGCCCACACTAGCCGCAGATATATTACCGTATTGCGTTTGATACTCGGCGGCATTTTCAGCCGCATGTTGCATCATGGCGCGCAAATCTTTAAGGTCTAACAATAGCCAGCCTTGATCATCGGCGATTTTAAATACTGAGTTTAATACGCCGCCTTGAACCTCATTTAAGTTGAGTAAGCGCGCTAACAGTAAGGGCCCCATTTCCGCAATGGTGGTGCGCACCGGGTGACCTTTAACGCCAAATACATCCCAAAACACCACTGGGGATTTTTTATAGCTAAATTCTGTTAACGCCAATTGCTGTACACGTGCTTCAACTTTGGCGTTTCCACCGCCAGATTGGCTCATGCCAGATAAGTCACCTTTTACATCCGCCATAAAAACCGGCACACCAAGATTAGAAAAACCTTCAGCTAAGGTTTGCAAAGTGACGGTTTTACCAGTGCCGGTAGCGCCGGCGATTAAACCATGACGGTTTGCCATTTTGGGTAAAATAAAGCTCGATATTTCGTTATTTTTTGCAATCAGAATTGGCTCGCTCATACTGTTCCTATACTTTAATCTAAGACTTAAATGATGATTTGAGAGCTTTGCACCACAAGGGTACTCCGATGTTCTAAGTGCTAAAGCACTTGAAAAGTCGTATGCACGAAGCTAAAAATAGCACTATTTTTAACCAAAATATCAAACCCCGTCATTCTGAGCGTAGCGAAGAATCCAGTATCATCAATTAGTTGCATGGATTCTTCGCTACGCTCAGAATGACAAAATTAACGTTTTTAGCAATACTTGCCAGCTTGCTGGATTTAGTAGTACTTATCAGGTTTATTAATAGCAATAAAACAACTTCGTGCAAAGCTCTCGATTTATATTTTACTGTGATAATTTACGTGAAGCTTAAACTTGCACCTTCAAAGCCCCTGTCCTTCAACGTCAAAGTGATTAAAAATCACCCTTACGTGCTTTATCCATGATTTGCAACAATGTTGTTTCCAACTCCTGCGCAGATTTTTTTGCACGTTCCGTGGGGTTTTTAATGCTTTTCAAATCAAAAGTCGGACGATCTAACGCAATGTACAATTTTAATTGTTTATTCGTATCTGCTTTTTCATAAATAGCGATTCTGCAAGGGGCAAATACTAAAAATTCCGGATGGTCTAAAATGATTTCCGTCCCCATACTCAGGTTGCAAAATGAACGAACGTCCTTAATGCCTTGCGGGTCAATGCCACGTAACTTTATGTGTTCGCCAATTGGAAAGTTGGCTGGGTTTACAAAGTTCATGCCTTCTGAAATTGACTTTAAACTCTCCACCACATCTTGGTAACTCACGCCATCATTTACCGCCAACTCGTAAATAGCAATGCTTGGGTCAATCGCCGGCATACCTACACCGACTTCGCCTATTAAATCCAATTGCGGCGTTACAGGCTTCACGGCACTACAAGCGCTCATGAGCAAAAGCAACGCTAAACTATAAAAATGTTTCATCATTTTAGTTTTGTTCATCTAACCGCCTGATTATTCATAAATTTTAAGGGAGGAATTAACAGCTTTACGGTCAAAGTTGGGTGCAATCAGTTCAATAAAACCATACATATAACCACGTAAAAACACATCTTTACGCACACCCAAATAAGTGGTGCTGTCAGCAAATAGATGACGAACATCGATCATGGCTAAATTGGTGTCACGTTCAGCGTCATACGCCATGTTAGCCAGTAAACCAACGCCTAATCCTAGCGTAACATAGGTTTTAATCACATCAGCATCAATCGCTGTTAACACTACATTTGGCGTTAAGCCTGCCTCGCTAAAAGTTTTAGAAACTAAAGTGCCGCCAGTAAATCCAAAGTCATAGGTAATGAGTGGGTATGTGGCTAATTTCTCTAGCGTGAGCGAACTTTCTGCCAGCAATGGATGACCATGCGGCACCACAACGCAACGATTCCAGTGGTAGCAAGGTAGGCATAATAAATCTTCATTATCACTAATGTATTCTGTAGCAATACCAATGTCGGCATCCCCATTGGCAACCTGTTCAGCAACCTGGCTCGGGTTGCCCTGATGAATATTTAATTTCACCTTGGGATATTTAGTCATAAACGCTTTGACTGCAGCAGGTAATTTATAGCGCGCTTGGGTATGTGTGGTGGCAATCGTCAATGTGCCCGACTCCACATCACTAAACTCCTCACCCACACGTTTGATATTATCAATATCGCGAATTACCTTAGTGGCCAGTGCTAAAATTTGACTGCCTGGCTCCGTCACGCCGGTTAAGCGCTTGCCGTTGCGATGAAAAACCTGCAAACCAAGTTCTTCTTCAAACAACTGAATTTGCTTACTAATACCAGGTTGCGAGGTAAATAAAGCCTCCGCAGCACTGGTAATATTTAAATTCTGGCGTACAACTTCATGCAAATATCGTAACTGGTGTAGCTTCATGTTTACCCAACTTTCTATCTAGCCTCGATAGACGAATTTATATAATTAAAAGATATATGCATAGAATAACATATTCTTAAATAAAACTATTGTTTACTGATATAGTGCGCGCCTAAATTAAAATAAATTACTAATAACGGATACTCCATATGGAATTTGGTTATATATTTGCCGGTTTTGCAGTTGGCTTGCTGGTTGGCATTACCGGTGTGGGCGGCGGCTCACTCATGACACCATTACTGGTGTTTTTATTCGGCTTTAAGGCAGCTGTTGCGGTAGGTACAGATTTGCTTTATGCCGCAATCACTAAAACTGGTGGCGTGTTTGTTCATCATAACACCCATAAATCTGTCGATTGGCGTGTGGTAGGCTGGATGTCGCTTGGGAGTTTACCGTCAGCGATTGTCACCATTTTTATCATTAAGCATTTAATTAAAATTGAAAAAGATGTCACCGGTATTATTACGCTGACCTTGGGTATTGCGCTTATTCTCACCTCCGTTGCCTTGCTGATTCGTAGCTACGTAACCCGCAAACAAATTAGAGAAGTTGAGCATAGCTTAATCAGTAGCGGGCGTTTTAAGCAGATGCAAGTTCCTTTAACGATATCCGTCGGCGTAGTTTTAGGTACCCTAGTCACTATTTCATCGGTTGGCGCGGGGGTATTGGGCACATTGGCGCTATTGTTTTTGTACCCAAAAATGAGTACATTAAAAGTCGTCGGCACAGATTTGGCACATGCCATTCCTTTAACTGCTGTTGCTGGTTTTGGTCATTGGACACTGGGGCATGTGAATTTTGAATTATTAGGTACCCTGCTCATCGGTTCGTTACCCGGTATATGGGTCGGTAGCCATTTAAGCGTAAAAATACCAGAAAAAGTTTTACGCCTCATTTTAGCTACGCTGTTACTTATTATTGGTTTAAAATTCGTTTTGGCTTAAGGTAAAAGCCAGTTTAAAAAGTTTAAATATTAAAGTTTAAGTATATATGTATAAATATGATGAAATAGATCAACAACTTGTTGATGAACGTGTCGCACAATACCGCGACCAAGTACGCCGTTATTTAGCAAAAGAGTTATCAGAGGACGAATTTCGTCCGTTGCGCCTGCAAAATGGCTTATATATTCAACGCCATGCGCCTATGTTACGCATAGCCGTACCTTATGGGATGTTATCTAGTCGCCAATTACATAAATTAGCTGACATTGCTACTAAATATGACAGAGGTTATGGCCATTTTAGTACACGCCAAAACCTGCAACTCAACTGGCCAAAACTTGAAGACACGCCAGATATTTTAGCGGAACTTGCCACCGTTGAAATGCATGCTATTCAAACTTCAGGCAATTGTATTCGCAACATCACTACTGATCAATTTGCAGGGGTTGCCCCTGATGAAATCATAGACCCACGTGCCATGGCAGAGGTGATACGCCAGTGGAGTACGTTTCATCCAGAGTTTGCACTGTTACCTCGCAAATTTAAAATTGCTGTATCTGGCACGAAACAAGACCGCGCTGTCGTGCAAATGCATGATATTGGCATGGAGTTTTATCGTGACGCGGAAAATAAAGTTGCCATTAAAGTATGGGTGGGCGGCGGCTTAGGCCGCACGCCAATCTTAGGCACAGTGATTCGAGAGCACCTTGAATGGCAACATGCCCTCACTTATTGCGAAGCTGTTATCCGCGTGTATAACCTGCATGGTCGCCGCGACAACGCCTATAAAGCACGTATTAAAATTTTGGTTAAGGCCTTGGGCATTGATGAATTCAGCAAGCAAGTTGAAGCTGAATGGTTACATCTGAAAGATAACCCAAACACCATTACCGAAGCTGAGTTAGCGCGCGTTGCACAGCATTTTGAAGCTTTTAACTATGCTACATTACCTGCACACGATGCAAGTTTTGATGCCGCCATAGCAAGCAATGCCGCCTTTGCCGCTTGGGCTAAACGCAGTGTGTATCCGCACAAAATCTCCGGTTACCGCGCGGTTACGTTGTCTCTCAAGCCACATGGCAAAGCCCCAGGTGACGCCACCAGTGAGCAAATGCATGTGGTTGCAGATTTAGCCGCACAATACAGCTTTGGTGAACTACGTGTTTCACACGAGCAGAATTTAATTCTGGCCGATGTGAAATTAAGCGATTTATTCGCCGTGTGGGAAAAAGCCCGTACGCATGGTTTAGCCACTCCAAACATCGGATTACTCACCGATATTATTTGCTGCCCAGGTGGTGATTTTTGCTCTTTAGCCAACGCTAAAAGCATTCCCATTGCCCAAGCAATTCAATTGCAATTTGATAATCTGGATTACTTACACGACATCGGTGACATTGAGCTCAACATTTCAGGTTGTATGAATGCGTGTGGCCATCATCACGTTGGTCACATCGGCATTTTGGGTGTAGATAAAGATGGTTCAGAATGGTATCAAGTATCGATAGGCGGCAAACAAGGGAATGACGCCAGCCTAGCTACGGTCATTGGTCCATCGTTTTCAGCAGAAGAAATGCCCGGTGTAGTACAAAAACTCATTGAGGTTTATCTCAAAGAACGGTCTGATGAAGAGCGCTTTATCGACACCGTGCGTCGCATTGGTATTGCGCCATTTAAGGCGCACGTTTATGCAACAACAGAATCAAAAAAAGAGGTAACGCATGTCTAATCTTATTACCCAAAATGAAATTGTGATCGATGATTGGACTTTGGTTACATTGCCAAAAGTAGATCAGGAAGTACGCAAGCAAGCAGGCAAAGTTGTACTTTTTAAACTTACTGGTGAGAACACAATCTCGGCTGAGCAAATTGCCAATACACAAATACCAGCAACTGGAAAAATATTGGTACCATTGTCGGTTTACTTGGCGCGTAAAAGTGAGTTGGCAACGCGTATTGCCAAGCAAGAAGTCGGCATTTGGTTAGCCACGCATGAAGTGCTGGAAAGCCTGACCAATGCTGAGCCTGACCTCAATATATTCCCGTTGATTGCAGTTTATGTCGAGCGTTTTGCTGACGGCCGTATTTTCTCAATCGGCAACCTATTGCGCACTCGCTATGGTTTTAACCATACATTACGCGCTTTCGGTGACGTATTGCGCGACCAATTGTTTTTCTTGAAGCGTTCAGGCTTTGATAGTTATTTAATTCGCGCAGACCGTAGTGCACAAGAGGCTTTGCAAAGCCTGAAAGACTTCAGTCAGCCCTATCAAGGTGCAGTGGATGATAAACAACCCATTTGGCGTAGATTAAATCGAAGCCAAAATAATATTGCGTAGCGTGAAAAGAAACATAAAATGAGCAACCAAATTTCCATGCTGAAACCAGCGACAAACAACCCGGCCACTTCGCCTGAACTCACAGAGTCACTCAAAGCCTCTGTGAGCCAAAAACGTGCGCATGTTGTCAGCTTACTCGCAGCGGCTATTCAAGAATTTGGTAGCCACCATGAAATCACCTTTGCTAATAGCATGGGTGCCGAGGACATGGTGCTCACAGACATTATTCATCGCGAGCAACTAGCCATTGAGATTTTTTCATTAGATACAGGTAGGTTGCCAACTGAAACCTACGATTTAATTGAAAAAACAGAACAAACTTACCATACCAAGCTTAAAATATTTTTCCCGCAAGCTGAAGCGGTTGAAAATTATGTCAGAACTAATGGCATTAATGCATTTTATGCGTCTATCGAATTACGCAAAGCCTGCTGTTTTATGCGTAAAGTTGAGCCACTACAACGCGCTCTAAAAGACAAAAAAGCTTGGATTACCGGCATGCGTGCTGAGCAATCAACAACTCGCGTTAATTTGCCGTTTCGTGAATTTGATACAGGCAACAAACTGGAAAAACTCAATCCTTTAAGTGATTGGACAGAACAAGAGGTTTGGGCTTACATTCGCTTACATGAGGTACCCTATAACAAGCTACATGACCAGTTCTACCCCAGTATTGGTTGCGCACCTTGCACACGCCCAATTGCCATGGGTGAAGACATAAGGGCTGGCCGCTGGTGGTGGGAAGACCCAACCAGCAAAGAATGCGGTTTGCATGTAAAAAAGTAAACCTTTTTATTAACCGCCAATGAACACCGATAAAAACTGGTAAAATTCTACAACTTGCTGTTAATAACTCGCCATCAAGAAACGTTACCCTATTAAATGCGAAATGCATTTGCATTGATCACCGATGAATTTGATTTTTAAAACCTAAAACACATGACAACTAAACAACCCTTATCTCATTTAGATTGGCTAGAAGCCGAGGCTATTCATATTTTGCGCGAAGTTGCGGGGCAATGCGCTAACCCAGTATTGCTGTTTTCAGGTGGCAAAGACTCGCTCTGCATTCTACGTTTGGCTGAAAAAGCGTTTCGTCCAGGTAAATTTCCGTTTCCGTTAATGCATATTGATACCGGTCATAACTATCAAGAAGTAATTGATTTTCGTGACCTGCGCGCAGCAGAGCTGGGCGAACGCCTGATTGTGCGCTCGGTTGAAGATTCGATGAAACGCGGCACAGTAGTTTTAAAATCAGCAGACGAACCTCGCAACAAGCATCAATCAGTGACCTTGCTTGAAGCCATTGAAGAGTTTGGTTTTGACTGCTGCATCGGCGGTGCACGCCGCGATGAAGAAAAAGCACGTGCCAAAGAGCGCATCATGAGCTTCCGCGATGAGTTTGGTCAGTGGGATCCTAAAAACCAACGTCCTGAATTGTGGAATCTTTACAATGCACGTTCACACAAAGGTGAGAACATTCGCGCCTTTCCAATTTCAAACTGGACGGAAATGGACGTTTGGCAATACATTGAACGCGAAAGCTTAAGCCTCCCCAGTATTTATTTTACGCATCATCGTGATGTGGTCATGCGTGATGGCGCCATCGTCCCTGTGAACGTGCCGCTTGCGGATGGCGGGATTGTTAACCCACCAAAAGCCAGTGAAAAAATCATCAACATGCAAGTGCGTTTTAGAACAGTGGGTGACATTACCTGTACCGCCCCTGTTATTTCTGACGCGGATACCGTTGCCAAAATTGTACTGGAAACAGCAACTACAACTATTACCGAGCGTGGTGCGACCAGATTGGACGACCAGACTTCAGACGCCTCCATGGAACAACGCAAGAAGGAAGGCTATTTCTAAATGAGCATTATGCATAATACAAACCAAACACAACACAACGACTCCTTACTGCGCTTTATGACCTGCGGTAGCGTAGATGATGGCAAAAGCACACTTATCGGTCGCTTACTGTTTGATACTAAAACTATCTTAGCCGATACGCTTACGCAAATATCAAACACCTCTAAAAAGCGCGGCATGCAAGCTGTGGATTTATCACTACTGACCGATGGCTTACAGGCTGAGCGCGAGCAAGGCATTACCATTGACGTGGCTTATCGTTACTTCAGCACGGGCACACGCAAATATATTATTGCGGATGCACCCGGCCATGAGCAATATACACGCAATATGGTTACCGCAGCTTCTACTGCTAACTTGGCTATTATTTTGATTGATGCGCGCCGTGGCGTGCTCACCCAAACCCGTCGCCATAGCTATTTAGCGCACTTGGTAGGCATTCAGCACATTGTGGTTGCTGTCAATAAAATGGATTTAATCAATTACGACCAAGCCGTTTACGACAAAATTTGTGCAGATTACTTAGCCTTTGCAACCGAGATTGGTTTGCAGCGCGATAGCCACGACATTCGCTTTATCCCAATGTCTGCCTTAAATGGTGACATGCTGGTAGATAGACTGGAAAACATGCCTTGGTACACCGGAGAAACGCTACTTGAGATGTTAGAAAAAGCACCGGCTTCTGACATTGATCAATCTGAAGAATTTCGCTTCCCTGTACAATTTGTATGTCGCCCGCATGCCAGTTCTGACGCTACTTTGCATGATTTTAGAGGCTTTATGGGGCGCATTGAAAGTGGCGATATTGCAGTGGGTGATGCCGTTACCGTATTACCGAATGGCTACCAATCAAAAGTCAAAGCGATTCAACTAGGCGAAGCGCAATTGCAAAGTGCGCAAACCGAGCAAAGTGTAACTTTGTTGCTCGAAGATGAAATCGACACCTCACGTGGCGATATGATTGTAAAATCAGGCAGCAATATTGCGCCGGTAAAAAACATTGAAGCTTTTGTGTGCTGGCTATCAGAAACGCCCATGTCACCTGCACGCACGTATGTAATCCGCCACACCACGCGTGAATCTAAAGCTAAAGTGGGCGTTATTTCATATAAAATAGATGTGAATACGCTGGAGCAACAAGCCACGACAGACTTGAAAATGAACGATATTGCACGCATGAGCTTTAAACTTGCGCAACCGCTAATGGTGGATAGTTACACCACTAACCGTGCCACAGGCGCATTTATTGTGATTGATGAAAGCACCAATAATACGGTTGGCGCGGGCATGATTATTTAATATATGAAGTGATGAAATAATAATTAAGCCAAGCGAACTAACAAGATTTCTAATAAAATAATACTTTAGCTTTTAAAGCGGTAAAGGACTTAAAAATGACCTATGTGGTTACTGAAAACTGTATTCAATGTAAATTTACTGATTGCGTAGATGTTTGCCCAGTGGATTGCTTTGTAGAAGGCCCCAACTTTTTAGCCATCAACCCGGATGAGTGCATTGACTGCACGCTGTGTGTGGCAGAATGCCCAGCAGAAGCCATTTTTGCAGAAGATGACGTACCAGCTGATCAGCAGGAATTTATTGCACTCAATGCACGCTTGGCAGAACTTTGGCCAGTCATTACCTCACGTAAAGAGGCCCTCGAAGATGCCGATGCAATGAATGGCGTACCAGGTAAGCGTGATTTACTGATAGAGTAACCGTAGATTTAAGTGAAAAGGAGGCGATAGCCTCCTTTTTTATACACAAATTTTATTGGTGAAAATTACTTCTTCATACTATTTAACAATTTCAGATAAAAAGTAGCCGCTTTTTTAATAAACTTTTGTATATTTCTAGCATCTAAAAACATGATTTTTGCTTCATCATTACCAAAACAAAGTTTATTACCACACGAAAGTTTAAGGTATCTAGTTAACTTAACCTCATGCAAATTAAATCTGAATATTTGAGTTATAGCATCAGCTATATTGCAAAATCTTTGGCTAAAAATACCAAATATAGTAGATTTTGCGCACGTGAGAACGGTATTGAATTTACAAACGAGCAACCACCAGTCATCATTGATTTTTTTGATTTCAGCAGACCTATTTCAGTTCAATCAGGTTGGTTTTGGGATGTTTTGATTTTCTCCACTAGAGAGTTTCAGATTAAATTTGGCGGTATAGAAAAAGAAAAATCTGAACATATTTGCTTAACCATCAACCGATTCATCAAGAGCCTCACCGAAAAAAAACTTAAGGAAATTGAGCTGACTATAGGCCAAGCCACAATAGATGCTCACAAGTTACACCTGCTAAATAGCAATTATTACATTCGTCACAATCAAGCAAACGAATGGATTTCCACTTATCAATGGCTAACAACTCATTTAAAGAATCCTAATCTTTTAAAAAAGTTTACTAGCAATAGCCAAAAAAAATTAGAGCTCATCAAGCCCCTGCTCGAAAATGGTTTAAACCATATTAAACAACTCAATGATAACTTTGTAGCCAAGCAACTGATTGAATACAATGGTTATTTAGACACGATTGAAACCAACCCACTCACTGAAAATCAGCGTAAAGCTTGTGTCATTGATGAAAAATTTAACCTCGTGTTAGCGGGGGCAGGCACAGGTAAAACCAGCACAATGATTGGGCGTGCTGGCTATTTACTGAAATCAACCTTAGCAAAACCTGAAGAAATTTTGATGCTGGCTTACGGTAAAGATGCCGCAAAAGAAATGGACGAGCGAATTCGCTCAAAGCTTGGGATTAAAGATATTACTGTTAAAACTTTTCACAGCTTGGGCATGGAAATAATTGGGAAAGTTGAAGGGACAAAACCATCCATTAGCGAAATGGCAACTGATGAAAAACTACGTACTAAATTTATTGACGAGCAATTTGAGCAGTTGCGTAAAAATGAAGATTATCAATCGCTTTTAATTGAATACTTTGCCAACCTCATTTACCCGTACAAAAGCCAGTTTCAGTTTAAAAGTTTGAATGAATACACCGCTTATATTTTAGAAAATGATATTCGCACATTGCAAGGCGAGCGTGTTAAAAGCTATGAAGAATGTGAAATTGCCAACTTTTTATATCGGCAAGGGGTGAAATATCAATACGAAGCCAAATATAAAATTGATACGCAAACCGCTGAATTTAAACAATACTGCCCAGACTTTTATTTAACTGACTACGATATTTACATTGAACATTTTGCAGTGGATGAGCAAGACCGTACGCCACCATTTATCGAGCAAAGTAAATATGTAGCTGGTATGAAATGGAAGCGTGAACAGCATCAAAAAAATCAAACAAAATTGGTTGAAACGTATAGTTATTACAAAAGGCAAGGCCGGCTTACCGATGAGTTGCATAAAAATCTGACTGCTGAAGGTGTTAAATATAATCCTTTAGCTGCCAATCAATTATTAGAAAACCTAAACACGCAGAATCATATTTCTGATTTTAGTAAATTGATCGCCTCAATATTAGCACTGATCAAATCCGCGGGTTTAGGCTTGCAACAGCTCGACGAAAAATTTGCTAATAGCAATAACAAAGCACGTGCTGAAGCCATGTTTCAATTATTCAAGCCCATTTATAAAGCTTATGAAGAAGAGTTAAAACGCACAGATAGCATTGACTTTGACGATATGATTACGCGCGCCATTCAATATATTGAGCGCGGGCAATATACATCGCCCCATTTGTATATTTTGGTAGATGAATTTCAAGATATTTCTGCCAGCCGGGCGCGTTTAATTAAGGCTTTAATGACTCAGCGAGCTAATTGCAGCTTGTTTTGCGTAGGCGATGATTGGCAAGCTATTTATCGATTTTCAGGCAGTGATGTTTCACTCACAAAAGATTTTTCAACCCATTTTGGTTATACCGCAACCAGCATTTTAGATAAAACTTTTAGGTTTAATAACAAACTTGGTGAAGTTGCTTCTCGTTTTATTAGCGAAAATCCAAGCCAAATTCAAAAAATCATACACAGCCACTCGCAAGTTGATGCTAGCGCGGTTTCACTCATTAAAACCAATAATAACGAAATGGGTCTTGAAGCGGCACTAAAAGCGATTAGTGAAAAAGTTTCAAAGAACGCGAGTGTTTTACTGCTAGGTCGCTTCATTTTTGATGATCCAAAAAATCTTAATAACTACTGTAAACAATACCCAAACCTAACATTAAAATTCATGACTGCTCACGGCTCAAAAGGCAAAGAAGCTGATTATGTGATTGTGTTGAATCTTATCAAAGGCAAGCATGGCTTTCCCTCAGAAAAATCAACGAACCCATTATTAGAATTGTTACTACCGAAACCTGAACCCTTTAAACATGCTGAAGAGAGGCGCTTATTTTACGTTGCGCTCACCAGGGCACGGCATCACGTTTATTTAATAACTGATGCTAGTAAGCCATCATCATTTATTGTTGAGTTAATAGACAGCGGCTACCCAATATTAACTGACGAATTTAAAGGCCGTGACTTTCAAGATCAATTAGCCAACCCATGCCCAAGCTGTAAAACTGGATTTTTAGTTGCTAGAGACGGTTATTCCAGTTTTTTTGGCTGTAGCAACTACCCTGTTTGCAAACATACCGAGCACGCCTGCAAATGGTGTGGTAGCGCTTTAAAAACTAAAGGGGAACTTAAAATATGCGGAAATACAATATGCGATTTTAAAGAACCCATTTGCCCAAACTGTGGCGGTGCGATGGTTTTTCGCAAAAATGGTAATTTTTGGGGATGTAGCAACTATAAAAGAGACCATGAATTTTCTTGTGGTTACACAACTAAATTTATAGACTTACGTGCATGACTACACTCAAATACCTACAACACTACCCGCTTCATCTGCAAAACAAAATTAAGCAATTGCAAGCTGAAAACAAGCTAGGCGATTACGTTACCAAGCGTTACCCAAATGCGCACACCATACAAACTGATAAAGCGCTTTATCAATACAGTAACGACATTAAGCAGGCTTTTTTGCGCAATGCACCGCTGTTAGACAAAGTGCATTACGACAACCGATTAAGTTTAGAGCACCATGCGCTTGGTCTTAACACGGCTATTTCACGCGTGCAAGGCGGAAAACTTAAAGCTAAAAAAGAAATCCGTATCTCATCATTCTTCAAAGAAACCCCTGCTGAATTTTTACGCATGATTGTGGTGCATGAGCTTGCGCACCTTAAGGAGCGTAACCACGACAAAGCCTTCTATCAACTTTGCCAACATATGGAGCCGGATTATCATCAGCTTGAGTTTGATTGTCGGGTTTATTTAACGTGGAAAAGTGAGTAGGAAACTTAAAAGTTAGGGCTTTAAAAGCCTGGCTTGCCGGATCATCGTCCAGCCAAATATCAAATACCCCGCCATAGCTAATGCCAATCCAGATGGCGCATACCAAACCAGTGGCACAATGAGCCCTGCTGAAACTGTAGATAACAGCATTTGGATAAAAGCCTGGCCTGAAGCTGCTGTGCCACGGATTTTTGGATGGCGGTCAAGTGCCGCCAATGAGAGTATCGGCATCGCCAACGCCATCCCGATATTAAATAATGCGACTGGTACGATATTGTAAATCGCGTTGGTAGGCAGTATAAAACAAACTAATAGGTTTAGCGCTACCATTGCCGCCATCCAGACGTATGCAACTTTCACCACTTTTCGTTGCGCATATTTACCTGCGGCGCGTTTAGCTAAATAAGAACCCAGCACCATGCCAAATACCGTGGGAATAAACATCCAGCCGAATTGGTGTTCAGTTAACCCTAAATGTTTGACTAAAAATACCGGGCTTGCCAACACATAGATAAAAAATCCTGCAAAATTGGCGCCTAGTGCAAATACTACATAATTGAATTCTTTATCCCCAAAAATGATGCGATAGTCTTTAATCACTTGTTTGGCTGACAGTGGCAATCGTTTTGCTTTTGGCATGGTTTCAGGCAAGTAACGCACTGCTGCCCATAAACTAACACCGGCATACAATGCCAAAAATATGAAAATAGCTTGCCAGTGAAGTCCAAGCAACAAGCCGCCAATAATAGGCGCCACCGCTGGTGCAATGCCAAACAGCATTTGTACCGTGGCCATTACGCGCTGTGCTTGTGGCCCTTCAAATAGATCACGCACCATTGCACGCGCCACTACGTTGCCTGCCCCGCCTGAAAGCCCTTGCAACGCTCTAAAAAACCAGAGTGTTTCAACATTAGGGGCAAAAGCACAACCAATTGAAGCCAAAACAAAAACACCCAAGCCCCACTTAATGGTCGTAATGCGCCCGATGGAATCTGAAATGGCACCATGCCACAACGTCATCAATGTATAGGGTAGCAAATAAAACGTGAGGCTTTGTTGTAGCTCAAGTGAAGTGCCGCCCAAATTACTTTCTAACACTGGAAAAGCCGGTAGATAGGTATCGATAGCAAATGGTGCTAATGCGGCCAAACTCGCAAGGACTACGGATAATACAAGTGGTGAGGAATGATGTTTCAAGATTTATTCTCAAATAAAAAACGCGCTGCTGAATGAGCTCAGAAGCGCGTTTAATTTAACCATAATTGGTGCGTTATGGCTAATATATTAGCAAGGCACCCTAAATTAGCAGGACTAATATTTAGGGCAAGGCATGAAACTCATCAACAAGTTCCTTAAACTCACCTGCAATAATTTTTTTAGAGTTTTTATCATTACGGAACACAATCGGCTGCGCGGCTAACACTGGATTTTTAGAATCTTCAATGGCTTTCTCAATCAAATGATGATGCGGTGACTTACTGCAAACCGGGTCTGCGGCCTCAGCATCTCCCGTTAACAGGAATGACTGGCAACGACATCCGCCCAAATCTTTTTCTTTTTCATCACAGGTGCGACACGGTTCTTTCATCCAGTCTGTGCCCCGATATTTGTTGAAAGCGGGCGAGTCTTTCCAGGAGTATTCCAGCCCAGTATCTTTGACGTTTGGAAACTGCATATTGGGCAATACGCGGGCTGAATGGCAGGGCAACACGTCACCATTAGCCGTCACGATCATGAATATTTCACCCCAGCCGTTCATACATTTTTTTGGGCGATCGGAGAAGTAATCCGGCACGACAAAGAATATCTTCATCTTGCTGCCAGATTTTTCTCTGAATTCGTTAGTAATTCTTTCAGCCTCATCTACCTGCTCTTTTGTCGGCATGAGTTGACTACGATTAACCAGTGACCAACCATAGTATTGCGTATTCGCCAACTCAATATATTCGGCACCTAATGCATCGGCCATTTCAAGAATTTGTTTCATGTGTCCAATGTTATAGCGATGAATCACTACATTGAGCACCATGGGGTAGCCATGACTTTTAATCATGGTCGCCACTTTTTTCTTCAGTTCAAACGTCTTGGTGTTCGTAATAAAGTTGTTAATTTCTTCAGTAATATCATGCATAGAAAGCTGAATATGATCTAGCCCACCCTCTTTCAATGCTTGAATACGCTTTTCAGTCAACCCTACGCCAGAGGTAATCAGATTACTGTAATAACCTAATTTTTTGGCTTCAATCACAATATCTTCAATATCATCACGCAATAATGGTTCGCCACCAGAAATGCCTAGCTGAATTGCACCTAATTTACGCGCATCACGCAACACTTGTAGCCACTGCTCGGTTGAAAGCTCATTTTGTGTATGCTTATCGTAATCAGTCGGATTGTAACAAAATGCACAATGCAGCGGACAGCGATAGGTAATCTCTGCCAGCAACCATAACGGTTGCGTCTGCGTTGCAGAGGCGGCAACGCCGTTATTTTGCGCTTGTACTACTTTCTGTACCACTGATTCACCTAAAGACGCTTGCGTCATATTGTTACTCCTGAATGTTGCACCAACTTAGCTTGCACAATATTAAAACTTAGTACTCAAGTTATAACCTAGTACAGCTTATACTTTACGTAGCCAACCTTTAGTTAGCCCAAGCTCAAACATACCAATAATATCGCTTTCAATTTCAACGGCATCAGGAAAGGTTGCTTTTAAATCCGCCACTACATCTCCCACAGTCACTTTGCCGTCTAAACGCTTTAATACTTCTCCAGCACCGCCATGTAATTTGACCATGCCTTCAGGAAAAAGTATCACATAACTCTGCTGTACCTCTTCCCACTGAAAGCGGTGATGGTGTGCAAGTGCATAAATATCGGTAGGTTGTATCTGATTGTCCATAATCGTTTTTTCTTAACTCACATTCATCACTGGTTGGCGCAGATAATCTCGGCCTTCAACTTTAATATCAGTACACTGCAACATAATGGCATCAGCCATCACCCACAGTACATCTAGCTTAAATTGTAAGATTTCAAGCGCACGCTCTTGTCGCTCACGGCTTTGACCAAAGTAATCTAAAGTGACAGCTAAACCTTGCTCAACATCACGGCGCGCCTGCGTTAAGCGGTTTTTAAAATACTGCATGCCTTCTTTATTGATCCACGGATACATATCCGGCCATGAATCAATACGCTGTTGATGAATGTGCGGTGCGAATAGTTCAGTTAAGCTAGAACATACTGATTCTTGCCATGGGCGCTGTTTAGCAAAGTTGA
>JBAYTS010000036.1:0-28705 GCA_041675545.1 Methylotenera sp.
TTACCAGCAAACCAAAAACTTGTTAGTGAGCTATAGCCCTAAAAAGTTAGGCTTCTTCTAATTTAAGCATTGTCCGCTAACGTTGTACGGAATTTAAGAGGCGGCTTACACCGCCTCTTTTTTTGGAGATTAAATCATGGTTGAACGCGTTTCTGCAACCCCTGCCGCAATAGCGCTAATCCAGCAACTCACGGCAAAGTTTGGATCAATTATTTTTTTTCAATCCGGTGGATGCTGTGAAGGAAGCGGCCCTTTATGTATGCCTGCCAATGAATTCAAACCCAGCCCATCAGATGTAAAGTTAGGTGAGGTTGCTGGCGCGATGTTTTATATGGGCGATAGCCATTTTACATTTGCACAAAATACACACACCATCCTAGATGCCGTCGTGGGTTCCAGCGGCTCATTTTCACTAGATTGCGGTACAGGCATGGCATTTATCACACGCGGTCGCTTGTATGATGATGAAGAATTAAAACAGCTAGCGCCAGCCATGCGTCATGGTTTTAACTAGCTACATTTATACATCACTTATTCAACCGAAATAGTTATACAACAGCAGTGCTATCCGGCTCAGGTAGCAGTTCTGCACCTATCACCTGATTACGTCCGCTATGTTTAGCAAGGTACAGTGCAGCATCAGCACGGGGTATCAAGTGCTCGGCAGACTCACCCGTCGCACGCTGCGCCACGCCGGCGCTAAATGTAATGAGTACACGCTCATTTTTATGCATAAAGAAATTTTTAGTAAGTTCGCGTTGCACACGTGCCACCGCTTTAATTGCTTCATCTTGCGGGGTTGCCGGTAAAATGATAATAAACTCTTCACCGCCGTAGCGCGCTAACACATCTGTCGGGCGCAATACGTCTTTTAGCACCCGAACCAAATGCGTAAGTGCCTGATCGCCCGTGGCGTGGCCTAAGCTATCATTTAGCTTTTTAAAATGGTCAATATCAAGCATCGCGACACACAGTGCCGTATTATGGCGATCAGCGCGGTTAAATTCGCGCTCAATAGCCTCATCCATTCCACGTCGATTGAGTGCGCCTGTTAAGTAATCTTGATGAGCAACTTCACCAATATAATCAAGTTCTGCCGTCAACTCTTGTATTCTTTTTTCTGCATCCATTGCATGCTTTTGGCTCAAGGTAAACTCATCGCGCGTGCGTTGCACACTCAAACCAATGGCACGTGTATCTTCCAATATGCTATTGAGTAATACATTTAACTCGCCCATGTCTTCTGTAGAGGCAATTTTTTGTTGGTAGCCTTCAATTTTGTCGTGATAGTCACTGGTGCTTTCTGTCATCTCCACCAGTCTATCGACAAAAGTAGTCACCATTTTTTTCAGTGTATCTTTAGCCTCTGTTAATGCAGGTTTAAGCTGAGACTGCTTATAAGTTAGCTCTTTCAAGCTACTCTCCGCATCATAAAGCGTGTTGATATTAAGCGGCTTTGAAATAATATCGTTGATAACGATGGTTTGTGCATAAAGCCATTGATCCTCAAGCACCAATGACCCCATGCTGGCAACAAGCAAACGTAAAAGTTGCATTAATGCCTCATGAATGCGCGCCTGATGGTCGCGCTCCATTTCCAGCGCCAATAAAATGGGCTTTAAGTCATTTGCACATTTAGCGAGCGCTTGCTCGCCATTAACTTGCCGCATCATCGTTAATAAGCTAATCGCTTTTTGTTGATGCTCTGACACTGCCTGCAAATGAGGAATCAGCACCAGCTCAAATGTTCTCAGTAGCATCTCTCGCCATTGAACAGATGCAAGCGTATTTGCAGTGACTTGAGTAGTGCCACCGCCATCAGCAGGCAATGAAGATGTGGCAACCGTTTCAGTAGCGCTTCCCGTGCCCCATGAGTTAATCAGTGCTTGAATCTTTTGCGCCAGCACATCAGAGTCATTCGCAAAGTTAGTGAGGACTTTGCTCAACCCCTCTTTTTTGCGACTCAATGTCACGCCCTTATGACTCACCTCTAACTGCTTAAGTAAGCTACGGATCAATACCGACCAATTCGCCTCACCAACGTCAGCACTGCCTGAGCCTGAAGGAAACAGCTTGCGTAATTGATCTTCGAGTTTGCTCCAGTCAGCTTTCTCAATCAATGGTGATATCGCTTGCGCTACCACAACATACTTGGGCTTTTGTTTGCCTGCTTCAAGTAATACTTTTTCAAGGGTTTTGGCTAATTCAACGGATTTATCAACAGATTTAACGCCCATAATTTCATCATAAACACTCCGAAAATTATCTGGCGTAGGCGGCAACTTACGTTGCATTAATTGCATTAGTGTTTGACGAGCAGTTTCAATCGGCGTGTTTTTTTGTTCCATAGCCTTAATCTATCCAAAATGATTTCAATTGCTTGTATATCAGGCAATGATATTGCCTGACAATTATTGTAAGCATACAGAATTATGAGTAATCCTAGTATAGCAAATTAACCATTTCAAATTGATTGGGAGTTTTTCAGGGTTGACTAAATAACCGATGTTTACACGAAAATCAGGATACCCTCGTTAATCACTGCATAATCACTTCAATCGTTACCCTTCGATTGAGCTTTCTTCCATCTTCCATGCCGGCAGGTGCAATAAAGTCACCAGAGGCACGTGGATCTGTATGAATAATGCTCTCCGGTACGCCATGCGCAACTAGAAACTCTTTGGTTGCCATTACCCTGCCCTTAGCAACCTGCTTGTTTCCTTCATCAGCGACTCTAGAGTCAGTTCTGCCAAAAACATTAATACTAACTGCATTTTTTGCGAGCGGCAGCAACGCATCGATAATATCTGTTTCAGGTTTAAAGGTCGTATTGTTAAAAGGAAAGTATACGTGAACAATAGCCTCGTCTCGATTAGCGATTTTATATTCAATTAAATCTAATCTACTGTTAATCTGAAAAAGCTCTTCCCCTGTGTATTTTTTATGTTCACTCGCAATACTTAATAGATAGCGATGTTGCTGCATTTGTTTATTCATAATTGCGTATATAGGATCGCCACTTTTAATTTTGCGTACCGTATCCGCTGATATTTCTGCACTTTCATTTAATGACCATGCGTTAGCATCACTTTCTATTTGTAAATCTACAGTGTTTTCAACATCAACAATAGAAGGCTCTTGTTGAATCAGATTAAACTGAACCACACGTCGTAACCCTGCGACAGTAAATGAATCTAGTTTTCGATCCAGAACATAATAGCCGCCTTGTATCTTGTAGCCCACTGAAGCACCATTTTCATCTTTAAAAGATAGAAAAGCTGGCTTCCCTGCTTCAATTTTTATTAAAGTATGTTTACCATAAACATAAGGACGAATACCAGTAGCATCTCCTATCGCTTCATAATCGCGGCTCACCTTTTGTGGTACGTCATCCATTGGTGATTGAACGGGTGCTTGGCTACATGCTGCAATAAATAGTGCAGATACAAATATCATGCTATGTTTAATTTTCATGCTGAATTTCCGATTAATTAAATGGTTAGACAACTAAATAGATGACTCAGAGCTAGCGCTTTCACTAGCTCTACCGGTATGGTCACGGCTTGGATATCTAGAACATCAATGACTCCAGAAATCCAGCACATAACTGGATAACCTTGCCTTTTACAGGATTATCTTTAATAAACCGCACATCTCTCTCCGCGGCAGATTCCTGCTCTTAAGTTTTTTTATCACCTTGTGCCATTTACCTTCCTTGCTGGATATCTACTTTATTTTCAATCAAATTTATACTAAAACCTAAATCACACACAAAACTTACACATCTCTTTCCGACTGTTTTAATGTAAAACTTTCATTCAAGTTGTTGGCCAACAGTGTATTGAGTTGTGCTTTTTGTTCAGGAGAAAAATAATCACCATGATTTATAGCCGCTGCCCCACCTTTTAAGTTATTGAGTAAGTCGTCAGGTAAATCTAGCTTTTTAGAAAAATCTGAAATACTTGATGAAGTTGAATTTTCTGCTTGTTTATTCCAAGGATATTCTCGATGATTGTTTGGGCTCGGCTCTGGGTAACCTTTTTCTGCACCGGGTAATGTTGAACCGGCCACTTTTCCATCAGCACCTGCTATGCCGGTATCCAGATCAGAATTAAGTGTCTTGTAAGAGATTCTTTGTGCGCGAGGCGGATCTTCAGCTAATTGAAATTGATTAACATACCAAACTGCGCGTCTTTCCTTAAACATTAAATCGCTAGCCGGGTCATCTTTATTCTTTGAAACTTGATTTGGGTCACTGGCTTTATCAACATAATGGAATAGCTCATGCCTAAGAATGTCTTCAGGCTTCATTTTGTGATCCCTGCCCATATTGTCTCTGTAGGGAGTTTTAACTACTTCGGCAAGGTTGATACCTAATGCAACATCTTGAACAGGCATGCCACTTGCATCTACTTTGCGCGTTAAACCTCCACCGCCCGTATCAAAACTCGTTAATTTTTCTGAAGTGCCAACCTCTAAAGCCTTGCCATTTTGAGTAGCAATAATGGTTTCATTAAACTTAGCCTGCAGATCCTTTAATTTTTGGGTTGAATCAGCCGATGGATTAAATGTTTTATCCATCAACGCTTCTAATTCTTTTCTACCATCTTCTTTAAATGCGTCTAATTTTGGAATCCCCTGAATATTGACATCAATGGCTTTACCTTCTGCGCCAAAATCAAAACGTATTTTGCCTTGTGCTGTGTGCACAATTGAAATGTTAGTGTTTGCTTTATCTCTTTCAATGGTCATGTCTATCTTTCTTAGTTGATATATATTGAATATCTATTTAACTTACGCATTTTGTGTCAGCTCTTTTTCAACTGTAGTTTTTACGTCTGTAGTGTCGCTTATGGATACAACAATATCTTTACCAGTAGAGTTTTGTTTAGCCAATAAACTATCCACGTAAGCCTTAACACCTGTTTGATTCTCAGGTGATAATCCACTTCTTTCACTTAAAAAAAGATCAGCCCCTCTTGCAAATCCCGCCAATCCAGGTAATAAGTTTGTTTCGCTACTGGATTGGTTTTGAGATTGAGGCTTTGATTGAAGTGGTTGTTCAGGCTGGTGCTCTTTACCTTCAGTTGCGATGGGTTTGTAAACTCTTAAATTTCCATGAGATGGGGCATCACCAAGTGGCATTTTTTCACCAACCAACTCAGGTAGCATATGATTTTTCCCAACATTTTCCGGATTATCCGAAACTGCGTATGAGGCGCGTTTTGGTTCACCTCTTGCCGATTGAAACTGATTAACATACCAAACGGCACGTGCCTCACCATCTTTCTCCTCTTTTGCCCCATTATCTTTACCTTGCATATGCGTATCGACATAATGAAATAGCTCATGCCTAAAAATATCTACTACCGAGGCTGGGTGATTCTTGTTTACATTACGCCCGTTTTCAGTATCCACATAAATATATTCAGATTTTTTCATTGCTTCTAGATTGATGCCAAGTGCGGCTTGCCCATTGTTTTTTTCTAGTAAAGCACCACCCAACTGATCCTTTGTAAGGTCATTACTTTTGCCAATGTCTATAGGTATCGACTTGCCTGATGCATCTTTATTTTGATGATATGTATCTACTATTAATTGATTTAAATCGTGCTGTAACTTTGTCTCCGGAGCTTTTGAATGATTAAACATTTCCTCTAATATCTTTTCTGTTTCAGCCCTATCACTGCCAACAGAACTAAAACCATTTTGCTTAACTACGTCAATAATAAGTTTAGGGGGTTTTACGCTGTCTGCGACCGATTCACGAGATTCTGCTTTATTTGCTTTTGCAATATCTTCAGGACTCATATGCCCAGCTAATTCAATATGCGCTTCCGGGAAGCGAAAACGCATCTCCGCTTTTTCACCTAACTCAGGTATTTTAATAATCGTAATATCATCTTCTCGCCATATATTTGGGTTATTTTTATCCTGTATTACGTCTGCCATTTTCGACTTCCTTTAATTGAACTTTTCTTTATTTTTATGCGGTTATCAGCTTGCTAGCCACGTTCTAAAATCTTGTCATTGACGCGCTGTGCCACATTAATATCAATGGGTGAAATTTCTTTATCATCTATCCGTTCTGCGTATGCAAGCGTGGCTTTATTTAAGCGTTGTTGCGCATCTGCTTTGTTTTCATCCGTCATTTGAGATGATTCAACATGGGCACTCATTGCGGCAAACCTACCAGCAAGATTAGGGCGGTTCTGTTCTTGCAACAACGCTAACACCTCTTGTTTAGATTTAACCTCTAAAGAATTTTGATTTAAACTTTCTTGGCGCCCCTGTGCAGTCACCTGCAAATTGAGTTGATTTTGCGACTCAATGCGTTGCTGCATATTATCAACCGCTGTTACTTGCACAGTTTTTTCTGGCGCAGTATAAGCTGCGTTTTTTATTGCCGGCTCTACATAACCAATCGGTTTACGCGCGTCTTTATCATCACTTACAACAGATTCCTGCTCCATTGCAACGCTTGGTGTTTGATTTTGTGGCGTTCCAATCGGTGCATTCTCTGTAGAAAGCAATTGCGCTTCGTTGGCAAAAGCTGGTACCGGTTTCTCATGCGTTAAATCATTTTGAAGGCCAGAATCCATTGCAGGGTTATTTAACGTATTTTTATTGCCTGATTCATCATTGATAAACATAAATGGACTTTCGATCAAAAGGCTAAGTCAGAATCACAGTTAGTCGGTTTTTGAAAAAAACCATTACCTTTCATCACCTCACTAATTCTAGAAAAAACAAAACTCTGCTGATGTTCAGAATCAAATGAGGAAAGCTCACGCTTTAATTGAACCAATGTTATCGGATGTACAGAGCCTGTTTCCTCAGTAACGGCATGACTATTATTTTTTGACTGACTATTAAAATCAATCACTTTGGGTTGAGAATATGACTTCAATTCAATTGGAATTGGCGCATGTTTTAACCACTCGACACCCACCGTATCTAAAGGCACATACTTACCCATTGTTGCATTATTTGGTTTTACTGCGGTGTCTGAACTTAAATCTCGTCCAGACATGCCTCTAGGTTGTAGCAATACTTGATTTACAAAATTAATAACGCGTTTTTCATCTTCAGGTGTAATGCCTTGCTTTTTGCTGGACTCATAAGCAAAATCACCCGATTTCGTGAGATTTTGTAAATCTTTACAGGCGTGTGCAATTTCATGTGTAATGACTTCTAGTGGGTTAGTGGTATACCAGAGACCATCTTCACCTAAATAATATTTGTTTTGCTGTTCAACTTTAACTACCGTTTTTACGTGTCCTACATCGGTATCAAATTCAACGGATATTTCTCTATCTGGTAAATTTGGGTTTCCTGCGATATTCACTACAGGTAAAGCATCCAGTAAATTATTGTCTGTTGTTTTTAAAGCATTTTTTAAATAGATAATATTGCTAAAGACCCCTTCAGGTTTATTCGCTTCGCTATGCAAAATATGCTGCGATGTCTGTGCTACACACTCTGCCAATGGCGTAAATGCAGGTACCGATTGCGCTGCAAGCTTATAAGTATCATAAATGGTTTGCCGCAGTTTTTTGTTTTCCTCAACGTTTTCTTCATTCAGCAAAAAGTGTTGCAAATCAACCTGAACATCAGGACCTTTAGGGTTGTCGATAATAAAACCTTTAATTAAGCCCTGACTGTCCACCATTGGCTCAGACACCTTAGCGTTACCGCTAAGTACTGTGTTGTTAACTTGCACCTTTTGATTGTCCATTTTTAAATCGCCCTAATTACCACCCGTAACTCACTCCAAGTCCTCCTGACGGCTCATTTTTACCGCCAACATCTGCTACCCCTAAATTTAGCCTAGCAGTCAGGCCTTCAATACCGGTTCTTTGATAGGCCTCAAAACTAAAACTGCCAGAGCCAGACTCCACACCAACAGTACCTATCGCTCTAGCCGTTGTCGCGTATCGGGTATCAGCGTTAAAAGTTTGAGCAATACTACCGACCGCGGTTTTGTTTCCAGTCAAGACATCAACATTTGCTCCAATAATTTCAGAAGTTGGGCGCCCATTTAACGAGTGTGTATTAACGACTAACCCTGTAACGTTACCGCCTAACTGGGTAGTTTCTCCCGTCAAATTTGAAGCAGTCAAATCCGCAGCCCCAGCTAAAAATACTTTATGGTCGCCGCTACCATATACAAGTTTAACGCCTCTAACGCCGGCACTTCCATTCACAACACCTTCGTTAGTAGTGCTGGTAGTTACATTTACTTCAGCCAAATCTAAACCAGGTGCTTTCAAGCCATGATGTAATTCAGTGCCAATTTTTGCACCCGCAACACCGCCTCCAGCATCAGCATTGAGCAAAGTTTTACCCGCGCCTTGAGAATAGTTAGCGACTTCCCATGTCAGCGCATTGGAATTTCTATTACTGGCAATTTCATTAATCTCAAAAAGTTTATCCCCTTCATCCATAAAAGCTTTTTTCTGACCCATTGCAATTTGCTCAGGAGTCATCACCACGCCAATATTTTTTAAATTGTCTGCTACTGCCCAAAGTTTTTGCTGTACCCCCTCTAAATTACTTTTAGCTACAGCTAAATCTTCTGGTTTAGCCTCTGCAAAAGCATGCTTGGCTCTCTCAAAACGCTGCTCTTCACTTAGGCTTTGCTGTGGCTCTTGAAATGCGGGCGTTGCAGGTAGCTGTTCTTTAAGTCCGGCTTTGACAATAGGTGGCTTTTCTAGAAGTTCAAGTGATTGCACCCCGGTTTGATTTTTTAGATTGTTAGATGAGGCTACTTGATCTTGCTTCACCGCAGCGCTCGTGGCCGCTTGCAATGTTGAGTCATGGTCAGTGCTTACCTGTTGCTGTTCGATATATGCAGCAGGGTCAAGTTGTGCTTTAATAATTTGAATCTCTTCAGCTTCAATTAACTTCTCATTTGCAGCTTTTTCTTGTTTGGTAAAATTGTCACCTGCAAAGTAGCGCTCTTGCTGTGCGTTATAAGCATCAGAGTGCTCTATTCTGGCGATGCCATTTTCTATAGTTACTTTGATGTCTGCACTTAATTTTTCTTGTTTTTGATCTGCCATGTCGCGCTCCCTAGTGAACCTATAATTTTTTAAACAAAGCCATTGGTTTTAAAAAGTTTAAAACCTATTCAAACTTACTCGCATTCATAAAGTAATTTTGTACAAATTAGAAATGGTTAAGCTTAATTAGCAAAAGCTATGCCATCGATATAATATTGAATAATTTCAATTACTTAAAATATTTACTGCTCTTCAACATTGCCACAACACTTAATTGTGTAGTGATATCACTACACAATTATTATAAAATATATAACTTATTGATTTTAAATATATTTTTTTGTATAAAATTAGTGACATCAATTTAACCTATTGATTTTATTAGTTTAAAATTTCTGGGCAATTGTCTATTCTTAGATATTTTGTATTGGCAGTTCTTTTAAATACTTTTTTCAATATCTGCATTGTCCGTAAGCAGATTAGCAAGGTTGATATGGTGTGCAGTTGCTAAATCGGCTATATTTTTTTGAATTGGCTGTTGCTGTGCAGATGGAAGTGTTTTAACAAATTGCGCCAGTTGCACCAGTTTTTGTTCGAGTGTTAATAACTCGGGACTACTAAGCCCGTCAGCAGTAATCCCTATAGCTTTAGGGATGTTGTTATTTATTGCAGAGGTAATCTGAATGCCAGAGTTAATTTGTTGTGTTGGGCTAAACGTAGCAAAACTACCTGGATTTTCTATTTTTAAATAATGACGTCTTCCTTCAGCATCTCTTCCTTCGTCATCATCAACAAACTTATCAAATGTTGCTGGCTTGTACAGCTCCTTGCCTAGCAACCTTATCGTTAAAAGATCAGTAACATGCTCTGCCACAACCCACTCTTTGAAGTGATAATCTGTTTTATCCCCAAAAGCCACCGGGGTGATATTCTCCGTAGGCGCAATTACATTAACCTTCATTTCTTTAGCAAGCGCCTGTGCATACGAGTCTTTGCCCCACTTGCCTGCATTACATGCAAATAAAATGACTGGTTGACCCTGATGATATTGCGGATCCATTTTAATTATATTAGCCAGATCATGAGGGGAGAATTGTGCATCCATAGAATTTCGACTAATTTCATGCTTACTGTAAAGAAAGAACTCGTTTTGTGCACTTGGTCCATGTGCGATTACGCTATATGCACCGGTATAATTTGCATATGGCGCAGCAAATCCATAAGCGTCATCTGGAACAACCAGATTGAGGTTTGCTCCTAGCCCAACTGGTTTGATTCCATTTGCCATTACGCGCCTTTACTTGTGATGTATTTGCATTAGTTATCCAACAATTCATTGTTGTTTATCTGCAACTTCTAATTTACCTTGCATACTTGTATGCCCTCATCGCCTGAAAGAGCGTCAGGTAAACTTTGATTTAATAATAATGATGATTGTTGAGTTACGGCGTTTGTCATAAAAATTATCTGTCTGATGTCACTTTAATAAAGAATATGGAATAAATTAACTTAGCTGCTGGCCAGGCACTAAACGCAAAAATTCTGTTTGATTGAAGTTTTCTGCAATCAATTGATTTAGAGACTGTTTTTGATTTTTGGTGAAATAGTCATTTTGGTTAATAGTTTCTGACAAGGTTTTTAGGTCAACAAGTTTAGATTTAGGGATATCCACATCACCATGCCTCAGCGGGCTATCCGCTCTGTCATTATGAATTCTCATGAACGCTTCCCCAAAACTCTTTGAAGCGATTACGCCTAAATTTGGCACACCTTGCATACTTAACACATGCGAATTAATGAGGTGATTTAATTCTTGATCTGGTGAACGCCATGAAATGCCATCAGGAAAACTTTCCGCAATTTTTTTAAACGTAATTTCTGCTTTGTCAGGGTTTCTGTTAATTGCGCTTTGATAAACATCATAAAAATCTTCGCGAATTTTTTGTGTTTCTTCAGGTGATTTATCTTTAGGAGAATAATGACTCAAATCAATATGTAGCGGCTTTTGATTGTCACCAAGGTTAATGTCAAAGCCCGTTAGTATCTTAGTGGTTGAATCGTAATCTTTATTAGCTAGCACTAAATGGCTTTTATTCTGTGACTGCGCAGGTGAATCATATTCATGGAGTTGCCCATGCCTGATATTCTCTAACAACGTATTTACATAGCGTCCATTTTCAAAATTCTCTTTAAACCCTGGGTTATTAGCATGTAGTTTTAAGTCTACTTCGTAATAGTCAACAATATTTGTCAACTCAGGGTGCTTTTGTAAAAGCCTTCCTTTTTCTTCAGTTACCTGTGAATTTATGATTTGTAAAAAAGCATCCGCCTGTTCATTACGTACAGATTGTGCTCGATCTAGATTGTTATTTTCAGCCATCACATAATCCTTTATAAATTCAATTTATATTGCCACTTGAGTTTAAAGTAGCAAGCAACATGCCATATTATAAAAACCCTTTATTAACATATGGTTATGGTGTTTATCTGTTAATAGCTGATGTATTTATAATTATTCCGTAGCCGCTCAACTACACACATGTATTAAACTTCGGCCTCATCGTTAAGTGACTCAATGCTCAATAAAAGTCCCCTCATTGTCTATTGCAATCGCGTCTATGTTTGATATCGGTTGCAAAGTTAAGTGAATGCTAGTCATACTTGTTTTACCTAACTCTATTTGATGAACGCGCATAAGCAGGTATATGAGTTCCTGTTCCGATAGATCGGTCACATCTAATTCATGCTGGCTCTTACCATCCGTGATATTTTTTTTAATAATTTTTGATTTGGATTTAAAGTCAGCATTTGACGCTTTCTTTATGGTTTCTGTTGGTCTATATTCCGGTCTAATATACATTTGTGCAGACTTTGGTATGCGCATGAATAACGCCCGCCTATCGTCCTCAGTATGCATGTAACCTTCTACGTATAACCCTCTTGATACAGCCTCTAGCCACACTTGCTTTCTAAAAAACGCAGAACCGGTTACCTTTATTGAACCCCAGCTTCTTAACTGCGCCGTCTGCACCAAGGTGGCGATGGCGACTAAATCGGTTGATGTTGTACTAAGCACATTGGCTACATTATCTAAACTAGGGCTGTGTCTTGTAATATAAGCACTACATGTACTTACGGACTGATTTACGCTACGGGGTGACGACTGATCGCGAATAGGTTCAATTGAATTTAGAACAACGGCAGGCGTTGAACCGCCTTTTTTTGATGACACTTTTAAAATTACAGATAAATCCATTCTGTTTTCACTAGAAAGCAAGCGCATCGCTGAGTCGGTAGAAATCAAACGGTGCTGTTGCCCATCACGTAAAAATAGTCTTTTAACTAACTCGTTCTGCACTTGAGTTACCGCCACCCAAAACTGGCTTTGAGCCACGGGCTTTCCATCCAAGGGATAAACTTTAATAATATGCAACTGCTGACCTGCGTCATTTTGTGTGGGGCTTGCAGAATTCGCGTCATTATTGTCCATAAGTTTAACTACACTTGCATCCCCATGGCTCTGCATAAATCATCGGCATAAGCCTTTAGCGCGGCTTCATCCATCTCACCTGGCGGTGGTTTTTTTACTGAAGAAAAATCCACCGCAAAGTCTTCCAGTTTAAGATTACTTAAGTTTGAAATATCTTCTGCAGTTATAGGTCTTTTAACAGCAGTGCCGCCACCTTTAGAGGGAACAGTGACGGTAATGGCAACATCCCCCCCCGTTTCTTTATGATGGGCTTCAAGATCAATGTGAGGCACTTTTGCAGCGAGTTCCCCTAATCCGATAGCCTCGTCCATTTGTTTTTGTGTAGGTAACTTACCGCCCAGTTTACGTAACGTTTTGGATATTTTTTTCAATCGCTCAACAAATACGACATCATTAAAGTAAATGACTTTATCCGCTAAAATTGGAGGGACATTCTCCATAATAATGAGCTCACGTCGTGCCCCCAGACTAGTGATTTCTTGCGGCAACATTAAAGCTCGCTGTTGTTCGGACGTGCTATTTGAGTCATTATCTTGCTTAAACATTTTCCTGGACCTTGATTTTGAAACGGATTTAACAGTTTCATAACCCAACCATTCTGAAATATCTTTAGCGGTCTGAGTTTCAGAGGCCTTGGGCGGAAAAATTATATTTAAAGCATGATTGGTCGTGAAAGTTTGTGCCGCATCAGCACCATAAACATCGACTAATTGCGCAGGGCTCTGAATGATAGGTAGCATTCGCAGGCCATAACCTGCAATATAGCTAATGCCTTTTGACAAGATTCCAATTTTCCCTATAGCGGTAAACTCATCCATCAGTAATAAACAACTATATTTGATTAGCTTATTTTGATTGGGCAGCTCACGTGTATTCAAATCAATTAACTGCTGAAAGAACAAGTTCAATAGGGGTGCCATACGCTCTAAGTTATCAGGGGTCACCCCGAGGTAAACTGACATTTTCTTTTTGCGTACATCACGCAAGTCAAAGTCATTTGCACTGGTGGCTGCATCTACAAGCGGGTTCATCCAAAGCTCTAAACGCGATCGGAATGAGGTCATAATGCCTGCTCGTGTATTTTCAGCAGATATCGATATGTAGCTATTTAGTGCTCTCACGCAAGCATTTGAAAGCGGTTTGCCCTCTGCTACTCTATTATTGATAACACCGGCGAAATATTGCGAGCCATCACCATCTTTTAGCGTTTCCCTTACAACCTGCCCTAAAGTCACTGGTTTGTCGGGTGTTTCAGCAAGATAAAGAACAATGCCTAAAAACAGCCCTCGTGGTGTCGCCGTCCAAATAACATCAGTTCCCTGAACATCAGGAAACAACATATTGGCAATCTTTTGCACATCATCAATACGAAAGTTCGGGTCTGCGCTGATGTAAGCCAGCGGATTATAGCGATGCGTACGATAATCAGCCGCTGCTGGGTTAAACAAATAACATTCCTGACCATGCTTTTGCCGATAACCACTGGTAACATCCCAGTTCTCCTGTTTGATATCGAGTACAACAACACTTTCGGGCCAATTTAATAAATTCGGAATCACTATACCAACACCCTTGCCGCTTCTGGTTGGTGCGGAAATAATGGCATGTTGCTGACCACCAAACATTAAATAACGTGATCCTAATTGACCAACGATAATACCTTTATCACCAAGCAGTCCGGCCTTTTGAATATCAATGCGCTTGGCGAAGCGTGCTTCACCAAATAACTTTTTATTACTGGGTGAAATTAAAATCGCTATTATTGGAAGCGCCATAATGGCTGAAGTAATGCCACTGGCCTTATATATCCAATCCATAACCTCAACATTGTCTCGGTAATAGTACCAATACTGATATAGCGTTAATAACGTTGCATCATTCGGATCTTTTTTGAATGCGATAAGTAAGACAGCTCCAGCTATCATCAACCATATTGCGATTAATGCTACTAACATCGCCACAATCGCGACCTTGCCCCAAGGGGTATGTAAAAAATCTCGATTACTCATTAATCTATACGATCCGTTTGCCGTCTGCCACCGTTAAAATGTTGCACAATACGTTCAGTTAATGAGCTCTTTGCAACAACCTTAGAATGATCTTTTATATGCTCCTGATTACCCTGCCCCTCGTTCATCTGTTTACGTTTAAATTCAGGGTCGTAATACAACTCCCTAAGCTTGCGTTTGTGGTAAAAAAGTATAATATCCAGCGTTGTATATAATCTATTTTTGATATAAGCAGTATCTAGGTGTGCGCCAGTTCGGCTGTCTTTAATTAAAGCTGTCAGTTGCTCAAACGCCTCAAAAGCACCATTTGCATGCATGGTAGATATCGAGCCCGGGTGACCTGTATTAACAGACTTGATGAACTCCCAAGCCTCGTCGCCACGTAGTTCAGCCAATAAAATCCTATCAGGTTTCATGCGCAGGCAAGAAGCCAGCGCCTGTTTAGGTGTTACCTTAGACCCACCCTCATCTTCTCGAGCATAAAACAAATGCACTTTATTCGAATGTTGGTTTAAAAACAGCTCATGAACATCCTCAATCGTAATCAGTCTCTCATCACCGGGTATGCTTCGGGTTAGGCTTTTAGTGATGGTGGTTTTACCCGAACCCGTTTTACCTACAATCAGAATATTTCGGTGAGAACGCACAGCTAAATCTAGAAACTCCTTAATGCTTCCCTCTCCCTTTAGCGCTAGCAACTCATGCTCAAAGGGTTTTAATCCAGCATCAAGATGCTCAACCTCCTGAAATGCACCTTCACTATCCAGTTCATCAAGCGTTTTATCTATCATGCTCGGTTTACGGATAGTGATAGATACAGTATTTGGTTCGCAGGCAGGCGGAATAATGACTTGTACCCGTTCGCCATTAGGTAGCGCAGATGACAGCACAGGTTTGTCGGCCGAAATTGCTTTGCCGTTATAGCTGGCAATCAAGGTCGCCAACTGGCGGCAATGACTGAATGAAAGTTCTGATACTTCATAGCGTTGCCAGCCTTCGCTGCCCTCTGTCCAAACTTCTCTTGGGCGATTGATACAAATTTCAGTTAATGACGCATCGTCAATAAACCTCTGTATCGGTAGCAGGTACTCATCCAACATCTCTGACGATTGAATATCATCAACACTGACATGCGCTTTCAACACTTGCTACTCTTTCAGCTCTAAACCATAAACGGTAGAGAAATCTAGGTCTCTTGCCACCATAATTTGAATATGCTCACCCTGATTGATATATAAGGTTGGTGGAATATTGACAGTGTTTTTTAGAATTTCAGTGGCTAATTGGTCGCTACCACCTCCGCCAATAGTCACAGATGAACTATTGTTATTTTTTGCAACGGTCAATCCATCCTTAACCAGACTCATTAATATTGCCGCACCAAATCTTTCAAAAAAGTGCGTATCCACCCACCCTGCATGACCAGACCTGCCAAGTGCATCAGTGCCCGGTGAATCAAGCGCAACAATTACCCCGTTGGGCGTTTTAGCACGTGTCCACAGCACAAAAATTCGTGCTTGACCTGCAGTGAGTCCACCCTGATATTCACCGACCAATTGGCTACCCCGGTCGAATAATATTACATGCCCGTTATCTGAATAAACATCACGCGTTAATCGACAAGTGGTAATACCAGGCACCGTGCTATCGACGGCAGTTTCTAAAGCACAGTCTAGCGCTGTACCTTTTGTGATTAGATAATCTCTATTGGGTAGTAAATTAGCCGACACCCCGCTAGATACCGTAGGTTTAAGCTTCAATGCTAATGGACTAGTGTCTGGAATGTCAGTTAAAGCGACTTTTTCTAGCGATTTCGCATTTGACGATGTCGTACTGCCACCCCCATTTTGCGAACCAAGCACAAGACCTCCAGACATTTTTCTATCCGACCATGTTGGTAATTGTGGCCTATTTAAGGCGGTAGCATTAGATTGCCCTAAGTCCTGCAATGGAATAGGCTGTCGTGTCGTTGGCTGGACTGGTGGCACGATAAATTCAGCTGGTGGTGGTGGAGCTGGCATCACGAGCGGTGGCAAACTGCTTCTAATTTGCGATTTTTCTGGCTTTGGCTCAACTTTCTTTTCATCACCTGAATTAATAAAGTACAACATTGTTAAACCTGCGCCAATAATTGCTGCCAATCCCAACATGTCACCAAACCTTCCCTTGCCTTTGCGACGATTAACAGATGGCACTTCATCATCAATCATATCTTCAATATCTGAAGGGGGGGAGGCTAACACAGCGTCATGAGTTTGATGCTTATTTCCACCAGAACTCTTATTTTTAATAGAATCAAAGATAGCCACTATTGTTTCTCCTTGATTACGCGCTGAATATCTGGTGCAATTGTGCCAGCTGTATTGTCCGCACCACCATCTGGATCAAAGGAATTATTGCGGATACATACGACAGCACCTCCTTTTCGTAACTTCAGTTTAGGTGTTACGCGATGGATAATAATCGTATTACCTTCTACATTGGTATTAATGAGCGCCTCTTTACCAGTAGCATCTACTGAATAAACTGCTGGCATATCACGGTTATTACTAAAAGCAAGGTAAGTAAAGCGACCATCATCGCGAGCTGCTGTAGGGCTTATTTCATCAGAGCCGGCCATCCAATAATCATAATTTTGCTGTTCTAGTGGAATCTGTTTGCCTCCAACGTAGTCAACATTGCCCTCCTTAGTTATTTTAGAGAATTTAGTTTTCACTGTATCCCAACGATGTTTAATTTCATCGGCTTTGGCTTTAGCTGCTAATTCAGTAGCTAACTTTTCCGCTTCTTCCTCTGGGTAACGAAACGATACGCCATATACCAAATTAGGGTCTTTCCAAGCTGTTGAATCTTTTGTGGATCTAGGTACGACTATCAATGCAAAGTTGTACACACGTTTATCCGTGACTACCGTTACATTGGTATCAGCTTTTTTAGCTTTTGGTTTGATAAACAGGTGATTGCCACGAGGTACTATATTCCAAGCTTGATCATCCCCAATCGCAACATCTTTAATAGTTTCATCATCGGCAAATTGTACGTGGGTTGATACTCCATAAAATGTAGATAGCTTTACTACATCCATACGATTGTAATCAATCACCCTAACACGTGAATCATAAGGACTCTTATTAGGAACAATTTCTGCCATGACCCAGCTAGGTAACATGGTTAAAATTATGAGCAAATATCTCAAAGCAAACTCCCTATTGAATTGATGGAACAGCAAGCGTAGTTGGCGGCATGGCAGAATCTTGCGGCAAGGTAGCTCTTGATGGCAATGACCTTTCTGTAATCTCTTGATCAGGGTCATTGCGATATTCAACCACTTGGAAACCTAATGGGTTAATTGCACGGTCCTGCTCTGACATAGGGGTGCCAGAGTATTGAAATACTATCGTCGCTGCCCAATGGCTTAGCTCAGCGACACCACCATTACTTATTTCTTTGGTATATCTGACTAACGCAACATTATCCTTAATGAACGATGTGCTTTTGATTGTAATAGAGGCTGTCCCCTTATCACCCAATACATTTAATGGTGAATTTTGATTGTTGCGAGAAATCAATTGTGCATATTTAGACTGCTCTATTGGCGCACTGCTCAATCCAATGTTTTTATAATAATCGCTAATCAAGTGTTTTGAATATCCTTCACGCCAGCGCACATACCACTGAACATGATATTTATTCATTGCTTCATCATAATTCGTTTTACCATCTACTAATGCATTTACCACGTCAACGCCACCGGTGACATTATCTACACGTATCACATAAGGCACAGACGTTTTAAATGGGGTTAACATGGCCAAAGCGATTACTGACAACATTGCCAATACGCCAAAAAACGTTGTTAGAATCCAAGCTACTTGCTTAGATTTTTCCAGCCCTCTGACTTTGTCAGTTTCCCAAGACTTCGCCTCTGCCAAATAATTATCAAAATTTTTCTTTTCAACCTTTGTTACCATGCAACTCCCCTTCACCACAGCGCACAAGCTTAATAGCACTGCTAATTTCAGCATTATTTTTTTCTATTTTATTTACAGGTTTGAATTCTCCTTTGCACTCAGGGGGCGGAGGTGCAGAAGCACAGCCAGCCATTCCGAAATGAAGTACAAATATAACGCCAATTTTTTTAATATGCCCCATCATTCTCATCCCCTTATTATTACCACTTTATAAATTATCAACGTTGTGAATTAACCTCAGCTTGCTGTTGACCAGCACTTTTCCCTCCATTAGAGCCAGCATGCCCCCCCCCTAAACTACGCTCTTGAGGTGATGCAACCGCATAACCTCGCACCAAAGCAGCAGCAGTTGTTGGTACTTGTTTGATAATCGCGATATAAATACCCATCAACGTAACCAATTCAACACTTTCTTTTAATGATAGTGTGCCGACAAATTTCATCACCAGATAATAAGAACTAATTGCAATCAATATCACTGGGAACAACACATAAACAGTCAATGTCATGATTAATATGACAACTATAAAGTTGATCACTTGTGCTAACCATCCATCGAAAAAATGTTTGGTTTTCTCAAACAATACAGACAAGATAAAAAATGGTCCTAAAGCCACTAAGACTGAAAGTGAAAACTTTGCAACCAACAAAATACCTGCAACTATTGCAGATAAACTCATACCAGCAACTCCTATACCCATAGCGGCGGCCCATGCCGTCGGGTCAGTTTGTCCTCCGATGTTTGATGATTGGAGTCCAGTACTCATGATTTCCACAGCTGCAGACATAAAAACAGTAATCAACATAAGCGCCAAATCAGAACTGCCCGCAGGTAGAAAGGACTGTAGAAAAGTAACGATGCTGGCAGGTATGAGTGTGTCGGTTAAATATGTCGGTAAATCCCAAATCCAAGTTGCGATTTCTTTATATGCGGTAATATTTAATGCGATAGTAACAACTGCAAATAACTTAAAAAGCCGCGTCCAGGTTTCTTGAATTGGCTCTTTGATAGCGCCAGTTACCATGCCCCAACCATATAGAAATACAAAAATAATAGCTGTATTTTTTGCAAAAAGTCTAATTCCCTTGACAACCGTCTCTGAATAAAAAAACATCGCAGCTTGCGCAGTCTGCAACGATTCATCTAACAATATAAGCATTTGCAGCGTACTTAAATCAGGAAAAAGCTGGGTTAAATCCATAATTTTTTTCTTATAAAATCGTTTCAAGCACAATTATAAAAAGGTATCTCATTCACTCACCTATCAAATGATTTTTTAAAATCATCGCTACACATCAAAGTGAATGCACTCTGAACACAGCAACTTAAAGGTGATAACTATTACCTTGCCAGTTAATCAAAGTTATTTGTACTGATCCTGTAGTGCTGTAAATGCTCCTTTTGTAACTCCCGCTATTGCAACACGCTTCAACCCTTGATAAGAGGAGTCTGTCAAAAATGTTAAAGGATCGCTAGGGTCAAACGCACCACTTTTTACTGCACGATCACCGTACGCAATATAGTCCACAATTTCTTTTTTACTTTGCTCATATCTATCGCGCTGAGACTGTTGCAATACGGACAATGCAGCTAATCTATTTTGGTCATTAGTCAAAAAAGCCTGCTCGGCCACAAGCATAGCCTGCACATCTGTTGTGTATTTAAGCGTATTCTCCTTATCTGCTGGTGGTTTTCTTAAACTTTCACGTAACATATCAATTGCTACAATACGATTGCTCGCCTGTACATAAGCCTCACGCGCCATCGTATCAATGACTGCCAATTCTTGTGCGTTTAACTCGGCTGCTTCACGCGATATTTGTGCAATGCTTTTCCCTGATCCAACACTAACCCCTAAAAAATTAAAACTTCCGCCAACGTCTTCAGCTTTTACTTTCAAGCTATCACGGAGATCAATTGAAGCAACATCAGCACTCACACTTTTATAGCCGCTATCAGTTGTTTCACAAGCTTTTCCATCAGCGCATGTTACTGTCGTCATCACTTCATTAGGAAGTAATTGTGCATAAGCATAGTTAACACCGGCCTGCGGGTTATCCTTACCTAGGTTTTCCACTTTGTCGAGGTAGCCAGTTGCGGCTTCTATTGGCCCAGTAATTTGCTTAGTAAGCGTTTCTTTTGCTTCATTAACTTTTTTTATGGTATTTTGTATTTCTTCAATAGATTTAATCATATCTTTTGCTTGCTGAGCCCAAACTGTCTTATCCCATGCCTCCATAAGCGTGGTTTTGGCCTCAATTATTGCTGTTGAAGCTGCAGTTAATCCAGATTTAACAGCTGTTAATGAAGTCTGAACAATATTTGCTGCATCAATCACTGCATCAATGGCATGGGCATTGCCACCACTAAAAAGACCAACCACTAAAACTACCGTGCTAAGTGTTTTTTTCATTTCAATCTCCTTTACGAACACGATGGAATTCAGGCAGCCACTTGTCAGGATCATCCCCTAACTCAACTACCAACCGTTCTGCTAATAATGATGTCGCTGTATTGCCAGAAAGTACTGCTAGTTCATCATCAAACCCACGCAAGTTGAGCTCTGCAACCACAGAGTTTTGCCCTTGCTTAATTAAAAATTGACGGGATTTTTCGCCTAAGTCTTTAATAATTTCATATTCACGCACTGTCAATTTAAAACCATTGACATAATCTTCATAATCCGCACCTGGGTTAGGCAGGAAAATTTTGGTTGCACTTTGTTCAATCAACGAATGACTAATCTTTGACGTGAGTGCATCGCGTGGTGATTGTGTAAACATCACCAAAAAGCCATTTTGCTTACGAATTGTTTTAAGTTTGTTTTGTACTAAATCTTCAAAATATTCATCTTGTAATAGCTTCCAAAACTCATCCATAAAGATTATCAATCGACGGCCATCAATGAGTTTCTCAATGCGATGGAACAAATACATGATGGTTGGCGTACGTGTTTCTTCATTCTCAAGAAAATCTGTCACATCAAAACCAAATATTGGTGAACCTTCAAGTGAAAATGTATCTTCAGCGTTGTCAAACAACCATCCTAATGCGCCACCTCGGCACCAGCGTGATAGACGTGCATGCAGGCCGTTGGCATCTGTCGGATCAAAAAACTCCAGCAAAGCACCTAGGCGACGTTTATTCTTAGTTGCTCCCATCACCCCGACAATTGCCTGATTGATTTCTTTTTCTTGTGCAGGTGTCAGCGGCATACCTTCATGCTGAACCAGCTTCTTAACTAAAGCTTCTAAAAAAACCAAGTTATCGGGAGTGGGTTCTAGCTGGAACGGTGAGAACCCTGAAGGCACCCCATTTTTAATGGGGTAATATTTACCACCCATAGCCCGCACACCGATTGCGCCGCCCAAGTCTTTGTCAAACAAAATATAAGTAGCTGGATTTTCTGGTGGTTGGTTAAACTTCATCGCCATAGCTAGCATGGTCATTTCCAGCACCGTTTTACCACCACCAGATTGACCAATCACCATGGTATTTGCTAAGTCTTTATGGTTTTTATCAATCCGCATTTCTTTACCTTCAGCTCGGTGAAAGTTAAAGTAATACGGGCTGCTGGACGTGGTTTTAAACATCATCACCGCATCTCCCCATTGATTGTTTTTTATACGCCCAATCGGGAAATTATGGAAACTGGAAAACCCTGCAAAATTAAGACTAGTAATGTCGCCGACTCTAACTCGGTATTTGAAATTACCTGGCAACATTGCGTAAAATGAGCCAGCGATACCCATTTCTTCGCGTGTCCATTTAACACCAATATTTGATAATGAGGCCCCAGCCAAATTAACATATTCGGTTAACTGCTTTTGATTTTTTGCATACAGCATAAAGCTAATATTATGCGCACCCATCACAAAGCGATTTGAAATCAACTCATCTAGTGCATCATGAAGTGCGTTGACCTGCGATTTTGCCAGATCACCAGCAGCAACCATACGTCCATGCTGCCGCTGCATTCTGCCAACAGCGACTGGTTTAGACAAAAATGTAAACGATTGTGAAATAACAAGCTCAAATGGTAGCCCTAAGAGCTCATTAAGCAAGCCAGGTTGGGTCATTGAAGGATACTCTTGGATTGCAAGAATAGAAGCAAACTTTGTATTAACTGTTGATTTAAGTGACATCAAGCCACCTTTACCAAAAAACGGGCGTGATGTAGTCAGTACATCCTTGATTTCTGATCTTGGTAGCGGGAATTTTTGCCATTCGCCATTCACTAAATATGCAAGCAATTCACACAATTCTGAATACATCACGCCATTATGTTCATAACAACCAAGCATTTCAGGTTCATAACGAAATAATGCAGCCATTGCAGCTCCACTGACTTCATTAATCGCTTCCAGATAGTCATTTTGTAACTCGTCCAACTCTTCTTTACTTTGTATATTGAATCTATCTAACCATTTAGTCGCTGCCACAGGCTGTGGACGATAAACTATTGACAGATATAGCTCGTTGACCAGCATGCGGTCATTTTCCATCTGTGAACGATATTTTTCATTGAAGTCATTACAAAAACCAGCTGGAAATTTACCTTCAGGATATTCGTTATATTCTCGACGTACTACGTGTGTCCATAAAGCAACATTGGCTGACGCAATATTACGCATCATGCCATTAAGCTGGTTATGCCAATTGTTGATGTCTTCAATATCGGCGCTTTCGTGCGCGGCACCTTGTAGTTTAATAATTTGAATAAAGTCGCCACCTACCAACTTGATGGTATTTTCAGTCACATGACTGGCATACGGAATAAACGAGGAAGCCTCTAACTCGCTTTTTAGAAATTTAGAAAATTGAAACATCTCTCCCATTTTTTTTCCTGTTTATTATTCCAGCTACATTAATATTAGTTTTGCTAACTTTATTAAAACTATCAACCTAATAATGAATCTAGAAAAATTCATTATTAGGTTTATTTAAACCAGCATTGCCTTTGTAAAAACAGGTCTATACTTTCCTACATTATGCTTAGTAAGCAGCTACAGTTCTGAGTCCTAAACAGAACTCTTTTTCCGCACCGTTCACCTCTTCCACTTACGTGTTACAAGGGGAGAGAAGCTTGCTGAACCCCAGAACCTTCTATTTAAACAACGTCCAATGGTTCTTGTCCAAATTTCTATTTCAGCAAAAATTCCAGGGTCATGAGCGGCGATCATATAAAAAATGGCATGTACAGGTAGCACCAATAATGCGTACAAAGGATTACCAGAGACCACATTAACGACAGAAGCAAACACCAGCTCTAGGATAAAAGCTACGTAAGGCACCCCCAAAATAGTGGGTACCCTGGTCATCGCGACAAAAAGTATATCTTTATGTAGATTTTTATTCATAAAGCCTCCTGCAACTTTTTAAATTATGCCAAATAAGTAGCAGGTATCATTAAGTAAGAAATCGAATCAAAAGCTGTACCACCAGTTAGCCATTTAACAATAGACGCGGCACCAAAAGTAACAGCGATACCAATAATCACTTTCACAGCTGTTGCCCATTCCAATTTGCCGAACATTGCCATAATACCCATAGCCATGATGGCAATGGTTGCAATACCTTTACCAAAAGTACCCGTTAGGACAGATACTATATTTGTCACCATTTTCTCTAAACCGCCTGCTGTGGTGCCAGTATCCGCAGCACTGACAATTGATGGTTCTAAGGCTACAAAACAAACACTTGCTGAAACCAATATAAAACGCATCAGTCGACCAGATTGTTTTCGTTGTTCAATAGAACTTACGTTACTAGTTTGAAATGGCTTTAAACTCAAAGCCTCTTTAGCATTTTTAATAAAAGTGTTGTTACCCATCAAAATATTCCCCTTCAAAAATAAATAAATATCAAAAACCACCAACAAGACTCCCTACACTTAATTTACAGACTTACAAGAACAACTTACTCAACCATTGCAATTCATTCAGTAAACCATGACGCTTTGTGTCGATTGCTCACTCCCGTAAACACTCCTTGGTGACACTTGACTCTCGCTATTAGACTGAACTGCTTTAATTTTCACCGCAGATAACTCTGTTGCTACTGTATTCGAAGAGCTTGCAGGAGTGCGTTTAGCAATATTAATTAAAGGGATCGGTGAGATAATCGATTTATTTGGTACGGTTGAAGATTTCGCGTTGATCATTACTTTTTGCACATAACCATTTGAGAATCCTTTAGTAAAAGATCCTGTGTTGTATGCCGAGATAGCTGCATGGAGTGCAGCTTGCTCACCTGGAATACGTTTGCTGGCTGACGCATAATTCCATTGCAAAATAGTGGCTGCGGCTGCCAAATTTTTGCATGGGTCAAAAGCGTCATCCACACTCAAATTAGTTTTGGTAAGATTTACCGAATTGACTTGCCCTAACCCTAAGTCAATATTGTAATTATTATTAATTAACCACTTCGCCGTAACCACAGCCTCTTCTTTAGTAGCAGGCTGACGCTCAAGCTTTGCCCCACCATTAATATTAATAGCAAACGGTTTGAATTGTGACTCTGTTTTAACAATGGCAGCCATGGTTTGCGGAGCTACCCATGGGGCACACTCTGCGGCTAATGCATTAAAGTCCATCAAATCTACCAAGTTTCAATAGAGGTAGTTTTAAATGCCGTCATTGTGCATAGCGAACTAACTACCCAATCTTGTGAGGTGAGTGGAGTGTCAGCCAGAAAGTTGGTTAACTGCACTAAACATTTAATAAATTTAAGGCGCAAAAGTGCTAGCAATGAAGCGATAAATATTTCCCCCATACAACTTCCCCCAATCAAACTTATATTATTTTTTTATTTATTACTAAATGTAATGATTTGTAAAAGTATTGTAAATGATTGGAAATTTCAGTTTGTAAACTATTGTAAATTCCACTTAACTATTCCCAATAGCTCTAATTCTAAGAGCTCATCAAGTACGCAAACGGAGTAACATTTGCAGATTGTTGTATATGACTCAAATAACATAGGAAAGTCGGACGCAAGCAAATGATTGATAATAAACAAAAAATACTGGTGGTAAATAGTGATGTAGAGAAACTAATACTATTATGCAAATTACTTCAAACGACTGGTTATCAAGCAAAACCCACAAAAAGTGGTCAAGAGGCTTTAGCTCAAATTTCTATTGAGCGCCCTGCACTGGTGATTACTGAATTACGCCTGTCTGACATGGATGGTTTAAATTTATTTGACACTATCCATCAAACCGATTCAGCACTTCCAATGATTATATTGACTGCGCACGGTTCGATTTCTCAAGCGGTAACTGCAACGCAGCACGGTGTTTTTGATTTCATTGAGGAGCCTGCTGACGAAGCTACGTTGTTGAATAAAATCAAAGCTGCAATAGGCACAAGCGTGCATTCAAGTACGTCAAAGAGTAAAGAGAATGCTTGGCGTGAAGGTATTTTTACACGTAGCCCTCAAATGGAAAACCTAATCAGCCAAGCAAGGTTAGTGGCAGCCTCTGACGCCAGCGTTCTAATTCAAGGTGAAAGCGGTACTGGTAAGGAGTTGTTGGCGCATGCTATTCATCAGGTGAGCCCACGCAAAGCGGGACCTTTTGTGGCAATTAATTGCGGCGCCATGCCTGAGTCATTATTGGAGTCTGAACTTTTTGGGCATAGTAAAGGTGCATTTACAGGTGCCGTGAGTGACCATAAAGGCTTATTTCAAAGCGCTGAAGGTGGCACAATATTACTTGATGAAATTGGCGATATGCCATTATTGCTGCAAGTAAAACTATTGCGCGTATTACAAGAGCGCGTTGTTCGTCCCGTAGGCTCTAATACCAACATCCCTATCAACGTTCGAGTAATTTCTGCCACGCACCGCGACCTTGTAGAAGAAATGAAAGCCAAGCGCTTCCGCGAGGACCTTTACTACAGAATTAACGTTGTTGGCTTGTCTATTCCCACTTTAGCGGAGAGACGCGAAGACATTGCGTTGATTGCCAATAATTTATTGCAGGCATTGTGTAAAAGATACGATAAAAAACTTAATGGCTTTGCACCCGAAGCCATGCAATTACTTATTGCGGCACCTTGGCCGGGCAATGTACGTCAGCTACAAAACATTGTTGAGCAAACGGTTGTTCTTGCTACCACTCCTATTGTATCGGCATCATTAGTACAAAAAGCACTGCAAGATAACGTTGGCATCATCATGCCTTTTGAAGCCTCACGTAAAAACTTTGAACGTAATTATCTTATCAACCTACTTAAAACCACAAGTGGCAATATTGCCCAGGCTGCATCACTAGCCCAGCGCCATCGTACTGAATTTTACAAGTTACTAGAGCGGCATGAACTCACGCCTGCCATGTTCAAAGAAAGTAAGCCAGTTGAGTGATGTAGCGATTTGACTACATAAAATGTAGTCAATTTTCAATGGGTTATACCATCATACTAAGAACTCGGTTATCTTTTAACTACAAATTCAATTTATTAATTTCCGTTTTTAGAGCCAGTTTTCCACACATATACATCAACCGATTGATTTTGTTGAAAAAATTTAAATTGGCATAACAATTGCTTTTGCCATCTTATACTTCATCAAATACAACGGGAGAGTAAAAAATGAGCGCGTTAAACAACAGTCAATATGCTACATATTTCAAGGATCATATAGAAGATTCCGCATTACGCAGTCAAATGGTGAAAGATAAACCGGAACTTGAAAATGCAACAGCTTTTTACGTAACAGATGAAAAAAACTATGGCAAAGATGGGGAAGTAAACCAGACAGAAAAATTGGCTTTACAGTCTAAAGCTGGGATTTTAGCCTATAACATCAAAGAACATGGGGTGGACTATTACGGACCAGAAGCTAAAAATGAGCTGTTAGCTGAAACTTTTAGCCAAACCATGCAGCCTGAAGTACGAGATCAGCTAGAACCAACGGCAGAAGAAATAGCCGCACGTAAGCAAATGGTCAAAGACAACCCAAGACTGGCAACACCTTTAAAACGCTATGAGGCTATCGAATCACTACTAAGTACACCTACTAAAACGGACAATAAAAGTGGTTTAAATAAAGATGATATTGAGGTGTTGAAGCACTCAGTTGAAAATATAAGTGCCTATATCCGCCTAAATGAATACGGCGCATCTACAGATGAATCAAAACATGTGGCTACAGAAGCTGTTTTAGAGCGGTAACCATTGAATTTTGGAAATCAAATGTCTCAATACGACAGCAATGACGACCTTGCAAATGCATTTAAGCAGGCAATACAAAAACCAGAAGAGCGTACTCGACTGCTAAATAATTACCCTGAGCTAAAAAGTGCACTTATTTTTTATGAAAAAAATGAAAGTAATTTTATTCAAAATTCATCATCAAATAAATACGCTCATATTGTTCTAAGTGCCTTGGTTGAAAACATTTATTATCAAATTCAAGAAGATGGCCCAGCCTCGTTTGATGAGATAGCAAAGATACGACTATAATAAATATTGGAAAAATAGTAATGGATATCAATACACAAGATAAAAATACAGCGCTGGCAACAGAGTATTTGAGCCATATTGCAATAACCGCAGAACGTGCTGCACTAATAAAAAATCATCCCGACTTAAAAATTCCAGTTGAGTCTTATCAACAAACCCACTGAAACAGTCACAGATAAAAGTAAAAGGAATTATGATGAGTAATCAACAAGTCGATCCAATTGAACAAGCGGCTACCGGACAAACTCCGTTTCCGAATGCAAATAGTGCGATTACAAAAGTTTTAACTACGGATGAACAAGTGCAGCAAATGGGGCAACTTAATAGCAACCAGTCGGATGTTGCAGATAACGCCCCAGACCCGCTAAAAACAATAGGCGGTTTAATCCAAAACCATATTCCAGAAAATCAGCGCGAGGATATGATGAAACTTTTATTTGAAAGAATGAGTAGCAAACAACAGGAGAATTTACTTGAGTTAGACAAAGCCGACGTGGAAAAAAATGGTGGCTTTAGCGCCTAAGTGCAGTTAGTGTCTAGGTGCGAGGGTGAAAAATTACATCATGTTAATTCTGCTGATGTCGACAGCCAGCAACCCAGAAGTCTGGAGGCAGATGCTCGCTCAGTTCATGGCAACCAGTATTTGCGGTGGAATACTTTAGGTATTTAATTAGATGTTTATTTCACCCTATCATTTGTTACAAATAACGAACACAAAGCCAATAACTGGCTGATAACGCACTAAATATTGGCTGTATACAA